>MGWK01000076.1 GCA_001800975.1 Flavobacteria bacterium RIFCSPLOWO2_12_FULL_35_11 | reverse complement strand
TTAGCCAATCCGCCGCATCATTTATTACAGGCTTTGGCTTGACAGCTGCCACTGGATTTGCAACATCTCCACAAATTTCCGGACGAATATATGCTGCTGATATGGTTGCTCCAACCTCAAGCAACCTTACTGTAGCTGTTGAAAATATGATTACGGCTTATGATGATGCTGCAGGGCGTCCTTCTCCCAATTTTATTGAATTGGGAACAGGTAATTTAGGTGGCAAAACCCTAACTCCAGGATTGTATAAATGGACAAGTGCCGTTACGGTGCCAACCGATGTTACCATTTCAGGCGGACCAAATGATGTGTGGATTTTTCAAATTGCAGGAAATCTTACCACAAGCGCTGGCGTAAAAATTAAACTTGCCGGAGGTGCACAAGCTAAAAACATTTTTTGGCAGGTAGCCGGTTATGCAATATTTGGAACAACCTCTCATTTTGAAGGTGTTGTTTTGTCAAAGACAGGCATTACTTTTCTAACAGGTGCAACTTTTAACGGAAGAGCTTTGGCGCAAACAGCTGTAATTCTTGATGCAAATAGGGTTACGCAACCATAATTTATTAAAAATAGCCAACCCCAAAAAAAGGCTGTCTGAAAAGACAGTCTTTTTTTGTGCCCATCCTAATTTATTCTCAAAAAAATTATTGACGTTTATCTTTAGCATAGAAACCGTTTTTCTCCTAAATCATTCTATATCTGGTAAATATGTGAATCTTGCAACTTTTTTTAAAAGTTATGTAACAACTTCGGCATCCTATAAACTTACCTTTACTAATTGATTATTTTGAATAATAGGTTTAATAAAAAGATGCCACAAGACAGATTTAAATACAGCGATCCCTTGGCATTATTATTTAAAACATGAGAAGGCACTTATAAAAATACAGTATGAAAAAATTAAAAATCCTAGACATAAAAAAAGTACAAAGTTTAGCGACTGCGCGTTCCATTAGGCTCAGCGAACAAACGCTTGATCAAAAAGAAAGGGCAAATAGTTTTTTGAAAGAAGTTGGCGATATGTCCCTTTTCATAAAACAAATCATTAAGGAAACATTTTCACGAAATTTTGAATTTAAGGAATTTTTGCGCCAGTGTTATGAAATAGGCAATAAATCGTTGTCGCTTATTATTATTATCGGAATGATTATGGGACTTGTGCTTACAATTCAATCACGTCCGGCCATGGTAAAATTTGGCGCAGTCACTATGCTTCCGGGTATGGTCGCTGTATCGATTATTCGCGAAATCGGCCCTATAATTACCGCTTTAATTTGTGCAGGTAAAATTGGTTCGGGGATGGGCGCAGAATTAGGGTCGATGAAAGTAACAGAGCAAATTGACGCCATGGAAGTTTCTGCAACCAATCCCATCAGGTATCTCGTTGTAACACGTGTACTTGCCGCCACACTAATGCTGCCAATTTTGGTTCTCTTTGCTGATGCATTCGGGTTTTTGGGAAGTTGGATTGGCGTAAACATAAAAGGAGATGTGTCGCTGGTACTGTATATTTTTCGGGCATTTGGGTCAATCACTTTTTTAGATTTCTTTCCTGCCTTAATAAAAACATTCCTTTTCGGAGCGGTCATCGGCATTGTAGGATGCTATAAAGGCTTCACCGCCGGAAGAGGCACCGAAAGTGTTGGAAAAGCAGCAAATGCCGCGGTGGTATTGTCATCCTTGTTGATCATTATTGTTGATATGATTGCGGTACAAATAACAGATATGTGGTTATGAAAAATTCACAAGAAACTAGTTCAGACACTATTTCAGAAGAAAAAATAACTTCTGAAACATTGATAGAAATTACCAATCTGAAAAAGTCATTTGGAAAACTCGAAGTATTAAAAGATATTTCCTTAAAACTTCGAAATGGCGAAAACTTGGTCGTTCTGGGCAAATCAGGATCGGGCAAATCGGTGCTGATTAAATGCATTGTGCGATTGTTAAATCCTGATGGCGGCACAATTTCCATGCTTGGCAAAAATGTATGTTCCATAAAAGGCAATGAATTATCCGAATTAAGAAAGAAAATCGGTTTTCTTTTCCAAAGTGGTGCTTTGTATGATTCCATGACGGTAAAAGAAAATTTAGAATTTCCGCTTCGCAGAATTAAAAGAGGTTTGAATGAGCAGAAAATTGACAAAAAAGTAATTGAAGTATTGGAAAATGTTGGACTTTCAGATGTGCTGGATAAAATGCCTTCACAACTGTCCGGCGGAATGCGTAAACGAATTAGCTTGGCTCGATCCATTATTTTGGATCCGGTAATTATGTTGTATGATGAACCTACAACTGGGCTCGACCCGGTAACATCGGATGAAATAAGCGAACTAATCAATTCGGTTCAAAAAAAATACAAAACTTCTTCTATCATTATCACCCATGATATTGCCTGTGTGCGCTTAACCGCCGACCGTATTATTATGTTGCACGAAGGCTATGTTTATGCAGAAGGAAAACTTTCAGAATTTGAAAAATCGGAGGATCCATTAATTATGTCCTTCTTCAAATAATAAAAAAATCAAAACAATTCAACAAAAACAAAATAACGCTAATAACAATATTTAATAAAAAAATAATATGAATACACACTCAACAAAATTCAAAGTACGATTAGGGCTTTTCGTTGCCGCAGGATTTATAATCTTTGCCATTGCAATATTTCTGATAGGTCGCCAAAAAAACTTATTTAATCCGGTTTTTAGCCTCTCCACCACTTTCTATAACGTTAGCGGATTGCAGGTTGGCAACAATATTCGGTTTTCAGGAATCAATGTTGGAACGGTCGACAATATTAGAATCATCAATGATTCAACCGTAATTGTGAATATGGTTGTTCAAAAAGACGTTCAGAAATTTATTAAAACAGATTGTATGGCTGCTATTGGTTCGGAAGGAATTATTGGTGACCGGATTTTAATTATTACCCAAGGTAGCGCCGAAACAAAATCGGTAAAAAGCGGGCAATTTATTGCATCAATTGAACCTGTTGAAACAGATGCTATTATTGCAAGCCTAGGTGTTACGGCACAAAATGCTGAGGTTATTTCAGGACAAGTTATAGAAATATTGTATGATATCAATCAAGGAAAAGGAACACTTGGTATGTTGATTCAGGACTCCACTATGGCTGAAAGTCTTAACAAAACAATGGGAAACCTACAAAAAAGCAGTAAGGGATTGAAAGAAAATATGGAAGCCGCAAAAAGCAATTTTCTGTTGAAGGGATATTTTAAAAAGAAAGAAAGGGAAGCCGCTAAAAACAAGGAAGAAGCCGCTGAAGCAAAAAAAGAATAAGAACATTCCTATAAACCGCTTAAGCTTGTGGAATTATGATCTATGCCATTATTGAAAAAATTAATAACCCCAATTCTCAAAGCAGTTCAAATTATTTAAGGTGTGAATTATGTAACTTTTATAAAAAGTTATGTAAGGCCACCAATAATAATGTGGCATACCTTTACAAAATGATGATTAATGAACAATTTGAGTTGGAAAAAAACATGAAAAATTCAATAGAATTAAGAAAAAACTGGCATGAGACAAAAGAAAAACTAAAGAGAAAATTCGCCAAGTTAACCGACAATGATTTGTTGTTTGTGGAAGGAAAACAAGATGATGTAGTGAAAAAACTTCAGGTAAAACTAGGCAAATCAAAAGAAGAGATACTTAAAATTATTACAACCTTATAGCACAATAGCGTAATTAATAGAAACTACTAAAACCATACAAATGAAAAAATTAATTTTTACACTTAGCGCTACCTTATTGTTAGCAGGCGCTGTTTTCACAAGTTGCAACACTGCTGCTGAAAAGGTAGATAATGCAGAAGACAAGTCTATTAAAGCCGATGAAGATTTTAATATAGCAAAAGAAGAATACTTGGCAGATGTTGAAAATTTCAAGAAAGAAACAGCGGCTAAAATAGAAGCAAACAACCAAATGATTGCCGAATTCAATGTTAAAATAGAATATGCAAAAAAAGATGCAAAAGCTTATTACCAGGAACAAATAGCGGTACTGGAACAAAAAAACATTGCAATGAAAAAGAAATTGGATGAGTATGAAGTAACCGGAAAAGACAACTGGGAAACATTCAAAACAGAGTTTAACAAGGATATGGATGATTTGGGTGAAGCCTTTAAAAACTTTACGGTTAAAAACGAGTAATAAAATTAGGCAAAAGCCAATAGACAATAGGGAAATAGCCAATTTGATAATTAAATAAATAAACAGTTAAACTAAAAAAATAAATAATCATGGGAAATCTACTTTACACAGTTGCAGTCATTTTAGTAATTCTTTGGGCCATTGGATTCCTTGGATATAGTATGGGCGGACTTATTCACATTTTATTGGTAATTGCAGTGATTGCAGTTATTTTTAGACTTATTTCAGGAAGAAGGATCCTTTAAAACTTTAAAATCGATTTTTACTTATAAAATACCGGCGTTATAACGTTGGTATTTTTTTGTTTAGAAATTTGCGCTCTTCAAAAAAAGCCTTTTTCTTAAAGCGCATTCGGTGAACGTTTCAGCCTAAACATCATCAACATTTTTAACCTCCCAAAAACTGAGATTAATCATTTCTTAAACTGATATTTATCAAAACATGACACAAATGAAAATGCTAATTTTATTGCAATCCTGGAACTAGAACTATTTAAGGCAGCATTTAATCATGTTAAGAATGCTTTTGGAAGCCACCTTTAAAAACTTCAGAATAAAAAAGAATCAATAATTAAAAAAAACAACTCATGGGAAATCTACTTTACACACTTGCAGTCATCCTGATCATTCTTTGGGCCATTGGATATTTGGGATATAATATGGGCGGACTCATACATATATTATTGGTAATCGCCGTTATCGCAGTTATTTTAAGGGTTATTCAAGGAAGAAAGATTCTTTAGTAAATTGCCTTTTTGCTATTTGATTTGCTGCTGGCATAAAAAATGCCACTGCAACTAATAACAAACTGACATAAAAAGCAATCCATTTTTTAAATCAACATCAATGAAAGAGAAAACAAAATGGACGCGCGTTATTTACATAATAGGTGTTACTGCTTTTGTAATTGGCACCATTGATCCTTTAGAAGGATCCGTCGCAATTATATTGGGCAGTGCACTTATTGCATTGTCGACCTACTATACAAAAGATCGGCATTGGAAAACATTCGTGGCAGCATTGATATTGATTATTTTTGGCGTATTTTTTATGTTCTATTTTTCGTCACTTGGAGGTTTTGGCGGCAAATCAACATTATCTTGGTGGTGGGGAACCCTTATCCTGCCCTATCCAATTGGATGGCTCATGACGGTCGTTTTATTAATTTCCAGCAATGTTAAAAAGAAGAAATAAAAATCTGGCGATACATTTTAGACTTAATTCCGCCACTAAATATAACATTAGCAGCCATAGACAAATATGTTTGGAAATGTTTCTGTTTTTTCATCTTTCGTATAATCAGAAATAACCGCCTTAGTGCCGTAAACTAATCATACCCATTGGCTATAAAAATTTTAAACAAGTTAAATAAATCCCATTTATTACCTGAGAATTGTCTAAAAAGTTAAAACTTTATGAAATTTTTAGGATACTATTTTTGCCATCAACTCTCCTCAAATCAAAAAAACATCAATTTTTTATCCGAATAAATAAAAAAGCAACACAAAAAATATTTGTGAAGTTGGATAGAGTATAAAACCAAAAACAACCATTGAACTTTAACAAAAACATTGTACTTCAACCGGTTACAATTCAACCTTAAAAAACAATAATGTCTTTTACTACATAAAAACAATGTGTGAATTATACAACTCTTTGCTAAAATTGTGTAATGCTTTCACTCCTATATGTAACCACCTTTGTTCAATGAAAAATTTTAACACCCCCAAAACAAAAATTATAAACCTTAATACCTTAAAATTATGATCGCTAAAAAATTACTTACAACAATTGCATTTGCATTTGTATTATTATTTTCAGGTTGTGCAGAGGATGATTTCAATGAAGTCGATGGTCTTTGCCCACTTGTTTTATCAACAGTCCCTGAAGACGGGGATATTGATGTGCCTTTAAATCAGGTTATCACAGCCACTTTCAATGAGAAAATGAACCCTACAACAATTACTGGGGCTTCATTTACTGTAAGTGCTAATGGTACATTGATAGATGGAACGGTTACTTACAGCAATTTAACTGCAACATTTACGCCTTCATCACTACTTGATGAAGACACGGAATATACAGGCACAATTACTACATTGGCTAAAGATGAAAGAGGAAATGCTTTACAAGAAAATTATGTATGGTCATTTGTTACTGTGCTTCCTTTACCAGAATATTCTGTTGAAGTATCATCAAGTCCATCTATTGGCGGATTAACTGCTGGTGGAGGTTTGTTTGACCAAGGAACTGCAGTAACTGTAACTGCTGTACCAAATGTAGGGTACACATTTACTAACTGGACAGAAAACGGAATTCAAGTTTCTACCAGTGCAAATTATCAATTTGTTTTAATTGCAGACAGAACGCTGGTTGCAAATTATACACTAATACCACCAGCTCAATTTGCTGTGAATACATCAGCATTGCCGGTTGCGGGCGGATCAACAACTGGATCGGGTTCATTTGATGTCGGAAGCAATGTAACAGTTACTGCAACTGCAAATACAGGATACACTTTTGTGAACTGGACATTGGCTGGAGTTCAAGTTTCAACCAATGCAAATTATACATTTGTATTAAGTGCAAACACAACCTTGATTGCCAATTTTGCAGTTAGCGCTTATACATTAAATGTAACTGCCGTAAATGGTACTGTTGTGAAAAATCCTGACAACGCAACTTACAACAATGGAGATAATGTAGAACTTACTGCAACACCAAATTCAGGTTATGAATTTCTTAATTGGACAGGTGATGCAACAGGAACAAACAATCCATTAACTGTACTTATGGATGGCAATAAAAATATTACGGCAAACTTTGTTTTAATTGCAACTGCTGGTGGCGAATGTGCCACTCCTGCAGTAGATTTAGGAACGGCCGGTAATTATGCAATTTTGGCAGAATCTGGAATTTCAACAACTGGCACAACTTCAGTTACAGGTGATATGGGAATATTCCCTTTAGAAGCAACTTACATCACTGGATTTGATTTAATTCTTACTGCTGGTGCTGCATATTCTACTTCAAGTTTGGTAACCGGAAAAATTTACGCACCTAGTTATGCGGTTCCAACACCTACTAATTTAAACACAGCTGTAAATGATATGCATACTGCGTTTACTACCGCAAATGGTTTGGCTGTAGATGTAACCGAATATATGGCTGGAAATCTTAATGGTCAAACATTGGCTTCAGGTGTTTATAAATGGGGTACAGGACTTTCAATCACAAATGGAATTACACTAGATGGTGGCGGTGTAGATTGTGCGAAGTTTGTATTCATCATTGATCAAGACCTTACGGTAGGAGATGGTGCAATTATAACTTTAGCAAATGGCGCAAAAGCTGATAATATTTTCTGGATGGTTGCCGGTTCAGGCGCTATGCTTGGAACAACTGTTCAATTCCAAGGAAATATCTTATCTAAAACTTTGATTTCATTGAATACAGGAGCAACAATTAATGGTAGATTATTAGCACAAACTGCAGTTACTTTAGATGCAGCCGCTGTTGTTAAACCTTAATTAAATTTAGAAGTGTTTCCCCTTCGGGGGGAATACTTTAAAAATAATAATATTTGATAAATTTTTAATTCATAAAATAAAATGAAAAATAAAACTAATTTAAACGAGGAATCACACTTTGCTGGCTCCTTAAAACAAACCCTGAAGGGTCTTATTATAGGCGCCTTGATTTTGACAGGAATTGAATCTCCGCTTCAAGCACAGGAAGTACAATACTCTAGACCTTCTTGGTATTTTGGTATTGCCGGTGGTGCAAACTTTAATTTCTATGATGGCTCAACACAACAGTTGAATGCAGCTTTCACACCGCCTACAACTTTTCATAAAGGTACAGGAATCGGATTGTTTCTTGCACCAAGCATAGAATTTCACAAACCTGACACAAGATTCGGATTTATTATACAAGCAGGATTAGACAGCCGTAAAGGTGATTTCGATCAACAATTCACCGATTGTAATTGTCCAGCCGACTTGTCAACCGACTTAAGCTATATTACAGTAGAACCAAGTTTGCGTTTTGCGCCAACTAAAGGAAATTTCTATTTATATGCAGGACCAAGATTTGCTTTCAACCAAGACAAAGCATTTGTTTATCAGCAAGGAATAGATCCAGATTTCCCTAATCAGGTAGCTCCTGCAGATGTAGAAGGAGATTTTAGTGATGTTGAAGAAACAATTATCTCTGGACAAATTGGTATGGGCTATGATATGCAATTGTCAAAAGCAACCAGCAAAACACAATTGGTGCTTTCTCCTTTTGTAGCTTTTCATCCTTATTTTGGACAAAATCCACGTTCAATAGAAACTTGGAACTTAACCACAGTAAGAGCAGGTGTTGTGCTTAAAATTGGTAGCGGCCATAAAACTTCACCAGAAGAAGTTGAAGTAGTTGTTCCGACAGTTGGATTTGTGGTTAACTCGCCATTAAATGTTCCTGGAGAAATAAGAGTTACTGAAACTTTCCCATTGCGTAACTATATCTATTTTGATGAAAAATCTACAGATATCTCAAAACGTTATGTGTTGTTGAACAGAGATCAAGTAAAAGACTTCAAAGAAGATCAAATTGAAGTATTTGCACCAAATACAGAATTGGCAGGTCGTTCAAAACGTGAAATGACAGTTTACTACAATATTTTAAATATTTTAGGTGACCGTATGGGAAAAAATCCTGGCTCAACAATTGTTTTGGTTGGATCATCAGAAAATGGACCAACTGAAGGAAAATTGATGGCAGAAAATGTTAAGAAATATTTGGTGGATGTATTTGCCATTGATGCAACAAGAATAGCAATTGAAGGAAGAAATAAACCAAAAATTCCAGGAGAACAACCAGGCGGAACACGTGAGTTGGCACTTCTTAGAGAAGGTGACCGAAGAGTTTCTGTTGAAAGCAGCTCTCCAGCATTGTTAATGGAATTCCAAAGTGGCCCTGACGCTCCTTTGAAACCAGTACAAATTATTGCTATACAAGAAGCGCCAATTGACAGTTACGTTACTTTTAAAGTTGACGGAGCAGATGAAGCATTCAGCACTTGGAAAATGGAAATTACAGATCAAAATGGCGTTGTACAAAATTATGGCCCATACACACAAGAAGAAGTGAGTATTTCTGGAAACACTATTTTAGGAACAAGTCCTGAAGGAGATTACAAAGTGAAAATGATCGGAACAAACAAAACCGGTGAGATTGTAACTAAAGAATCTACTGCGCACATTGTTGCTTGGACACCTTCTAAAGTTGAAGAAGGAATGAGATTCAGTATTATTTATGAATTTGATGATGCCAATGCAATCGCGATGTACGATAAATATCTTTCAGAAGTTGTGGCTCCAAAAATTCCGGCCAACGCAAAAGTGATCATTCACGGTCATACAGATGTTATTGGTGAAGAAGATTATAACCAAACATTGTCTGATAAAAGAGCAAATGACGTTAAAACAACTTTAGAAAACAGTGTGGCTAAATTAGGTACCACTGGTGTAACATTTGAAGTAAGCGGAATGGGTGAAAATGAAAGTGCAGCTCCTTTTGGAAATACACTTCCAGAAGAAAGATCTTACAACCGTACCGTTATTATTGACATTGTACCACAAAAATAAATTCTATAACTTGTTATAGAAGGTTGTTTGAAATGAGAAATGACAGGGTTTTGCCCTGTCATTTTTTTTTCTTAACTTTAGGATGTGTGAATTATGTAATTATTCTTAAAAAATATGTAACAAATTAAGCGTTATTTAATTGCAAATTTACAGTATCACTAATTTAACAATTTTAAACAGCAAAAAAATGAAAAAAACAAGACTTTACTTAATGATAATGATGTTATCATTAGGTGCATTTACTACAGTTAGCGCTTCTGAAAAAAATCCTACCACAGCCGCAAAAGAAATCCCGGCAGAAATTCAAGTGATGCTTAATCGTTTGGAAGAGATTAAAGACATGGACAAATCTGATCTTAATCGTGCTGAAAAGAAAGAACTACGCAAAGAAGTTCGCGCAATCAATACCGAAATTAGATCTTCTGGAAACGGTATCTACATTTCAGTTGGTGCAATTATTATCATTTTACTTTTAATCATATTACTTTAATCAGTAATTGATTTGTCATCAATTTAAAATGACTAAAACCTTATTAAATTCTTTAACTTGTTATAGAATATTATTTGAATTATTTGAATGAAAAAAGGACATGGCAAAAACCCTGTCCTTTTTTTATTTATTATTTTTTTGCTGATTCCCATATTGTAAAGTAAATTTGATTAAAAAATATTTCGGGCCTGCCCAAATTTTTGTTGGGCGTTCCCCTGCGGGTCGGGCCTTTTGTTCCAAACTTTTTTCGCTTAAAATAAAAAGCTCAAAAGGTTTTCACTTCAGTCCCTAACGCATCTTGAATGAATAATGAATAATGAATAATGAATAATTAAAAATGAATAATTAATCCCACACTAGCGGGATAACACATAAATAACCAATTTAAAAACGATGGAATACAATATAAAAATAAACAGCATAAAAACTGTAGATGAAATAAAAGATTACTGGACCACTGAAGATTACTTTCAATTGTTGGAAAAGTTTAATTTTCCCGATGCCGGAAGTGTAAAAGATGAATCTTTGCACGAATTGTTATTAATGGCAATCACCGATTTTGAACCTAAAGAAGCAGCAATTATAGTGCTTACCCATAAATTAGGCGAGCTTTTAAGCGAAGGACAAATTGACCAGATTTCAAATGATATGCTTATAGACACCGTTTGTGAAGAATA
Organism: Flavobacteria bacterium RIFCSPLOWO2_12_FULL_35_11; assembly: GCA_001800975.1. Lineage (GTDB taxonomy): Bacteria > Bacteroidota > Bacteroidia > Flavobacteriales > Flavobacteriaceae > Lutibacter. The sequence goes on along the minus strand of MGWK01000076.1, from coordinate 14,322 downwards.
TCCGGAAATAGAACTTCAATATACCTTATTTAACTGCAACCAACTGCTTTTTAAAGCGTTCAATGGCACATTTCCAAGTGCAAATGCCACAATAATAAATTGTTCCATTACACCAATTGATGGAAATCCAGCTGTTAAAATGACCAAAGAAATGTTGCTGAAATTATTTAGCAAAGGTCTATCCGACCGAAATATTCTGAAACGTTTGTTTGGCGCACAAATGAATGAAAATGCGCCTTTTCCCGAAGCTGAAGGCATTGTATGGAATTTAGAATCAAAAGACTTTATTAATTTCAGCGTAACGTCATCAGCAAACTTATTGAAAGACGAAGATTTTCCTTCACTCGAATTTGAAGGCAGTTATGAAGCTGCTCCGGACAATGATTAAATAATCAACTATTAATATATTTTACAAGCTTCTGAAAATTTCAGGAGCTTTTTTATTTCCTTCCTTCAGCAAAAATTCAAAAACCCAAAATTGTCTCTATTCTATATTTTTTTACTTTTTTCATTGCCTAATTAAGCATTCAAAACCAGAAAACCAATAATACCCGCAATAAAAATAAAACCGTAACCAATGAGCACATATTTTTTCAACTGCCTGCTTCCCGTAAAAACCGCAATGCCTATTTTTACGACGGTATTTGACAATGTGGCCAGCAAAATGGCGTTTTGTGCTATTAACAAATTCATGGTGGTGCCTCCCAATTTAGAAACCGAAATAGCGATTGCATCAATATCGGTCAACGCACTTATGGTGCTTAACACATAAATTCCCTTTGTGCCGTAAGCTTGATTTGCATAGCTAACCAACAGCAAAATTCCCATATAAAAAATACCAAAAAATACCGCATTCTTAATATTTAGCGGATCTCCCAACACTATTTTGTCTACTGCATGCTGTTTTTCAAATTGTTTGTTATAAAAGTACAAGGCAATTCCAAAAGTGGTTAAAAGAATTATTAACAAAGGGATTGTCAATTCAACAAGCATTGCTTTATTGAAAATAAAAACCAATAAAAATATTCTGAGTACCATGATGGTAGCCGCCGCAAAAATACCGACGGCATAATTTTGTGAAAGCTCAGGAATTTCCTTGCTCTTTTTTGAAAACGTAAAAGTAACAAGCGTACTCGATACCAAACCTCCCAAAATACTGGTTAATAAAATGCCTCTGTCGGTTCCCAAAAATTTCATTAAAATATAGCCAACAAAACCAATTCCAGAAGTCAATACAATAATCCAACCCACTTCTCTCGGATTAATTACCTCATAAGGCCCATAATAACTATCGGGTAAAAAAGGTAAAATCAGAAGCGCGATCACCACAAAACGCACAAAAGCAAACAGCTCTTTTTGGGTGAGTTGCCCAATCATAGATTTCAATCTTAACTTAAGAGAAAGTAAAACCAAGGTAATTACGGTAAGCGCCAAACTAAGATTTATGCTGCCAACAAGTACAAGGCCACCCAGCAAAAAAGTAAAAATTATCGCAAATTCGGTGGTGCTTCCAATATTTCCTTCATTTGAAGTTACCCAATAAGAAATGGCAACTATGGTTACAACGCCTAAAAAACCAGCAATAAAAATCCAATAAGTAAAAGTAATGCCTAAATAAGCCGTTAAAAAACCCAATAGAGCCACAAGCGTAAATGTGCGCAACCCTGCGAAAATCTCCCCTTTTTCCGAATATTGGGAATATTCACGTTCCAAGCCCAACACAAAACCGATGCCAGCAGTCACCAACATTCTGATCAAAAAATCGAATTCTGTAAGCTGTCCATTTTCTATTGGAATTATAAAATTAGTGTCCACGGAATTAAATTTATTTGTTGATTATATGTTATGCGTTATATGTTATTTGATATTTCCTATTTGTTTAAAATGAAAAGCTTTTAACTTCTAACATATAACTTTTAACATTTAACTTTTTTACATATATTGTGAAAGAAATCGGAAAAAATTACCCTTAAGTTCGCTGTACAAATTTCTTTGGGTATCCATTTGGTTTCGAAACTCAATATGCTTTTTTACCAATTGAAGATCCAACACATCCTCCCCTTTTTTAAGATGTTCGGAAATATTGGTTTCGTGCAGGTTGATATGGTCCTCCAATTCACTTATGGTGTTTTCGTGTATCATAAACTGATTTTGAAAATGTTCCAATTGCGCCAGAACCTCTTTATCTGTCCAGCGGATTGCCAATTCATTCAACCTGTTTTGCAATGATTTTAGCTCATCTTCCCAAAATAAGAGTTCGCGTCTCCATTGTTTGTGTTCAAAATGTAAATCCGAATTAAAAATGACTTCTCGTTCCATAATAAAGTGCTTTAAATTTATTTTATTTGCGTGTTTTTAGGTTTTGATCCTATCCCCGACCCTTTCCAAAGGAAAGGGAGTTTGATTTGAAATTAAAATAGCATTTTAAAAAAAACTTTTAACTTTTAACTTTAAAAATTAATCCCTCACTTGGGCCGGAATTTCTTTGGTTCGTTTTCCCAGAATTTTTTCAAGATCTTCCAAATAAACCACTTCTTTTTTCAATAGCAGTTGACCCAAACTTTCCAATTTACTTTGGTGCTTCAATAACAATTCGATGGTTTTATTGTAGGAAGAAACAATAAGCGCCTGAACTTCCTTATCAATAATCATGGCCATATTTTCACTGTAAGGTTTTCCCAAAAAGCGTTCATTTTCTCCTGTGGAATCATAAAAACTCAAGGGCCCTATTTTATCGTTCAAACCGTAATATGCCACCATGGTATAGGCTTGTTTGGTCACTTTTTCCAAATCGTCCAAAGCACCCGATGACACTTCATTGAAAATAATTTCTTCCGCCGCACGTCCGCCCAATGTGGCACAAAGTTGGTCTATAAATTTTGCTTTTGTCACAATTTGATGTTCTTCAGGCAGATACCAGGCCGAACCCAAAGATTTTCCTCTTGGAATAATGGAAACTTTTACCAAAGCATCCACATTTTTCAAAAACCAGCTTGCCACGGCATGGCCCGCTTCGTGATAGGCAACAATTTCCTTTTCTTTAGGCGAAATGATTTTTCCTTTTCTTTCCAATCCGCCAACAACGCGGTCTCTGGCTTCCATAAAATCTTCTTGTTCCACCGCTTCCTTTTTTTTGCGCGCGGCTATCAGTGCGGCTTCATTGCAAATGTTTGCGATATCGGCACCTGAAAATCCGGGGCTCATGGAAGCCAATAATTTTACGTCAACATCTTTTGCTTTTTTTATGGGGCGCAAATGGACTTCAAATATTTCCATTCTTTCTTGTTTGGTGGGTAATTCCAAATAAATATGGCGGTCAAACCTGCCCGGACGCAACAATGCTTTATCCAAAATATCGGCCCTGTTGGTGGCGGCAAGCACAATGACTCCAGTGTTGGTGCCAAATCCGTCCAATTCCGTCAACAACTGGTTTAGGGTATTTTCCCTTTCGTCATTGGCCTGAAATGCATTGGCTTTGCTGCGAGAACGACCAACTGCGTCAATTTCATCAATAAAAATAATGCTCGGCGCTTTTTCTTTTGCTTGTTTGAATAAATCCCGAACGCGAGAAGCGCCAACCCCTACAAACATTTCCACAAATTCAGATCCCGACAAGGAAAAGAAAGGAACTTGCGCTTCTCCGGCAACTGCTTTTGCCATCAATGTTTTACCGGTTCCTGTTGGGCCAACGAGCATGACGCCTTTCGGAATTTTAGCGCCCAATTTGGTGTATGTTTTCGGGTTTTTCAAAAAATCGACAATTTCTTCCACTTCACTTTTGGCTTCCCGCAAACCGGCGACATCCTTAAAGGTTACCGTACTTTTTATATCCTTATCAAACAATTTCGCAGTCGATTTTCCGAAATTAAAAATAGAACCGCCCCCCATACTGCTTCTTCCCAATCCCCTTAACATAAACACCCAAAAAAGAATGAGGAGTCCAAAAGGAACTATCCAGGAAAGCACAGCCGTCCAATTTGTACGATTCTGATAGGTAATTTCAACCCTTTCTTCCGGCAAAAAATTTTGCTGGGCTTGCTGTAATTTGCTTTCAAAACTCTCTACCGATCCAATTTGAATGGCATAATGCGGACCCAATTTAGACATAAAGGCACCTTTCAAAATAGTCGAATATTTTGGCGCTTTAAGCCGGTCTTCTTTAATATAAATTTCTGCAGACTCTTTGTTTACCACCACAATTTTGGCCACATCATGCGCGCTTAACATGGTTTGTTCAAACGTTAACCAACTTATTTCATTTGGTTTGGTGGCGGTCCAATTAAATATTGAAAAAAGTATCAAAAAAAGAAATAAAAAATAAAGCCAATAGGGCTTAGAACCTTTAGGCAAAGTCATTGGATTTCTTTCTTCCGAAAAAGATTTATCGCTATTTTCTTCTTCTTTATGATCCATTTTTTTCCAGTACTATAAATTGATTCAGCGCTTCTAGTGCTTCACAACCATAAATCATAGACGGATTTCCACCCATAAGTATTGCGACACCAATGGTCTCCAAAATTTCCGAAGAATTGGCTCCGGCATTAAGGGAATTTTTTACGTGATAAGCAATGCACACATCACACTTCGCCGTAACGGCAATACCCAAAGCAATAAGTTCTTTGGTTTTAACCGACAATGCCCCTTCTGATAAAACGGCTTTATGAAGGTTGTTAAAACCGGCCATTTCTGAAGGAATTTCTGAATTCAGTTGTTTCATTAATTTTTCTAAATCGTTATAATTCTTACCGTGGTCTTTTATCATGGCTTATTGATTTTAGCTTTTTATATTGATTCATTTTCAATGAATCTTTTAATACAAATAAATTCATTCAAACTTCCATTACAGTAAAGTTATTCGATAATTATAACCCCTAAAATGATATATCTCAACTAAATTTTTAAAATATCTGATGGCGTTTCCACCAAAACTGTTTTATCTCCTTTCAAAGCAATGGGTTGTTTCATGATTTCCGGATTGTGCTGTATCATTTTAATCCAATCTTCTGAGGACAATTCATGCGGTTCAAATTTTGACATATAAGAAGGATGTTCCTGATTTACAAGATCATGAACCTCTAATCCCAATCTATTTGCAAGTTCAACAATTTGGGTACCAGTAAGCGGTGTTTTTAAAATATCTATCGTCTGTAATGCCAATCCTTCTGCTTTTGCAAAAGCCAAAGCTTTATTTGCCCTAACGGAATTAGAATTGTAAAACAACGTAATTTGTCGGTTTGATGTGGCTATTTCTCCCATGATTTTGGTTTTTAAATTATTGTGGCTTTTCTATTTTTTGGTGTGTTTCCATGTGATGTTTCAACAATTGCTTTAAACTGTCCAAATAATCCTGCAATATTTTTTTATCGATGGATGGATGGCTTTCCGATGGAATGGTTATTGGGTTTTCATCCAAAAATTGATAGAGTTCCGGATAATTGGTTTCTATTGTTTTTGTGAGTTGGGAAATCTCCGTCAATGTGTTTTGTAAGTTGTTCATTTTCTGTTTTTTTTAGTTATTATTATTTTATCTCAACATTTTTACTTTTTTACTCGTAACGCAAAGCGTCAATCGGATTTAATTTTGCCGCTTTTCTCGCAGGAAAATACCCGAAAGCAATGCCAACCAAAGCCGCGAAACCAAAACCAATCATAATGGAATAAGGGGCCGTTGGAATATAGAAATCGGTGAGCTTATAAATAACGATATTTCCAATAATGCCAAGTACAGTTCCCAAGATGCCACCAGCCAAACTCAATACCACTGCTTCAATTAAAAATTGGGTCAAAATATCGCTTTCCCTAGCGCCAATAGCCAGCCTGGTTCCAATTTCCCTAGTTCTTTCTGTCACGGAAACCAACATAATATTCATAATTCCGATACCGCCAACGATAAGTGAAATGCTGGCAATGGCACCCAAAAGAATGGTTAATATGCCTGTAATATTTCCTGTAATTTCCTGAAGTTCAACTTGGGTTGTAATTTCAAAATCGTCTTTTTCAAAATCTCTTATTTTATGTGATTCCCTAAGCAATTCTGAGGCTTCCATTTTCGCATCCGCCACACTGTTTTCATTCAGGGCACTGGCCATAATCATATCGTAACCCCTTCGATGGCCGAACAAACGATCCTGAATGGTTGTATAAGGCGCTAAAATTATATCATCCTGATCCTGTCCCATCGCGCCTTGACCTTCCTCCTTTAACAATCCAACCACCGTAAAAGGAATCTTGTCAATCCTAATTTGTCGACCGATTGGATCCAGATCCATAAACAATTCTTCCCTGGTAGTTTCCCCAATAACGCAAACTTTGCCGGCCGATTTTACATCTTCCTCTTTAAAAAAATCTCCTGAAGACAATTCTCTACTCAAAATATCAAAATACTCATGATTCACGCCATAAACCACCGTAGATTTATAGCCATTAGGACCTGCTGCCTGAGCGCCAACATTTACCAAAGGCGACAATTTAGATATCCAGACTGCATTTTTTTGAATAATGTCAAAATCTTTTTTGTCAATAGGCCTTCCCAGTCTCACGTGCGTTCCTCCCCTATGTTCCATTTTTGTATAAATCATCAATAAATTGGTGCCCAATCCGGAAATTTGGTCCTGAACTTGCTTGTTGGCGCCTTCTCCAGCCGAAATTGTCATAATTACGGCGCCAACCCCAATAATAATTCCCAAAACTGTGAGCAAACTTCTCGATCGGTTCTTATTGATTGCCTGAAAAGCCACTTTAATAGTTTTAAACAACTGTTGCATAATCATAAATTATTTAGCCGTTAATTCCAATTCCCTCATAGCACTTTCCTTCGTATTCCGGTTTTTTATAAATTCATCCGTTAAAACGCGTCCGTCCCTCATATAAATCATTCGTTTTGCAAATTGCCCAATATCCGGCTCGTGAGTAATCATTAAAATTGTTTTCCCCTGATCATTTAATTTTACGAACAAATCCGCCACGTCTATACTCGCTTTGCTGTCCAAATTTCCCGTAGCCTCATCCGAGAGAATTATGGCAGGATCATTCACCAAAGCTCTGGCAATGGCAACACGTTGTTGTTCCCCGCCTGAAAGCTGGTTGGTTTTATGGTATATTCGATTTTCCAAACCTACTTTTTCCAACGCTTTTTTAGCATGTTCTTCTGCATTGGAAAATTTACCGGTTCTGTTGTAAATAAGCGGCAACGCCACATTTTCCAAAGCCGTGGTGCGCGACAGTAAATTGTAACTCTGAAAAATAAATCCGATTTTTTGGTTTCTTATCGCTGCCAACTGATTTTTATTTAAATCGTTCACAAAAACGCCATCAAGGTAATATTCGCCTTCCGTAGGCTTATCAAGACAACCCAAAATATTTAACAAGGTAGATTTCCCCGATCCTGAAGCACCCATTATCGCCACAAATTCTCCTTCTTCAATAAAAATATTGACATCGGTCAGTGCGTGAACTTCTATTTCGCCGTTTTTAAACACCTTGCTTAAATTTTTGGTTTCTATGACCTTTTTGGCAGCCATTTATTATTTTTTTGATTTGATGGTATTGATTGCTTTTCCGCCCTCTTTCATGGGAACATCATCTAAAAACTTTACTATTTCTGATTTCAAACCTGTTTTAATCCCTAGCGCAACAAACTTAAAATCCAACTTTCCGTTTTCATTTTTACAAAAAAAACCATCTATTTTTGCAGGCAGTTTCTTTTTAAAATTTGCCGGCGTATAAAGTTCTTCATTATTGACTGCATTAACAAAATTCTGTTGAATTGAATCAGGTAAAAATGTTTTGGCTTTTTTCAGAAGAATGGGTTTAATTTCTTCCAGCATGGCTTCATTTGGGCGAAAACGTAAAGCCGAATTGTTAATGAGCAGCACATTTTTGGAAACATTTGTTATAAACTCCATGTTTGCGGTCATTCCCGGAAGCAATTCACCATTTTTATTGTCAACATCAATCACCACCTGATAATTCACCACATTGTTTATTTTAATGGGTTGCAGCCTAATTTGGCTTACCTGGCCGTAAAATTTCTTATCCTGAAATGTTTGTACCGTAAAGCGCACTTTCATGCCATTTTGAATAAAACCAATATCGCTTTCATCAACATCGGCCAATAGTTGCATTTTTGAAAGATCTTCAGCAATAACAAACATTTTTGGTGTAGCAAAAGATGCCGCAACGGTTTGCCCTTCTTCCACGCTTCTGTCTATTACGGTACCGCTAATTGGGGAAGTAATTTGCGCGTAACCCATCGTTACTTTTATGCTTTTTACTGATGTCATCGCCGCTTCTTTCGCGCTTAGAGCCTGTTCGTAGGTGAATTTTGAGTTGCTGTATTCTTGTTCTGAAATCACTTTTTCCCCAAATAAGGCTTTGTCCCGTTCAAATTCCACTTTTGCCTGATTCAATCTGGCTTGGGCGACTGATAAATTGGCTTCCGCATTCATTAAATTTGTGTACAACAATTTCAAATCCATTTCTGCCAATAATTGTTCGGCTTTTACTTTATCATTATAATCCACATAAATTCTTTTGATGGTCCCTGAAATTTGGGTTCCAACCTCAACGGTATTGATGGCCTCTAAGGTTCCTGTGCTCGAAACAACCGCCTCAATATCTCCTTTTTCAAGCGTTACATAAGTGAAATCGAGATTTTTTGCGGCTAATTTTGGCTTTATCAAAAAATAAACTGCCGCCGCTATGACTAAAACCGTTGGTATGATCCATGTTAATTTTTTCATCTGTTTAATTTTTATTTTTTAGCGGGAGCAGATGCTGTTCGCCATTAATCATTCCTTTGTGTGTCAAAATTTGTCTTGCTCGTTTCATCTTTTAATCTTTTCCTATTAATAATTGATAATCATAATATGCTGATTTATAATTTAACAGCGCCTGCAACCAATTTAAGCGCGATTGCGTGTAGGCCAATTCGGCATCATTCACCTCCAAAATTGTTCCCACACCAAATTCATATCTTTTTTTTGCCAGTTTTTGGGCTTCATCAGTCAAGTCCATATTCTCAAGTTGCACTTCAACCTTAAGTCTGGAAAATTTCAGTTGTGAAATCAGTTCGATTAACTTTAATTGGATTTCTTTTGTGGCGTATTTCTTTTCTTCTTCGGAAATTTTTTTACCCAATGCCACTTGCTGCACCTTGTTTTTCGTGACTGTTCCGTTAAAAATTGGGAACTGCAATTGGAGTCCGACCAGACTTGTTTGCGCCCAATCATATTCTGAAAATTTAAAATTATTGGCTTGCGCCTGATAATTGTAATTTCCAATGGCATCAAGTGTTGGATAATAAGCCGATTTTGCCATTTGAATCCGATTTTCATTGATGCCAACAGCGAGTTCCAATTGTTTTAATTGGCTGTTTTTCTGAAACAGTTGCGCAGTTTCGGTTTCAACAATAATTTCATCATTCCTTAAAGCTATGGGTTCAGTCAGTATAATAATGGATTCCGGATTTAAACCCAACAACAATTTTAAATCATTTCCTGAGGGAATCAGGTTGCTTTGGGCTTCCAATAAATTGCTTTTGGCAATGGCCACCTGCACTTTTGCTGAGGAAACATCGAACTCGGTTACTGTTCCTCTTTTCAATCTTTTTTCAATATCCGCTAAAAATTCATTGGCATTTTTTAAACGGCTTTCCTGAACTTTTACCACTTCCTGTACAATCAAATAATTATAATAGGCTTTTTTTGTGGCGTTTAAAATGGTGTGCCGCACGCCTCTGGCCGCTTCATTTTGAAAATTAAATTGTGTTTCTGCCAGTTTTCTGTTCGCAAAATTATATGCCGAATAAATTGGGAGCGAAAGGTTCAAGGAACTTCTAAACTCATTGTCTGATCCCAATTTTGTGGCAGTGTTCGATTCTCCAAAACCTTCGGAAAGAAATATCACTTGCCTGTCTATGTTTCTGTTGTAGCTGGAACTTAAATATAATTTCGGGAAAGCGTTGGCTTTGGCTTCCTTTAAGGCAAATTTTGAAGTATTTAATTCGTCATTTGAAATAATGATGCTCGTGTTTTTTTGAAATGCCAGTTCAATTGCCGCGTCTAAACTAACAAAAATGCTGTCTTGCGAAAGCACTGATTGCCAGCATAAAATCAGCGAGGAAATAAGCAACAATTTAACGTGAAACAACTTCATATCACTATAATTTTAAATTTAAATGACATTGAAGCATTATCAATAAGTAGTAAAAATTTGCTAATTAATCACTTCAAAATCAGCATTATAAATTATATATCCCTAATTTTAACCGCTAGAAAAACAGGTTCATTCCACCACAAACTGACGAATAAAATCATCACTTTCAACCACCAGCGAGGTCACTTCAAAAACCTCTTTTCTGTTGTCCCTAAAAGTTTTTACAAAATTTGTGATGTCATCTTCCAATTGCTGATGTTCTGTCCTAAATTGATGGGAATCATATTTAAAAGGATCTTCCATTAAACCCGCAAGATGCGTTAAATGCTTTTCTGTCCTTTTCAACAAATTAGCACATATTTTATCTGTTTTCACGATGCTTTTTTCAATAGACCGAACAGCATCACTGTCCTCTTTTTTTGAAATCCAGATAAAATACTTATCGATTAAATGATCTAAAAATTTCAAATCGTCCTTATAAAACAACAAATCCGATTTCCAATGTTTGGTAAGGACATACAACTCTTTCCAATTGGCGTCAAAAATGTAATTTCCGTTTGGTCTGTTTCTAAAATCGCTCATGATGGTTTCGTTTTAAATTAGAAAAATAGCCGCTTTGTACAAATATTGAATGATTAAACATGATGCAAAATCTCAAAATTTACACCTTAAATGTAGTAAAGCGTTCCGCTGGAAAAAATGACCATTATCAATTATCGCAGGGACGAAAATGAGTTATATCATTCTATTACGCCTATTTGATTCTTATCTTTAATAATTAACCAACTAAACAATAATCGAGATGAAAACAATAATATGTGCCATTGATTATTCAAAGAATGCGGTAACAGCCATAAAATACGCGCACCAAATAAGCTCAAAAATTGGAGCCGATTTATTGGTCATTCATGTGTATAAACTTCCACTGATGTTGGGATTGGAATTTGACATTTTTTATGAAGATCTCGAAAAAACAACGCTCAAAAAACACAATACAAAGCTCAAAAAATTCTGCAAAAACCACTTAGGCAAAGAATTGGCTGAGCTGCATGTGAGTACCGAAGCATTTGAAGCTTTGTCCGTTGCCCAGGGAATACTTTCAAAAGCAACAGAACATAAAGCTTTTATGATTGTTATTGGGATGAAAAAAGAAACTGCGTTTGAAGATCTTTTTATGGGAAATACCTCCATAAATCTTATTGAAAAAGCGCCTTGCCCAATATTGGCGATTCCTGAAAATGCGAGCAGCGAAAAGATTAAAACCATTGTGTATGCAACAGATTTTGAACAAGAAGATCTTGGCGCCATTTATAAAGTTTCCCAAATTGCCAAAAAATACAATGCCAAAATTAAAGTTGTGCATATTGATACAGATATTAATGGGGATGGAAATTTGAAAATGGAATGGTTTAAAGAAATGGTATTTCAGAAAGTAACCTATAAAAAAATAGATTTTAAAGTGTTGTTTTCAGAAGAAATATTTAACACCTTGAAGTCCTACTTAGACAGCAATAATGCCGACATGGTTGCCATGCTCGAAAGAGAAAAAAGCGGATTCCTAAAAAAACTGTTTCACCGAGATTTGGTTAAAGAAATGGAATCCTTCGGAAAAATCCCTTTATTAAGCTTTAATGAAGCAAATTATTAATTTTAATCCAAGTATAAAATGAACCCATTCATAAAAGAATTCAGCCAAATTCGCATCCATGACATCGCTAAAGTTGGTGGAAAAAATGCTTCATTGGGCGAAATGTATACGCAACTCACAAAAAAAGGAATCAATGTTCCAAACGGTTTTGCCACCACAGCAGAAGCCTTTAATTTGTTTTTAAAGGAAAATAATTTGCGGGATGCCATAAACAACACATTGAAAAAGCTGGATAAAAAAGGGTATTCAAACCTTAATGACATTGGCCAGGAAGCAAGGGAACTCATTCATCATGGAACTTTTTCCGCAAAATTTTCAAATGCCATCATTGAAGCTTATAAAAATTTATGTGAAAACAATTATTTTGAAGTGGCCGTGAGAAGCAGCGCCACAGCCGAAGACTTGCCAGAAGCAAGCTTTGCGGGACAGCATGACACTTTCTTAAATATCAAAGGAGAAGCACATTTGCTGGAAGCGGTTAAAAATTGCTTCGCATCGTTGTATACCAATCGCGCAATAAAATACAGGGAAGACAAAGGATTTAAGCACCAAGGAATTGCCATATCTGTTGGCGTTCAAAAGATGGTTCGTTCAGATAAAGGTTGTTCGGGGGTTGGATTTACGTTGGAACCCGAATCGGGTTTTGAAAACATTATTCTGCTTTCCGGAGTTTGGGGACTGGGAGAAAATATTGTGCAGGGTTTGGTGAATCCCGATGAATTTTATGTCTTTAAACCTACTTTGAAACTGGGCAAAAATGCCATCATCCAGAAAAAAATGGGCGATAAAACAAAAACCATGATTTATGCCGAATCCTATAATCATGCTTCCATCATGAATACGGAAACGCCTCTGGTAAAACAAACGCAATTTATATTGACTGATAAAGAGATACTTACCCTTGCAGAATGGGCGCTTCATATTGAAGAACATTATAAAAAGGCGATGGATATTGAATGGGCCAAAGACGGAATTACCGGAAATATGTACATTATTCAGGCCCGCCCGGAAACGGTGCACCAAATGAAAGACAAAAACTTATTTTTTGAATATAAATTATTGGATAAAAGCGAAATGCTCTGCTCAGGAAATGCCGTTGGATCAGAAATTATTGTTGGAACAGCAAGGATTTTAAATTCCCCCAAAGAAGCTTCACAACTGCAAAAAGACGAAATTGTGGTTACAGACACTATTACGCCCGATTGGGATCCAGTCCTTAAAATGGCTGCCGGAATTGTCACCAATAAAGGAGGACGAACCAGCCATGCTTCCATTGTGGCAAGGGAACTTGGCGTTCCGGCTGTGGTAGGTTGTGGCGACGCGACCCAAACCATCGCCAATGGCCATGTAATCACCATTTCATGTGCTGAGGGAAAAACAGGCTACATTTTTAAGGGAAACCTGCCTTTTGAAAAAAAAGAAATCAATTTTTCAAATATCCAAATGCCAAAAACAGAAATGAAATTCATATTGGCCGATCCGGAAAAAGCATACCAGCTTTCTTTTTATCCAAATAACGGCGTAGGCTTATTGCGTATGGAATTTATCATTATGCATACCATAAAAATTCACCCGATGGCTTTGGTAAATTTCAATAAAATCAAGGATTTGGAAATTAGAAATGAAATTGAAAAACTAACGGCCAATTATCCAAACAAAGAAGATTATTTTGTGGATCAGCTTGCCCAAGGCATCGCCACCATTGCCGCTGCTTTTTATCCGAAAGAAGTGATTGTGAGAATGAGCGATTTTAAAACAAATGAGTATGCAAATCTTATTGGAGGAAAACAATTTGAGCCGCTTGAAGAAAATCCGATGCTCGGGTTCAGGGGTGCTTCGAGATATTATAACGACTTATACAAAGATGGTTTTGAATTGGAATGCAAGGCCATAAAAAAGATACGCGACAACATGGGACTTACCAATCTTAAAGTGATGATTCCTTTTTGCAGAACGCTGGAAGAAGGTAAAAAAGTGATTAACATTATGGCTGAAAACGGATTGAAACGCGGTGAAAACGGATTGGAAATTTACGCCATGGTTGAAATACCAAGCAATGTTATTTTAGCGGAGGAATTTGCTGAAATTTTTGATGGTTTTTCAATAGGATCCAACGATCTTACCCAACTAACCCTTGGTGTTGACCGCGATTCCCAATTGATGTCGGAACTTTTTGACGAAAACAATAAAGCGGCAAAGGCCATGATTGCCTTGGCCATCGAAAAAGCGAAAAAGTCAAAAACAAAAATTGGATTGTGTGGCCAGGCACCTAGTGATTTTCCTGATTACGCCGAGTTTTTGGTTGAACAGGGAATTGACAGTATTTCGTTTAATCCAGATGCCTTATTGAAGGGAATTGAGAATACCGTCAAAGCGGAAAAGCACAAGCACAGTTACGCGTAACAGGAACCTTCATTTTTCAATAACTAAACTACTCTGCACTGAAAGTGCAGAGGTTTGTTTTACTGGGGACTGAAAGTCCCCCTTACCTATTCTAATATAAAATTAGAATTCTCTGA
>MGWK01000075.1 GCA_001800975.1 Flavobacteria bacterium RIFCSPLOWO2_12_FULL_35_11 | reverse complement strand
CCGCCATATTCTGTATTATGAGTGGGGTAAAAATCTACTGCGTTTACGCCAATGCCTATTGCCCAAGGATTGTTTTTGTCTTGTGCGTTTGCTGTAATAGCGCCTAATAAGAATAGGCCAAAAATAATTTTTTTCATTTATAGTTTTTATTTTAAAGTTAATTAATTTAGGTTCCAATGGGCAGATGCTAATTGGGGATTCCTATAGTTTTGTTTATGTAACAAAGCTATGCTCCTCAGTTAAGAATTAGTTACACAATTGTAATAATACTTTGCATAATTCACACTTTTCCAGTAGTATACTTTTTTGTCAGTATTTTTAAAATTCAAAAGCACACAATAAGCAGCTGCCTGCAAAAAATAAAAAATCCCCAATGTTTTGCAACAAAGGGGATTTTATTTAGTTAAGTAGTTGAACTGTTATTTCAATTTAAAAGTTACACGACGTACCAATTGACGTGCTCCTGTAGAATTTTTATCTACTGAAGCATCTTCACCACCACCGCGAACGGTTAAACGGGCGGCGTCAATTCCTGCAGCAACTAATAATTCTTGTACTTTAATTGCTCTTTTTTCAGAAAGTTTTTGATTGTAAGATGCGTCGCCAAGTTCATCTGCATAACCAATAAGTTCTGCTTTCGATCCAGGATTTTCATTCATATAGATAATTAAATAATTAACTGATTGTAAAGAATAATCTTCTGGAGTTGTACTGTTGAAACGGAAATATACATTTACATAACCATTGTCAATCAATTCTTTGATGATATTGCCTCCTTGAGTGTCTCCTTTACTTGCATAACGAGCGTCTAAAGGCGCTAACATTGTGTCTGGAATTCCATCGTTGTTTACATCAACAGCACGACCTTTTGAATCAACAAGAGCATTGGCAACAGTATTAGGTTCTTGGTCTAGGTAGTTTGCAATTCCGTCATTGTCACTGTCATTCATATCAGTTTCCACTTTAGATAGACGTTGATCTAAAGAATCCAATTTACTCATAATAACATCTTCTTCAGAATACCAGTCAGCGTGAATGGCATTTTTACCTAAGTAAAATGTTAAACCAACAGAAGCATTAACTAACATATGTTTTCCATTTAAGCCACCACCGTTTACAGCTTGTGTTCCATCCCAAGTCACAGATTGTCTGATGTGATTAACCATGCTTAAGTCACCGGTAAGGGCGATGCGGTCGCTTAATTTTAATTGAGGAGTAAAACCAACAATTAAATTTAACATTTGATCTCCTTTGTCAAAATCGTTTGGAGATTTAGGCGTATTCAAAGAATATCCCATACCACCATGTGCCAACAAGTTGAAAGTCTTGGTCCAGCTGTTGAAATTAAGCACATTACCCATATTTACGACACCTTGTAAACTGGTTCGGAAATATTTGGTTTCAAATGCTTGACTATCATCGTGATTTTCAATACTATTATATCCGGCATCCAACTTAATACCAAATTTCTCATTCATCATATAACGTACGCCAAAACCACCTTGCCACAAACTTGGGGTTGAAGTGTAGTACCCTGGACTGAAAGGGCTGGCTGGTTTGTGAACCCCTGCTTCTGCCTCAACAGACCATTGGTTGTATTCTTTTTCTTGAGCATTTGCTGTTATAGCTACTAATAGTATAAAGCTAAAAATAATTTTTTTCATATATTATGATTTTAGGGTTAATTAATTAAGGGGCCAAAGGTATGTTTTTTATTTGGTTTTCCCAGCATTTTCATTTGATGACAAAGCTAAGTACCTCAGATGGGAATGAGTTACACTATTCTATGAATACCTTACATAATTCACACATTTTCTGGCGAATATTTTCTTGATCGAAATTTTTAAATTCAGACAAAACAATAACTTGGATAAGGCTTGCGAAGTAAAAAAGCAATTTTTGTAAAATTGAGTTTGCGGTTTAGATTTAAAATGCTTTTTTTAAACCATCTTCCCATTCCTCTAAAAACGCTTCAATTTCTTCAATAAATTCGTGAGGTTTTTCACTTCTGTTTATGGTGCAATGCAAAACTATTTTGTCTTTTTCAGGAGGAAAACCTGCAGTAATTGTCCACGATAATGCATTCGGACAATCCAATAAAGCAAAACGGACACCGCCATTTATTTTATCGTAACTGATATTGAATTCGCCCCAAAGCGTTGCACCTAAAAAATTGTTTTCGTTGCTTTCAAGATACAACATGGTTTCTGTAAATTCTTCGATACTTTTCGGATGTATCTTGGTTTGAAGTTGTTCTTCGGTAGTTTGTTTGTCAATAATTCTAAAAAATTCCATATTATTTCCTTTTATTTGAATGAACACTTTCTATAACTACGGTGGTTAGAATCAAGAATCCGCCGATTAAAGTATTTTCTGAAGGAATTTCATTCAACAAAAACACTCCGAATAAAACGCCATATACAGGCTGGACACTGCTAATAATACTTGCGGTGCCAATAGAGAAATTTTTGAAACTCATCACAAAAAGGGTATGACCAACCGCGGTTGTAAACAAGGCCAAAGCAAGAATGGCCATCCAATCTCCCGACGTTGGCTTAACTTCAAAGAAAAAAAGCACTGGCCATAAAACCAAGGAAACAACTACCATTTGATAAAAAATGAGCATTGAGCCAGGATATTGGGCGATTTTTTGTTTCATCATTAAATTTCTGATGGCATAAAATACGGAAGATATTAATCCGAAAAGTACACCTTTTGTATGATTGCTTTCCAAATTAAATTCGGGCGCTAAAAAATAAATGCCGACCAATGCAATAATTCCCAATAAAATATGCATTTTATTCAACTTTGTCTTAAAAAACAAAGGCTCCAGTAATGCGGTAATTACCGGATAAGTGAATAAAGAAAGCATTCCAATAGCAACATTTGAAAGTTGAAGTGCATAAAAATAGGTAATCCAATGTGCGCCAAAAAGCAAAGAACTCAATAAAATGGCTTTAAAGTCTCTTTTGCTATAAATTTTTAAATCAATTTTTTTATACCAGCAATAGGCGCCCAAAATAACAACCGCAAATAAACAGCGAAACCAAATGGTTACAGGTGGCGGCATGGAAACAAATTTGCCCAAAACACCTGAAGTGCTGATTAAAAGTATCGCAATATTTAGTTCAATAATGTGTTTTAGATGCTGATTTTTCAAATTTATATTTTTTGAAGCGTTGCCAACGCTTTGTTTACGGAAGTAATTTTATCAAAAGTCAATAGCAATCGCAATCCGTTTTTTGTTTCTTTTTCTTTCATAGTGCAGCCGATTGGATTTTGCTGAACAAATTGCAAAATTTTTGTAAAAACAGGCGTTTGGTAAAATGAACTTTGCTGGTTGGAAACAAAGTAGCCAATCATTTTATGCTTTTTCAGGATAAGGCGCTCAAGCCCTAAAGATTTTGCAATCCATTTGATGCGAACACTGTTTAATAGATCTGCCACTTGAAAAGGAAATTCTCCAAAACGGTCAATCAATTCCAATTCAAATTTTTGCAGTTCATCTTCCGTTTTAAGTTCGCTTAGTTTGGTATATAAATTCAATCGTTCAGAAATCACGTTGATATAATCATCCGGAAAAAGAATTTCAAAATCGGTATCAATCTGAATGTCTTTTACATAGTCTTTTGGTTTTTCATCACGGTCTTTATACAATTCTTTAAACTCATTTTCCTTCAACTCTTCAATGGTTTCATTCAATATTTTTTGATAGGTTTCAAAACCAATATCATTGATAAATCCGCTTTGTTCACCGCCCAATAAATCACCAGCGCCCCTAATTTCCAAATCTTTCATGGCAATTTGAATGCCGCTGCCCAAATCGGTAAACAATTCAATGGCCTGAATTCTTTTTCGGGCATCATCGGTCATCATATGATAAGGCGGCGTAATAAAATAGCAAAACGCTTTTTTGTTCGAGCGCCCAACACGTCCGCGCATTTGGTGCAGATCAGACAAGCCAAAATTGTTGGCGTTGTTGATGAAAATGGTGTTTGCATTTGGCACGTCCAAACCGCTTTCAACAATGGTGGTGGAAACCAACACGTCAAATTCATTGTTGATAAAACCAAGCATCAAGCCTTCCAACTTTTTGCCTTCCATTTGTCCGTGGCCGATACCAATTTTAGCATCTGGAACCAATCGCTGCAACATTCCTGCAACTTCTTTGATATTTTCAATTCTGTTATGAATAAAAAATACTTGTCCGCCCCGCTGAATTTCATAGCGAATGGCATCCCGAATCGCTTCTTCGCTAAAACGAATCACGTTGCTTTCGATAGGAACACGATTTGGCGGTGGCGTATTTATGACCGATAAATCGCGTGCGGCCATCAATGAAAACTGCAAGGTTCTTGGAATTGGCGTTGCGGTGAGCGTTAGTGTGTCAATATTTTCTTTTAAAGTTTTCAATTTATCTTTAACGGCCACACCAAATTTTTGTTCCTCATCAACAATCAACAGGCCCAAATCTTTGAATTTTATGCTGGCGCTTGTGAGTTGGTGCGTTCCAATCACAATGTCAACAGAACCATCTTCCAATCCTTTTAGCACGGCTTTCCGTTGTGTTGCGGTCCTAAATCGGTTCAAATATTCCACAGTTACGGGAAAATCTTTTAACCGTTCGCTAAAAGTTTTAAAATGCTGAAAAGCCAAAATGGTGGTTGGCACCAAAATGGCAACTTGTTTTCCGTTATCAACCGCTTTAAATGCTGCCCTAATGGCAATTTCTGTTTTTCCGAAGCCCACATCGCCACAAACCAAACGGTCCATTGGCATTTCATTTTCCATATCATTTTTTACATCTTGGGTAGAAGAAGATTGGTCTGGTGTGTCTTCATACAAAAAGCTGGCCTCCAGTTCGTGCTGTAAATAACTGTCAGGACGAAATGCGAAACCTTTTTGCATCTTGCGTTTTGCGTATAGTTCAATTAAATTGAAGGCAATGTGCCTAATGCGCGATTTTGTTTTTTGTTTTAGCGCTTTCCAGGCGCCCGAACCTAATTTATGCAATTTAGGAGCCGTGCCGTCTTTACCGTTGTATTTTGAAATTTTATGGAGCGAATGAATGCTGATGTATAAAATATCGCGATCGCCATAAATTAACTTAATGGCTTCCTGTTGTTTGCCTTCAACGTCAATTTTTTGAAGTCCGCCAAATTTTCCGATACCGTGATCAATATGCGTCACATAATCGCCAACTTCAAGATTGGTCAATTCTTTTAAGGTGATGGTTTGTTTTTTGGCGTAGCCGTTTTTTAGGCGGAATTTGTGATAACGTTCAAAAATTTGGTGGTCGGTATAACAAACCAATTTATTTTCAACATCAATAAATCCTTGGAATAATGGAAAAACGAGCGTTGTATATTCCAATTCCTTGTCCAGATCGCTAAAAATATCCTTAAAACGATCGGCTTGTTTTTCCGAATCGCAAAACAGGTAATTTGAAAATCCGTTTTCGCTATTCTGATGAAAATTTTCAATCAGCAAATCGAATTGTTTGTTGAAGGAAGGCTGAGGTTTGGTATTGAAAACCACAACGTCATGCTGAACTTGTTTCAGCATCTTTTCAGTTGATTTATAATCGCTTTCAGAAAGCCTTGCATTCACAATTTCAACCAAAGAAAAATCCTGTAATTGTTTTTTTATGAGGTCGCCATCGCAAAAAAGTTCGTTTGGTTTTGCATGATTAAGGGCCGAATTTAAATCTTTAAAAGCAGTTTCAGCTTTGCCGAAAAGCGTGTCCAAAGTATTGCAAAGCAGGTTTAAATCTTTTATGAAAACAACCGTTTTATCGGAAATATATTTTAAAAAACTGTCTCTTTTTTCAGTCAGCGCTTTATTTTCAACATTTGGCATAATGCTGATTTTATGCAACTTTTCGGTTGAAAGTTGTGTTTCAACATCAAAAGTCCTGATGCTTTCCACTTCATCGCCAAAAAATTCGATGCGATAAGGTTCATCATTTGAAAAAGAAAATACGTCAATAATACCGCCTCTGACCGAAAATTCTCCCGGTTCACTCACAAAATCGACCCTGTTAAACTGGTATTCGAACAACACTTCATTCACAAAATCTAAACTCAATTTATCGTTGAGGCTAATTTTTAAGGTATTTCTGTTCAATTCGGCTTTGGTGACCACTTGTTCAAAAAGCGCTTCGGGGTAAGTGACAATAATTGCCGGTTTTTTTCGCGAATTAATTCGGTTTAAAACTTCTGAGCGCAACAACACATTGGCGTTGTCGGTTTCTTCAATTTGATAAGGCCTTCGATAGGAACCCGGATAAAAAAGCACATCTTTATCGTTTAAAAGCTGCTCCAAATCGTTTAAATAATAGGCGGCTTCTTCCTTGTCATTAAAAATTAAAAGAAATGGTTTTTCAACTTTTTTAAAACTTTCAGAAATAACGAAAGACAATGAAGATCCAACCAAATTCGAAATTTGAAAATGGTGATGCTCCTTTAACAGTAATTGAACCAACTGTTTTTCTTCAACAATTTGTCCGTAAATTTTAACAATAGCCTGTTTGCTCAAATTTGCAAATTTTGCCAAAGGTAGCATTTTAAAAAAAATAAGGAAAAATTCAGCAAAAATTATTAAATTTATGGGGAATAAATAAAATAGGAGCCGTTATGTCAATTTCAGATTTATACCCAACCAGATTGCATGAGCAAAATAAAGGGCACTTTGCCTCCATCGTAAAGTTGGCGCTACATGATCACAGAATTAATGATGAAGAATTTAAATTACTGGAAAGATTGGCAAGCCGATTGGACATCACCAAAAGTGAGTTTGATGCCATTTTGAAAAATCCTTCCAAATTTGAGGTAATTTCACCCGATAGCTATGATGAACGCTTAGAGTGTTTATACGATTTAACAAAAATGTTGTTTTTGGACAAAAACCCAACCATTGATAAAACGTCAACAATGGACAGAATCGCTGTTGGTTTAGGTTTCCCCGTAGAAAATGTAAGGGAAATTGTGAAAGAAGCCATAAAATTCTTTTTAAAAGAACCAGATATTGAAGATTTTAAAAACGTGATAAAAAAAGTGAATCCGATTAAGCACAGTTCCTAAATTTATGATTTTTTTACGGAAAATATATTATGGGTTTATCTATATTTGCGATTAAAAATTAGAAAAATGGGATTATCGGATTATAATTTAAGTGGGGAACAAAAAAGAAACATCGCACATTTCGCAAGCATTGTAAGATTGGCTTTGGCAGATGACATAATTACTGAAGGAGAAGAAAAATTATTAAAAAGACTAGCCAAGAGATTTCACATTTTAGAAGAAAAATATAAAGAAATACTTGAGAATCCCAATGACTTTTCGCAAGATACTCCGCTAAGTTATGATGAGCGCATTGAGCATTTATACGATTTGGCAACGATGGTATTTGCAGATGATGAAGTTTCAAAAGAGGAAGCGGGCGTATTAAGAAAAATATGCGTTGGCCTTGGTTTTCCTATTGATAATGCAGAAAAAGTATCTGACGAAGCCATTCATTTAATTTTAAATGACAACGATTTGGATGATTTTTCAAAAGCCATAAAAAGGGTGAATAGAATTTAAAAGATTAATAAAATGTCAAAAAGCCGAACATAATGTTCGGCTTTTTGTGTTTAAAATGCTAATTTGCAATAAAAATTACACGTGAAAAAATCAACTTCCTTTCAAGTCTATAGCGCATCTGCGGGCAGCGGAAAAACTTTTACTTTGGTTAAAGAATATCTAAAAATTCTTTTAACAAGCGACAACACCTATAAATTTCAGCAAATTTTGGCGGTAACTTTTACCAATAAAGCCGCCGGTGAAATGAAAGCGCGCGTAATCGAGAATTTGAATGCGTTTTCAAAAGCAGAAAAAAACGATATGCTTTCGGTAATTAGCCAGGAAACAAATTTAACTGAAACCCTTATTTTTAGCAGATCGCAAGCAATTTTAAGCGCCATATTGCAAAATTATTCAGCATTTGGCATTATGACCATCGACAGTTTTACCCACAAATTAATTCGAACTTTTGCGCACGATTTGCATCTTCCATTAAATTTTGAAGTTGAAATGGACGCCGAAAGTTTGTTAAACGAAGCCGTTGATGTGGTGATTTCAAAAATTGGGAGCGATAAAAAATTAACCGATTTATTGGTGAGTTATTCGTTGCAAAAACTGGAAGATGACAAAGCTTGGGATATTTCACTAGAGCTGAAATCATTTGCCAAAATTATACTTAATGAAACCGATGCCGCCAATTTAAAATCGCTCCAAAAAATTTCTATTGATGAATTTACACAATTGAAGGAAAAACTTCAAAAGGAAAATAAACAGCTTGAAGCCGATTTTTTAAGGATTGGGGAAAAAGGGCTGCAGATTATTGATGAAAACGGACTTGATTACAATGAATTTTCCTATTCCGAATTGCCAAATCATTTTAAAAAGCTCATCAAACTGAAATATTTAAAAGTTGACGATTTAAAATTTGAAGGCAGGTTAAATACCACTATTGAAGAAAATAAAAATTTCTTCACAGCAAAATGCAGTGCAAATTCAAAGCAAATTATTGAGAGTGTCACTTCTATTTTAAAGGAATTGTATTATGAATCAAAAAAATTGTATGCGGAAAAGTATCCTCGCTATGTGTTGAATAATTTAATTGTGGAAAGTTTAATTCCTTTGACGGTTTTAAATTACATCAACAATGCGCTTCAGGATTTAAAAACTGAAAATAATATCCAATTAAATGCCGATTTTAACCAAATTATTGGAGATACCATTAAAAATGAACCCGCGCCTTTTATTTACGAGCGCATTGGTGAAAAATTTCGATATTATTTTATCGATGAAATGCAGGACACTTCACAATTGCAGTGGCAAAATTTAATTCCGCTCATAGACCACGCCATTTCTTCGGAAAATGAACTTGGAGAACAAGGGAAATTGTTATTGGTAGGCGACGCAAAACAATCGATTTACCGTTGGAGAGGCGGAAAATCGGAACAGTTTATCGCGCTTTCTTCCGAAGAAAAAAACAAAAACAACAATCCGTTTTTCGTAGATAAAGTATTGAGCAGTTTAGAAACCAATTTCAGAAGCTACTCGGAAATCATAGATTTTAACAATTCTTTTTTTAAAAACAGTTCTCAATTTTTAACCAACCCAAGTTACCGCGATTTATTTTTTGACGGCAACAGCCAAAAATTTAACAAGAAAACAGGCGGTTATGTGCAAATTTCATTTGTTGAAAAAAACGAGGAAGAAGAAGATAAAACGCTGATTTATCCGAAAAAAGTGGCCGAAATTATTCAAAATTTAGATCCTTCTTTTCAAAAGAATGATGTGTGTGTTTTGGTTCGGAAAAAAGATCAGGGAATTGCCGTGGCAAAATATTTGTCGGAAAACGGCATTGAAATCATTTCTTCTGAAACCTTGTTGTTGAAAAACAACGAAAAAGTAAACTTCATCATCGATTTATTGTATGTGATCGAAAATCCTTCCTACAAAGAATACAAAATTAAATTACTGTACTTTTTGTACGAATATTTTCAATTGGAGGAAGAAAAACACCATTTTTTAAGTCGGTTTATCCGTTTATCAACCGTTGAATTTTTTGAAGGGTTAAAAAAATACGGATTTCATTTTAATGTGGAAGAATTTCACCAAAGTCCATTTTATGAAAGCATAGAATACATCATAAGAAGTTTCAATTTGGTGAAGGAATCCGATTCAAATATTCAATTCTTCCTGGATGTTGTTTTTGAGTTTCAGCAAAAGAAAAAAGTTTCCATCGGCAACTTTTTGGAATTTTGGGAATTAAAAAAAGACAAGTTTAGCATTGTTGCGCCAGAAGCTGAAAATGCGGTAAGAATTATGACCATCCATAAAGCAAAAGGGCTGGAATTTCCGGTGGTTATTTTCCCTTATGACATTGAAGTTTACCGACAAATAAATCCGAAGATTTGGTATTCAGATAATCAATCGGGTGACATTAATTCGTTTTTTTTAAATTACGGCGACAAGTTAAATTACATAGGCGAACAGGGTAAACAGTTATTTGAACAACGAAGGGAAGAATTGGAACTGGATAATTTTAATTTGTTGTATGTAACATTAACAAGGGCTGTAGAGCAATTGTACGTTGTTACAGAAGATAAAACCGGCGGAAAAGATACCGATTCCATCAAAAACACTTCTGATCTTTTTGTGCAGTTTTTAAAGAAAATCGACTTGTGGAATCCTGAAAAAAAGGAATACAGTTTTGGAAATCCAAAACGCTTGCCTTTTTCAAAAAAAGAAGTAAGCAACACCACAATTCAACAAAGTTTTATAGGCAATTCCTGGAAAAATCACCACATTTCAATTGTTGCCAATTCTTCGTTACTTTGGGACACCGATCAGGAAAAAGCCAGACTTTACGGAAATTTACTTCATGAAATGTTGTCTAAAATTAAAACAAAAAACGACATTGTTGAAGTATTGAATCAATATTTATTTAAGGGTGAAATTACGATTGAAGAAGAGAAGGAACTTGCTTTTATTTTAAAACAAGTAATCAGTCACCAAGAATTGTCAGGCTATTTTGACCAAAACAACCTGGTTTTTACAGAGCGGGAAATACTGACTTTAGACAAGCAAATAGTAATCCCCGATCGATTGATTTTTAACAACAATAAAGTTACTGTCATTGATTATAAGACGGGAAAACCTGATGAAAAGCATCGCCACCAAATTAATACCTATGCATTGGCGTTGGAAAATTTAAATTATAGTGTTGAAAAAAAATTATTGGTTTATATTACTGATGAAATTTTAATTGAAGAAGTTTAGCATAAATTTGTAAAAAAATAAACAATATGTACGGCAAAATACAACAACATTTACAAAAGGAACTGCAAGAAATTAAAGAAGCAGGATTATATAAATCTGAACGCGTTATTATATCGTCACAAGATGCGGTCATAAAAATCAGTACGGGTCAAGAAGTCATAAATTTTTGCGCCAATAATTATTTGGGATTGTCAAACAATCCTGAAGTAATTCAGGCGGCAAAGGATACTTTAGACACCCACGGATTTGGGATGTCATCAGTTCGTTTTATTTGTGGAACACAAGATATTCACAAACAATTGGAGCAAAAAATCGCCGAATTTTATAAAACGGAGGACACCATTTTGTATGCTGCTGCTTTTGATGCAAACGGAGGTGTTTTTGAACCACTTTTATCAGATGAAGATGCCATAATCTCAGATTCCTTAAATCATGCTTCCATTATTGATGGGGTGCGTTTGTGTAAAGCTGCACGATATCGATATGAAAATAACGACATGGAGTCATTGGAAGAACAACTTATTGAAGCCAATAAAAAAAATCACCGTTTTAAATTGATAGCAACCGACGGTGTTTTTTCAATGGACGGCGTTGTTGCGCAACTTGATAAAATTTGTGATTTGGCCGATAAATATGATGCGTTGGTGATGGTAGATGAATGTCACGCAGCAGGTTTCATTGGTAAAACCGGCAGAGGAACTTTAGAATTAAAAAATGTAATGGGCAGGGTTGATATTATTACAGGAACTCTCGGAAAAGCTTTGGGTGGCGCCATGGGCGGCTATACAACAGGAAAAAAGGAAATTATTGAATTGTTGCGTCAGCGTTCAAGGCCTTACTTGTTCTCAAACTCATTGGCTCCTGCAATTGTGGGCGCATCCTTAAAAGTATTTGAAATGATTTCAAATGACACTACTTTAAGAGATAAATTAGAATGGAATACCAATTATTTTAAAGAAAGGATGACAAAAGCGGGATTTGATATCGTAAAAGGAGATTCTGCGATAGTTCCCGTGATGCTTTATGATGCCAAGTTATCGCAAGACATGGCAAATATGTTACTGGAAGAAGGTATTTATGTAATAGGCTTCTTTTACCCGGTTGTGGCAAAAGGAAAAGCAAGAATTAGGGTGCAACTTTCCGCCGCGCACAGCAAGGGAAATCTGGAAAAAGCAATAAATGCATTTATAAAAGTTGGCAAAACACTCAAGGTTATATAGAAAAATTGTAAAACAGCATCATTTTCAATATATTTTTGTATTTTTGTTAGTAAGAGGAGAGTGATACAGACTTTCCTTATTGCAAAAAAAGAACATTAAATTTAAACTTACTAAAAATGAAACATGTAAAAATTGCCTTTTTGGCTTTGTTATTAATTGTATCCTATGGCACTACTAATGCCCAAGATACTGCGAACCCTTGGATATTAACGCTTGGAGCGAACGCCATAGACGTTAAGGGAGGAGACTCAGATGAAATTAAAATAGGTCCTAAAATGTCTCTTGGAAGATATTTAGGAAAAGGATTTAGCTTAGAATTAGCAGGTGCTGTTAATGAAATAAGCAGGCCTTGGGGAGCAGGATCTGACGCCACATTTGTTGGAATAGATTTAAATGCAAAATATGCTTTGAGTAATGCCTTTGGAAAATCAGGATGGTTTGATCCATTTTTATATGTAGGTGGAGGCGAAAATTGGGTTGGAACTGAAAATGGTTTAAGCCTAAATGCTGGAGCAGGTATTAATGCATGGTTTACAGACCATGTTGGAATTAACGTTACCGGAGGGTATAAAAAAGTAAATACACCTGTTGATTTTGAAATGATGCAATATTCAGTTGGATTGGCTTGGAAATTTGGAAATTCAAAGGCCAAAGACATTACTGAAGAGCTTAGTGATAAAGATGGCGATGGCGTTGCAGATTGTAGAGACGAATGTCCAGATGTTGCTGGTTTAGCTGAATTTCATGGTTGTCCAGACACAGATGGAGATGGAATTCCAGATAAAATGGATAAATGCCCAACAGTTGCTGGTTTAAAAATGTTACATGGTTGTCCAGATAGAGATGGTGACGGTACTGCAGATAAAGATGATGCTTGTCCAGATGTTTTTGGTCCAAAAACAAATGCAGGTTGTCCTTTCAAAGATACTGATGGAGACGGCGTTATTGATTTAATTGACAGATGTGTAACCGTGAAAGGCCCTGCTTCAAACTATGGTTGTCCAGTATTGCCAACCGTTGAGATTATGAATGAATTGAACGAGTACGGAAGAACTATTTTATTTGATTACGATAAATGGTCTTTCAAGAAAGAATCTTATGCTGTTTTAGAGCCAATGACAACAATATTAAAAGAATACCCAGACGCTGATTTTATTATTGAAGGACATACAGATAGCGATGGTTCAGATGCTTATAACCAAATATTGTCCGAAAAAAGAGCAAACGCTGTTAGAGATTATTTCGTCACAAATGGTATTAATCCATCCAGATTGACAACAAAAGCATTTGGAGAGAGCAAACCTGTTGATACTAACGCCACACCTGCTGGTAAAGCAAACAACAGACGCACTGAAGTGAAATTAGTTGAGTAAATATTTAAAGCTTTTGATTTATAAAAATACTAATCGCCTAAAAATTAATTTTTTAGGCGATTTTTTTTTATTTTTTTTGAATTATTGTTGCCAAGTATTTAAAAATAATTATGGAATATGAAAAATTTGAAGGCTAAAAATTAATATTTTTGAATAAATGACAATAATAGCCTAATTTTCGGTTAATTAAAAAAAGAATATTAATTAAATTTTATAAAAATGAAACATTTAAAAATTGCCATTCTGGCTTTATTGCTAATTACTGGTTTAAGCAATGTAAACGCACAAGACAAAAACAATCCTTGGGCAATAGGCATTGGCGTAAATGCTGTTGACTTTTATCCTACAAACGTAGATATCCCTACTGGCTACGGAGGTTGGTTTGATGAGTATTTTAATGCAGGTGACCATTACAATATTGTTCCTGCAGTATCTAAGATTACTGTCGGTAAATATTTAGCGGACGGTTTTAGCCTTGAAGCAGCAGGTAGTTTAAACAAAATAACTAAAATGGGAGACAATAGCGTTAGTGATTTAACCTATTTTGGTTTAGATGGCGCTTTAAAGTATGACCTTAACAACGTGATTGGCCAAACTTCTTGGTTCGACCCTTATGTTTTAGTTGGTGGAGGTTACACCTGGTTAGATAAATTTGGAACAGCTACCGTGAATGGTGGTGGTGGATTTAACATTTGGTTCAATGATAATATTGGATTAAATGTTGAGTCAAAATACAAACATGTATTTGACAACGTCAATATTTTACAACATTTTCAACACTCTGTAGGAATTGTATTAAAATTTGGAGGAAAAGACACTGATGGTGACGGTATTTATGATAAAGATGATGCTTGTCCAGATGTATTTGGATTGGCTGCATTTAATGGTTGTCCTGATACTGACGGTGATGGTGTTGTTGATTCGAAAGACGATTGCCCTACTGTAGCCGGTTTGGCAGCTTTAAACGGTTGTCCTGATACTGATGGTGACGGAATTGCAGATAAAGATGATGCTTGTCCAAATGAAAAAGGAACTAAAGCAAACAAAGGTTGTCCAGATACTGACGGAGATGGTGTTGTTGATAAAGACGATGCTTGTCCAACTGTAGCCGGTCCGGCCGACAATAAAGGTTGTCCTTGGCCAGACACTGACGGAGATGGTGTAACAGACAATGTTGACAAATGTATTGACCAAGCAGGTCCAGCTTCAAACAATGGTTGTCCTGTAATGGCAGAATTTAACAAGTACGAAAGAACTATTTTGTTTGATTACGATAAATGGTCTTTCAAGAAAGAATCTTATGCTGTTTTAGAGCCGATGACAACAATATTAAAAGAATACTCAGATGCTGATTTTATTATTGAAGGACACACAGATAGCGATGGTTCAGATGCTTATAACCAAGTATTGTCTGAACGAAGAGCAAACGCTGTTAGAGATTATTTCGTCACAAATGGTATTAATCCATCCAGATTGACAACAAAAGCATTTGGAGAGAGCAAACCTGTTGATACTAACGCCACACCTGCTGGTAAAGCAAACAACAGACGCACTGAAGTGAAATTAGCGGAGTAAATATTTAAACCTTTTTACTTTTAAAAGTTGCAATCGCCTAAAAATTAATTTTTTAGGCGATTTTTTTTAAAGTTTTTTGAATAATTATTATCAAGAATTTAAATTTTTTTATGAAATATGAAAAATTTAATGGCAAAAAATTAAAAATTTTGAATAAATGACAATAATAACCTAATTTTGCAGTTAATTAAAAAAAGAATATTAATTAAATTTTATAAATATGAAACATTTAAAATTGACCATTCTGGCTTTATTGCTAATTACTGGTTTTAGTAACGTAAACGCACAAGACAAAAACAATCCTTGGGCAATAGGCATTGGCGTAAACGCAGTAGATTTTTACCCCACTCATAATACAGAATATGGCGGTTGGTTTG
>MGWK01000074.1 GCA_001800975.1 Flavobacteria bacterium RIFCSPLOWO2_12_FULL_35_11 | reverse complement strand
GCTGCCGTGAACGAAAGAAAGGCAATGAAAAGTATGACAAACTGTGTAGCGTAGCGGAACACCCGAAGGGCAATACAGCTCTTTTTTATACCATTTAAAAACAAACAAAAATAAAAATGTGCTGTGTTGGTTTGGCATATCTTTTTGTATTGCCTTGAGTGAGTGAACACCGCTTTTCGTGCGTTGGATTGTGTGAATAAATTATATTTTTTCGATTAATTCTTTTCTTATCAATTCATATGCTTTGTTCTGATCATACTTTTCTTCTTGTCTAATAAGTGCAGTAATATCTCCTAAAAAATCATCGTGTTTCATTTTGGCTTCCATGTTATTGATTATTTCTTTTTGAGAAGGAACTTTATTGGTAGAAAATCTTATGTAGGATTTAAAACAATGGATAATCTCACTTTTATTTACTTCTACAGAAGTTAACACTTTGTATAGATCGTATAAATCCCTTCCTTTTCTTCGTTGGTAAAGAGCTCGTAATTTTGTTCCTAATAATTCTTCGAGCTGGTATGTTGTAATATCGCATTCTCCCTTATACCAATCTGACTCAACTTTAAATTTCTTTTTCAACCAACCCAATTCAATCAAATGCTCACGGCAATTAATTTCAATTTTGAGCTTTAACGGACTTACCGGTTGTATTTCTGATTGAAATTTATAGATTAATGTTGTCATTGAATCTCCTTTATCAAGGTTTGTTTTTCCTTCAATAAAATTTAATGCTTTCCTTAATCTATCCAGTACTTCTCCTATAGGAGATGGCTCTATTTGAACAAGGTCAATATCCTCAGAGTAACGAGGCTGTGGTTGAATGAATAATTTATGAAGTGCAGTGCCACCTCGGAATGCTAATTTCTGAGCAAGAAAATCATCTCTAAAAATTTCAACCAATGCTCTTGAAATAACTAGATCCTGCTCTATTTGCTCATTTGTTTGCCAGGGTACAAAAGCACTCCAATCTGTAATATGTATTTGTGGTATCATTAATCAAGTTCAATTTTTGTGTTTACAATTACTTTCCATTTTTCATCCGAGCTAAATCCTTTTGTTTTTCCTGAAGCTTTTAAAGGTTTGCGATGAAATTTAATTTTTGCTTCCATGCATTTATTATATAAATGATCGGCTATTTCTTTTTTATGAAGTATTTTATCTAAAACAAATCCTAGTCGTTGAATGGATATTGAAGGAAACAGGTTTAGAAAATCAAGATTTATTTTTTCAACTTTCATTTCATCAACCAACTCTTGTAAAATTGCAGCAGCTCTGCTAAGTCCACCTATACGTTTTTCAAAATGAATAATATCTATTGCAGTTAATTCCGGAGAAGAAATTTTTAAATAACCACTTTCGGTTTTTCTTGATTCCAATAGTTTTTCCGGAATATGATTGATGCTTATGTAATTAACTTTTACTCCCACTTTATTTATTGGTCTTATTTGAGGGAAATTAGTAAATACAAAAAATTCCTGTGGTTGCTGATGTGCAGCTCCATGAAAAGCAGCAGCATTTAATAATCCGAGATAATATGGGCGATTAAGATATTTCATAAGAGCATCAAGATATTGAGGTGGTGGTAATATTCCTCGTACTTGATACTGTGGTGGAATTAAGAGATAAAAACCTTTATGAATGGAAATTGCCTTTCCTTTTTTGAAAAGTCGGTTTAGTGGCAATTTTAAATTAGCTTCTGTATAGGTTGGAAATGCATCTCTGATCTCTTCTATGGAAAAAGCTATCTTTCCCTTTGCCATTCTTGATTCAGCCCATTCATGCAGGCTTATATTGTGAAGCATAAGTCCAATTTTATGCGAAAGTTATCAAAAAATGATAACTTTCGCATAAAAAAGGTCTTTCTTGTGCTTGTGTCTATCATTTTTATTTATCGGATATATCCATTTTGTATCCATTCTTATCCATTTCTTATTTCTGCCACCATTGGTGGCAAAATTTAAATTTAGGTGAAACTGTCACCCAAATTGATGATTTAACAATATGATTTTTAAAATTGGAAGTCGCAATTTGCGACCTCCAATTTTATCTAAAAGGATGTAATTTTTCAATTTGTTCCTGCAAAGTTTCAAGTTTATTGGTGCTGTATCTTTCTGTACTGCTCACGTATTTATGGCCTATCATGTATTGCACTTGGCGTATGTTGTATTGCTTTAGCCAATGGTTAATTACACTTGCTCTTATTTGTTTTGCATCTTTTATTTTAGATTCTGTCTTTTTTAGATTGGCAAGTAGTTTTTTAATTCCTGAAAAGATATTGTGTGGATTCTTGATTCCGGTTTTTCCTGTACTGATAAATAATTGATCGGTATTTTTCTCTGCCATGGTAAGTAATACCGGCCTTATAGAAAGTATATAGTTTTGTAGTTGTATTATTTGATGGGATTCTAATTTTAATATTCTGCTGTTGCTTTTTGCTGTTGATGGAATATAGATTTTTCCTTCTTCTAGCTTTATGTCTTTTACTTCCAGTTTATTTATCTCTGATGTTGTAAGTCCTTGATAAATCAATAATCCAAGTATGCACTTATTTCGCTTTTGTAAAATTCCGGCTGTTGGATAATCTTGATAGAGTTTTTCTAATTCTTCATATTTAATAACTGATTGCAATATATTTCTTTCAATGTTTTTAAGTTTAACATCTATAACAGGATTGGTTTGTCTTTCTTGATTTATCTGCAAATAATCGTAATAATGTTTGATGCAATTTAGCTTTGAGTAAATGGTTCTTTTGCTGTTGCCTTTCTCTCGGCAATAATTCATATAAGCTAAAATATCATTATAGTTTGCATTTTCTATTTGTATGTTTTCTTTTTCACACCAAAGCTGATATAGCTTTATTTCATTGGTAATTCCTCTTTTCGTATTTAATCTAAATCTACTTTCTAAATACGTTTCAAATTTATTTTTCATTTTTCGTTATTCATTATATGCGTATAAATCTGAGTACTTTCTAAACTTTTATGTCCCAAGAATAAAGCAATTTGCTCTAGCTGTATTCCTTGTTGTAACAGATGTGTAGCTATGGAGTGACGTAAAGTATGTAATCCAATTTCTTTATTGAGTTTAGCTTTTTCACAGACTTGTTTTAATCGGATATACATTGTTTGACTACTTATTGCATTTCCTTTTTCACTTAAAAATAAAACCCCTCCCTGCCTCCCCGAAGGGGAGGTGTCAGATAATAGCAGAGGTCTGGCATTATAAATATATTGCTCTAAGTATTTTAAATTGCTTGCCGTTATTGGAACATATCGTTCTTGATTATTTTTAGACTTTCTAACATGAACTAATTTTCTATCAAATAAAATGTCATTTACTTCTAAATTAATTCCTTCACTTTTTCGTAAGCCACAACCATAATAAATACTTAACATGGCCCTATCTCTTATTCCTATTGGTGTTTCTTCTGTTGCGTTGTAAAGAGATTTAATTTCTTCTACTGTAAGAATGATGTAATCTGTTTTTGCTTCTTTCTTTTCTCTTTTGCTGTTTATGTTGAGTTGTATGTGATGGGTATGATGTAAATATTCTGCAAACTTTTTTATTACATCTATGTAACGATTACTTTGGCTTATGCTTAATGCACCTTCTCTTCTTTTATTTTTTCTGGTTTTGTTGTAGGTGATAAATTCTTCTATTGTGTTTGATGTTGTTTCTGTAATCTCAACTATATTCTTTTCTTCTAACCACTTTAAAAATTCTTCCAGTATTCTTGGCATATAGTATACACTTGATGCACTATATCCCAATGTTTGCAGCCATTCTCTAAAGCTATAGAGGTAGTGTTTGTATGTGGTGGTTTTGATTGTATTTTTTATTGGTAGAGATTTCATGGGGGTGGGTGTCTTTTTTTAATTTTATTGGGATACTGCCTTTAATCCCTTTGGTGATATAGGTTTGAGTATCCCATTTTGCTTGTGGGATACTGTTGGGATACTGGGATACTTCTTTTCTTTTATCTGCTTTAGCATATCATCTAAAATTCCGGTTATCCCTTGTTTTAGCTTGTTGTACTCTTCATAATCATTTACCAAGTATTCAAAGCCGGTTTTATATTTGTTGCCCCCTGTAATTTTTAAATATCCATTTTTACATAGCTCTATTAAATATCTATTTAATGTACTGCTGCTCATTCTTAAATGCGATCGTAGAGCTTTACTATAAAATGCTTCTTTCTTTTCTTTTTGTAAATAGATTTTTAATTTCTCAAAAAAGTTTCTGCATGCTCCTGTAAGTTCATCTGCTTTTCTAATGAGTATTTCTGCCATTAATTTGTTTGCCCATTCTATATCTTCTAAATTGGTTTCGATATATTTTTCTCCTGTATAATTATCTATTTTTACTTCTCTTTGGTACTGATGGTAAAATGTAATGGCTTCTATAAATTCTAAATAGTGAGCATTGGTTCTTCTTGGTTTTAAAATACTTTCAGGTATACAAAGCTGTGGAGCAAAAGGATTTCTTACTTTAATGCTTCTTAATATTCTCTGCTGATTTTTAAATTGTTCTTGCTGCTCTTTTTCTTCTGTTTTGTTGATCATACCTGCGCTTAATAATCTTTGGTAAGCCATTACTTTAAGATCTTGTTCTTTGCTTTCATCTATGTAAATCAGAAATGATCTATTGGCATTATCTTCATATACATTTTCTCTTGTGGTGCATCCTGATACACTTATTGGGCCTTCTACCATAACGGTTATTGTTTTTAAATTTCCTTTGCTGTCTTTAAGGGTTACTGTTTTTGATAGCTTCTTTTTGCTTTGTAGTTCCCTTAATGGATAGAGTACACTTTCTGCTCCGTCCAAATCTTCAATGAGTAAAAGTTTATGTTTTAATTCTTCCTGCCCGAAGTAATAAAAGGCATTTTCACTCATTACTGTAATTTCCAGTTTATCTTCTTCCGGTATGCACTCGCTTACTTTTTCCTGTAAATGGGTTTTGCCAATGCCGCTGCTGCCAAGGCTTAGAATATTAATTGGCGTTTCTCTTTTTCTGGATGTCATTACTAAATACATAACAAGCCTGTTTAATTCCTCCCCTACTATTCCGGTTTTCCCTAGATCATCTAATGTTCTTTGCATTAATCCTGCTTTAGATAAATAATTGATTGCTGCTTGTTTTTCTATGGCTGTTAACTCTTTTCTTTTGTTTGTTTTTACTTTTTTATTTTCTATTTGCTGTAAACGGTATTGTTCTAATTCTTCGGTTAATTCTGCAATTGCTTTACTGATAAGGCTTGTAGAGATTTCTAATTTTTCGGCTGATCTTCTAATAAATTTCTCTACTAAATCATCTTGGTATAAATCTATATTTTGTCTGATGCTATAAGCGGCATTGACATGGGGATTTCTGCGCATGTAAACCGTTACTCTTAATCTATCTAAGTTTTGTAGGCTTATGCCGCCTAATAATGTAATGAATAGTTCATCCGTATTATATTGTAATTGCTCGGGATTGCTACAGTTCAAAGTTATTGTTGATTGAGGAGAATTGGAAGATTGAAAAATTGAAAGATTGGAAGATTCGTTTGCCTTTGGTGTTGTTTGTGGATACAAGGTCTTTCGTTCATGCAATAAGTGATTGAAAATATTTTCATCATGAGATATTGCTGTACTATTTACATCTTCATTTTCCGGTACAATGATTTTACTAATTATCAATTGTCCATTATCAATTTTCAATTGTTCGGTGTATTTTTCTACTGCTTTATTGCCGGCTTCATCATTATCAAAGGCAAAAATAATCTCATTTAATTTTGGAAGTTCTTGCATTACGTTTTTTATCTCTTCATTTAATCCATTAGTTCCAAAACAAGCTATAATACTAGGTTTTATCCCATTTATAATTAATAATTCATCATTCATAATTAGGGTAGCTGCATCTATTATCGCTTCTGTAATAATTAGTTTTTCTGTTTCTGCTTTTGGATAGTTTGGAAAAATTCCTGCTCTGTCTTTTAAATAAAAATGCCTTTGATCACTATTATTAATTATACTTCTACCATAAAAACTTACAATCTTATTTTCTTTATCTCTCAGCGGAAAAACAATACAGTTTTTTAAATCCTTGATTATTGGCTTTGTTATTGGGTTGTAGCCAACTTCTATTTTATCATAGTTAAGATTTCTACTTTGTAGGTAATAGATTGCTTCTGAACTTTGCTTTAGCTGCTCTTGTAATTCTGAAAATATTTCTTCCATCGTTTTTTCTTTTTCATTAGCTAATTTGCTAATCATCTCATCAGCTAATTTGCTTGAAAGTAAAACCGAACTACCAATTAACTCATGAGCTTTTTTAAGAGCAATATGTTTGCTGCAAGCTTCCATCTTTTGTATAAACTCAATTTGATCTCCTGTGCCGGCACTACAGTTTGAACTAAAACAGCAATAGGTATTTGTTTTGGGGTAAATCTGCATGCTGGGGCTTTTATCATCATGGAAAGGGCATTGCGTTCTGTTGTTCTTATCTATTTTAATGTTGTAGTGGTTTAGTACTTCTATTATAGAAAGCTTGTTTTTGAGTTCTTGTATCGTCATGTTGAAAAATATTATGTGATTATTTGACACGCAACAAACTTAAATATAATGTGCCGTATTAACAACATTAATATTATCAATAAATCACATTGTAGGCTTTTAGGTGTCTTTTAGATAACTTTATAGCAAATTACAAGCACTATGAAGCATATTGGTAAGATCATTAAAAAGATTAGAGAAGATAAGGGATTGACACAGCAACAAATTGCTGAGCTTATTCATATGCACAGATCTAATTATTCAAGGGTAGAAACCGGTGAGCGTGATTTATCTATTGAAGCTATTAATAAAATTGCCAAGTATTTTGGTATGTCTATTGACGAACTGATAAATTTTAATGGTAAAGTGCCTAATGAAGTTACGGTTGAAGATAAATCTCTTTTAGAACAAATGAAGCTTATGCAGGAACTTGACCCTGAAGAAAAAAATATTGTTTTTAAAATGATTGATACTTTTCTTACCAAGAAAAAATTTAAAGACTTTTTTCAGAAAAATATTGCTGCGCTGTAAGCATTTCATAAATAATCGACTTAATACGCTCTCAAATGTTCAATGAAAATCTTTTAACGCAATTAAAAAGCATTGATCTTAGAGATATTTCTTATCAAAAACTAGCAAGCTTATTCCAATTAGGAAAGCATTCTTTACCTTTTACTACTGCTATTGTTCCTAAGGAAACAGCCATAGAACGCGGTAGAATAAATCATAATGGAGAGATTTTTCATTCTGAAAATGAAATTAGTTATCGAACAGATATTGAAAACATCAAAAAATTTGGACGAGCAAATAGCCCTTTTCAATCAAGATTTTATGGTGCTATTCCTTCTGAAGACATTAAACATGCGAGAGTAATTCTTTTTACTGAACTCTGTGAAGAATATCGTTGTGAGCCTGTAAAATATGTAGATACAACGGTTACCGTTGGAAGATGGACCGTAATTGAAGAATTTGAAGTTGCACAAATGGCTTTTGATGAACGTTATTTTGTCAGTGAGGAGATTAAAAAAATCCGAGATAATTGGATTACAAAGCTGTCTCAAAATAATGATATTCCATTGGAACAATTTCAAAAGACATTAGAGTTTTTTTCTGCTGAATTTGCTAAGCCAGATATAAAACATACTGATGATTATAAATTAAGCTGTTTATATACAGATTTTGCAATACATAGCGCTGGACTTAAGGGTATATTTTATCCAAGCTGTAGAGCGGATTATAAAGGCTATAATATTGTTGTAACTCCTGAGATTGTAGAAAAAAAATTACGACTTGATGTTGTTGCTATGTTTAGGCTTAAAGTAACTAATGGCAAAGGGGCTCTTTTTCCTATTGCCCAATCTGATCAATTAGGAACTTTAAATACCAAGTTTATTTGGGAAGATGCCAAAATCTAAACTTTCTCGTTGTTGAATTACAAATTCAACTATGTTCCAAGCGGCATTACAAATGACCGCTTAGCCGCACTTCGGTTCATTCTTTTTGCTAAATTTGTGGCATAGTCGAGTAGGTAAGGGGAATTACACCCCGAACCTCTCACAGAACCGTACTTGATACTCTCGCATCATACGGCTCTTGTCATTTATCACGGTCTAAAACCATACGCCCAATGTGCAAATAGTTTCGGCTGTGCCGTGTATATGCTATCGAGCTTTTCTATTCCTGCTTTTAGTCCTGTAAGTTTATACTTGTTTTGTACCCATTTTACCAAGCGCATATTTAAATGATCTAGCAATTTATTCATCTCCCACTTTCCAAATTTTCCATAGTAATTTAGCCATCCTCGTAATTTCGGATTTAGCTGTTTGGCTATTTCTTCTATTACATCATCCGACCATCTATGAAATTTTGTTTCTTTTATCTTCTCATTAATTGCTTTTTGCGCATCTGCACTGATCGCTGCTCCATAACCAAGAAATTCTCCGTGTTGTTGTTTTGAACGGTAACTTCTTGGTTGAAAACTGAATCCTAAAAATGTGAATTGCACCTTTTCGTATTCTTCTTTTCTTCGGTAGTTTTTGCAGTATACTATCTTCGTCTTTTCAGGATGTAGATCAAGTTCGTATTCCTTTAGCCTTTTCCTGATTTCTTCCAATAGTTTTTCTGCTTGATCTTTCGTACTGCAATGAACTATTATATCATCTGCATACCGTTCATAGGCTATGTAATGATAATTTTCTTCCATCCAACTATCAAACGCATGATGTAAATATATGTTTGCCAGTAATGGACTAATTACTCCCCCTTGTGGTGTTCCTTTCTCTCTTGTTTTTGTTTCGCCATCTTCTTCCATAGGGGCTTTCAGCCATCTTTCTGTATACATGATTATCCACTTCTCTTGCGTATGTTGCTTCAGTAGTTCCATCATTATGTTATGATTCAGATTATCAAAGAATCCTTTAATGTCTAAATCAATTACCCATGCCCGATTTCGACAATTATTTATCGCTTGTTCTACGGCTTGATGTGCACTTTTGCCAACTCTATAACCGTATGAACTTTTGCTAAATTGTTTGTCTATTTGCGGCTCCAGATAATTTTTAACTACTGTCTGTGCTATACGATCTGATACCGTTGGTATACCAAGCTTTCTTTTGCCTGTTGGTTTCTTGGGTATTTCAACTGTCTTTACTGCTGGCGGGAAATAGCTGCCTGATGTCATGCGATTCCAGATTTTGTATAAGTTCTTTGATATATCTTGATCAAATGCCAGTATACTCATTTCATCTATTCCTGCACTGCCTCCGTTGGCTTTTACCTTTTTATAGGCTGCCCATACCATCAGTTTACTTACTGCTTGTGATTTTGTTTGATTCGATGTAATCATTCCCTTTTTTTTTTCAGGTTGTTATTTTCAAATTTTACATAAATGACCTGAGTCCTTTGCTCCTTCTCGTTTTCACGAAATATCTTCACTACTACA
This sequence comes from Flavobacteria bacterium RIFCSPLOWO2_12_FULL_35_11, assembly GCA_001800975.1. GTDB lineage: Bacteria > Bacteroidota > Bacteroidia > Flavobacteriales > Flavobacteriaceae > Lutibacter. The sequence continues at coordinate 3,918 of MGWK01000074.1, read as the reverse complement.
ACTCAGTCCGCCTCTGAATACTGCTTTGGTAAGGATTTTTTTTTCCCCCTCCTTGGCAACAATTATCTTTCCAACACCTTACATGTTATGGACGTTCGACTGTTGCAGCTTTTCGCACATCAATATTTTCAGATTCTCAAGTTCCATATCAAAGCCTGTATAGAGTTCATGCCTTCTTTATGCCGGTCACCGCATAGCCATAATCAGGTTATTACTATGCTCTTCCTGCCCTCGCGGAAAAGACTTGCAGTTTTGATGACATTTAAACGCTGTTTCGACACTTCTTCAAAGGTTCATTTTCATTCATCTCCTCTATACCTACCTGATGGTTCATAGACCACCTTTTCTCTAACGCTCACTACCATAGCTTTTCTCTATAGCAGCTTAGAGTGGTTTACAGGCGCTACCTGAATAGCGCCTGTGAAAGACCTACTTTCATCTTTGATACAACATGAAATGAAATCTCTTTCATTTCTTCTTGACGCACTTCAGCCGAGCAGGGCATAAAAAAATGTTTCTTCTTTTTGCTCATAAACAGCAAAATCAATATATCCATCCAACTGAGAATCAAGTTCTAACTATTAACTTATTATTTGCTTATAGCTTCCTCATAACAGTCCTTGTATTTTTGTTGAAGTTTTTCGGCATCATTTTTCATTATGCTTAACATTTCTTCATCATTTATACTGTCCATTGAACCATGTTTATTTTCTATGTAACCAATAATACATTCACAATATTCTCTAGCTTCCTTAGGTTGCATTTTGTGCTGTTTAACTCCAGATAGCATACAGTTTATAACCTTTTGGGAAATCATATTGGATTTAAATTCATCAGTTAAACAAGACTGTTGAAAAACACCTAAATCTTTTAACCGTTCTTCAATAGTTGTTTTCTTACGCACTTCAGCATATTTTGCGTAGCTTATGCTATCTGTTAATCTGTCGGTATAGCATTGGCAATACCGATCTGCGATAAGTGTATCCTTAAACATATATTGTGCCTCTTTAAGACAAGTATGTTTTACTGATAATTTTGTTTCGTCCGTCCAGTCCGTACTCTTTTCTTTTTTATTGTTTTTAACAATGCTTCTAATTTCAAAAACTAATGAAATAACTACTATTGCAGTTAATCCAATTGACAATAAAACTTTTTTATTCATTCTAATTCTAATAATAAAGGATTAAATTTCTTTTAAATATAGATATTCGTTTCTTCCTATAGTGAGAAAGTATAATAAATCACTTTTTTTTGACCTGATTATATCAAAGAGAAACCAAAGTAGCATTGCAGATATAATATAAGGTATGTAAGAATCGATTATTGTTTTTTTTGCATGTCGATAAAGCGGTGTTTTTAAGAGTATGCCAACAAAAATTATTATTGCTCTAACGGTACTCTTGGCAAATACAATTAAACTTATTGGCGATCCCAATTCAAATGCCTTAATCTCTCCCGGAATTACTGAACACATTACTTTAGGTGATGAGCACCAGTCAATTTTGGCGAATATTTCATGAGATCCAGAAGAAATATCAAGACGGACAGTTTCTCCATCAAAAATTGATTTTACTTTTTGCCCATCAAGATAGATGTCAATTGGTCTGGCTTTATTTAAAATCTGTGGTATTCTGTGTATTGTTAAAGTAGAGTTACTCATTTTGCTTATAATTTTTTGGCTAATATATATAATTCTATAAGAATTGTTAGAGTTTGGAGAGAAATGTTAATGCGGATCCATATTATCCGGCATCATTAAAACAAATTCTTCACAAGCAGGGCTTGAGCAGCCATAATAAGCATAATGCTTACCATTGTAAATTAGTTCTCCTGTTGAACCCGCATTAATAGAGTAAGAAAAAGTTGTATCATTCTTTATTAGCGTTCCCGAAATTTCACATGGTAAGAAATAATAATTATTAGTTCTTTCATCGGCAGAAATTTTGTTTCCATTGGTAAAAAAGTTTTCTACATTTTTCTTAGAAAGTTTCCAATTTGTGCAGGTAGCTACTAGGTCATTATTGTTTTCCTTTTGAACCATTTTAACATTTTCAATGGTTAATACTTTTATACCATTTTCCTTACCCTCTTTATTGGTAAATGAGCATGAAAAAAATAAAGTAATTAATAAGTACGTAGCTTTCATGGGTTGGTATTGTCTTGAACATTATCCTTTATTGCATCTAACACAACCGTCCCTTCTCCTGCCTGTTTGTATGACACTTGCTCATGTGTATATATATCAGCAAATTTCAAATTATATGCCATTTTTAAATAATTGACAAGATAGCTGGTAGATTCTATCTGTTCACTCGTTAACGTTCCCCATGCTTTAGTTGTTGAATTATATTGACCTACTACTTCAATTCCAACGGCATCTTTATTAAAAGGATATCTATCCGGATAATCTTTTCCAATTTCATGTTTATATATTTTTTCTGGATTCCATCCATATCCTTTTATTAGTTTATTTTCATCTTTCGAGCATAAACCAGTTTCATAACATTTAGATTTAATTTTTCCTATATGAGCAGTATATTTATTTAAACTTGCAGTTTGAAATATTTTGCCATCATCTCCAACAACGAAATGTGTGCCAATTCCAGTTTTAAAACTACTTAGAGAAGATTCTGCATTTGTTGAGCCCGTTCGATGAAGTATTATTCCATCAATCTTACTCATTGCTCCTAATTCAAGTGCACTAACCTGTTTCTTTATTATTTTATCATTATTAATGAATCCATCACTTCCGATTAGGCTTTTATTAGCCATTTTTTGCGCAGCATCTTGATTTACAAAAGGGCCATTAATAGTTCCTTTTGATCCATCAGGGTTATTAATTTCCCATTCTTCTAAACCCTCAAGTTCGATTGCATGTATAACTTTATTTCCAGAAAAAGAATATGGAGTATAATGAGGATATTTAGAAGTTAGTGGATCAACAGCAAAAAATCTAGCAATTCTAGGATCATACATTCTAAAAGTAAAATTGATTGAGTTCCCTTCCCCCTTCATCTCATCATCTTTCTCCTGATTTTGATAGCCGTATTTATATTCTCCCGATGCGAAGCATCTCCCCGGCTTCTCCATCCCAAACGGATAGTAGTCTAATCCTCTAAAAATCGTGTCGTTTTCTTTTACTACTCCCATTTCATAAAGTTACAAAAATTGATAATTGCAAAGATTTTAAAGATTGAAAAGATTTTTCTCCTTGGCAATATTTTAGAGCGTAGGATTTTTTTTCATTTGCTTTTTCAATTGAAAATTTCAATTGAAAAAAAAATTATAGCTCGATTTTTATTGATTGATAAAATAGCTTGTGCGTGGATCTGTGTGTTTATCTATCAATAAAAATGAGCATCCAAGCGGAGCAGTAATTTTATTTAAAGTATTACTATTTATTCCGCGCGGAAGGTTGCACCAATTTATTTTTAAAACTACTTTTTATTTTTTTCTTACGAAAAATAATCCTGTGAAAAAAAATAATATTTACCGGCAATGTTTATTAGAATGGTGCGTGAGCGGAAAAACAGCCTTGAGCCAGCGTAGGGAAAGTGACTGCAAAAAGTGTAATGAAGTGAAGCTTTTTAGCGAAACGCAATGAAACGATTTGCGGGCACTGTGCAGCGAGCCTCCTGCGAGTGGAGTAAATGGTGGGAGCAAGGGAGTACGAGGTACGAGTACGCTTGCGACCTATGTAGAGCTTGCAATAAAGCATTGTGTGATGGATTGCAAGCTTTACACAAGGCTACCTTAATTTGGGCTGGAGCGTAGCGGAAGCCAATCAAACAAATTTTTTAGCCGCAGCCATTTACGACCCGCAGGCGAGCCTAAAATTGGCAGCCGATGGGCTTTTAGCTTTGTGAGGTACGAACAAGGCTAAAAGCACAGAGAGGCTGCCGTGAACGAAAGAAAGGC
>MGWK01000073.1 GCA_001800975.1 Flavobacteria bacterium RIFCSPLOWO2_12_FULL_35_11 | reverse complement strand
AAAGTAGGGGAAAGGGTTCCTGATCCAATGCCTCCTTTTCACGAATTTGGCGAAATCTCAAAAGACCGAAATTTGAAGATGAAAGAAATTGCTGTAACCGATACCGCTTATGCCAATTCTGTAAAAAAGGTTTGGCTGTTTTTTGGAAAAGGCGCGCCGCCACCTGATAAAGAAGCAACCATGGCTTTCTTTTTGGCCGATCTTAAAAAATTTAAAGCACGGGGAGGAACTGTTATTATGGTGAGATGCCCTTCCAGTGGAGGCGTTCGAATGGGAGAGAATATGGGATTGCCAAGAGCAGAATTTTATGACGACTTGGTGCAACAGGCGCAAGTTAAAAATTACCATTTTGAGGATTATAAGCAATTTAAAAATTTAGAATGTCCGGAATGGTCCCATTTATCGGCTACCGATGCACAATTTTTTACTTCTGAATTGGTAAAAATAATGATAAAAGATGGTGCATTAACTAATTATAAAACCAATTAATTATGTTATTCAATTCATTAAGTTTCGTCATATTCCTGATTGTAGTTTTGATTTTATACTATGCAAAACTATTCAGCTGGACCAATAAAAAAAGAATGCTGCTTTTTGCAAGTTACGTGTTCTATGGACTTTGGAATCCGCCATTGGTCATTTTACTTTGGATCTCCACAATGATCGATTGGATAACAGGTAAAAAACTGGCCACGGAAGAAAATCAACGAACAAGAAATCTGTGGTTGCTCTTGAGCATGTTCGTAAATCTGGGCTTTTTGGCCTTTTTTAAATATGGGAATTTTTTGTTGGAAAACTTCACGGCACTTATAAATTCAATAGATATCTATTACCATCCTCAAAAAATGGACATTATTTTGCCAATGGGAATTTCATTTTACACCTTTCAAACCATGTCTTATACAATAGACATGTACAATAGAAAGACGGAACGGGCAAGAACTTTTTTGGATTTTGCACTTTATGTAACCTTCTTTCCGCAATTGGTTGCTGGTCCCATTGTGCGCGCACAAGATTTGATTTCTCAATTTTATGAAGAGAAAAAAGCTACTGTAAACCAGTTTATTCGGAGTCTGTTTTTATTGACAATAGGTTTGTTTCAAAAAGTGGTATTGGCTGATACTTTATTATCCAAGACTTCAGATACCATTTTCGATTCCGCTAAATTATTGGATAGCTGGGATGCTTGGACGGGCACGCTCGCTTTTTCTGGACAAATATTTTTTGATTTTGCAGGGTATTCCACTTGTGCTATAGGAATCGCCTTAATGCTAGGAATTGTGCTACCCGACAACTTTAAGTATCCTTACGCGTCTCTTGGATTTTCAGACTTTTGGAAAAGATGGCACATCACGTTGTCTTCTTGGTTAAAAGATTATTTGTACATCCCTTTAGGCGGAAATCGCTATGGTGTTACAAGAATGTATGCCGCACTTATGATAACGATGCTTTTGGGCGGACTTTGGCATGGAGCCTCGTGGACCTTTGTGGTTTGGGGCGGATTGCATGGTACCTATTTGATTTTGGAACGTTTACAAAGAAAGTATATTCCTTTTACCATCAATAAATGGAACGGACTTTTTTTGGCGTTCACAACTTTTACCTGTGTAAATTTTACCTGGGTGTTTTTTAGGGCCCGGGAATTTTCAACCGCAAAAAATATGATCAGTTCTATGCTTTTTATGAATCCCAACGGTGAAAAAATATTGCATTCTTTCGATATCATAAAAATTTTCACGGTAATAACCCTCACATTTATCTGTCATTATTTGATGAGAAATACCTCATTAAAGGAAGTTTCATTAAAAACTTCTCCTTGGGTTTTAGGAGTTGTTTGGGCTTTTATGTTTTTGTTGATTGCCATTGCACAAGGAAGCGGAGAACAGTTTATTTATTTTCAGTTTTAATTACGGGATTAAGTCTTAGAAAATTATTGTTTGAAAATCATGAAATAATATAGAAATATTCATAAAAGACAAGAAATAATTTAGGCAAATTACCCGATTGATACTGAAATAAAAACGAAGGCGAGCAAGTAGCTTTTTCTTTGAAATTTGAGTATTTTTGCACTTATGATTAAAAATATACAGCTTCGGATCCCTATTCAAGAAGAAAAGCTTGAAGGTATTTTAAAGAAAAAGGCAGCACGTTTTCTAAATATTGCTAAAAAAGACATCAATGCCGTAAAAGTATTGCGAAAATCTATTGATGCCCGAAAGTCTGAAATTATTTTTAATTATAAAGTTGCCGTATATATTCACGAGCAACTGCCTGAATCTTCTGAATATTCCTTCGATTTTAAGGATGTTTCTTCTGCTAAAAAGATTCATATCATCGGTTTTGGACCGGCTGGAATGTTTGCCGCATTGCGTTGCATTGAATTGGGTTACAAACCTGTTGTATTGGAACGCGGAAAAAAAGTGCAGGAGAGAAGGCGCGATTTGCGCGCCATAAACCAATTTCACATTGTTAATGAAGATTCCAACTATTGTTTTGGCGAAGGTGGAGCTGGCACCTATTCCGATGGAAAATTATATACCCGAAGCTTAAAACGCGGTGATGTTCGCAGAGTTTTTGAAAACTTGGTTTTTCATGGCGCTACCGAAGAAATTCTTATAGATGCGCATCCGCATATTGGAACCAATAAATTACCTAAAATTGTTGAAAACATCAGGGAAACTGTGTTGAAATATGGCGGTGAAATTCATTTTGAAAGCAGGGTGGTAGATTTCATCATAAAAAACAATAAAATTCAGGCCATAAAATTGCAAAATGATATAGAAATGCCAGTTGAAGCGCTAATTTTAGCGACCGGACATTCAGCTCGTGATATTTATTATTTATTGCATCAGAAAAATATTTCCTTAAAAGCCAAATCTTTTGCCATGGGCGTTCGGGTTGAACATCCGCAGCAAATTATCGATTCTATCCAATACCATTGTGAAAATGAGCGAAATGAACTGTTGCCGCCTGCCGCTTATAGCCTTGTACATCAGGTAAATGACAGAGGTGTGTATTCATTTTGTATGTGTCCGGGCGGATTTATTGTGCCAGCCGCAACAGCAAATGGGGAAGTGGTGGTAAATGGTATGTCGCCTTCAAGGCGAAATAGCAAGTTTGCCAATTCCGGAATTGTGGTGGAAATAAATGCCGAAAAGGATTTGTACAAATACGAGCAATTTGGTGTTTTGAAAGGATTGGAATTTCAAAAAGATTTGGAAAAATTGGCTTTTTTGGCAGGTGGCAGAACCCAAGCGGCCCCAGCGCAGCGTCTAACCGATTTTGTGGAAGGGCGATTGTCCCCAAGTTTGAATGAAACTTCTTATCAGCCCGGATTAAAATCGGCACCTTTGCATTCCTTATTGCCAAAATTAATAGGAGGAAGATTGAGAACGGGGTTTATGGAATTTGGAAAAAAAATGAAAGGTTTTTATACTGAAGAAGCAAATGTGGTAGGTGTTGAATCCCGAACATCTTCACCCGTAAATATTCCAAGAAAAGAAAATTTAGAACATCCAGAAATTGCCGGACTTTTCCCTTGCGGAGAGGGCGGAGGCTATGCCGGTGGGATTGTTTCCGCCGCTATGGATGGCGAACGTTGTGCAGAAGCGGCCATAAAAATGTTGCAATAAAATTATTTCAGTTCTCCAAAAATTTGGTTGAGCATATTTCATCTTTGGCAGGTTTTTTAATCTTGGAAAATTCCAACGCTATTTCCGGACAAATAGTTAACTTAGATTGTGGTATTCTAACCTTTAAAATTTAATATCATGAAAGCATTAAAAATAACAGCAATCCTTTTGATTTCTGCTGCCTTATTTCAAAGTTGTTCACAGGAAAAAAAGAATAACATAAAACCTACAAATATGTACGATATCAAAATCAATAGTTTAACTGGAGAAAAGATAGATTTGAATCAGTTTAAAGGTAAAAAAATCCTTTTTGTGAATGTGGCTTCCGAGTGCGGTTTTACGCCGCAATATAAAGATTTGCAAAAATTGCATGAAACTTATAAAGACAAATTGGTGGTGATCGGTTTACCTTGTAACCAATTTGGCGGGCAAGAATCAGGAACGTCACCACAAATTAAAAGTTTTTGTGAAAAAAATTATGGCGTGAATTTTTTGATGACGGAAAAAATAGACGTGAAAGGTGAAAAACAGCATCCGTTATATGCTTGGCTGACCCAAAAAGAAATGAATGGTGTAATGAGCAGTTCAGTAAAATGGAATTTTCAAAAATATTTGGTGGATGAAAACGGAAAATTAATCGACGTTTTTTATAGCATTACAGAACCATTAAGCGATAAAATTGTTAAATTGTTATAAATAGGATAATCGGATTAAGTCTATAAAGTTCCGTAATTCAGCTTTAAAAGATCGCCATATTGATAGTTTAAACCCAATATTTCTTTAGATTTTTTATTCGAAATTATTTTTTTTTGAAGTTGTACAACTTCCTCAAATTCAGGCAATTTAAGTCCGATATCTAAAGTGCATTTTGTGTAGAATTCCTTTCTTGTTGGATGCGTGTCTGCGCAGCCGTTAAAAATTTGGTTCCAAGCATTTTTTTCGATGACTTTCTCAATGAGTTGAATGCAATCGTCTTGGTGAATCATATTTACAAAACCATCCGGATTTGGTATTTTTCGTCCGTCTTTAAAAAAGTTTCCCGGTTTTCTGTTATAGCCAAACAAACCTGCAAAACGAATGATAGTAGTTTCAAAATGGGTTGAATTTTTGAAAAGCATTTCAATAGTTGACAAAGCAATAGGCAGCGTTTCGGATTCTTCTGTCACAATTTTATCTGAATTATCATAAACCGAAGTGGAACTGATGAAAATAACTTTTTTTATGGCTGATTTTTCAATCAGGCAAATCAAATTTTTAAATCCTTCAATATCTTTTGAGGACAAAGTCATAATTAAAATTTCTGAATCTAAAAATGTGGAGATATTGTGCGTTAAATAGTCAATACTTATTAAAAATTGCGTTATTCCTACTTCTTGAAATTCGCTAAGTTTGGCTTCAGAAGTGGTGGAGCCTTTAATAGTAAAGCCTTTCTTTATTAAACTTATTGCCAAAGGCCTTCCAAGCCAACCACATCCCAAAATGCTGATTTTTTCTTTCAATACTTTTTTTTTCATTTGTTGTTTTACACAACGAAGAATCTTGTTAATTATTAGTAAAAAAGTAAAAAAATGAAATTTATTCGATTATTTTTTAACATCACTTTCCAATTCATTTAAACGCACCATTTTTTTGCGTTCCAAAAATTCCTGAATTCCTTCAAAATGCTCATTCACGCGTTTGTTCCCAAATTCATATATCTTGCTCACCATTCCGTCTAAAAAATCACGGTCGTGCGACACTAAAATCAAGGTTCCGTCGAAATTCATAAGCGCTTGTTTCAAGATGTCTTTGGTTCGCATATCGAGATGGTTTGTTGGCTCATCCAGAATTAAAAGATTTACCGGTTCAAGCAGCAATTTAATCATAGCCAGTCGCGTGCGTTCTCCACCCGAAAGCACTTTCACTTTCTTGTCCCAGTCTTCGCTGCCAAACATAAAAGCGCCCAGAAAATCCTTTATTTTGGTTCTTATATCGCCTTTGGCCACATTGTCGATTGTTTGAAAAACCGTAAAAGTTTCATCTAACAAAGATGCTTCATTTTGGGCAAAGTAACCAATCATGGTATTGTGGCCTAGCGTTAGTTTACCGCCGTGCTCAATTTCTCCCATAATGGCTTTGATAAAAGTTGATTTTCCTTCCCCGTTTTTCCCCACAAAAGCCACTTTTTCTCCACGTTGAATGGCAAAAGTTGCGGCATCAAACACGAGATGCTTTTCATAAGTCTTTGAAACATTTTCTGCCGTGACCGGATAAGTTCCGGAGCGGGGAGAAGGCGGAAAACGGAGTTTTAAATGCGAGGTGTCTATTTCATCAACTTCCACGATTTCAAGCTTTTCGAGCATTTTTACGCGCGATTGCACTTGTAATGTTTTTGAGTACGTGCCTTTAAATCGGTCAATAAATTCCTGCGTGTCGGCAATTATTCTTTGCTGTTCGTCCAGTTGTTTTTGTTGTTGCTCACGGCGTTCTTTGCGAAGTTCAAGGTATTTGGAGTAATTGACTTTATAATCGTAAATGCGTCCCATGGTAACTTCAATGGTACGCGTGGTGATGCGATCAACAAAAGCACGGTCGTGTGAAATTACAATCACGGCTTTGCCGCTGTTTACCAAGAAATTTTCCAGCCATTGCACGGAATCTATATCGAGGTGGTTTGTTGGTTCATCCAATAAAATAAGGTCGGGATTTTGCAGCAATATTTTTGCCAGTTCAATGCGCATGCGCCATCCGCCACTAAAATCGGAAGTTGGTCGGTTAAAATCGGCACGTTCAAAACCCAATCCCAATATTATTTTTTCTACTTCCGCATCAAAATTTATTTCTCCGTTGCTGTATAATTTTTCACTAAGTGCAGAAACCTGTTCAATAATATTGTAATATTCATCAGATTCGTAATCGGTGCGAATGGTGAGCTGGTGGTTAAGTTCATCCATTTTGGTTTGCATGGCTAAAATTTCAGAAAAAGCCTGGGAAGCTTCTTCAAAAACAGTTCGGTCATTTTCTGTCATTAAATGCTGCGGCAAATAAGCGGTAATTTTATCTTTTGGGACAGAAATGCGTCCGCTGGAAGCTTTTTGATATCCGGCAATTATTTTTAACAAGGTAGATTTTCCTGCACCATTTTTTCCCATTAAGGCGATGCGGTCCTTTTCGTTTATCACAAAAGAAATGTCCTTAAAAAGGGTTGTTCCCCCAAATTCTACGCTAAGTCCTTCTACTGAAACCATTGATTTTTTTGAAAATTAGTGCGCAAAGATAACGAAAACTTGTTCGATTTGTTGCTGTCTGTGCAACGTTGGCAGAATTTAACTTTATTTTATTGATTAAGGTTTGGTGAAATTTCAAAAATTGAAAATCGATTTGCGTAAGCGATTGAAGTGGAAATCCCGGTTTTGCGAGTTTGTTAAGGAATAATTTCAACAGATTGCCACGCTCCGCTCCAAAGACGGATTGGAACGTAAAGCACGACCTGAAAGGGAACGCCCAAAAACATATAAAACATTTACTGTACGTTTGGTTAAATGTGTGAATAATGTAATTCTGATATAGAATTATGTAACAACTTTTTAAAATATGGAGTGCAACTTTGCATAAAGCAAATAAATTTAAAACATTAGGACATAAAACATTATGAAAGCACAAAAAGTAATTTTAGTAACATTAGCCAGTGCAGCGATTGGAGCTGTTTTAGGAATTTTATTTGCACCGCATAAAGGTTCAAAAACAAGAGATAAAATTTCTAAAAAAGGAAATGATTATTTAGAAGGATTTGAAGAAAAATTCAATGAATTCGTTGACATGGCAACAAATAAATTTGAAACTATGAAAGAAGAAGCCACTAAAATGGCTAAAAATAAAATAGCGGAAGCAGAAGAAATTTTGGATGAAACCCTAAAATAAAAAAGCACTATTTTTTAAAATTATCCCATTGTTGATACAATCTAAAATAAAATAATGCAACAAAAGTTAATGTTAAAACCAATGCGTATAAGAAAAACACCTATTCAATAAACCCATTTTTTTAATTAATCCATAATTATGCCTGACAAGGATAAAATTGCGTTAAGAAGCGCAACAGAATTGATTATCGCCAATAAAAAACTTGCTTTTCAAAATGAAGAGAAAGAAAAACGGGCTGCTGAGCTTGTTCTTGCCAATGAAGAATTAGCTTATCAAAATAAAGTTAAAGAAAAAAGAGCGGCAGAGTTAATTATTGCCAACAAGGAACTTGCCTTTCAAAATAGTGAGAAAGAGAAAAGAGCATCAGAATTAAGCATTGCCAACGAGGAACTTGCTTATCAAAATAAAGTAAAAGAAAAGAGGGCTGCCGAATTGATTATTGCTAACGAAGAGCTTGCTTTTCAAAATGAAGAGAAAGAAAAACGGGCTGCTGAATTGGTCATTGCCAATGAAGAATTGGCTTATCAAAACAAAGTGAAGGAAAAACGGGCAGCTGAGTTGGTAATTGCCAACAAAGAACTTGCCTTTCAAAATAGAGAGAAAGAGTACCGGGCGGCCGAATTGGCCATTGCCAATAAAGAATTGCTTTTTCAAAATAGAGAGAAAGAAAAACGGGCTGCCGAATTGGTCATTGCCAATGAAGAATTGGCATTTCAAAATAAAGAGAAAGAAAAACGGGCTGCTGAATTGGTGATTGCCAATGAAGAATTGGCTTTTCAAAATGAGGAGAAGGAAAAACGGGCAGCAGAGTTAGTAATTGCCAATAGAGAACTTGCCTTTCAAAACAGCGTGAAAGAAAAACGGGCTGCTGAGTTGGCTATCGCAAACAAAGAATTGGCTTTTCAGAATAAAGAGAAAGAAAAACGGGCTGCTGAATTGGTGATTGCCAATGAAGAATTGGCTTTTCAAAATGAGGAGAAGGAAAAACGGGCTGAAGAGTTGATAATTGCCAAAGAACATGCCGAAGAAAGTGATCGTTTAAAATCTGCTTTCTTAGCCAATATGTCACATGAAATTCGCACGCCTATGAATGGTATTTTGGGATTTGCGAGTTTGCTGAAGATACCAAATCTTACTGGTGAAAAACAGCAAGAGTACATACGAATCATTGAGAATAGCGGCAAACGCATGCTCAATATCATAACAGATATTGTAAATATTTCAAAAATAGAATCAGGAATAATAGAAGTTCATATCACTGAATCCAATATAAATGATCAATTGGAATACATTCATTCCTTTTTTAAGTCGGAGGCAGATAAAAAAGCGATTCATATATCTTTTAAAAATTTGTTGCCTACAAAGGATGTAATTATAAAAACAGACAGGGAAAAGCTCTATGCAATTCTGACAAATCTTGTTAAAAATGCCATTAAATTTACTAATTTTGGTTCTATTGAATTTGGCTGCGAGAAAAAAGGCAAATTCCTTGAATTTTTTGTAAAAGATACAGGCGTGGGCATTCGCAAAGAACAAATAGGCCTCATTTTTGAAAGGTTTAGGCAAGGAAGTGAATCTCTTAGCCGAAATTATGAAGGTGCTGGATTGGGTTTGTCAATTTCCAAAGCTTATGTTGAATTATTGGGTGGAAAAATTTGGGTAGAAAGTGAAGCAGAAAACTTATCTGAAGGCAAAATCGGAAGCTCTGCCTTTTATTTTACCATACCATACAAATCAATAAAAAAAGTAAAAATAGATATTAATACTGTTATTTCTGAATTTGAAGATAAGAACCAAAGCAATCAACGAAAAATATTAATTGCTGAAGATGATGAAATTACTGAAAAGTTAATTGTTATAAAAATTCAAAAGTATTCCAGAGAAGTTTTAATTGCCAGAAACGGAGTGGAGGCTGTTCAAATTTGCCGCAATAATCCTGACATTGATTTGATTTTAATGGATATTAAAATGCCCGAATTGAATGGCTATGAAGCTACAAAGCAAATACGACAGTTTAATAAAGATGTCATTATTTGCGCACAAACGGCTTATGCGCTTACTGGAGACAGAGAAAAGGCTCTAGAAGCTGGTTGTAATGATTACATTTCAAAACCATTTGTATATCGTTCATTTGAAGGATTGATGAAAAAACATTTTAGAAGTCCTGTCATTAATTTTGAGCAACAAAATAAATTAGTTTAAAAAAATAACATATGGAAATAAGGGCCAGTATATTTGAATCTCTATTTGAGAAAGCTGAAACTTTTGGCAAAACAACTTATGAGATTTCGAAACTAAAAGCATTGGAAACCACCACAGTTGTTGCCACTTCCGTGGTAGCCAGAATAAGTGTTATCCTTATGATTTCAATGTTTCTCCTTGTTTTTAACATTTGCGTTGCACTGTACCTTGGAGAACTTCTAGGAAAGTTTTATTATGGATTCTTTATTGTTGCTGCATTTTATCTAATTGCCGGACTCATTTTACATTTCTTTTTACATAAATGGATTGAAAAACCTTTGAGCAATTTAATTATTTCACAAGCACTTAAATAAATCAACCTATGGAATCAATAAAAACACAACATGAACTTAGAGCTGCCATTATTCGTTTAGAATATCAACAATCTGATGAAGGACGGGCACTGAAAGAACAATTCCATTTGGCTTACAACAGTGTTAAACCTGCGAATATTATTTTAAATACTTTAAAAGATCTTGGAGATTCAAATTTCGTAAAAGATGGTTTTTTAAATACATCTGTTGGTTTCGGAACAGGTTATCTTTCAAAAATGATCTTTCAGGGCGTGGTTAACAGTCCGGTAAAGAAACTTCTCGGATCGGTATTAATGTACGGGATAACCAATTTTGTGTCAAGAAACCCAGACGGGATCAAACTAATGGGAAAGAAGTTATTTAAAATGTTCGGAAGTAAATCAACCGCCGAAGAGAAAGAACCTGAAAATTATTAAGCCAATGAAATCGACTTCGGAAACTGATAAAAATGAAAGTTTCAACTTGCCATTTTATGTAAAGACAACGATACTGTTAATCGGTATTTTTGCGTTTGTAAGCATGCTTTATATCGCACAGGATATCATTGTTCCGCTCATTTTTTCAGTCATGATTGCCATTTTACTTTACCCAATTGTAAACTTTTTTGTAAGAATGAAAATAAATAGGGTAATCGCTATTATTTTCACCTTATTTCTTACCATATTAATCACCGCGTCTTTAACTGCATTTCTATTCAACCAAGCAAACATCTTTGCCGATTCCTGGCCAATAATGATTGAAAAATTTTCAGATTCGCTCAACGAATTTACACAATGGGGTTCCCACTATTTTGACCTTAATCAATGGAAAGTGAATAGATGGGTAAAAAATGCCAAAGCAGATTCTCTCACAATAAGTAGCGCGGAAGTTGGCCAAACGATGTTTGCTTTAGGTAACAGCATTATTGTGATGTTATTGGTTCCAGTTTATGTATTTTTATTATTATATTACAAAAAGCTTATAATTGAGTTTATTCACCGGGTATTTGTCAGCAGCGACCAAAACCAAATCAGCAAAATTATTTCCGAAACCAAAACCGTTATCCAGCGATACCTTGCCGGACTGGTTATTGAAGCCATTATTGTGGCAATTTTAAATACCGCAGCGCTATTTGCGCTTGGAATTGAGTATGCGATTTTACTCGGTATTATAGGTGCATTGCTCAACGTTATCCCATATATTGGAGGTCTCGTTGCAGTTGCATTGCCAATGGCTGTTGCACTGGCCACCAAAACTTCAGGTATGTATGCATTATACGTTTTGGGAATTTATTATATCATTCAGTTAATCGACAATAACTTAATTGTTCCTTTAGTTGTTTCATCAAAAGTGAAAATTAACGCGCTTTTCGCAATAATAGTGGTTTTTGCCGGAAATGCTTTATGGGGCATATCGGGGATGTTTTTGTCAATTCCGTTACTTGCCATCATAAAAGTGATTTTTGACCATATAGAACCCTTAAAACCTTGGGGATTTTTATTGGGCGACACCATGCCCGAAAATCCTATAATAAGGCCAATCATTAAAAAAATTAAGAATAAAATTTTATAATAATAGTTAATTATTTGGGCCTGCCTGCCCGCCTTTTCGGTAGGCGTTCCCGCCGAAAAGGCGGGCGGTTTTTCACTACTCGCTTTTTTTAGTTGCGAAAGGCAACTAAAAAAGAGCTCAAACAGACCGTTCAATCCCTAACGCAGCTTGAATTACGATATGTAAATTGTGATTTTTGAATTTTAACAGAACGGACAACTCGATAGCTGTCCGTTCTGTAATTATTAAGTGCGCGTAACAAGATTCGAACTTGCACATTCTAAGCGAACACCAGCCCCTCAAGCTGGCGCGTCTACCAAAATTCCGCCATACGCGCATACTTTAAACAAAAAAAGCTAAGCGCTTAACTTAACTTTTTTGTGACCGGGCTGGGGCTCGAACCCAGGACCACCTCCTTAAAAGGGAGGTGCTCTACCAACTGAGCTACCAGGTCAATTCCTCTTTCTCAATGCGAGTGCAAATATACCATCAATAGTTGTACCTCACAAGTTTTTTTATGTCCTTTTTTAAACGATATTTGTTTTTGTATTTTAGACGCTAAATATTGGTTTATGAAAATTGTTTTATTGGGATATATGGCAAGTGGGAAATCGGCAGTCGGCAAGATTCTGGCAGAAAGATTAAACCTTCAATTTATTGATTTAGACAATTTTATAGCAGAACGCGAACACTTGTCCATTACCCAAATCTTTGAAACAAAAGGGGAGATTTACTTCCGTAAAAAAGAAGGTGACTATTTGCAGGAGTTGCTTAATTTTAATGAAAGTTCGGTAATTTCTTTGGGTGGCGGAACGCCATGTTATGGAAAAAATATGGAATTTATTAAAAATAAATCTACCTCATTTTACCTGAAAGCATCTATAGACACCATTTTTGACCGACTAAAAAATGAAACTTCACAACGCCCTTTGGTTGCTGCCATTGGAACAGAAAACCTAAAAGAATATATTGCCAAACATTTATTCGAACGCGCGCCTTATTATGAGAACGCCGACCATACCATTTTGGCAAATGATAAAAAGTTAAATCAAATTGTTGAAGAAATTCTGTTGTTAATCTAAACTTGCGTAGGAGTTGCCGTTTTCAAACACCACAGAAATATGCTCTTTCAAAGAAGTTGACAATGAAATTCCTTTAAAATCGACTTTTACAGGATATTTTTTATGATTTCTGTTGATTAAAACCGCTGTATTGAAACGTTTTAGAGGCACTTCCAAAAAATGTTTTATCCCGTAAATTAAGGTGGTTCCAGAGTTTAAGACATCATCAACCAAAACCAAAGATTTATTTTTGTAGTCACCTGAACTTATAGAAGTTGTAATGGCATTTAAAGGATGTTTTTTATCTATTTTAACTTCACACAAAACCACTTTTAACTCGGAAATTTTTGTTAAAACTTCCGCGATTTTTTTTGCAAACAAAAAGCCATTTCCAGTAATTCCGGCGATAATAATTTCTTTTTCGTTGAAATTTACTTCATAGATCTGATAGGCAATTCTTCTTGTTTTATTCTGAATTTGCTCATTCGTTAAAATAATTGAACTTTCCATGGGTTTATTTTTTTTCAAAGATAAAAAACAATTCCCTTCCGGCTCTCGGTTGAATGGAATTATAACATCTTTCCAGTTTTTTAATGGTGAGTTTTTCGGAAAACAGTTGTAAATATTCTGTTGATGAACCTCCAAATGGCGGACCAGCTTCAGTCAGTTCATAATCAAACAAGAGTCCGACCAATTTTCCTTTTTCTGCCAATAAATCATACATTTTATCTGCATATTTTTTACGCAAAACAGGATCTAGTGCGCAAAAAAAAGTTTGTTCCACAATTAAATCATATTTTCCTTCATGATTAAAAAAATCATCGTGAATTAACTGGTTGTCAGGAAAATCTGGAAATCTTGCTTTTAGGTTTTTTAAAGGCTGTTCAACAATATCTATGACAAATATGTTTTTAAAACCTTGCTCAAATAAATATTCAGCTTCATAACAATTGCCGCCGCCAGGAATTAAAATTTTTATTTCTTTATTGGTCAACTGTATAAAGTAATCGACAAGTGGGGCAGAAGCATAGCCAATATCCCAGCCGGTTGCTTCGGCGTTGTATTTACTTTCCCAATATGTTTTATCAAATCGTGTTTTCATAATTTTTATAATGATTTTATGAATCCGCCATCTATTGAAATATTGGTTCCTGTAATATAAGACGAATAATTTGAGGCCAAAAAGGCAACCAAATACCCAAATTCATCAGATTTTCCCAATCTTCCTGCAGGAATTTCCTGTGTCATTAATTTTAAATTTTCCTCTAAAGAAATTCCTTTGGCACTTGCCTGAATTTTATTGAGTTGTTGTATTCTTTCCGTATCAAAAAGACCTGTTAATATGGTATTTACGGTAATGCTGAAAGGCGCAACATCTTTTGCCAGCGTTTTTGCCCAAATGGCGACTGCTGCCCTAATGGTATTCGATAAAACAAGATTCGGCAATGGTTCTTTTACGGTTAAGGAAGCGGTGTTAATTATGCGTCCGTACTTGTTTTTCTTCATATTTTCAACAGCCAGCAAGGTTAAATGACAGGTTGTTTTAAACAACAAATCAAAGGCTTTTTGGTAGTCGTTTGTTTTTTTTTCAAAAACACCTCCAGCTTCCGGTCCGTTGGTGTTGTTGACCAAAATATCAACAGTATGCTGTTTAAAATAGGCGGAAGTTTTTAATTCGAAATCATTAAAATCATAAAAATCAACTACAATGTAGTGATGTTTTTGGTTAAAATTTGTGTCCAACTCGGCAATAGTTGCTTTCAGTTTTTCCTCATTTCTGGCCATTAAGGTAACAGAAGCGCCACAACTTGCCAATTGTAAAGCGATTGCTTTTCCCAAACCTTGGGTGCTCGCCCCAACAAGCGCCTTTTTGCCTTCTAAATTAATCTTCATTTCCATCTCCTTCATCTTGTAAATCATCTAAATCGCGACGATCCTTTTTAGTCGGTCTTCCAACACCTTTTTTTCGATAATAATCCTTGGAATATTTCAAAAGATCTAATTTTTCAAACTCTTCTTGCGGCGTTAAATCTATTCGGTATAAATCGACCAACTTAGCGCCCACACGGTTTGCGGGCGTATCTATAACTTGTATTTCGTAGTTGATCTGGTTTTTTCGAACAATCAATTTTTCGCCTTTAAAAACTATTTTTGATGCCTTTACATTGTCACCATTTAGTTTAATATGGCCTTTTCTGCAGGCTTCCGTAGCAAGACTTCTGGTTTTATAATAACGTACGCACCACAAATATTTATCAATTCTCATATAATAAAGTTAAATTGTAACTTTTCTCTTTTAACAAAGGTACTAAAATAGTATCTTGCGCCCTTAAAAATTAAACTGAATGAAAATTAAAAATATTTTATTTATACTCGCAATTAGCACCCTAATTTTTTCTTGTAAAAATGACGATAACGAGGCCTCATTTGATGCTGCAAAACAAGCTTTGGAAGATGATGTGGCATTGATTGACTATTTGCAAAAGCATTATTTAAACGAAGCTGATGGAGGAATTTGGACCATAAAAAATGGGGAAACGCCTTTGATGGAACAAGTTGAAGTTCAAAATATCACTAAAGATGATATTTCTTATAAATTGTATTATTTGATTAAAGAACAGGGAGTAGGAAGAAATGCGAGTAAATTTGATTCCGTTTATGTTGATTATACTGGGATATTGCTTGACAGTACTGTTTTTGATCCAGGTAGGTTAACTTGGTTTGATTTGACCAGTGTTTTAAATTCAGGAGCTTCAGGCTTCGCTTTCGGATTAGAAAACTTTAAAGAAGGTGTGAAAATTATTAATTCAGATGAATCATTTTATTTTGAAAACACAGGAAAAGGTATTTTATTTATGCCTTCAGGTTTAGGCTATGGAAGTAACGCACAAAGTGTTATCCCAGAAAATTCACCATTAATTTTTGAAATTTCACTAAATTCCATTAATGAATCTGATCATGATAATGATGGCATTTTATCTAAGGATGAAGATGTTGACAATGATGGTGATATAAATGATGATGATACTGATGAAGATGATATTGCTAATTATTTAGATGTTGATGATGATGGCGACGGAAAATTAACCAGAGATGAAGACACCAACAAAAATGGGAATTGGTTTGATGATGACGCTGATGGTGACGGAATACCAAATTTCTTGGACAAAGACAGTTAGAATATCAACAAAATAAACTAAAAAAACTTACCGATTTTCGGTAAGTTTTTTTTTAGTGCAAACATCCTCGATTACCGCCTCTCCAACCACTTTTTATTCTATGGCCTCCATCTCCATTTATTTTAATAATGTTTATATGAACGCTTAATTGTATTTGGCTTGGGTTGTATTCCAGCAAGTCGGCGATATTTGTTCCGTAAATGCCTCTATTTATATTTACTCTCTGTTCTGCAACCTTTGTAATGCCATATTGGTAGCGTAAATCAATGCCAAATCTGCCGAATTCTGCCATAATACCGGCATTTATGCTCGTCGAAGATTTTTTGAAGATAAAAGGATAATTAGGATCATTTTCCACGCCTTCTAATTTCATGTCAGAAATACTGCTAAAACTAGGTCCTAAATAAAGTGAAACTGGATCATAAATTTTGTACCCAAAAAGTATAGGAATGTCTATTTTTGTCGACGTCCAATTGGCAGTTTTTAGTGCTAATGGATAATTATTTTTTGAAGATACATAAATTACTTCCGGCCTGATAAAAAACTTGTCGAAAGCAATCATCCCGAAGGCGCCAAATTGAAATCCCATTTCTTTTTCTGCCGGAAAAACAGTGTCATCATTTGGGGTAACATTAATGCCCAGTCCGCTGGCATCGCCGTAATGATACAATTCTCCAATATTGTTAAAATTAATTCCGCCTTTTACGCCAAAAGTATATTCTTGGGCCTGTACAAATGAGAAAGTAGTTAGCAATATAACTATAAATAGGGGTTTTATTTTCATAGTTTTATAATTATAATTTTAGATCATAATGCGATAAATATATAAATTTAATTTTAAATTTATATATTTATTTTGAAAGATAAAATCATCCAACAATAAAAAAGCCTGCAAATTGCAGGCTTTTAAAGATATTAAAATTTTTCTAAGGAAATTTTTCAGTGAAGAAAAATTATTATTTACCGCCAGATAAACGGTATGATAAACTGAAAATAATTTGTTCAGGTCTTGAATCCAATCGATAAGATGTGGTATTATTTTCTATAAATGTAGCTTCATTCTCATTAAAGCCTCTTTCATATCTAACATCCAAACCTAGTCTACCAAGATCCAATCCAGCTCCAAAATTAAAACCTACTGTAAATTCGTTTTCAATATCAGCGTATTTTATATCATTAAAATCGTTCTCTAATGTATATTGAAATGCTGGTCCTGCGAATACACTTAGCGGTCCAATTAATTTTAATCCAACCAAAACAGGCATATCCAATCTGGCGATTTTATAATCTACAATCTCTGAGTTAAGTTCGTATTCACTGGTGGTTTTTGTATAAACCAACTCAGGTTTTAAATAAATTGGGCCTAATCCAATTTTGCCGTAAATACCGACATTATAACCGGATTTACCTTTTCCTTCATTGTCAATAACAGTATTGACATCATCTTTCAATGAGCCATTTGTATTATAGCTCAATCCACCTTTTATACCAAAGCCACTTTGGGCATTCATATAAAATACAGTGGATAGCAAAGCAATTGAGAGCACTAAAATTCTTTTGTTCATAAGATTTAAATTTATGGTTTATAATACTTACTTTTTAATCAATGACTTAATTGTCATTTACGTTAATAATCTTACAAAGGTGAATGATATAATTCAAAAAAAGTTATATAATTCTAAGCGTAAGTTGCAAAATTCACAGATTAAATAAATAAAATTGTTTTGAAATTAATGATTGACCGCTATTTATTAGTAGCTGGAAAAATCACAATTTTTCAAACCAACAACACTAAAAAATAGCGTTGCATGAACTATAAACGAAATAAGAGTGCTATTATTTTCTGGCGATGACTTTTTTAACTGCTGAAACAATGTCTTTATCTGTTAACCCATATTTCTCCATCAATTGTTCTGGAGTTCCAGATTCTCCAAAACTGTCATTAACCGCAACAAATTCTTGTGGTGCCGGATTGTTTTGAACTAAAATACGCGCAACGCTTTCACCCAAACCGCCTAAAATATTGTGTTCTTCAGCAGTTACGATACAACCTGTTTTTGCAACAGATTTTAAAATGGCTTCGTTATCTAAAGGTTTTATGGTATGAATGTTAATAACTTCGGCGCTAATTCCCATCGTTTCCAGTTTTTCTGAAGCTTGCAATGCTTCCCAAACCAAATGTCCGGTAGCAACAATGGTAACATCTGTACCTTCAGTTAACATAATGGCTTTTCCGATGATGAATTTTTCATTTGCCGGCATAAATACCGGTACAACCGGACGCCCAAAACGCAAGTAAACCGGACCAACATGTTCCGCAATGGCAATAGTCGCCGCTTTTGTTTGGTTGTAATCGCAGGTGTTGATCACCGTCATATTAGGCAACATTTTCATGAGACCAATATCTTCCAAAATTTGATGTGTCGCGCCGTCTTCTCCCAAAGTCAGACCGGCGTGTGAAGCACATATTTTTACATTTTTTTCAGAATAGGCAATAGATTGTCTAATTTGATCGTAAACCCTTCCAGTAGAAAAGTTGGCGAAAGTGCCTGTAAACGGAATTTTGCCTCCAATAGTTAAACCAGCTGCGATTCCCATCATATTTGCTTCTGCAATGCCAATTTGAAAAAATCGTTCAGGATGATTTTCAATAAATTTTTCCATTTTTAACGAGCCCACCAAGTCGGCACAAAGCGCCACTACATTTTCATTTGTGTCGCCCAATTCAGCCAATCCTGCACCAAATCCCGATCTCGTGTCCTTTTTTTCTGTAAACGTGTATTTTTTCATCTGTTTATTTATTAAAAATCGTTCAAAAATAATGATATTAAACGATACGATATTACAATTTCATTAATTCTTCATACAATTTATGAACAGGCAATCCCATCACATTAAAGTAACTGCCTTCAATCTTGGTAACGCCTATAAAACCTATCCATTCCTGTATTCCGTAGGCGCCGGCTTTGTCAAAAGGTTCATAATTTTCAACATAATAAGTGATTTCTTCCATAGACAATGACTTAAAATAAACCATAGTTACGTCGTAAAATACTCTTTGGGCAAGGAAAGTCTTAATGCAAATTGAGGTAATTACTTTATGGCCGGTGCCCGAAAGTTCTTGAAGCATCTTAATTGCATGCTGTTTATCCTTTGGTTTTTCTATGGCTTTATTGTTCAGCCAAACAATGGTATCTGCGGTTATTATAATGTCGTTTTCCGCCAATTCCGTAAAAGCAGCTGCCTTCAATTCCGCCAAATAGTTGGTGATTTCATCCTCTTTTAATGTTGAAGAATAAATTTCCTCAACAGCTTTTACCTGAATGGAAAAATCCAGTCCCAATTCTTTAAATAATTCCTGGCGGCGCGGAGAACCCGATGCCAATATGATGTTTTTGTTTTTTAATTTTTCTGAAAGCATTAGTAAGTATTTATAGAGAATAGGAACAATGCGTTAATTCCCAAAAACATAATGAGTTTTAAGAGCATACTTAATTTTTTAAAATCTTTTTTTGTTTTGGCCGATAGTAATTTCAGGGCAACGTATAGCAATGGAACCATCGAAAATAGCACCAAATATAATATGGTCAATTTATAAACAGAAGCATAATTAGCAACAATAAACAATAACAAACCTAAGGGAAACAGACATAAAAATGCTGCTATTTTTTTTGTTCTTTCAACTCCAAATAAAATAGGCAAGGTGTTCATTTTCATATTGTAATCTCCATTTACATCTTCAATATCTTTAACTACTTCCCGAACAAGGTTTGTAAAAAAAGCAAAACTGGACAATAGCACAGTTACCTGAATTACCAATTGTTGTTCGTTGTTTTGAATAGAAAAATTTAAATCGAATAAGCATAAGGTTATAATGCTTATTGCCACTAAAAAAGATACGGTTACATTGCCAATTAAGGGTTTCGACTTTAATTTTTTGGAATAAAAATAGAGGAACATTGAAGCGCCAATAAAAATAAAGGAATAGGTTGGTTTTTGAACGGACATTGACAGAATAATTCCTAAAACAATTCCTAACGTATTGGTTATTAAGTAAAAACGTTGTGCGTTTTCAATTGAAAAAAAGTTGCCTACAATTACTTTATTCGGATTGTTGATTAAATCGGTTTTTAAGTCAAGGATGTCGTTAATTATATATCCGGCGGCAGTCACGCAAAGAATGGCGCAAACCAATAGCATAAACTGAAACGCTGAAAGATTTGTTGTTGCGTTTAAAGCGGAGACGTAAAGGAATTTGAGCAGCAATTGAATATAGAGTAACAGCAGTAAATTTTTCCATCTGATTAATCTTAAAAATGCCGCCAATTTCATCCCTGCTAATTGAAGTCTTTTTTAATTCTGTCCAAATGAATTTTGCTGTCCCGGGTTTTTATGGCTTCGCGCTTGTCGTAGTTTTTCTTTCCTTTAGCTAACGCAATTTCCAACTTTGCCCAGCCTTTATCGGTTAAAAATAGGCGTAACGGAACGATGGTTAACCCTGCATTTTGAACTTCTTTCAACAATTTTTTTAATTCGCGTTTGTTCAACAACAGTTTTCGTTCACTTTTCGGATTGTGGTTAAATGCGTGGCCATAAATATATTCTTCAATAAACATATTGATGGCAAACAATTCGCCTTTTTCATTAAACTCGCAAAAACTTTCCGTTATTCGGGCCTTGCTTTCACGAATCGATTTTATTTCAGTTCCCGTTAGCTGAATTCCGGCAATATATTTATCCAGAATCTCATATTCAAAGCGGGCTTTCTTGTTTTTTATGTTGATGTTTTTCTGCATATTGTTGCAAAGGTACTATAATTTCCATTCAAATGCTCACATCATTAAATTGAGGAATATCATTTTTTCTATACATTTTCTCTTTTAATTTAGTTCAAATTTTAAAAATTAATATGATGAAAAAACGATTACTTAGCATTATTGTCATTGCTTTAATTTCAATAAATGCAATTGCACAAGAAGAATCAAATGATTTTAACAAGTGGCAAGCTCGATTAAGGGTTATTGCGATTATACCCGATGTTGATGACGATTTAAATGCTGCAAAGGTTGATGTTTCAACTGCTGTGGTTCCTGAACTGGATTTCACCTATTTTTTTGATGAAAACTGGGCTGCTGAATTAATTTTGGCGACCGCTAAACACAATGTTGATGTTGACTTAGGAACTGGAATTGATTTGGGCCATGTTTGGATTTTGCCACCAACTTTGAGTTTACAATATCATTTTACTGGCGGAACCGTAAAACCATATTTGGGCGCAGGCATCAATTACACCTTTTTTTATGGAATCGATGAAGGTGACGTTGACGCAATGGATTATGAAGATGCTGTCGGATTTTCAATGCAAGGAGGTTTGGATTTTGATTTAAATGATTATTGGTTTTTAAATGTAGACCTCAAAAAGTTGTTATTGAAAACTGATGTTGAAGTAGATACAGGCGAAGGTGTTATCCCTGTTGAAGTTGATCTCAATCCTTGGATTATTGGCGTAGGTATAGGCGTGAAATTTTAAGTGCGATTAAATTTTAAGCATCAAAAAAAACCACTTTTTAAGTGGTTTTTTATTGTTATGCTAACAATTAATTACCTGAACCTTTTTTCATATTTTTTTTCTGAACTGGTATTGAAACTTTTGTTTGAACTTTTTTCTGCGTCATTGTTTTGTTGGCATTCATATTTTTTTGAGCCACCATTTTTCGATGCATATAGGTATTTTTAAACATTTGGCCATCCATATTCAAAACTTCACCATCGCGAAGATGTACTTGTTGCCCATCACGGTTTGTGTAGCTTCCGTCAGGATTTACAACGACTCTGTTATTGAGTTTAAGTTGTTGTTTTAACTTGTTTTGTGCCTGATTTTTAATTTGATAAAGTTGGCCATCAATATTCATAATGTGATACCTGTTTTGAGTGCGTTCTTGAATTTGGGCTTCAGCCAAACCTTTATTTTCGTTTTTTATTTTATATTGATATTGATATTCGTTACGATATAAAATACCGTCCATATCTATGCAAGAACCATCGCGAAGACGAAATCGGTCTTTATCTTTTGTGATATAAGTGCCATCTGGATTTACAATAGTTCCATCATTTAAGGTGATTTTGTCTTTCAATCGTATCTGGTCGCGATCCCTAATTTGTAAAACATCGCCATCAACCAGTATAATACGATCGCGATCTTTGTCTTGCGCAACCAATCCTAAAGTTCCCAGAACTATAAAGATTAAAAACATTGCTAATTTTTTCATTTTATAAGAATTTTAAAATTATTTTAAAAATAAATTTAATCAAATTCAAAGCGAATAAAAATGATTATAATCAATTAAAAGAACCCGATTTTAGTGCAAATTTAAAATAGTTGATATAAAACAGTAAAAAATATTGAGCGATATCATTTAAAATAAGCACATAAAAAACACCTTATGAAATTTTCATAAGGTGTTTTGTTATACCAAATAATTTACTTCGGAAATAAATCGAAATCAAAAATCGAAGTATAATAGGAGGTCAGTGTTTTCTTTTCCTTTAATGGTGACAATGTACAAATGAGAAAATTCATCATCTTCCATTTCCTGATATTTCTGTTGCTTAATTAATCCATTCACAAACTGCGGAATGGTGTTGCTGTGACCAACAATCAACACATTTTTACCTAAATTTTCAAGTTGAAAAAGTTCAAAATTAACTTTTGACGGATTGTAAATTATGGGTGCTAAATTCAACTTTTTTGAAATAGGCACAACAGTGTTGAGCGTTCTTTTGTAATCGGTTGAATAGATGGCATCGAAGGAAATGTGCTGCAACACTTTTTCCCAATTCTCAGCTCTTTGAAAACCTCTTTCGTTTAAATCTGGATTTTTATCGGCAGGATTTTCCCTCACTTTTTCAGCATGTCTGATCAAAAAATAGGTGGTTGTTTTTTCAACCGATTCTTGCGCTTGCAAAGTTGCCATTGCTATGAATAAAAAACATAATAAAATTATTTTCCGCATCTGATAATTTTTTATAAAGAAACAAAAAAAACTGCCAAAAGCAGTTTTTTTTGTCTTCATTATTTTTTGTTTCTAAATACAATTTTATCATCAAAAGCATCGAGCAAAATATGGCTGTCTGCTGTTATTTTTCCAGCTAAAATTTCCTTTGACAATTCATTAAGCACTTCTTTTTGAATCACTCGTTTCACAGGCCTTGCACCAAATTGCGGATCGTAACCTTTGTTGGCCAATGCTTCAATCACGTCTTCAGAAAATTCGATATGAATGCCTTTTGTCAACAACATTTTAGCTAAGCCATCCAATTGGATTTTAACAATTTGTTTAATTTCTGTTTCATTTAAAGGCGTAAACATGATAATCTCATCAATTCTGTTTAAAAATTCAGGTCTGATTGTTTGTTTCAACAGACTTAAAACTTCAACTTTTGTGGCTTCAGTAATTAAGTCGCGTTTATTCATGTCCATTTTTTCAAACCTTTCCTGAATAATTGTCGATCCCATATTCGAAGTCATAATAATAATGGTGTTCTTAAAATCGGCAACACGGCCTTTATTGTCCGTCAATCTTCCTTCATCCAGCACTTGCAATAAAATGTTAAAGGTATCGGGATGCGCTTTTTCGATTTCATCCAATAAAATAACGGAATAAGGTTTTCTGCGGACGGCTTCAGTCAATTGTCCGCCTTCTTCATAGCCAACATACCCCGGAGGCGCCCCTACCAATCTGCTCACTGCGTGGCGTTCCTGATATTCGCTCATATCAATTCTTGTTAATGAATTTTCGGAATCAAATAAATATTCCGCCAATGCTTTTGCTAATTCCGTTTTACCAACTCCGGTTGTGCCTAAAAACAAGAAAGTTCCAAGAGGTTTTTTTACGTCTTGCAATCCGGCCCTGGAACGTCTCACAGCATCTGCAACAGCGCTGATGGCTTCTTCTTGTCCAACAACCCTTTCATGCAATTCATCTTCTAAAAGCAGCAGTTTTTCCCGTTCGCTCTGTAACATTTTCGTCACCGGAATTCCGGTCCATTTGGCCACAATTTCAGCAATATCATCGCGGGTAACTTCTTCTTTGATTAAAGAGGAATCCTGATTTTTTGCCATTTCTTTTTGAAGTTTTTCCAAAGTATCCTGTTCTTCCTTAATTTTACCGTAGCGAATTTCAGCAACTTTTCCGTAGTCTCCTTCTCGTTCGGCACGTTCCGCTTCCAATTTGTAATTTTCTATGGCTTCTTTGCTTGCCTGGGCTTTATCAACCAATTCTTTTTCGCTCACCCATTTTGCATTGATTTCATTGCGTTTTTCTTTTAAATTGGCGACTTCTTCTTTTAAAAAGGCCAATTTTTTTTCGTCTTTTTCACGTTTAATGGCTTCAATTTCAATTTCAATCTGCATTATTTTACGGTCCAAAACATCCAATTCCTCTGGTTTTGAATTGATTTCCATACGCAATTTTGCAGCCGCTTCATCCATTAAATCGATGGCCTTGTCAGGCAAAAATCGGTTAGAAATATACCGTTGCGAAAGTTCTACGGCAGCAATAATGGCATCATCTTTAATTTGAACTTTATGATGGTTCTCATATTTTTCTTTGATGCCACGCAAAATTGAAATGGCGCTTTCCGTATCAGGTTCATCAACCGTTACTTTTTGAAACCGGCGTTCCAACGCTTTGTCTTTTTCAAAATATTTCTGATATTCATCAAGTGTGGTTGCTCCAATTGCCCGCAATTCACCTCTTGCCAAAGCCGGTTTTAAAATATTTGCGGCATCCATAGCGCCTTGTCCGCCACCAGCGCCAACCAAGGTGTGAATTTCATCAATAAACAAAATAATTTCTCCATTGGCAGAAGTGACTTCCTTGATGACCGATTTCAAACGTTCTTCAAATTCTCCTTTATATTTTGCGCCGGCAATCAAAGCACCCATATCCAAGGAATAAACCTGTTTTCCCTTTAAATTCTCGGGAATGTCGCCTTTCACAATTCTGTGCGCCAATCCTTCTGCAATGGCAGTTTTTCCGGTTCCGGGTTCACCAACAAGCATTGGATTGTTTTTTGTTCTTCGCGATAAAATTTGAAGAATTCTTCTAATTTCTTCATCACGGCCAATTACGGGATCTAATTTTCCGTCGTTTGCCAGCTGATTTAAATTCCGCGCATATTTATTGAGCGAATTGTAAGTTTCTTCGGCACTTTGGGATGTTACCGTACTTCCTTTGCGCAACTCTGAAATGGCCGATTTTAAGTTTTTTTCATTGACGCCCTGATCTTTTAAAATTTGGGAAGTCGTGTCTTTTGTGTTTAAAATGGCCAGCAATAAATGCTCTATGGAAACATATTCATCCTTCATGTTTTTTGCTTCAATAGTTGCTGTATTCAGCATTTTTGAAGCGTTTCCGGAGAACGAAATGTCACCACCTGTTACTTTTGAATAACTTTCCAAAGTTTTGTCTATTAAACTTTTAAGCAAATCGATGTTTAATCCTATCTTTTTAAAAATGAAAGGAACCACATTTTCATCCACTTCAAAAATGGCTTTTAAGATGTGCGAATTTTCAATTTGCTGATGCCCGTAACTTAGCGCAATTTGTTGCGCTTGCTGAACGGCTTCCTGCGTTTTTATGGTAAATTTATTAAAGTCCATAATGTTATATTTAATTGTATCTAATTTTAAGTTCTCAAAGAATATTCCACTTAAATAAAGTATTGGAAATAAGTCATTTTGTCGTATGCATTTAAGAAAGTAAGGACATTTTGTCTTTTTAAGTAAGTTATTCTTAAATTTGCCGACTTAAAGATAAAACAATTAAAATGGGATTATTCGATAATTTTTTTAAAAGTGCCGATAAAGAAGAAAATAATATGAAAATAAATTGGGTGCCTTTAAACGATGAAGCACAATTGTCAGCAATCATAAAAATTTCTTCAGCCAAACCTGTTTTAATTTTTAAACACAGCACAAGATGTGGCATTAGCAGGATGGTGCTTAAAAATTTTGAAAGTGATTACGACATTCCGGAAACTGAAATGGATTTGTATTTTTTAGATTTATTGAATTACAGAGCGTTGTCTCAGGATATTTCAACAAAGTTCAACGTGATGCACCAATCTCCGCAAGTTTTGGTGATAAAGAACGGAGAAGTAATTTATCATGATTCACATGATTACATAACAATTGAAGCTATAAAAAAGTTATAGCTAAGTAAAAATAGGTGATTTTATCTAAAATTATTTGAGGTAATAATATATTTAATTTTTTGTTTTAAATCTTCGCCGCTGTCAAAAATCATTTGTTCATTGCTTGGAAATGGGACGTATTTATACTTTAATAAATCCAAATAATTTTGGTCTAAAGCATTTTTATCACCTCTATAAGTTGCGTAATTATGCTCAAATTTAAATCCGCTTTCTGTGGGGAAAGTTTTAATTAATTGATTAGTTAGTAGGTCAAAATAGCTCATTTGCCCAATTATTTGAACAGATTTATTTTGGGTGTTTTGATATAAGGTACTTCGGATTGTTTTAAATTTATCAACTTTAATATTGTTACCCAAACTGTCTTTTACAGCATTTCCTTTGCTGTCTTGTAAATATTTCCATCCATCTTTCACTTGTTTTTCCTGAACTATTTGTTTTTCGCTGATTTTTTCTGGAGAAATATTAATTTCCCTTAAATTTAACACTATCTCGAAATCATATTTTAACTGTGGTTGTTTCTTGTTGTGATAAACCGTCCAAAGGTTATTTAATCTATAGGTGTCAAAATTCAATAAATCATCTTCCAACCGAATTGGAATTACCTTATCTGATTGATTTTGTATAAAAACATAGACAAAATCTGTTCCTTTATCATGTGCTACCTTCAGTAAATCTTGCGAATCTTTATAATTCGGATTGATGTTGTTTAGGTAACTTAAGTCATCATAGATATTTCTGAAATCTTCTTTATTTTCAGCCTTAACTAACGATTTTTTAGCATTTTCGTATAAATAATTGGAAAGCATCTCTTTGCTGTTTACCAAATCATTTGTATAATCATGAAATTGAAATTTGGCGTTTTTTCCTTTATCAAGAATCGGTAATGGTAGTAATGGTTTTATAAGTTCCTGTCTTAAGTTTAAATTGGTATAAACCTTATAAATACTTTCTAAATTGGCAGGATTCCCATCCTTTTTAAGGAAATTTATTTCATTCTGATCTCTGTTGGTAGCTTTTTCATAGGCTTCTTGCAGCATAATTACATAAGGCTGATTGCTTTTTTTAGTCTTGTTGTTTCTTAAGTTTTTAATAGTAGTTTCTATGGCTTCATCATAGTTTCCGTAATTAATAGCTTCCTGTGTTTTTTTAACGCCTCCGCAACCAACAAAAGTGATAAATATTAATAAAAAGAGTAACTGTTTTTTTATCATCTTATTTAAGTTTTCCAGTAAAGAATTTATTGTCAAAAATAACAAAAAAAACCTAAAATATTATTTTAGGTTTTTTAGTCTGTCAATATATTTGATTATTTCTTATTTTTTTAATTTAACGGACGGCATTATTTTGCCGGTACATTTGCCAAAACCAATTCTCACTTTGTCATTTTTGCAATACCCGCGAATAATCACATTATCGCCATCGTTGAAAAATGTTCTTGAGGTTCCGTCTTTTAAAGTGATTGGTTCTTTTCCTCCCCAAGTTAATTCCAACATAGAACCATAACTATTTTTTGTCGGACCCGAGATGGTGCCGCTTCCCATTAAATCACCGGCTCTTACATTACATCCATTGCTGGTGTGGTGGGCTAATTGTTGTGCCATTGACCAGTATAAATATTTAAAATTTGATGTAGTGAGCAGATTTAAATCGCCATTTTCAGTTTCAACTGCTACCTGAAGTTTTATGTCGTAACTATTTTCTGTAGTTTTTTGCTGTAAGTAGGGAAGTGGCGTAACAATTTGTTTTGGCCCGTCACATTTAAAAGGTTCCAAAGCATCCATCGTAATAATCCACGGCGACATGGATGAAGCAAAACTTTTTCCCAAAAATGGCCCAAGCGGAACATATTCCCATTTTTGAATGTCTCTGGCGCTCCAGTCGTTTAATAAAACCATTCCGAAAATATATTCTGCGGCCTCATCTATAGAAATTGGTTCTCCCAAATTATTGACATCGGTGGTAATAAAAGCTGTTTCAAGCTCCATATCCAAAGTTTTTGTTGGTCCGAAAATTGGTTGAGTTTCACCATTTGGAAGCATTTGTCCGTATGGTCTTCGAATTTTTGTTCCGGAAACAACAACTGAAGAGGAACGTCCATGGTAACCGATTGGCATGTGAAGCCAATTGGGCATCAATGCATTATCTATGCCTCTAAACATCACCCCAACGTTGGTGGCATGTTCTTTACTCGAGTAAAAATCGGTATAATCGCCAACGCTTATTGGCAACAACATTTCTACCTCATTTACGTCGAAAATAATGACTTCCCGGTGGTTTAAATTGTCTCTTAAACTTGCGTTTTCCGCATCAAAGATTTCCGCAATTCTGTTTCTTACCAGTCTCCAAGTTTTTCTTCCGTCGGAAATAAAATCATTTAAGGAATCTTGCATAAACATATCATCGGTCAACGGAATTCCTTCAAAATATCCCAATTGATGGAAAGCGCCCAAATCAATGGCGTATTCGCCAATTCTTGTTCCAATGGTTATAATGTCATCTTTGGTGATAAAAACGCCAAAAGGTATATTTTGAATGGGAAAATCGCAGTTTTCTTCTACATTTAACCATGACTTTCTAGTTGGATTGTTTGCTGCTATTTGCATATATGTAAACTATTTAGTAGTTATTATTTTCTTATCAAATATAGAAGTTTCTTATTAAATGCAAAATGAAATTAGTATTTTTGCGGAAATTTTAACTTTTAAAATCAAATTTAATGCAACGTGATCAAATTATCTTCGATTTAATACAAGACGAAAAAGAAAGACAAACTAACGGTTTGGAATTAATTGCTTCGGAAAACTTTGTAAGTGAACAAGTTATGGAAGCCACTGGTTCTGTTTTGACCAACAAATATGCAGAAGGATATCCCAACAAACGTTATTATGGCGGTTGCGAAGTGGTTGATATTGTTGAGCAAATTGCAATTGACAGGGCAAAACAACTTTTTGGCGCAGAATATGTAAATGTGCAGCCTCATTCTGGTTCACAGGCAAATGCCGCGGTTTATCAGGCTGTTTTAAACCCGGGAGATAAAATTTTAGGGTTCGATTTGTCGCATGGCGGACATTTAACACACGGTTCTCCGGTAAATTTTTCAGGAAAATTGTATAAAACGTCTTTTTATGGTGTTGAAAAAGAAACCGGTGTATTAAATTATGACAAAATTCAGGAAACTGCCACCAAAGAAAAACCAAATTTAATTATTGCAGGCGCTTCGGCGTATTCAAGAGACATAGATTTTAAAAGATTTAGGGAAATAGCAGATTCTGTTGGTGCCTTATTAATGGCCGATATTTCCCATCCTTCTGGCTTAATCGCCAAAGGAATATTAAATGATCCAATTCCTCATTGTCATTTTGTGACCACCACAACACACAAAACATTGCGTGGACCTCGTGGCGGAATCATTATGATTGGAAAGGATTTCGACAATCCGTTTGGACAAACATTAAAAAATGGAACGTTAAAAAAAATGTCAGCTTTAATTGATTCTGCCGTTTTTCCCGGAAATCAGGGAGGACCTTTAGAGCACGTGATTGCTGCAAAAGCGATTGCTTTTGGAGAAGCTTTAACAGATGAATTTTTAGCATATCAAATTCAGGTGAAGAAAAATGCGGCAACTATGGCTGCTGCTTTTATGAAAAAAGGTTATGAAATTATTTCTGGCGGAACAGACAACCATATGATGCTGATTGATTTAAGAAATAAAAATATTAGCGGTAAAGATGCTGAAAATGCCTTGGTAAAAGCTGATATTACCGTAAATAAAAATATGGTGCCTTTTGATGACAAATCTCCTTTTGTAACCTCAGGTATCAGAATTGGAACTGCAGCTGTTACAACCAGAGGCTTGAAAGAAAATGATATGATTGCCATCGTTGATTTAATTGATGAAGTTATTCTTAATTATGAAGATGAAGCGGTTTTGGAAAGTGTTGCTGAAAAAGTAAATGAAATGATGTCGGGTTTGCCGTTATTCGCAAAATAAATAGCATTT
The DNA here is from genome assembly GCA_001800975.1 of Flavobacteria bacterium RIFCSPLOWO2_12_FULL_35_11. Classification (GTDB taxonomy): domain Bacteria; phylum Bacteroidota; class Bacteroidia; order Flavobacteriales; family Flavobacteriaceae; genus Lutibacter. The sequence goes on along the minus strand of MGWK01000073.1, from coordinate 14,334 downwards.
TAAATAATATAAATCCCGCCTTGAGCGGGATTTTTTATGCCTGCAAATTTTTTGTTAAATGTCTCCAAAACTGCCATATTTTGTGATTTTTTCACTAACTTTAGTGGATTGACAATCAAATTTTTATCAGCATAATGTCAATCGCAATTTGAAAAGCGTAACGATTAATTTAAATGCCATAAATAAATTTGAAAGCATCAATTTTATTAAAAATAATTTTAAAATTAGAAATATGGAAACAGCAGAAGGAATTACATCTATGCCAAGAATTGGAGACAAAGCTCCCGAATTTAAAGCAGTTACAACACAGGGAAATATAAAATTTCCGGAAGATTACAAAGGAGAATGGGTTATCTTATTTAGTCACCCAGCCGATTTTACGCCAGTTTGCACCTCAGAATTTATGACATTTGCTTCTTTGGAAGATAAATTTGCAAAGGCAGGCTGCAAACTTGTGGGCCTCTCAATTGATGGCTTATACAGCCATATTGCCTGGTTGCGTTCCATCAAGGAAAAAATCGAATATAAAGGAATGAAAAACATAGAAGTAAAATTTCCTTTGATTGAAGACATTACCATGGAAGTTGCCAAAAAATATGGAATGATCCAACCAAACGAAGCATCAACAAAAGCGGTTAGAGCCGTATTTTTTGTGGATCCAAAAGGAATTATCAGGGCAATTATTTATTATCCTTTAAGTTTGGGAAGAAACTTTGATGAATTGTACAGGGTAATTGTTGCATTAAAAACAGCTGATGAATTTGGCGTTGCGACACCTGCCGACTGGAATCCTGGCGATGATGTTATTATTGGCCCGGCAGGTTCTTGCGGATCTGCACAAGACAGAATGGAAGGCAAAGAAGATATGGATTGTAAAGATTGGTATTTCTGTACCAGAAAAATTGACAAAGAATTGGTTTTAAGTAAAGTTTTAAAAAACTAAATAAATAAAAAATCCCGCTTTTGCGGGATTTTTACTTTTAATTATATTTCTAAATCTTCAATATCTTCAGCGCGTTCTATAATATTTTGGGGCAATGATTTTTTGGATTTCGCGCCCATTTTCTTCAGCTTTTCAACACTTACGATTAAATTCCCTTTTCCTTCAAAAAGCTTGTTCATAGCGCCACGATATTCTGCTTTTGCTTCATCCATTTTTTTGCCAACATTGGTTAAATCGGCAATGAAACCTTCAAACTTGTCGTACAAAGCACCTGCCTGGCGTGCGATTTCTATGGCGTTTCGCTGTTGTTTTTCATTGTTCCACATAGAATCAATGGTGCGTAACGTAGCCAAAAGGGTAGTGGGCGTCACAATCACAATATTTCTTTCGAATGCTTTATTGTACAATTGATTGTCGGTATTTAAAGCCACTGCAAATGCGGGTTCAATAGGAATAAACAACAACACAAAATCGGGCGATTCAATTTTGTAAATATCTTCATATCGTTTTTCGCTCAATTGTTCAATATGGCGTTTCAGGGAATTTACGTGTTCCTTCAAAAATTGTGATTTTTCATAGTCGTCATCACTATTTACAAATTGCTCATAAGCCGTTAAGGAAACTTTTGAGTCGATGACCATTTTTTTGCCGTCGGGCAAATGAATCACCACATCGGGAAGTATTCTTTTTCCTTCCACATTGGTAAAACTTTGCTGCACAAAATATTCCCGGTCTTTTTCCAAACCCGATTTTTCCAAAACGCGCTCCAATACCAATTCACCCCAATTTCCTTGCGTTTTGCTGTCGCCTTTTAACGCTTTTGTCAAATTGATGGTGTCTTTGCTCATTTGCAGGTTTAAATCTTTTAAACCAAGTATTTGCTGACGTAAAGCGGCGTGATAATCAATGCTTTCTTTATGCGTATCTTCAACTTTTCGTTCAAAAGTTTGGATTTTTTCCTGGAGGGGACTTAAAATATTTTTTAGGTTTTCCTTATTCTGCTCGGTAAATTTAACCGATTTCTCCTCCAATATTTTACTGGCCAATATTTCAAATTCTTTGCTGAATTTTTCCTGTAATTTTTCAACTTCAGCCTTATTTTCCAGTAGCTTTTCTTCCAGGTTATGAAACTCAGAAACCTTCTGGGCCAGCCTAATATCTATCTGGTGCTTTTCTTCATTTAAACTATTTTTTTCTTGAATTAACTTATTAATATTTAATTCATTAAGCTGTTTTTCTTCAAGCAATAGTTTATTTCTTACCTCCAGTTCAGAAGTCACTTTTTCGAAGTTACCTTTGGTTAATAATTTGCCGATTATAAAGCCAATTGCTAAAAATACCAAGGCAATAATTACATATAAAAAAAACTCAGTCATCACAATTTTAATATAAATATTAGTTTATAAAAGTAAGAATTTTATATTTGCGTCCGAACCGATATATGAAAAATAGAAACTGAGTTATCAACAAACAATATGAAAATTTTTGCCCGTTTTATTTTGTACACCATTTTAGGATGGAAAGTCATTGGAAGTTTCCCAAGATCTTTAAAAAAATATGTGATTATTGCAGCGCCGCACACGCACTGGCAAGATTTTCCTTTGGGTGTTTTTATTAAATATGCAGAAGGATTGTCGGCAAATTATATTGGAAAAGCATCTTTATTTGAGCCGCCTTTCGGATTTATATTTAGATGGCTGGGAGGAACGCCCATTGAAAGAAGCACCAGCAGCAATAAAGTTGAAGCGATTGTCAACATCTTTAATTCTCAGGAAAATTTTATTTTAGTGTTGTCGCCCGAAGGAACCCGAAAAAAGACAGAAATCTGGAAAACAGGGTTTTATTATATTGCAAAAGGCGCAAATGTGCCTATTGTGATGATTTCTTTTGATTTTAAAAACAAAGAAGTTAAAGTCGCTGAACCTTATTATTTAACTGATAATATGGAAAACGACTTTAACTTCTTTCATAAATTTTATGAAGGCGTTCAGGGTAAAATACCCGAAAACTTTTAACCTTTATAAAAAGGCAATTTAACCACTACGGCAGGAATTGCTTTATTTCTGATTTGAATGAAAATTTTTGAACCAAGCTTGGCATAAGCCGTTTTCACATAACCCATTCCAATTCCTTTTTTTAATGACGGACTCATAGTTCCCGATGTTACAACACCAATATTTTCGCCTTCTTCATTCACTATTTCGTAATCGTGACGCGGAACTGCTTTTTCTACAACTTCAAAAGCAACCAATTTTTTTGAAACGCCTTCTTCTTTTTGTTTTTTTAACGCTTCAGAATTGGTGAAGTCTTTTGTGAATTTTGTAATCCATCCCAAACCAGCTTCAATAGGGGAAGTAGTGTCATTAATGTCGTTTCCGTACAAACAGAAACCCATTTCTAAACGCAAGGTATCGCGTGCGGCCAAACCAATAGGTTTAATTCCGAATTTTTCTCCCGCTTTAAAAATTGCATTCCAAATATGTTCGGCATCTTTATTTTTAAAGTAAATTTCAAATCCGCCAGAACCTGTATAACCTGTAGCAGATACAATTACATTGTCAATTCCCGCAAAAGTGCCAATTTTAAGCGTGTAATATTCCATAGCGGATAAATCAATATCAGTCAAAGATTGTAGCGCTTGCGCAGCTTTAGGTCCTTGAACGGCCAGTAAAGACAAATCATCTGAAACATTGGTCATTTCAACACCCAAATCGTTATGTGAAGAAATCCAATTCCAGTCTTTTTCAATATTTGAAGCATTCACCACTAAAAAATAATGATCTTCCGTGATTCTGTAAACCAATAAATCATCCACAATACCGCCGTCATTATTTGGCAAACAACTGTATTGAATTTTTCCGTCAACCAAAACAGAAGCATCGTTTGAGGTCACTTTTTGAATCAATGCCAAGGCATTTTTCCCTTTTAAGTGAAATTCTCCCATGTGTGAAACATCAAAAACACCAACGCCATTTCTAACGGTTTCGTGTTCAATATTAATTCCTTCATATTGTACAGGCATCATATAGCCTGCAAACGGTACCATTTTAGCACCTAATGACTCGTGAATATGAGTTAAAGCAGTATTTTTCATCTGTTTAAATTTTATTTTTTATTGGTACAGATGCAGTTCGCCATTAAACATTCTTTTGTGTATCAAAATTTGTGAGGCTCGTTTCATCTAAAATTATTTTGTGATGCTAAAATACGAATTATTCAAGAATTGTATTGGTATTAATTTACCTTTTTAAGATCAAATTTTTTAATGCTTATTTTTTTTGCTTTTTCAATAAATAAATCCAATTTAATGCTTCAGCATAATTTGGGCGTTCCCTTGCAGGTCAGGCTATCGCTACTCGCTTTTTTTGTGAAAAACAAAAAAATAGCTCAAACAAACCGCTCTATCCTTAACGCAGGTTGAATTAAAAATTGATAATTTTCTTTCTTCCGGCTTCGGTCTTCGGTCTTCCTACTTTTTTTAAACACTATAACTGCTAAATTGTTTACTATTTATTTTATATTTGGATTTGTTAAACAACAACATCAACTCATGAAATTCTTCAGTATAAAATTGCTCTTATTTTTTTTCGTTTTTTCAACTGGCTTTGCCCAACAAAATGATACACCCCAAGATTTTTTAAAAAAAGAATTTCATGCGGAAAGGCGAGAACAGCTTCGGGCTAAATTGCCCAATAACAGTGTCTCCGTATTTTTTGCAAATCCTGTAAGAAACAGGGCAAACGATGTTGAATATGTGTATCATCAGGATCCAAATTTTTATTATTTAACGGGTTATAAAGAACCAAATGCCTTGATTTTTATTTTTAAAGAGAATCAAACAATTGGAAACAAGACTTTTAACGAAGTAATATTTGTCCAGGAACGCAATGAACGCGCTGAAATGTGGAACGGAAAACGAATGGGTGTTTCAGGTGCGCAGGATGAATTGGGATTTAGGGTTGCTTATAACGGCGGTGAATTTAAAAGTTACGAACTCAATTTTTCCAAATTTGACAAAATTCTGTTCGAAAACTTTAAAAATGATGTCAGGGATACAGATGACAGTGCCGATTTATATGATTTGATCAAGACTTTTAAAGTGAAAGTTTCTTTTGATTTAATTCATTTAAACAATCCAACAAATGATAAAATGTATAACGAAACCAAAAAAAGAATAGATACAGAAACACTTCAAAAATTAATGGCTACTTTAAGGGAAGTAAAAACAAAAGAGGAGCTGGCATTATTAAAAAAAGCGGTGGATATATCCGCAATCGGGCAATTGGAAATGATGAAAGCCATGCATCCAAATATGTCTGAAACAGAGGCGCAAGGCGTTCATGAGTTTGTTTATAAAAAATATGGTGCTGAATACGAAGGCTATCCGTCAATTGTTGGTGCCGGAAATAACGGTTGCATTTTGCATTATGTTGAAAACAATAAAACAAATATTGGCGACAACAATTTGATTTTAATGGATTTAGGCGCTGAATATCACGGATATACTGCTGATGTTACACGCACAATTCCAACCAACGGGAAATTCTCCGCCGAACAAAAATTAATTTACGATTTGGTTTATGATGCCCAGGAAGCAGGAATTGCAGCCTACAAAATTGGAGAAGATATGGGAGAACCAAATCAAATTGCAAGAAAAATTATCAATAAAGGACTTGCCGAATTGGGCATCATTGCAAATGAAAACAGCAAGCATAATTATTTTCCCCACGGAACGTCACATCATATTGGCTTGGATGTTCACGATCCTGGAAATTACGAGAAATTTGAAGAAAATATGGTGGTTACCATGGAACCGGGAATTTATATTCCAACAGGAAGCGAATGCGATGAAAAATGGTGGGGAATTGGCGTGCGCATTGAGGATGATATTTTGATCACCAAAAACGGACCGGTAAATTTGTCGGCTTTGGCGCCTCGAAAATCTGAAGAAATTGAAGCAGCCATGAAGTTGCCAAGTGTTTTAAAAGAATTTACCTTACCAAAACTGGACTAGTTTTCAAGTCAAATAAAAATATAAGAGAAAAAAACTTCAGATTTATAAAGCAATGTTTTAAGGGTAATTAAAGTTAAAATAATAAGTGTTTTAACATAAAATATTGCTAATTCCTAAGTAAAAGTCAATTTAGAAACATTCAATTTATCAATATTACAATAATTAAAATAATAATCAGTATCTTTATAATTGCTAATTTCACAAAACATTCCTACTATGAAAAACAACATAAAATATTCCGTTACTTTAAGTTTTGAGGAAATTAGATTGCCTCCTTTTGAAGAAATCTTGGTGCTCGGAAAAAATTCTCCACATGGTAAAACAGGGATTTCTAAATCCTTCGACTTATTGATTCCAAATGGTTTTGAAATTATTGATACCCATCATGGCAATGTTGACTGCGTATTTGTCAATAAACGAATTTTGGCCAAAATGCCAAAAGAGAAAATATTGAAAATATTAGAGACCAATGTATTTCCATATGTTTCAGAAAAAGAAATTATAAAAGTTGATTTTAAAGTTAATATATCCTTTACTGTTGTTGAAGAATCATAATTATGAAAATAGCGCATTTAGTAAGAAGGGATTTTCTAATTGTAAACCCATATTCAGGTATAAATGCTGTTAAAAATCAGGTATTAGAGCATTTAGCCGTTGTCGTCCAAGATGATGAGGATCAATTTTATGGCGTTTTAACAACGCATGATATTGCCCATAATCCGAAAACCTTAATTATTGACTGTCTTACCATTAAAGAATTGGTTGATTCTGGGCTTTCTGTAGAAAATACAATTTTTAAAATGGATACGGCTAAAACGGATGTGCTGCCTGTTGGTGAAAACGGCAAGTTTATTGGATTGGTGTTCAAAAATGAATTATACAAATACATTTTCGATTATAATTTAGAATTGGAAAATACCATAAAGGAGCGAACTGAAGCGCTTGAAAAAGCAATAGCAACTAAAGATGTTGTTTTTTCAATAATTGCACACGATTTAAAAAGTCCCTTTAATTCTATCTTGGGATTTACAGAACTCTTGAAGAAGAGGCTGCGAAACCTTGATGTTGAAAAGTCTGAAAAACTGATTTCAAGCATGTATTTTCAGGCAAGAATTACCTATAATTTATTGGAAAACTTGTTAAATTGGGCAAGAAGCAATTCCAATCAAATCGTATTTAACCCAACTTATTGCGATATTTCAGCAATTTGTTATGATGTAATTAAACAAATGAGCGATACCGCCCAAATAAAACAAATTACCATAAACTCATTTCATTCGAACGAATCTTTTGTGTTCGCCGATAAAAATATGCTGGAATCAATTTTGCGTAACTTGCTTTCCAATGCCATTAAATTTTCGGAATGTCAAGGTAAAATAGAAATCTATTCCGTGCCTGTAGATGAGTTTGTTGAAATTATGGTTGCGGATAACGGAATTGGAATGGATGAAAACGTTAAGGATAACTTGTTTAAATCAGATTTAAACGAATCTAAACCCGGTACTGCAAATGAAAAAGGAACTGGTTTGGGTTTGATTATTTGCAAGGACTTTGTTGAAAGAAATCATGGAAAAATTTGGATTGAAAACAATAGAGAAAAAGGAACTGCCTTTAAATTTACATTGCCAATTTATAAGGAAGAAATTCATAATTCCCAAAACATGGAATTCGAAAAAGCTAAGAAATAATTATCAATTTTCACTTGATAATGCTTTTTTCCAATCTGCAATCAAATCATCAATATGCTCAATCCCCACTGAAATTCTCAGTAAATTGTATGGCGTTGGACTATCAACGCCTTCAACCGATTTACGGTGTTCCACCAAACTCTCAACGCCGCCCAAACTGGTGGCAAGCGTAAAATAAACTAACTTACTGGCTATTGCGGTAGTTTCTGCTTCATTTCCTTTGATTAAAACTGAAAGCATTGCGCCAAATCCTTTTTTTTGCTGCTTTTTCGCCAATAAATGCTGAGGATGGCTTTCTAATCCCGGATACAATACTCTTTCTATTTTTGGATGACTTTCCAAATACTTGGCCAATTTCAACGCATTTTTACTTTGTTGTTTGACGCGTAATTTAAGTGTTTGAATTCCTCTGGCAATAAGCCAACAATCAAAAGGCGCAGGAACCGCACCCGATAAAATTTGAATATTTTTAATTTTTTCAGCAATTATTTCATCATTCATAACAACACAACCACCAATAACATCGCTGTGCCCACCAAAATATTTAGTGGTAGAATGCACCACAATATCTGCCCCAAGTTCGAGCGGATTTTGAAAGACTGGCGTTAGCCAAGTATTATCAACTGCGCAAAGTGCCATATTTTTATGGGCAATTTCGGCAATGGCTACAATATCGCTTAACTTTAATTGCGGATTTGACGGTGATTCCACCCAAATCAGAGCTGTGTTAGGTTTTACGGCTTTTTCTACAGCCTCAATATTTGACATATCAATCAAATCATAGGATAAGTTCCAGCGTTTAAGAACCTCTTCCATCAACCTTTTAACGGCATAATAAATATCATCAGGCAAAAGAATATGATCTCCAGCCTTTAAACTTTGAAAAACAGCGCTTATGGCTGCCATTCCTGAAGAAAAAGCAAAAGCCTGCTTTCCATTTTCCAAAATTGCAATGCTCTCCTCAACGATGGCGCGATTTGGATTGTTGGCACGCGAATAAACAAAATCATTTGTATAAGATCCGTCACTATTTCTTTTATAGGTGCTCGACAAATAGATTGGCGTGCTTACCGGAGTTGAATCACTAAATTTATTTTCAGTGCTTTTAATGGCGATAGTTTCGAATTTAGGCTTTTGTTGCATTGTTGTTTAATTTTTTATGAAAGTAGTAAAAACTGGTTTAATTCTTCCTTCGTTGAATTTATTTTGCAAATAAATATTTAGATTATTTTGAAGAACAAAATATTAGCCAAATTATTACAAATTCATCAAAAGAGAAAATTACTGATTTTACAATAATTTCAATCTGATTTCTGAAAAAGATTAAAAAAAAATGAATCGCACAATTTAATAATCGTGCATAGGAATAATTGAAAGTGCCGCATTAAATAAAATGCGCACTTAAAAATACAGGATAATTAATAAATGTATTGAAAACTAAATTTCTTCAATTCCAATCACTTATTAATTATTTAAAAAATTGATATAATTTCAGATGTTATATATCCCTTTTTCTTGGTTTGCTATACCATATGGAATTAATTGCCATTGCTGGTAAAATAGCAAAAATAAGCGGCGAATAGATAGGAATATTTTTTTCATTTATAGCGATTACATACAAAAATGTAAAAAATAAAAGAACTGAAACCAATGCAATAAGAATTGTGGCAATTGTTTTTCGTCTAGTGGAAGTCATTAGCGTAAAATTAGAATTATGAAAACAAATTTACCTAAGAAGTTGCCCTATGAAGTAAATTAATGAGCTATGGGGTTAAGTTAAATATGGAAAACAAGCGATTATATTAACCATAATATTAGATCCAAGTTATTTTAAACTATAAAACGATATGCGATAATACAATCCTAAAAGTATAATAAAAAATTGACATTTTTAATGATAATTATCATAAGGACTAATATTTATGTAAATACGATAATTTATTGGCAAAATAAATGTAGATATGCAATTCTAAGACCTGAGTAAAAACTGCTTCAAAGCTTTATATGTTGAAATTTTTATCGAAACTTTTTCTTTATCAATCACTTCTTTAATTTGTTTTGAAATATTGGAGTTTCCTTACCAGTAATCGAAAATAATAAACAAAAATAAAATTGGAGACTATTTCAGTGAAAGATATTCATTTTTAAGGTATTCACGCCCAAGAAAGGCCAGGGTTTGTGTGTTATTTGTTTGGTTAAATGCATCTGAATCAGATATTGGAAGATCATTATGAAAATAAATAGTCCTTTTATAAAGAGTGGCTATATTAAATTCATTAGGTAAAATTTCATAAAGTTTGATGCATATCAACTTATCATTTTCATAATAGAAGACTTTCGATTTGATAAAATTATTGACCAAGTGGTCTTTGTACCAAACCCTTACAATTGAATTGTTTCTTAAAACAATATTTTTTTCTGATTCATTTGTCGTTATAATTCTTTTGTCACCTTGTACATCCAACTCATTAGTGTTTAATTTATCTGAATCATTGGCTTTAAAATCTATTTTGGAAATATAGGTCTCGATAAAATCCATTCTTTGTATTATAAAAGTTGAAGAGGATGATTTATTATCAAAAATGGCAGGATTGATTTCTGTAAACGATGAAGTGGAATTGCATGAAACAATGAATCCTATAAAAAAGAAATATGAAAATCTCTTAACAATCATTATATGTAAATATATAGCAAATATAAAACACAAAATTATTACAATTACCTGATATTAATTAATATTTTGAAAACAATTTCCATTAAATCACTGTTTTATAGTATTCTATATTTTATAAAAACTGATAAGTATCATCCTGCTTTTTGATGAAAATCATTTTTTGGTTGTTTAATATAAAATAATTTTGATTGTAATAAGTGATAAATGTCTCTCACGTTCAGTTTTCTAATTATTAAAAATTATTATATAATTTATTTTTTAATAAAGAATACAGTTTTAATTAAATATTGCCAACTCCTCGGGCAATTAAAAAGTTTAAACCCCACCAAATCACTTCAATCAACCCCCAGGTTATTATTTATAAATAAATATTTTAATTAATTGATAATGCAACTTATCAACTTAAAAATATGCAATTGGTATCTAACCTAAATTGAAAGGCCATGAAAAATAACTTACCTAATTCAAATATGTCAATCGCTATTTGGAGATTTTTAATTGAAATTTTTGACAAATTATCTACAACATTAATCATAGCTAAAACCATTAATAGAAGTTATTCTTTAATGACTATAATAACCTTGGCTATGATTTCCAATTTAGGGGTTTTACAGGCGCAAATTGGACCGGGTACTGCACCAGTTGATCCTCCGGCTGTTGGTTTTAATATCGATGGAACACTTAAGGTAAACAGCACTATAGGAGATTGGTTAGCTGGCACTGGAACCGGTGGTTTTGTTCTTAATTCTGATGGTACTCCGGTTAATCCCGGAACAACCTTTTGGATGAAGGATAACTATGATGACGGAACCAACCAAGATAATGTGTTTTCGGGAACCTACAAGATAAACGAAAATCCAGCTAATTGGCTATGGCAATTGGGTGCCATAAGTCCAGGTAAAAATGATATGAATAATGCTTTCGTTCATTTTACAACTTCTTCAAATGGTAATGTCTGGGTAATTTTTGCTGCTGACAGGCTTACTGGTGGCACAAATAATTCATATATGGACTTTGAATTTTTGCAGAATTCATTAATAAAGAATGATAACGGGACATTTACAACCCAAGGAACCTCTAACGGTCGAACGGTTGGTGATTTTATCCTGTCCGTTGAATTCTCTGCAAACCCTTCATTTTATTTATTGAGTTGGGATGGAGCAAGTTTTGTAGATAAAGTAGTGGATCCAGGAAATGTTTATGCAGCCGCGAATACAGGCGCTACTCCAATTCCTGTGCCTTATGGCGCATTTGGTTCTTACACCTACACAACCAACCAATTTATTGAGGTAGCTGTTAATTTAACAGAATTATTGGCTGTTGTTGATCCATGTAATGACATGAAAATTAAGACCATTTTTGTAAAAACGAAAGCTTCAACAGGAAATTCAAATATCAATGATTTTATCAGCCCACTTCAGGTCTCAAGTATAAGTATAGGAAATGCCAATGCAGGAGTTGATGATTCAGTTTGCTCTGGCCAATCATATATGCTTGATGGATCAGCCACAGCAAGTTCTGGGTATAGTGTGTCTTATCTTTGGTCGGTAAAGTCAGGAGATGCTACAATAAGTGATCCTAATGCCTTAAATACCAATGTAACAATCAATTCCGGCTCCTCTGCAACATTTGTCTTGACAGTTACGGCGACAAAAGGTGCTTCAATTTGTACCTCAACGGATGAAGTAACCATTTCTGTAAATCCTTTGCCAACAGCAACGATTAGTTATGCAGGTTCCCCATATTGTAAAGTTGGCTCAGCCTCTGTAACACAAACAGGTCAAACAGGCGGAACATATAGTTCAACGGCAGGTCTTTCCATAAATTCAACAACGGGAGCAATCAATTTAACTTCAAGCACAGCAGGAACTTATACCGTTACTTACAGTTTTACAGATGGTAACAGCTGTTCAAATACCGCAATAGCAAGTGTAACAATAAATCCATTGCCAACGGCAACGATTAGTTATGCAGGATCACCATATTGTAAAGTAGGCGCAGCTTCAGTAACACAAACAGGCCAGTCAGGCGGAACATATAGTTCAACAGCTGGTCTTTCCTTAAATTCATCAACGGGAGCAATCAATTTAGCTTCAAGCACAGCAGGAACTTATACTGTTACTTACAGTTTTACAGATGGTAATAGTTGTTCAAATACAGCATCAGCAAGTATAACTATCAATCCTTTGCCAACAGCAACGATTAGTTATACAGGTTCACCATATTGCAAAGTAGGAACAGCCTCTGTAACACAAACAGGACAATCGGGCGGAACTTATAGTTCGACGGCTGGTCTTTCCATAAATTCAACAACAGGAGCAATCAATTTAGCTTCAAGCACAGCAGGAACTTATACCGTTACTTACAGTTTTACAGATGGTAATAGTTGTTCAAATACAACATCAGCAAGTGTAACAATCAATCCTTTGCCAACAGCAACGATTAGTTATGCAGGATCACCATATTGTATGGTAGGTTTAGCTTCCGTAACGCAAACAGGTCAAACAGGCGGAACATATAGTTCAACAGCTGGTCTTTCCTTAAATTCATCCACAGGAGCAATCAACTTAGCTTCAAGTACAGCAGGAACCTATACCGTTACCTACAGTTTTACAGATGGTAACAGCTGTTCAAATACCGCAACAGCAAGTGTAACAGTAAATCCTTTGCCAATTATCAATCAGGTGGTAGGAACAAATCCTACAATTGCCACTTGCCCGACTTTAAATAATGGATCAATTACGATTAGTGCCACCGGTTCTAATCTGTTATACAGCATAAATAATGGTTCATCTTACCAATCTTCAAATATTTTTAATGGATTAACAAGCGGAACCTATCAAATTGTGGTAAAAAACAGTGTCACAAATTGTTTGGTGCACCACACGGAAAATGTTGTTTTAACCAATCCAATTTGTGTTTCTGATGTCAGTATTGTAACAACAACAAATGCAAGTGAGCCGAACACAAATGGTTTATTTACCTTAACATTAACAAATCCGCTTGTCATTAATACTGAAATTACTTACACCGTAACAGGCACGGCATCCAATGGAACTGATTATACAACAATAGACACAAAAGTGACTATTTTAGCCAACCAAACTTCTGTTACCATTCCAGTTATTGTAATTGATGACAATATCATAGAACCAACAGAAACCGTTATAGTAACACTGATTAGTACAAATACTTTAGTAAATGTAGATCCAACAAAAAATATTGCAACCGTTACTATTACGGATAATGATGGCGGAAGCCAAAACGGAATTGTGATCAACGATGTAACCGTAAATGAAGGTGACGGAAACGCCACATTCACAGTAACACTTACTGGAAACGTACAAGGCGGATTTACCGTTGCTTATGCCACGGCAAACAACAGTGCGATTGCTCCTGGAGATTATTCAAGCACTTCTGGAACTTTAAACTTTGTTGGCACAAACGGAGAAACCCATAATGTGGTTGTTCCAATCATTGATGACAGTTGGATAGAACCTACAGAGAACTTCTTTGTAAACTTAAGCAATTTAAGCACAACGCTTATCGGTATCAATGACAATCAAGGAATTGGCACAATCACGGACAATGACGGAAGCGACCAAAACGGAATTGTGATCAACGATGTAACCGTGAATGAAAACGCCGGAAACGCTACATTCACTGTAACACTCACTGGAAACGTTCAGGGCGGATTTACCGTTGATTATGACACGGCAAACAACAGCGCCATTGCTCCGGGCGATTATACAAGCACTTCTGGGACTTTAAACTTTGTTGGCACAAACGGAGAAACCCATAATGTGGTTGTTCCAATCATTGATGACATTTTTATAGAGCCTACAGAAAACTTCTTTGTAAATTTAAGTGAGTTAAGCACTGATCTAATCGACATCAATGATGCTCAAGGAATAGGAACCATTACGGATAATGATGGCGGAAGCCAAAACGGAATTGTGATCAACGATGTAACCGTAAATGAAGGTGACGGAAACGCCACATTCACAGTAACACT
>MGWK01000072.1 GCA_001800975.1 Flavobacteria bacterium RIFCSPLOWO2_12_FULL_35_11 | reverse complement strand
AGCCAGCTGGAAAAAACGGAACCGATTGATGTGAAACTTCATTTTGAAAAAGGGGAATTGGTAGGTATGAATGATGAAATGGATTCTTCGGTAAATACCATTTTGAAATTAGAAGCAATTGCTTCAAAATACGCCATCGGCAGGGATATTCATGTGGGAGACACCATTATTGGCATTAAAGGAAGGGTTGGTTTTGAAGCCGCCGCCGCGTTAATCATCATAAAAGCGCATCACACGCTGGAAAAACATGTGTTGTCTAAATGGCAGCAATACTGGAAAGAGCAATTGGGAAATTGGTACGGAATGTTGTTGCACGAAGGCCAATATTTTGATCCCGTTATGAGAAATATTGAAGTTTTTTTAACCGATTCTCAACAAACCGTTTCGGGAGAAGTTTTTGTAACTTTAAAACCTTATCATTTCAATATCAATGGCATTGAATCCAAACATGATTTAATGAAATCGAAATTTGGGGTGTATGGAGAAATCAATAAAGACTGGACTGCAGATGATGCAAAAGGATTCATTAAAATAGTGGGCAATGCCACAAAAATTTATCACAGCGTAAATTCAGAATTATGATTAAAGCAGGGATTGTTGGCGGCGCGGGTTATACCGCGGGGGAGTTGATCAGGTTGATGGTGAACCATCCCAAAGTGGCACTGGATTTTGTGTACAGCACTTCAAATGCCGGCAATGCTGTTTATGCGGTTCACCAGGATTTATTGGGTTCGCTGGATATGAAATTCACGGATAAGGTTAATGAGAATGTTGACATCTTGTTTTTATGTTTGGGCCACGGAAATTCCAAACAATTTTTGGAACAGCATCAGTTTTCAAAATATACGAAAATCATCGATTTAAGCAACGATTTCAGGCTGAAAAACGACGCTGTTTTTGAAGGAAATGAATTTATTTACGGTTTGCCCGAACTGCAAAAAGAAAAGATTAAATCGGCCAAATACATTGCAAATCCGGGCTGTTTTGCAACCGCCATCCAATTGGCCTTATTGCCTTTGGCAAAACACGATTTGTTGAACGATTCCGTGCACATCAATGCAACTACGGGTTCAACAGGCGCCGGAGTTTCGCAAAGTGAAACAACGCATTTTAGCTGGCGCGACAATAATTTTTCGATTTACAAAGCCTTTACGCACCAGCATTTGGGCGAAATAGGAGAAAGCTTGCTGCAATTGCAGCCAAATTTTTCAGAGGAATTATTTTTTATTCCGAACCGGGGAAATTTCAGCAGGGGAATTTTTGCTTCCGTGTATTTAAAGTTTGAAGGAACCATTGAAAATGCTTTCGAATTGTACGAAGATTTTTATAAAGAAGCACCTTTTACCCATATTTCAAAAGTACCCATTCATTTAAAACAAGCGGTGAACACCAACAATTGTTTTATTCATTTGGAAAAACACAAAAACACGCTGTTGATTACTTCGGTGATTGACAATTTAGTAAAAGGAGCCTCGGGGCAAGCCATTCAAAATATGAATTTAATGCTTGGATTTAAAGAGTCGGAAGGGTTGAATTTAAAAGCATCCGCATTTTAAAAAATAAAAAGAAACAACAAATGAAAATAGCAATTATTGGCGCAGGAAATTTAGGGTATTCCATAGCCATCGGGATTTTAACACAACAGAATTTTAAGTGTAAAAGTCTGTTTTTGACAAAACGGGACATCCAATCCTTAAGTTCTTGGGAAAAACTGCCGACGATTAAAATTTCTGCGGACAATAAAAAAGCGGTTCGTTCTTCAGATATCGTCATCATTGCGGTGCAGCCAAAACAGTTGCAAACCGTATTGGAAGAAATAAAAGACGTTGTAAATCCGAAAAAACACACCATTATTTCAACGGTGACAGGCAGAAAAATTGAGGAACTCGAAAGTTTTTTGGGTTTAGAAACCGCAATTATCAGGGCCATGCCAAATACGGCAATTTCTGTGGGGAAATCCATGACCTGTATAAGTGCCAATAAAAAAGGGACTGAAAATATAGAGCTAGCCAGAACCATTTTTAATTCGGTGGGAAAAACACTTTATATTGAAGAAAAACTTATGCAGTCAGCAACGGTGATTTGCGCCAGCGGCATCGCTTTTTGGATGCGGTTGATCCGTGCAACGTCGCAAGGCGCCATTCAATTGGGTTTTGACGCCAAAGAGGCGCAGGAATTGGCAATGCATACCTGTTTGGGAGCGGCGAGTTTGTTGATACAATCGGGCAATCATCCCGAGCAGGAAATAGACAAAGTGACCACACCAAGCGGCTGCACTATTGAGGGTTTGAATGAAATGGAGCACCAGGGATTAAGTTCGTCTTTAATAAAAGGATTGATCACCTCATTTGAAAAAATAAATCAGATTTAAAACATAAAAAATGGAATTATTTGATGTTTATCCGCTCTACAACGTAACGCCCGTAAAGGCGGAAGGCGTTTATGTTTGGGATGAAAACGACACAAAATATCTGGATTTCTATGGCGGGCACGGCGTTATTTCTATTGGCCATTCACATCCCGAATACGTAAAATCCCTGAGCGAACAACTGACCAAGATTGGCTTTTATTCCAATTCAATCATCAATCCGCTCCAACAGGAATTGGCCCATAAACTGGGAAAATTGTCAGGTTGTGAAAATTACAACTTGTTTTTGTGCAATTCGGGTGCCGAAGCGAACGAAAATGCGCTAAAAATGGCTTCATTTGAAACCGGGAAAAGCAGAATCATTTCCTTCGATAACGCGTTTCACGGAAGAACATCGGCTGCGGTGGTGGTAACCGACAATCCATCGATAAACGCGCCCATAAATCTGCAGCAAAAAGTGACTTTTTTGCCTTTGAATGACATTGAATTGATCATCCATGAAATTGGAAAAGGCGATGTGGCTGCGGTGATTATTGAAGGAATTCAGGGTGTTGGCGGTTTGGATGAAGGAACTACAGAGTTTTTTCAGCAACTTCAGGAAATATGCAATAAAAATAATGTGCTGTTAATTTTGGATGAAGTTCAGTCGGGTTACGGAAGAAGCGGAAAATTTTTCGCTTTTCAGCACCACAACATTCAGCCAGATATGATTACGACTGCAAAAGGAATGGGGAACGGATTTCCGATTGGCGGCGTGTTGATTGCCGATAAAATTAAAGCGAAATACGGCATGCTGGGAACTACGTTTGGCGGAAATCATTTGGCTTGCGCCGCAGGAATTTCGGTGCTTGATGTGATGGCGAAAGAGAAATTGATGGAAAATGTGAAGGAAGTTTATGCTTATTTTTTGCAGGAAATAGCTACGGTACCGAAAATTAAAAAAGTAAAGGGAAAAGGATTGATGCTTGGGGTTGAATTCGATTTTGAAGTTGGTGAATTGCGAAAAAAACTCATTTTCGACAAGCATATTTTTACCGGCGGTTCAAACAACAAAAATTTGTTGCGGATTTTGCCGCCTCTAAGCGCGAAAAAAGAGCACGTCGATATATTTATAAATGCATTGAAAGAAATTTTAGGATGAACATTTCACTGACTTCACAACAAAAAAATGCGGTTCTGCTTTCTATGTCAAAATTGATTGCAGCTGAAAAATCGGCACTGTTGCAAGCCAATAAAACGGATGTTGCGCAATTTCAAGGAGCCGATTTGGCGATGCAAGAGCGTTTAAAAGTTGATGAAGAAAAAATTAAGGAAATGATTTTGTCCTTGGAGCAATTAATTGAGGATGTGGATCCGGTTGGGAAGAAATTGTACCATTTTACGCACGAAAACGGATTAAAAATCACCAATAAAACAGCGCCTTTCGGTACGGTTTTAATCATTTATGAATCAAGGCCTGACGTGACTGTTGAAGCGGCGGGAATCGCTTTTAAATCGGGGAACAAAATATTGTTGAAAGGCGGAAAGGAATCGGTAAATTCAAATCTGAAAATTGTGGATTTGTGGCACAAAGCTTTGACTGAAAACAATATTTCAACAAATTGGGTGGAGTATTTGAATTACAACAGGACCGAAACGCAGGGATTTTTACAACATCCCACCCAAAAAGTGGATTTGATCGTGCCGCGCGGCGGTGAAAATTTGATCGCTTTTGTGAAGCAATACGCCACGTGTCCGGTCATTGTAAGCGGACGCGGCAATAATTTTATTTATGTGGATGCTGAAGCTGACGAAGAAATGGCGCTAAAAGTCATTCTCAACGCAAAAACATCAAAAATATCGGCTTGCAATGCGGCCGACAAAGTGTTGATCAATGCTAATTTGCCAAATAGGGATACATTCATTAAAAAGCTGATTGGCAAATTAAAAGAATTCAGCGTCGAAATTTTAGGCGATGCCGTTTTGTCAACTTTTGAAAATGTAACCGCTTTTGAAGATGAATCCGTTTGGTTTGAAGAATTTTTGGACTATAAAATTGTTTTGGGAAGCGTAAATTCATCCGAAGAAGCCATAGAGAAAATCAATAAATATGGCGGAGGACATTCCGCAGTGATTATGACTAAAAATGACGAGGCAGCGCAAAAATTTATGGAATCGGTTGATTCGGCGGCGGTTTACCAAAATGCCTCAACCCGATTTACCGATGGCGGCCAGTTCGGATTGGGTGGAGAATTGGCGATAAGCACCGATAAATTGCATCACAGAGGTTCTATGGGACTGCAACATTTAGTGACTAACAAGTGGTATATATACGGAAATGGGCAAATCAGGTAAAAAAAGAATATTGTTGAAAATTGGCACAAATGTGCTGACCAAAGAGACCGACAACATCTCAAGAGGCAAAATTGAAGACATTGCAAAACAAATTGCCTGTTTAAAAGACGACTATGAGTTTGTGATTGTGAGTTCAGGTGCCATTGCCGTTGCCAAACAATTTGTGAAATTGGAAAGCAACGGAAAGAAAATAAACGTAAAACAAGCTTTGGCATCCATTGGTCAGCCGCATTTAATGCGGATTTATCAGGAATGTTTCAGGGAATTGGGATTGTTGACTTCTCAATGTTTGCTGTCTTATTCCGATTTTGAAAAAGAGCAGTCTACCGTAAACATTGTAAACACCATCAATGTATTGGTCGAAAACAGTTACATTCCCATTATCAATGAAAACGACACGGTTGCCACCGACGAAATTAAATTTGGCGACAATGACAAATTATCGGCTTTGACAGCGGCACTTTTGAATGTTGATTTGCTAATCATAGCCACCAACACCAATGGGATTTACACGAAAGAATCCATGCACAACCACCAAGAAAAAACAATTTTGGAAACAGCGGACATTCAATCGCTGAAAAGCGAAGCTGAAAAAACCATTTCTTCGGGAGGAACCGGCGGGATGATTTCCAAAATTGAAGCGGCTGAAATCGCCCAAAATGCGAATATTGAAACATGGATTCTTAATGGCTTGAACGATAATTTTATGCTTGACGCCATTCAAAATAAATCAGTTTTCACAAAAATAACTCGAAAATGAGAGATTACACCAACATAAATGATCTTGGAAACTTGCAAAATGCGGTTAAGGAAGCTATTGAAATCAAGAAAAATCCGCTTCAACACAAAACGCTTGGCGAAGGAAAAACAATTTGTCTGTTGTTTTTTAACAACAGTTTGCGGACAAGGTTGAGCACCCAAAAAGCCGCCCAAAATTTAGGGATGAATGTGATAGTGATGAATTTTGGCAGTGAAGGCTGGGAATTGGAATATGAAGAGGGCGCCATTATGAACGGTTCAAAATCGGAGCATGTAAAAGAGGCGGCCAAAGTAATTGCGCAATACTGCGATATCGTGGCCATCAGGGCTTTTGCGTCGCTGACAGATAAGGAAAAAGACCAGGCTGAAATTGTGATGAATAGCTTTAAAAAGTATGCCGGAATTCCGGTTGTAAATATGGAAAGCGCCACCGGGCATCCGTTGCAGGCGTTGGCAGATGCCATTACTATGGAAGAATATAAAACCGTACACAAACCAAAAGTGGTCTTGTCCTGGGCGCCGCATCCAAAAGCATTGCCTCAGGCTGTGGCGAATTCTTTTGTTGAAATGATGCAATTGCATGACGCAGATTTTGTGATTACGCATCCAGAAGGTTATGAGTTGGACCCAGAAATCACCAAATTATCGACCATAGAACACGATCAGGAGAAAGCATTTGAAAACGCCGATTTTGTGTATGTGAAAAATTGGAGTTCCTTTAAAGATTATGGTCGCGTGATGAATTCGGACAGTGCATGGATGGTTACAACGGAAAAAATGAAGCTCACGAATAATGCAAAATTTATGCATTGTTTGCCGGTGAGAAGAAATGTGATTGTTGCCGATGCGGTGATAGATTCAGAAAATTCCATAGTGATTCAACAGGCAAATAATCGTACCTTCTCCGCTCAAATGGTGTTGAAGAAAATATTGGAAAGCAATGGCTAAACAACAATTGCATATCGTTAAAATCGGCGGAAACATCATCAATGATGAAGTTGCTTTAGGGTCGTTTCTGAAGGATTTTTCTGCGTTGGAAGGACCTAAATTATTGGTTCACGGCGGCGGCAAAAGGGCCAATGAAATTTCTGAAGCAATGGGTTTGCAGCCTAAAATGATTGCAGGAAGAAGGGTGACCGATGAAGCGACTTTGGAAGTGGTGACGATGGTGTATGCCGGATTGCTGAACAAAAAAATAACCGCACAGTTGCAAAAATTAAATTGCAATGCTTTGGGCTTGTCGGGTGCCGATGCCAATTGCATTTTGGCACACAAAAGAATAGTTGTGGAAGTTGATTACGGATTTGCGGGCGATGTGGATGCCATTAATGCCGAATTTATAAAGGTGTTGTTGGAAAACAAGGTAACGCCTGTTTTTTGTGCGATAACGCACGACAAAAACGGACAGTTGTTGAATACAAACGCAGATACGATTGCTTCGGAAATTGCGATTGCCATGAGCGATTTTTATGAGGTGGCGCTGAATTATGTTTTTGAATTGAAAGGCGTACTGGAAAACATTGCCGATAAAAACTCCGTAATACCGCATATTAATTTAAAGAAATATGAACAATTAATTGAAGACGGCATTATTTCAGAAGGAATGATTCCCAAGCTTCATAATTGTTTCAATGCCCTAAAAAGAGGTGTTCAAAAAGTGAACATTGGAGATGCATCACTCATTAAAAACACCAATAATTTGTATACCGAATTAAGTATAAAATAATGATCAACCAACTAAAAAAGGAAGCTTTAGAACTGCTTAAAAATTTAATTGCAACGCAATCTTTTTCCGGTGAGGAAAACGAATCGGCGCTGTTAATTATGCAATGGTTTTCCAATCACGACATCAGATTTGAAAGTGACAAGCACAATGTTTGGGCAAAAAATAAGTATTTTGACGCTGCCAAAAAAACGATCTTGTTAAACTCACATCATGACACGGTAAAACCGAATAAAGGCTATACAAAAAACCCTTACAATCCAGAAGTTTCTGACGGAAAACTGTACGGTTTGGGAAGCAATGATGCCGGCGGAAGTCTGGTTTCCTTGTTGGCAACATTTACCTATTTTTATGACAGAAACGATTTAAATTACAATGTGGTTTTGGTGGCTTCGGCAGAAGAAGAAAGCTCTGGTTTAAACGGATTGAACAGTATGCTGCAAATTATTCCGCCGATAGATTTTGCCATTATTGGCGAACCAACTTTAATGCAGTTGGCCATTGCTGAAAAAGGATTGTTGGTGCTGGACTGCGAAGCGAAAGGGACTTCGGGCCACGCGGCACACGGCATTGGTGACAACGCCATTTATAAAGCAATTGAGGACATTTATTGGTTTCAAAATTTTGAATTTCCGAAGGAATCGGAAATGTTGGGGAAGGTTAAAATGACCGTGACACAAATTAATGCAGGAAATCAGCACAACGTAATTCCGGCGACCTGTAATTTTGTGGTTGATGTAAGGGTTACCGATGCCTACAGCAACAAGGAAGTTTTGGGAATTGTGCAATCGATGGTGAAATGTGAAGTAAAAGCAAGGTCGTTGCGGTTAAATTCATCTTCAATTCCCAAAAACCATCCCATTGTTGAAGCAGGAATTAAATTGGGCAGAAAAACATACGGTTCGCCAACATTGTCGGACCAAGCGGTATTAAGTTGCCCGTCCTTGAAATTAGGTCCGGGCGACAGTTTTCGTTCGCATACCGCCGATGAATTTATCTATGTTAATGAAATTGAAGAAGGGATAGATTTGTATATCAAAATATTAAATGAAAT
This sequence comes from Flavobacteria bacterium RIFCSPLOWO2_12_FULL_35_11, assembly GCA_001800975.1. Taxonomy (GTDB): domain Bacteria; phylum Bacteroidota; class Bacteroidia; order Flavobacteriales; family Flavobacteriaceae; genus Lutibacter. The sequence continues at coordinate 6,549 of MGWK01000072.1, read as the reverse complement.
TCTAGTTAATTAGCCAATGATAGATTTTGGATTTTGCCCTTCGACTGCGCTCAGGGTGACGATTTATGATGAATTTTAAATTTTACAATTACACAATTAAATTATATAAACATGAAACTTTGGGATAAAGGATTTTCAACCGATAAAAAAATAGATTTGTTCACTGTTGGAAACGACAGGGAACTCGATTTAATTTTGGCAAAATACGATGTGATAGGGAATATTGCCCACGCAAAAATGTTGCATAAAATAGGGTTGTTAACAGATGCGGAAATTGCTGATTTGGAGACGGAACTGAAAAATATTCTGCATATTATTGAAGAAGGAAACTTCATTATTGAAGATTCTTTTGAAGACGTGCATTCTAAAATAGAGTTTCTGCTGACAGAAAAATTGGGTGATGCCGGCAAAAAAATTCATACGGCACGATCAAGAAACGACCAGGTTTTGGTGGATGTCCATTTATATGTGAAAGATGCTTTACAGGAAATAAATGAAGGTGTCGATGAACTTTTCGACTTGTTAATTGCCTTGGCGGAACAGCACAAAAATGTGTTGTTGCCCGGTTACACGCATTTGCAAATCGCGATGCCTTCTTCATTCGGATTGTGGTTTTCTGCCTATGCCGAAACTTTGATAGACGATATTTATTTTTTAAAAGCAGCCTATAAAGTGGCCGACCAAAATCCGCTGGGTTCAGCAGCCGGTTATGGAAGTTCCTATCCGATAGACCGGGATTATACCACAAAATTATTAAACTTTGAGACCTTGAAATTTAATTCTGTGGCAGCGCAAATGGGCAGGGGAAAACTGGAAAAATCGACAGCTTTTGCACTGAGTTCGGTAGCTGGAACCTTGTCGAAAATAAGCATGGACATTTGTTTGTATATGAACCAAAATTTCAGTTTTATCTCTTTTCCCGATGAATTAACCACAGGTTCAAGCATTATGCCCCACAAAAAAAATCCGGATGTTTTTGAATTGATCAGGGGAAAATGTAACAAACTGCAAGCCTTGCCTTATGAGTTTACACTCATCACAAACAACTTACCGAGCGGTTATCACCGCGATTTGCAATTGTTGAAAGAGGGATTGATTCCGTCGTTTTCAACCTTAAAATCGTGTTTGGAAATGCTTACCTATTCGTTAAAAAACATTCAGGTAAAACCAAATATTATTGATGACGAAAAATACCGATATTTATTTAGTGTTGAGGAAGTTAATAAACTGGTTCAAAGCGGCGTTCCTTTTAGGGATGCCTATAAAATTGTTGGAAAAAGCATTGACGACGGCACTTTTAATCCCGATAAAAAAGTGGTGCATACCCACAAAGGAAGTCTGGGAAATTTATGTTTGGATGAAATTGTAAACAAGAAAAACAAGGCTTAATTATTTTTCTTGTTTACTTTTCATTAGTTATTCCATCACAAATTTAACTCCGGCAGAAATGATTCCGGCCGATAGTCCCGTATTTCTTTTATAGCTGCTGTATTTTAAATCCACATTTTTCAACCCTAATTTCCATATTTTTCCTTTTGTAAAAATATCGGTATAAGAAATTCCAAAGCCAAATTGATTGGCATCGAATTTAGACAAATCATAATCAGAGGTATAAAATTCATCAGTGGAGAAAAGTTGTTCATAAGGCGCAAAATAATCTGCCGCTGTTTGAATATAATACCGATACGTTGGATATAAAGTAAACTTATCAGAAATTTTTACAGGCAATTCAATACTTGCTGTGTGAGAAGTTATACCCCAGTCATCATAATAATACCTGTAATAAGTTCTTATTGTCACCAATTCATTGATATAATAATTAAATCGCAATCCGACCGGCACTTTAAATCGGGTTTGCGGCATTCTTTCAATGTCATCGGCCAATTGGAAAACATCCTTGTTGCTGCTTGACGTATAATTGGGAATACTTATAGGATTGCCAATGTAGTAATTGGCTCTGTCAGTAAAATATACACGCTGCATTGGGTTTGCCAGCCAGCCATTTTGCTGAACAAGATCTAAAAAGACAGAAAATTGTGCTCTTTTGCTTAATATTTGTGAAAAGCCCAAGGAAAGCGAGTAGGTGTTTCGCGATTTTGTATCTATAAGGGACAATTTCAAAGGACTCCATACGGTTGTTCCGTTCTTGTCAATTGCAACGCCGTTTTGGTTATATATATTGATGCCGTTAAAAAAACCAGCATTTAGGTTTTGGTTTCTTTCAAGGTAAGTTTTTAATTCTACAGGATAAATAGGTTGCCAGCTGTCGATATATACATTTGCTTTTGCGGAAATTTCAGTATTTTTTTCATTAAAAAGTTTTGCAAAACTTCCTCCCAAACCAAAAGAAGTATAATCATATTCTTTGGCAAAACTAATATTTGCGCCCGCAACTGAATTTCTGTCATCTGAGGAATGGCTGTACCCAATATCGCCATTAAACCAAACATCTGATTTAGAGGCGCCTGATGATACAATCCAAGGACTTCCAAAACTAATCGCATTTGCTGAATAGTTGCCTTCATCATCGTCATCATCACCTCCAAAAGGATTTGTATTGCTTGAAGATGCAGAGGAATAGGCTGAAATGGTGCCGTCAAGCGTAAAAACATCATTGTCATTCAACGGGATGGAAATTGTTATGCTTGTGGCCAAGTCTGTAAGTTTTTCAGTTCCAATTCCGCCGGTTACGGCAGCATTATCACCGTCTTGTGCATAAAAGCTGGAAATGATGTCAACTTCAACTGTTTCTAAAACACGTTTTTTATAGATTTTTGTTGAATCTTGGGTTGCTTGTGAATAGCCAATACACGACAAAAGAAATGCGAAAATTAAAGTTATTTTTTTCATGGTATTTTATTAATTACAACCGCAACCGCCACCCGATTTTCCGCCATTTGCTCCTGCAGAACCTTCTCTATACACTTGAAAACTGGTTTCAAATTTATGGGCGTTTTTTGAAGCCAATATCATGTCGGGATCATTAAGATATACTTTTTCATATTCTTTAACCGCTACACAGGAGGTTAAGGAGCCAATTAGCACAAGTAAACTGAGTTTTTTTATCATATTTTATTGATGTTAATATTTGTGGATGTGTGAATTTTCCCTTCGGAATCGATGATAATGCATTCAATGTCTTTTAATTGATTGATTAAATTTAATCCAGCTTCAGTTCCCATAACAAAAACAGAAGTGGCCAAGGCGTCTGATAATTCCGCTTTTGGGGCAAAAACAGAAACACTGATAATTTTACTGGTCGGATAGCCCGTTCTTGGGTCTATAATATGTGAAAAACGTTTGCCGTTAAAAGTTACAAATTTTTCATAATCACCCGAGGTTGCGACCGCACTTCCACTGATTGGAAATATTCCGAATGCATGGTTTTTGTTGAGTGGATTTGTGATGGCAACTTTCCAATCTTCGCCATTTGGTTGTTTTCCCCAAGTATTCATATCACCAGAAGCATTTATGATTCCGGCTTTAACCCCTTTTGAAATTAATAGGCTTTTGGCTTTATCTGCGGCATATCCTTTTCCTATTGCGCCAAAACCAATTTTCATTCCTTTTAATTTTAAAAATACGGTCAGATTGGTTTTATTAAGAATTATATTTTGATAACCAATTTTTGAAACAGCTGCTTTAATTTCTTCATCTGAAGGCATTTCTTTCATGCTTCCGTCAAATTTCCAAATTTTGTCCATGGAGGCATAACTGATGTCAAATGCGCCATCGGTTAATTTTGAAATTGCGAGGGATCTTTCAATGAGATCAAACAATTCTTTGTCCACTTTAACAGGTTTATCGCCGGCATTTCTTGTTATTTCAGAAGTTTGGGAATTAGGATCCCAGTCAGATATCAATTTTTCGATTCTTGAAATTTCATCAATCGCCAATTTAATGGCGATGTTTGCATGAATGCTGTCTTCAGCCACTACGGAAATATCAAAACGACTTCCCATTAATTTAATTATTTTCTTATGAACTTGTTGGCTATGAAGAAAAGTTGTGAAGAAAAGAAGAAGGGTAAAAAATAAATTTTTTTGCATTTAAATTTCCTATTAAAAAGAGTTAAGCAACTCAATATATGTTTTTGGGTCCATTTTTTTATAGCCTGTATTCCCTAAAACTTTGCCTTTTTGATCTAGAATAACAACATAAGGAAAAAACCCTGGTTTATTATACTTTTCCATAAGGTTTATGTTTTCCTGTTGTTGGGTTTCTGATAATTTGTTTTTTCCTTTTCTTGGAAAATCGGCTTTAAGCATCACAAAGTGATTTTTGGCATAAGCAACGAATTCTGGAGTGCTCCAAATTTCTGTATTCAACTTTATGCAAGGCGCACACCAATCGGAACCTTGAAACACCAATATTATTTTTTCGTTTTTTTCAACGGCAACATTTTTTGCAGTTTCTAAATCAGCATACCATTCTTGGGCGTTTATGGTTTGTATTGAAAAAAACAACAGAATGACTAAACCTATTTTAAACATTTTTTTTGAATTATTTTGTTTCTTAAAGTAATAACAATAAACACACAAAAAACCCTACCTTATCTGTTAATTTTTATAATTTTTTTATGGAATTAGACAATTAATATTGCTTCAAAGAAAACTTTCGACTTCAATTTTTAATTATCAATTGAAAAACAGGCATCCCAAATAGGATCTTTTGGCGGATGGGCAATAATTGAAATAAGTTCATTGGTAACAGGGTGAACAAACTCAATTTTATGCGCGTGTAAATGGATACTTGCATCTTTATTGCTTCGGTCAAAACCATATTTTAAATCACCTTTAATGGGCGAACCAATCGCTGAAAGCTGGCACCTGATTTGGTGATGGCGACCTGTTTCCAGATCTATTTCCAACAAATGGTAATTGTCTAGTGATTTCAATATTTTATAATGAAGAACGGCTTTTTTGCTGCCCTCAATTTCGGTATTGTGAGAAGTGGATTTGTTGTTTTTCGGATTCTTGATTAAGTAACTTGTAATGGTATCGGCATCTTTTGCAGGTTTGTTTTTGACCACCGCCCAATACGTTTTGTTTACTTTTTTATCGCGTAGCATTTTATTGAAACGTTCCAGCGCTTTTGAAGTTTTGGCAAAAACAACAATGCCTGTGGTTGGTCGGTCGAGGCGATGGACCGTGCCCAAAAAAACAGCGCCCGGTTTGTCGTATTTTTCCTTGATATATGATTTAACAACGTCACTTAAAGGCTCATCTCCAGTTTTATCGCCCTGAACAATGTCACCCGATCGTTTGTTGACAATGATAAAGTGGTTGTCTTCAAAAAGAATTTGCAGCGTATTTTTGGTTGAAGCCATTTTTAGGACTGTGTGGTGACTTGCAGATTTAATTTGTCTATAAAATCAAGCAATTCTTCTTTTCCGGTAGTGTCTTCTGCAGAAGTCACAAAATGTGGCGGCATGCTTTCCCAATTGGATTTGGTCATTACTTTGCTGTAAACCTGGATATTTCGGTTCAATTCAGAAAGTTTTAACTTGTCGGCTTTGGTGAAAACAATATAAAAAGGAATGCTGTTTTCGCCCAAGAACTCCATAAATTCCAAATCTATTTTTTGAGGTTCCAACCTCGAGTCAATCAACACAAAAGTGCAGATCAATTGTTGGCGAAGTAACAAATAATCTTTTATAAACTCCTGAAATGTTTGTCGTTTCGATTTTGAAACCTGTGCGTAACCATAGCCAGGTAAATCTACCAAAAACCAATTTTCGTTAATTTTAAAGTGGTTGATAAGTTGGGTTTTGCCCGGTTTTCCCGATGTTTTTGCCAATTTACTTCTACCCGTAATCATATTGATCAATGAAGATTTCCCAACATTTGAGCGTCCGATAAAAGCATACTCAGGAAGTTGCTCTTTTGGGCATTTTGAAACGTCGGTATTGCTGGTTACAAAATCAGCAGATTTAATTTTCATGGGCTATAGGTTCCTTTCTTTTAGCCAGTTTTCAAGAATTTTATTAAACTCGTCTGGGTGTTCCATCATAGGCGCATGGCCACATTTATCAATCCAAAATAAGTTAGCGTCAGGCAGTAATTTCTGAAAATCTAAAGCGACTTCAGGTGGAGTGACCGAATCATTTTTTCCCCAAATAATACAGGTGGGAATATTCATTGTAGGCAAATCTTTTGCCATATTATGACGAATGGCACTTTTGGCAATGGCCAAAGTTTTAATAACCTTAACTCGATCGTTTACTGAAGCAAAAATTTCATCAACAACCTCTTTTGTGGCAATTGCAGGGTCGTAAAAAACTTCTTCCGTCTTGGCTTTTATGTACTCATAATTTCCTCTTTTGGGATAGGTATCACCCATTGATTTTTCGTACAAACCAGAACTTCCCGCCAACACAAGTGCGGTAACGTTATTTGGGTTTAACTTTGTGAAATACAATCCAATATGTCCTCCCAAGGAGTTTCCAAGCAGTATGGCTTTGTCAATTTTTTTATATGCCATAAAATCTTTTAAAAACTTCGATAAGTTTTTAACATTCGTTTTTAAAAGTGGCAATTTATAAATGGG
>MGWK01000071.1 GCA_001800975.1 Flavobacteria bacterium RIFCSPLOWO2_12_FULL_35_11 | reverse complement strand
ATAATTTGAAATTTTAATTTCGTCCCATAATTGTCGATTTTTTTCAAAAGTATTTTGGTCAAAATTTAATCCGACAATTTCATCAGAATCATCTGAATCACTTCACGAAATCAGTATTAGTGAGATTAATAATAATAAGATTTTTTTCATAATTTGTTTTTTAGATGTTAATATTCAAACTTAGTTACATTAAATTACACACAACTTGTTATACCCTATCAAATATAACTTATTTTTATTTGCTCGCATTCTCTACAATTCTTCTGATGCTCGTCTGAGACGAGTACCTACTTACTTGTGTATACAAAACAAAGCGTTTGCAACGCGGCTCTTATAACTTATAACTAAAATCACTATAAAGGTATATTACTTTTAAAAAAACCATACTATAAAAAACAGAAGCATACTTTTAAATCGGTACTATATTTGTATTTAGCCGCGTTGCAAACGCTACATTTTATATGCTAATTTAAGTAGGTACTCGTCTCAGACGAGCACCAGAGGAGATAGTTTTTATATCTTACTTGCGGAAATTGGTTTTGCAAGATTAAAGTTGAACACTCTAATTGTATCTACAAAAGGTCTTTCCATTGAAAGTCGTGTTTTTTTAATTTCAAATTCAATATTTTTTGTTTTTTCAGATGGTTTTAGCCATTCTCCAAAATAATTTAATACACAATAAGCACCATAGTCAGCTTTTTTATTTTTAATGTAGGCTGGAAGTTGTTTTGTCAATCCGTCCAAAATCTTCTCGGAATGTGCATTTTTAAATTCTGCACAAAAATATACCGAACCTCGATTATTAACTTGGCCAATGAATAAAAAGTCTAAATTTCCAATACCTCCTTTAAATTCTGGAATAATCTCTATCGAAGAAGCTAGCATTTGGTCAGATAATAAACATTGTACAATAGGCTGAACTTCAATTTCATTTTTAGGTTGTCTATTGACTATTTTACCTTTTTTATAAGAAATGTTCCAAAAAGGATAAAACCCACCGCTTTCCTCAATTTTCTCATTTATTGTTGTTAGACAAGAATGGATTTTTGTTCTAAATGCTTCTGCGCTTTCATATTCTTTCGTTGGAATTAAATTGTTAAGCCTTGTCCATTTCAATAGATTATTTGGTGGAGCAATAGGGCTGTTTGGAACTACTGATTTTAATTGTTCTTCTTCTTTCTTACCATATTTACAGATAAGTGTTAGTTCTGAATATGACCACATAATAAAAAAGCCTAATTTGGTTTTTTCAGGGATTTTATCAAGTGATAAAACTGAAACTGTTTCATTACGTTGAACTACTAGATTCAAGTTTTGTATACTTAAGTTGAAAATGAAACCTTCGCCTTGAATTTGAAAAATATAACCACCTTGCAGTAATTGATTCTTTTCTGTTGTGAAATGAAAAGTACCTTCGCTTATCAATAGGTCTGCTGGTGTTAGATAACCTCTAATTTGAGGTGCTATATCAAATATCATAAATTAGAGTTTTTCAAATTACATACAACTTGTTATATCCTTTCAAAATAACTTTTTTTTATTTGCTTGCATTTTCTACAATAGCGATTTACTCACCATTTTTATTGTTTTTTATAGGTGTTCGTGAATCGCCTTTTCAAGATTCCGCTATTAAGACGAACTTTCTACTATGGCGATTTCTTCCTCCGTTAACCCATAAAGCGCGTAAACCAATTGGTCTATTTGGGCTTCCAAATCGGTGGTGTCGGCTTGCGGATTTTGTTTTTTGGCTGATAGAATAGCGTTTACCTTTTCAATAAAGGGCGCTTCATTAGAAATTTGCTTTACTGGAATTTGTTCAACTATGAACTTCTTTATCTCTTTCGAGTTTCCTTGTAGTTCAGGAAAAGAATCTGAAAAACAATGTTTGAATAATTTTGAATTCAAAAAAGCAGTTAAATAATAGATGTATTCACCTGTTAATATAAAACATTTGTCATTTAAATATTTGCCTTCCAAATCTAACGAAAAAGGTAAAAACTTAGTCATATTCGGATAAATGATTTTAGGCTTTTCAAAATCTTCCCAATAAGCAATTGAATCTTGAGTTTCAAACCATTTTCCTGATGTTTTCTTTCTGCAGTTCTTTTCACCAGATTGCTCAATCCTTTTACCAAAAGTTTGCAGATAGTCTTTGACTGCAGGATAATTATCTATATTTAAATTTAAACTTGGGAATGTTCCAATCAACCATAAATCTTCAAATTCATAATAATATCTTTTTACATCCCTTCCCCGAAGTAAAGGTTTGATTATTTCTCCACTTTTAGGGTCCTTAGCTATCAGTTCATTTTTAGTTTTACCATCAATAATAAACGCTTCATTATAGCCAGTTAATATTCCTCTATTAATTTTAATATTCCAATCAATAAGTTTTTTTCCTTGTTGCTCAACTTTACTTTTAATACGGTAGGTTGCTTGGTCAGAAATCACCCAAGAGTTCTCTGGAAAAGAATCAATTAATGTGTGTTCCTTATCAAACACTTCCTTAAGGTTTAGAAGCTTGTTTTGGTCCTTTTTTGTAAATCTAATTGCTTTAATTGGGCCTTTCTGAGCTGATTTCTCAAAAGTAATAATAGTGGTAAGTACCGTTGCACTATCAAAAATATCACAATCAGATAAATCAATAACATCTATTAAACTTGTATGATTGTTGAAATAAGTTCTTAAGTTTTGCCCATAGTTAGTTCGCATCCACGCACTGCCCGAAATAAAACATAAAACACCCTTATTCTTTAAAATTTGGTTACCTCGCTCATAAAACAAAGCATACAAGTCGCCCATACTTGTAAAGGTCAAATATTCAAACCTTTCAAGTTGTCTGGATATTTCTTTTATAGTTTGTAATTGTACATAAGGCGGATTCCCAATCACCACGTCAAAACCCATAAAATCGCCATCATCATTCAGCACTTCAGGAAATTCAAAACGCCATTCAAAAGCATTTTCAAAAATTTTGTTGCTTTTTATTTCGTCAATTTCAGCATTTAAGGCGGCAGTTTCTTGGGTAAGGCTGGTTACTTTTTTGCTCCAGTCCGCTTTTTCCTTTTTGCCCATCTCAAACAATTGGGTTTGGTTGGTGAGCATAAACAAATCGCCCGATAGTTTGCGCAGTTTTTTGGCTTTGGTGTCGTTCAACGTAATTTCGCTCCTAAAATCCGATTTAATGTCGGCAATCAGTTTTTCCATTTCACGCTTTTGCGCTTTGTTTTCGGCGTTTCGGTAAGTGTCAACCGCTATTCGGTAGCTGTCAATGTTCCATTTGCTTTTTTTAAGCGCTTGGCTCAAATCGGCATCAATGGCAAAACGGCTCACCAAAGAGTTTCCGCATTTGATGTTGATGTCAATATTTGGAAGCGTTTCCAGTTCTGTGGCATTTTTGTAATAAGCATTTTTCAACAACTCAATCCACAGGCGCAAACGGCAAATTTTCACCGAATTTGGATTGATGTCAACCCCAAAAAGGCAATTTTCAATCAGCGTTTGCTTTTCGTGAAACAGCGTTTCTTGTATGCGTTGGCTCTCTTTGTTGTTGGGATTGTACTCAAAAAGTTCGCCTTCTTCGTCGGTAACAATCAGTTCATCATTCACCACTTCCACCTGATATTCTTTCAGGCGTTTTCCTGCGCGGTCCTGCAAAATCTTTAAATCGTTTTTAATGGCAATCAGTTCATTAAGCGCCGAAACCAAAAAGTGTCCGGAACCCACTGCCGGATCGCAAATTTTAAGGCTGTTTACAATTTCGTTGGCTTCATCCCGGTTATGAATCTTGTCGTAAACTTCGGAAAGGTTTTCGCAATCCCAGTTTTTGCTTTCGTTAAATTTTTGCACCACCGCTTTGCGTATGGTTTCGCGGCACATATACATGGTAATAAAACCGGGCGTAAAAAACGAGCCGTCTTTGTAGCCGTTTATTTTCTCGAAAATTAAGCCAAGCACCGATGCGTTAATCAACGTTTTATTGTCTTCCTGAATTTCTTCGGAACCTTCGCTGCTAAAATCGTAAGCGTTTAAAAACTCAAAGAGATATTCGAGCGTGGTTAATTCACCCGTTCGCTTTTTGCCCTGGTCATTTTTTAAAACTGTTGATGAAATAACAGGAATGGGCCTGTCATCTCTAAGGTTGCTGATGAACAAGGTAACTTGCTCAATTTCGGTTGGCTCAAAAAGCGATGAATTGAGGTAAGGAACTTTCTCAAAAAGTTTTTTTACATCTTCGTTTCGCTCGTCATACTTCTTTGCCAATACCTGAAAAAACAAGCTGTTGAGGTCGTCATAATCTTTAATTTTGTCGAGACTGAGAAACGAATAGGATTTATCGCCTTTGTGGTACGTAATTAATTGGGCTTCCAACAATTTCAGAAACAAAATTCTGTTTATCCAAGTGATGGAAAGTTCAAGCGCCACATTAAAAAGTTTTTCTTGGTGCGTGTTTCCAAATTGGTTTGGTTGGTTTAAACGGTTTATTTTGTCCAAGCTGTCCAATTGAATCATCGCATCTTCCAAAATGCTGCCCGTATTTCTTTCGCCTTCTTTATTTCTGTCGATGAGTTTTTTGCTTCCCAGTTTGGTTTCCGTCAACCCAATAATGTGCAACAATTCACTGTAAAAACGTTTGTCGAGGCTGTTGCTGTCGTTTATGAACGGTTGTTTTAAAAGATGCTCTGGCGACAGCAATTTAAAAAGGGCAATCAGTTTATTGTCATCTGCCTTATCGGCATTTCGAAGCGGTTTCTGATAATCTTGCAGGTTGAAGTAGGTAAATTCAATTTCTGAATTGATTTCGGCAATAAAAGGTTCGGCAATTTGTTTGTAGAAAAAATCGGTTTTGATTTCCGACAAACGTTGGCCTTCAAATTCGTTGAATTGCTTTACCAGGTTTTTATTTTGGGCAAAAAGCCGGTCGAAAAGCGTGGCATCAAAAATAAACCATTCGTAAATATTGGTGATCACCAAGTGTTTTACTTCCAGGTTTTTATGGGTAATTCTTTCTCTTAGGTAGTAAAGCACCAATTCCTGAAATGCTTTTGCATTCAGTTTTTTAGGAGAAATCATCTCACTTTTATTGGTTGGCTTTTTTGCTTCCACAATAACACCCACCGAATTTTTGGCGCTGTTGCCGTTATGGATCACCAGATCGTTTCGCCCTTTGGTATTGATGAAATGATTTTGTTTGTAATAGGTGTCTTTAAGAAAATCGGACACCAGGTTTTTATGAAATTCTTCCGATTCTGTGTCGTTTGCCCTGTCGAGTAATTGGATCAAATTTGTTTTAAAATTTTCAATTTCAATCCGGTTAGGCTTTACTTTTAAAAAGGCTTTGTTTAGCGCTTTTCTTGGTTTCAGTTCTTTTAGGTTCATTTAGCAATTTATCTTTTGGTTCGGTTAAATTACATGATTAAATTCTAATTTGCATGCTTTGGGGTTTAGAATATGAAAAATTGCGGGTTTGAAACCGCAATTTTCCGACGTTTAAATTTAATATTATTTTGTTTTAAAACATATTGAAATAATGCAATTTTTAAATGCGGTACCGGCAACTGGCTTTTCACATTTCAAAGGATTGCTATTTATTAACGTTTTAATGAAAAATGCTCTTTAAAAGTTCGTCCATCGCCTAAATCAGCCGTAAACCAATAATCTGAAGCAAACAAAGGTTGTCCATTGTAAGTGCCATCCCAACCTAAATCATTAAATGTAAGTTGCTTTAATAATTTACCGAATCTATCAAAAATATAAATTATGGTATTAGGAAATTTTTCAATGCCTCGAATTTGCCAATAATCATTAAATCCATCGTTATTTGGGGTGAAAAATTTGGGGTAATCTACCAATACAACTTCTTTATTATCCAAACCGCAACCTTTTTTATCTCTTACTTGAACATTATAAACACCTCCTAATAAATTCTGAAAAATATTGTCATCTTGAAAGTTGAAACCATCAATAGAATATTCAAAATCACCGTCACCAGAGGTGATAATTTCAATAGTATTGTTATCTGAAATATCTTGAATTTTGACTTCGTCAATTATTGGCAGTATGGAGCGAACCAAATTAAATGAAAATGAATTTTCACAGGATATTCCATTGTTGATTTTAGTAATTTGAAGGGTATATATTCCTGCATCTGTTAAATTTACTTCAAAGGAATTAGAAATAACTGAGCCATCTTCAAAAGTCCATTTCCAGGAATCGAAATTCGAATCTGTAGCAATGTATAAAGAAGGCTCTAAATCACATAAAAAATAGTCGTTTTCTAAATTAATTTGTGGTAATTCGTTTACTGTCAAATTAAAACTGGTTTCAGAATAACACAATGGATTTAATCGATTTTCCACTCTAACATTGATTTTTTGTGACCAAGCTTCTGTATTTTGATAATTTGTTGGTAAAGGACTTGGCAATGCCTTTCCATTTTCATCTGAATAAAATATAAGTAAACCCGTTTGATTTCCTATCAATTGATTCTCAATTGTAGATGTATTGAAATGTGCAATTCCATTTCCTTCATCACAAGCATATAAATGTATTGGTTGATTTATTTGCGGTTTACTTGAAGTTGCCAAATTTAAAAATGTTTCTGAATAACAACCTGTTTGTGAGTTTGTAACTCTTACAGTTATGATTTCTTGATTAGCTACAGTATTGGTATATGGATTAGGTAATGGACTTGGTAACTGTTTTCCATTACTATCAAAATAAGTAACTTCCATACCTGTTTGATTGCCCATAACCATTTCATCAACGGTTGAAGTATCGAAATATTCCGAAATACCATCACCATTATCATCGCAACCGGTTATCTCTTGTAATAGATTGGCAATTGGCAATGGATTCACAATGAGTTTAAAAGTAGTTTCGTTTAAGCAATTTGTTTGCGTATTAATAACCCTTACTGTTATCGCTTCTTGGGTTTTAACTTTATTGATAACTGCATTTAATTGAGAATTTGAAATTTGCTGACCATCTTGAAAATAAAAATCTACTTTGGTGTTATTTGCCGATAAATCTGAATGAATTTGAGTTAAATTGAAAGTTGTGAATCCGTCATTATCATCATCACAGGCCAATACATCTTCAATATTTGATAAATCCGGCAATGGATTTACAATTAAATCAAACGTAATTTCGGAGTAACAACATAGCTCTTCACTTCTGGAAACTCTTACTGTAATAGTTTCTCTATCTTTTACCGTATTTGTAAAAGGATTTGGCAGCACATTGTATTCATTTCCATTTCCATCAATATAAGTAACAACGCGATCTGTTTGAGTTCCCAAAACTTGCGATAAAACATTTGATGTATCAAAGGAAGAAGAAATACCAGTACCAAAACTATCTTCACATGCTTCAATATTATTAATGCCGTAAGCAGTGGGAGGCTCTTTAACATGAATGGTTTCAGTTAAGATATCAACGCTTCCATTATTGGCAGTAACTGTGGCGGTAATTGTATATGTCCCATCTGTTGAAAAATCATGAAAAGGGGATAAATCTGTTGAGGTATTATTAACTCCTGAGGCTAAATCTCCAAAATTCCATACTATCGAAGCAACCTCCGACTTTTTTTCAACACTAAATTCCTTTAAAAACTCAGAACAAATATTTGTAATATTCATGTCAAAGTTATTAGAAGTATGCACTGTTTGCCCTTTAACATTTATATAGAGTTTATAATTTGAACCGGGCCAAATCTCATCTGTATTAATATAACTTGGCCCTGCCGAACAACCTTTATACCAGGAAGGAGCTCCATCATCTTGAACTGTACCTGCAATATGAGCCAATGCAGATGAATCACCTATAATTCCTTTTTTAACCTCTACAAGTATTCTTGTAACATCGGCTGGAATCACAATTGCTTTTTCAAAATCAAGATCCAAAATCCTAACAAGATTTCCCATATAGGGAAATTGATATTCCTGACTACTTCCTATTAAATCAGATTCAGAAAAAGAAGCCGGAAAATTATCATCTATTTTATAAATATTAAACTGAACTGAGGCACCCCAGGTACTATAACTAATTCCAACTTGCCCAGAATTAATTACAAACGCTTCATTTGTAGAAATTCCAAAATCTTCTAAATAAAAATCTCTTGCAAAATAAGTATATGTAAAGTAGCAAGAATGATTCATTGTCTTAACAATGTCATCACAAAAATTATGTGTTAATGTGATATTAGATCCAAAATTAGAAGCACTATATTTCTCTCCAGTAACATTTATATAAAAATTTGCATCTGGAACAGGAATATCTAAATCTTTAGTTGAAGTATGCGTATAATATTTTCCACACCCTTTATACCAAGAAATACCTGTATCTTCTTCTGTTCCAGCTATAATTACTTCGGCAGAATTAGGATTATAAAAATCTACAATTTTTCCAACTTCAACCAGTATTCTTTCTACCCCTGCCGGAACAACAAATGGTTCACTAAAATCAAATTGAATAATTTGTGGAGCATCTTCTATACGGGGCAATAACTTATATCCGCCACTACCTAAAAGGACAGGGCTTGAATTAGGAAAATTTGAATCTACACTGTAAATAGTAAATCCCAAATTAGCCCCATTATAAGATTTACTTATTGCAACTTGCCCAGAGCGAATAATGAATTGCTCGTTAGTTGTTACACCAAAATCGGACAATTTAAAAACTCTTGCCCAAGATTCATCTTCCTCACAAGAAATCATGTTAGTTTCTACCACGTTATCCCCAATATTATGGGTTAATTTTATTTGGGCAACTATATTTTGAAAAGACAGAACAAGTAGAAGTATGGCTGCGTTTTTAAACATTTTTTTTGGGGATAGTTGTTCTCATTCTTGTTTATGGCTGTTTTCAGCTTGTTGCCAACTTGTGTTAAGATTTGGTAAAAGCATCACAATCCACCAAAATGAGGTATGTTTGGTCTGTAAAACACCAGTTGTTTTTTAATAGTTGGTTCATAGGAAATACAGCAATTTTGGGTTACCCAAACCTACAATAATTTTATGGGGAATCAAAAGATTTATTTAATAGGTTAAAGCTTGTCTGGTATTAGCATAACGCTTGACATTTATACGTATAAGTCGCGACAACTATTAAGTAATTTAGGTAAAAAATACTAGTATTTCTTCTAAAAATATTCTAGTATATTCTTCTAAAAATAGTAGTATATTTTTAAAAAAAGACTAGAATAAAAACAAAGTATAAAAATTGATGCAGGAAAGTGATGCTAACGGTCAAATATACAATATATTAGCTTCATAAAATTAATATCGTTCAATTATTATTAACAATTTATAAA
Source organism: Flavobacteria bacterium RIFCSPLOWO2_12_FULL_35_11 (assembly GCA_001800975.1). Taxonomy (GTDB): domain Bacteria; phylum Bacteroidota; class Bacteroidia; order Flavobacteriales; family Flavobacteriaceae; genus Lutibacter. The sequence continues at coordinate 4,593 of MGWK01000071.1, read as the reverse complement.
AAAAAACCATTTTATGCCAATTCGCTACAGAATTACCAAACGAAGTAATACCATTGCCAACAATAAGGCACCCCAATATATTATGCAGGCAGTAAACACGGGCGTGGTAACGCTGGACGATATTAGCTGGCAAATTAGCAATGAATGCAGTTTAAGCGCTTTGGACGTGAAATTTGTGTTGCAGGCATTGGGTCCCAAACTGCAATTTCATTTGAAAGACGGCAAAATTGTGGATTTGGAAAATATTGGAAAATTTAAAGTGGGTTTTAAGTGCAAAGCCGATCCCGATCCCAAAAACCTAAGCCCTAAACGAAATATTCAAAAATACCATTTAAATTTTCAGCCTTCGGTGGTGTTAAAACGCTGGTTAAAAATTGGCATTACCACGTATAAAGAAGGCAGCAGAAGCATTTAATTTATAGAACCTGCGGTTTATTTCGTTTAATTAAAACATGAGTTTCCCCCGCTGGCGCGAGCGTCCCGCTCGTGCAATGTGAATCCATCTCGCGCCAAAATCATCAATTTAAATCAATTTCTAAAATGCTGTGGTCGTTGTTTGCATAATTTCTTGCGCTGCTGTACTTCCCCCCGCTGGCGCGAGCGTCCCGCTCGTGCAATGTGAATCCATCTCGCGCCAAAATTATCAATTTAAATCAATTTCTAAAATGCTGTGGTCGTTGTTTGCATAATTTCTTGCGCTGCTGTACTTCCAATCTACAGCATCAGTTACAAAGCCAGTTTCAATTGGATTATTATGAATGTAATTCAATTTTTGTTCGAATACTTTTAAAGACCAAATTTCTATTGGTTGGTTATTTTGCTGCCAAAACTGTCTAAATTTGACATTGCTATTTTTTAGGCCGGCCTTTTCAAACATAGTTAAAAGCCAATCTTTTCTACTTTCTTGCGGATTATTTTCAATGAGTTCAACGACTTTTTTAGAGGTAAAACCTTTAAAATCTCTTATCAAACCTGAAGGATCACCCAATGAAGCGCGGAAAATTAAATGCATATGGCTGGGCATAATGCAATAACCATAAATTTCCATTCCTTTATTTTTTCTGCAATAATCCAAAGAGGCAACAACAGTTTCAAAATAAAGATCTCTTGTAAAAACATCTATCCAATTAACTGTTGCAAAACTTATAAAGTATGCACCTTCTTTTTCTCCGAATTTATATTTTCTGCTCACAGTTTTTTAGGTAAAAATAGAAATTTAAATGGTTATTGATGCCTTTTTTGATTTTGGGATTGTTGCACGAGCGGGACGCTCGCGCCAGCGGGGGGAAATATTCTAAATCGGTTTAAACGGATTTTCAAAATACTTGAGTCCTTCGTGCCTCCTTTTTGTTTTGGCGTTTAAATTAAAACTCAAACGTTTCATCCACGGCCAACGAATCCACAGTAACAGAATCTTGCACTTTCAAATTCAAAAGCGAATGGGCATTTCCAGTAATTTGCAATGGAATGTATTCTCCAATGGTGTCTTCAGGAATTAAAAGGCCTCTTCGTAACATCAAATTGCTCAGGAATTTTTGTTGTTGGTTTGCAGAGGATTTAAGCTTTCCCTCGTTGTCAAATTGCCACATAAATTTCTTTGGTTTTGGTATGATGGTAGCCAAAAACAAACATTCTTTCAAATTTAAATCGGCTGGACTTTTCTGGAAATAGAATTGTGCAGCTTCGCCAATTCCGTAAACATTTGGTCCCCATTCGATAATGTTGAAATAGACTTCGAGCATTCTTTCCTTCGAGGTGATTCGGTTATTTTCAAGGATGTAAACCAACAAAATTTCTTCCAGTTTTCGGGAAACTGTTTTTTCGCGGGTAAGAAACACGTTTTTGATCAATTGCATACTGATTGTGCTCCCGCCTCGAGAGAATTTCTTGGTGCGAATGTTTTTGAGAATCGATTGTTTGAAGGCTTCAATGATAAAACCGCGATGGGTGAAAAACGAAGGATCTTCGGAGGTTAAAACGCATTTTTGCAAATAAGGCGAAATTTGGTCTAAAGGCGTATAATTTGGATTTGCAGAACCCACCAAAACAGGTCGTTGCAAAACATTATTTATAATTGCACGATACACAAATTCTCCATTGAGTTTGTTAAGATTGGCTTCTCCGTAATGGGTAATTCGTAGATTTTCTTTTTTCAAATTGCTGTCAAAAACCAGTTGATCGGGTTTGTTTTTATTGAACATAAAATCCAGTTTGTATTCGAAATTGCCCTCAGCTTCCATTCCCTGAAAATGGGTAAACAAACCATCGGGAAGGGAAACGATGAAATCCTGTGCCTTCATCTTTGAAATGGCGACTTTGAGTTTGTAAATAGTGTCCTTTTCGGTTTCGTAAACCAAATAAGGATGGAATTTTATCTTGTTGAACTGTACGGCAGAACTGCTGTCAATAGAAATAAAATCAGAACCCAAGAGGAATCTAAAGTCAAATTTGGCGTTTTTGACTACCACGTCTTTATTGGCAATTCTTTTGTGATTAATCATCAAATTGGCAATCGAAACAAAACCGTCAAGATGCAATTTTCCTCCCGATTTGTTTATGTTTTGAATGTTAATCCGAATGGAATCGAAGCTCGATTTCAGGTTGAATCTTTCGTCGAGATAAGGCAATTTGATGGCTCCGGTATCGATATTAAAAAAACGAATATCGGCTTTTTTGTTTCTTGGATCGGCAAAACCCTGGATTCGGATTCGCTGTGTGAAAGCTTTAGTTTCTACTTTGATAAAAGTCTCCAATTGCTTGTTGACCAATCGCAGTTTTTGGAAATTAATGTTGATTTTTTTGCCGTTGTCATCCAATCTGAACGAAAGGTTTTCGACTTTCATATCCGTTGGCACCAAATTCAGCACTTTCGAAATAAGTCTAAAGGCTACTTTGGCGTAATCTCTTTTTTCGTTGGCAGAACTTATTGTTTGGTCTTTCTTGAGAAAAGCATCAAAATTTCGTCCTTTTTTATTTTTTACCAATTGCAAATAACCCTTCTCGATTTCCAATGTTCCCAATTGTACATCGCCCAACAACAATCGCCATAAATTGACACTGGTTTTCATTTTGTGGATGTTGAAAAGCGTGTCGGCTTTTTTGGGAGCCAAAACAATATTGGAAAAACGCAAACCCGAAAGCCCCACAAATGAAGCTTCTTTTACAGTAAAAGTGCTGTTGTATTCGCTCGCCATTTTAAAAGAAACCTTGGCAATGGTTTGTTTCAATAATTCATTTCTAAAAATAAAAAACGCGATAATCAGCAACAAAAAAGTTGCAGCAATTATTTTTGTCGCTAAAATTATTTTTTGTTTTCGGGTTTTCATCATTTCTAAGTATTCTGTTTTTGGTTTTACCCAAACAATTCACTCGCCACGTCTTCAATCTTCGCCACTAATCTGATTTTAACCTTCTGGTGCATTCTATGATAGAAAACAAATAAAATCTTTAAAATTAACAGGCAAATTTATATGTATTTATGTAGGGAGTTTGTCTGTTAATTACAGCAAAAATTCGTCCGATAATTTTACATCGAATATTATTTAGAACTAACATTTTATTTTTACCTTCTTCTTTCTTTTTATTATAATACTCTTTAAGTTGAGGGTCACATTTTATAGCTGATAATGCACACATTTGAAGTAATGACTTAATTTTTTTATCTGCCAAATGATTTACTTTAGTTCTTCCTTTAATACTAGATCCTGAGCTGTATTCAAATGGAGCAACACCGGCATAGCAGGAAAATTTTCGAGCTGAATCAAATGCATTAAACCCCTTAGTGGAAATTAGAAAATATATAGCTGTTTGTTGACCAACTCCTGGAACACTTTGAATTAATTTAAATTGTTGATTCAAAACAGTATGGTTTTTAATAATTTCTTTCATTTTAGCCTCCAATTCTTTTAATGATTTTTTTAAATGGTTTAACGTTTTTAAATTGATTGAATTCACCATTTTATAGACTTCTTTTGATGTGAAACCAATATTTTCTTTAGACGATTCAAATAAATGAATCGATTTCATTACTTTTTCCCTTTCTGTAAAAAGTAATTTTAGTTGTTGAATTTCCATTTCTGCCATAGACGAAAGTCTAAGTTTATCAATATTTCTTATACTATACATTGCTATATCTTTTGCATCAGTTTTATCATTCTTACCTCTGGAAATACCTTTAGAACGCTTAATTTCAATAGCAGGAACAATCCAGTAATCAAAACCCTTTTGAGAAAAATAATAACTTAATGGGTAAGTATAAACCCCTGTGTTTTCAAAACAAAATAGTGTTTGGCTAACATCAATTCTCTTTTTCAATAAATGACTAACAATTTCTTTTACACCTTTTTGAGTGTTTTCAACAATAAAATGTTCCGAAGAACTTGAAGATTCACCGTGAATCAAAACAACATCTAATTTTAGTTTAGAAATGTCGATACCAACATAAAATAAATACTTTTTCATAACTTTGAATTTAGGATGAATAAAAATGTTGAATTTCTTTAGAGCCTTTATTAGACCATAACGTCTATCATTCTATTTGAAGCTATTCAACGGGATTCAAGGAGAGAGCAGAGGACTAATGCACCAGATTGT
>MGWK01000070.1 GCA_001800975.1 Flavobacteria bacterium RIFCSPLOWO2_12_FULL_35_11 | reverse complement strand
TCTTCACCATCTTCACCATATTCGCCAGTATCTTCACCACCTTCACCATCTTCACCATCTTCACCATCTTCACCATCTTCACCATCTTCACCATCTTCACCAGTATCTTCATCTTCACTATCTTCATCTTCACTATCTTCATCTTCACTATCTTCATCTTCACCATCTTCATCAGCGTTCTTTTGTCCATGCTCCTTGGATGGATGGTAGTCAACATTACGTTGTTCTAGAAGAGGACGGATACTAACATACTTGATGGATTCATCCATTTCTTCAAAAAAAATCTTAAGTTCATTGGAATTATGAAGTACGGGTCTGACAATGCTAATGGGTAGTCTCACTTCCAATCCTTCGACTGATCGAAGGTACATAATTGGCATGGATTCGATTACATCATTTCCGTTGATATTAAAACGTACTTGACATGTTGAATTGAATGGAATTGGTTCTTTCTCACTGTCAAGAGCCGTCAAAACTAACTGGGTTAGAATGCCGACATTCAATTTTCTGTAGTTGCCAAGATATGCTCTAATTTCTGTTGTGTACGTTCGAAAAATCCATTCTTCTGGAAATTGTGTATCTTCTGAGAAGAAAATATGTGCTAGATCAGGTTCTATTTTGTTAGTGTAATAAATTACCTCTAACACCATATTATCGATTAAAAAAAGGTTCTCAATTTCAAGTTCCTCCAACTTTAATGTTTCACTTTCTGGATTTTTTCCTAATAAATTGTCTACATTAATATCCACCGAACAGGTTCCATCAAAACCAGTGTATGGTACTTCCATTGCTCCCATAGGAATGTCGATGTTGATACCATTTGCATACTGATACATGGAAACATCATCCAATTCAATATTATCTTCTTCTGATTTCCAGTTGGAGATGCACTGCTTTTTTTGTGGGTAAAAAGTCAATTTACAAACATCTTTGATTTTGATAATGACAGATTTTATTAGTTTTTCTTTCCATTTAACAACCGACAAATCAACATCTTCACGAGTGGTAATATGCAAAATCATTCCCGAAAATCCATGACCCTCCCATTTCGGGATCTTGCAGTGCCAATTATCAACAGTGTTACTGGTTTCTAAATCGACCAGAACTTGACGGTAATGACGGTTCATGTTAATTTGTTTGATTAATAATTCAAACTCCAACTAATTTATCATTTATTCAATTTTATGAGAAACTAAAATACTTAGATCAGAATCCTCTCAAAACCAGTAACCTTGTTAGTTGATATAGATTTGCTAACTTCCGCATACCAATCAAGTCCTTGTACTGATTGTCTAATAATTGATCCTCCAAATTTCCCATCAAAATACTCTTCTTCCAATAAATCTTTGGCTACTAATTTCTTAATCAATGATTTCCACCACTTTTCGTCGTGTTTTTTTCCTACATTATATGATGTGAGCTTTTTCATTGCCATTGTAATATTCTTGGCATTTGATCCTCTCAAAATACCAACAAGTGTAGTACTACCAAATGTTGCTGGATGAAGTTCCTTAATAAGGGACAACATAATAACTGCTTCTGCCGTGACATCAATCATTTTTGTTTTGCGACAACAAACATCACAGTTATTGCAATTATTCTTGGGATATTCTTCGCAAAAGTGTTCCAGAAGTAACTTCCTACTGCATGCATGAGTATGGACATATGCCTCCATGTTATTGATTTGTTCTGCCTTGTACTTTTTGTACTCTGGATCTTCTATCTCTTGCAAATGATATCTACTGAGTCCGAAATCTTGGGGACTATGCATTAAGACACATATACTCGGCATACCATCTCTTCCTGCTCTACCAATTTCTTGATAGTATGATTCAATATCAGATGGACATCCGTAATGAACAATTAATCGAATTTGAGGATTGTCTATTCCCATACCAAATGCAATGGTAGCAACAATACAATTGATCTCACCATCTGTGAATTTTTGCTGGACATTAGTTCGGTCATCTCTATTCATGTTGGCATGATATGCAAGAGCTGGCATTCCCCAACTAGTGATCTTTAATGCCAACTTGTCAGCGGCTCTTCGTGTTCTAGTGTAAACAATGATTGATTCGTTCTCGTGTCCCTTCAAAATGGGACGTAACTCAAATGCAAGATTTTTCTCTGTTGACTTACTTTCTATGATTAATTTTAAGTTAGGTCTATCGAATCCACTTTGTATATTCTTGTATCTGACCAATCTAAGACATCGAATGATATCCTTCTGGACTTTGGGACTGGCGGTGGCGGTAAGGGCCATGATAGGTATCGATGGTGCCAATTCTCTCAAAACATTCAATTCTTTATACTCTGGACGAAACGAAATATCTGACCATGATGATATGCAATGACTTTCATCAATGGCAAAACAACAAATACCATCTTGATTCACCAATTTTTTGATCACTGATTTGCATGAAATAATATATTCTGGTGTTATGTACACAATCTTGTAATCTCCCATAAGTAACCTGTTCCAATCATTCCTTTTATCTTCATTGAAACTGTTCATGCAACAGACTGGAATTTTGAGCTTTTCTAATTTTATTTTTTGATCGTTCATTAGAGCAATAAGAGGAGACACAACGATTACACACTTTTTAGTAATCAAAAAAGGGAGCTGAAAACAAATTGATTTACCAAAACCAGTGGCTAAGATAGCTAAAGTATCTCCTTTTCTATGGACAGTTCGATCGATGATCTTGAATTGTTCATTTTTGAGACAAGAATGTCCAAAGTACTTTTTGAGGATTTTGTTGTATTTCTTTCTACGTTCATCCATATGTGCTATGATACCATCAGATTAATTCATTTATCTGATTTTGTGCAATCAATTTTTTGATTGATCAACTTCTATCGTTACCGTTGTATTCTTATTTATTATCAAGTTATATTGGAGCTTTTTCGTTGTGGTATTTCCATTTACTTTACAAGCTATGATCATAGCTTGTAAAATATACAATACAGGATTAATATTCAGGATAATCATTGCCTCTCGAAAATCCTCCATCAGCTACTTGATCATAGTGCTTGGGAAAGATTAGTTTGAAAGGATTGTTTTGTTAAACGTTTGTACAAGTTCAATCAATGTATCTAATTTAATTTGAATCATCGCTCCTATTTCTCTATTTCCCAATGACATAAAAGTTTCGTCCAAAATATTTTTCCGATATTTAAGATGTTCTTCAAATGTCAATGGACAACCTTTCGCATCAGAATCGGATTCAATATCGTTGTCATCATTATCATTATCATCAATTGCAAAAGCTATTGCGTTCATTTTCTCATATAGTCGTTTAAGGAATTCTTCATCCAACACACCTGGTCTCATCTGATCTTTCATTTCAACCATAAAATTGTCGTTATCGGAAAGAGTCTCAGAATTGATTGATCCATTCTTTCCATTGGCAACCTTGGAAAGAACTAATGTTTCTGATTTACTGTTCTCCTTAACTGATTTTGTCTTGGGAGGTCGCCCTCTTTTAGGCTTTTCGTCAACTGGTTTCACGGATTCGACTGGTTTGGCTGGTTTGGCTTTGCGAGGTCGTCCTCTTTTGGGCTTTTCATCAACTGGTTTCACGGATTCGACTGGTTCTACTGGTTTGGCTTTGCGAGGTCGTCCTCTTTTGGGCTTTTCGTCTACTAGTTTAACTGATTCTACTGTTTTGGCTTTGGGAGGTCGTCCTCTTTTGGGCTTCTCATCAACTGGTTCTATTGGTTCTACTGGTTCTGCTGATTCTGCTGATTCTACTAATTCTTCTGATTCTTCTGGTTCTTCTGGTTCTACTGGTTCTACTGGTTCTACTGGTTCTACTGGTTCTACTAATTCTTCTGATTCTTCTGATTCTTCTGATTCTAATTCGACTGGTTTGACTGGTTTGACTTTTGGAGGTCGTCCTCTTTTAGGCTTCTCGATCTCTATCAATACCATTGTATTCTTAGTATCAGTTTTCTTATCAGTTACATTGGAACTTTTTTCTTGTAACATTTTCTAATTTATAATTCTAATCTATTCTTTAAGTATATACTAAAAAAGCATATAGTTAAAATAATGATATAATCTTAAATAAATGAGGATTCTGATCTTGAAGAAGATATGGTGACCAATTGGGACAAACCTGTACCAGAAATTAATGTTAAAAAGAATGGCAAAATATTGATATATCATAGTTGGAAAGTTGTTCCAAAAACAAATGACATTAGTGAAGTATCAATAAGTTTCGAAATTTCCACCAAATTTTTCAGATAGTATGCAACCAATCAAGGAATGAATACCAAAATATTGTCAAAAATACCGAAACAATCAAACACTATCCATTGATCGTTGACAAATGGACATCGAACATGATTAAGTTAACTCTTCATAGAACAGCGATCGTTGAACCAGTTCCACAGTTGCCAGAAGGATGCGAAGTGGTATGTATGAACTGTTTTGTTTAGTTGTTTTTTTGTAATATTCAATGGTGTAAATAATAAAAAAAATAAGTAAAAAGTGTCCATTTTTTCAATGAAAATGTGTAATAGTTCATTTTAGCCCAGTTCCGACACTATCTTACGAGTTTGGTTTTGTTATGATGATGGTGGCACGTCCATGATCAAAACAAAGGAATTTCTTAACACAGTTCCAAATTGTAACTTTGCGTATACCGACGTTTGCCATAGTTAGAACAATCATACATACAATCTGTACAATGAACAATAAGTTATGGTTATCGAACTTGATCCAGTTAATTAATCCAATGCACGAACTAAAATTATCAACTAAATAATGAGAAATTGTCAATATCAGTCTATATACGACACTGTATGTCCCATTATCAAACGAGTATTTTTTGGTTAGGAATGTCATTAAAAATGTTGCCAAACCAATGGTAGCACGTATATTCATCGAATAGTTTGTATTCATGGACACGTAATTAAGAATGTTTTTTTAATGTTAATGTTGTAGTCAATAAATCTAATTCAATATCAACTTTTTCAAATAGATCCTACAGAATCTCATCAACAAATCCATGCATTTGGTACTCCTCCGCCGTAAACCATGATTCGTCTTTTAGCATTCTCTCAATCTCATCTTTTGATTTCTTATCACCTACTTTATCAAGATAGATGGAGACCAGCGTTTCGTGAAGTTTAGTAACAAAATTAGCATGAGAAATGATGTGAGTATACTTACGACCAACCCCAAAGCCACCTGACAATTCATGGATCATAGTATAGGCATGATGAGTCATTTTTTTCTTGTCAGCGATAATACACATGATCG
>MGWK01000069.1 GCA_001800975.1 Flavobacteria bacterium RIFCSPLOWO2_12_FULL_35_11 | reverse complement strand
TGCTTATTTATTTCACAAACATTCTTCGGATTGCCGTAATTTCGGTGGCGTTGCATAAATATCCGCAATATCAAAATGTGTTGCATGAAATTATATTTCCGTCCATTATCTACGGAATTACCTTTTTGCTTTGGTTTGTTTGGATTCGGAAATTTTCAAGCTTAAAAAAATGAGGAAATCGGTTCGAATATTTTTAATTATTGTGCTTTTTCTGATGCTGATTTTAATTCGCGCAGTGGTGCAGCCATATTTTTACGATCCGCTTTTGGATTATTTTAAGCACGATTATTTAAATGCTTCCATTCCCGAACTTGATTTCGGTGCTTATTTTTTGAACATTTTTTACAGATATGCTTTAAATAGCATCATTTCTTTGGGCATTATTTATTTAGTTTTCAAAGATGTGAAATCGCTTTATTTTTCGATCAAATTTTATGTGCTTATGTTTGCGGTATTGAGTTTGATGCTTTTTGTACTCCTTAAATTTAATGTGACACAAAATTATTTGTTGACTTTTTATGTTCGGAGATTTTTAATTCAGCCTTTGTTTGTGTTTATTTTATTGCCAGCTTTTTATTATCAGAAATTGAAAATTGGAAAGTCCGAAGACCGAAGACGGAAGACAGAAGTTTGATGGAAACATTCAAAAATCGTAATTCGTAATTCTTAAATCATAATTCATTTTGCGTTAAGGATTGCAGCGGAAATACTTTTTTGAGGTTTTTTCCGAAAAAAAGATTGCAGCGGAAAGCCTGACCACTTTTTCAGTGGTAACGCCCACCAAAAAGGCGGGCAGGCTAAAAAAATTCCTTTTTAGTAAGTTGCTTTTTAGTCCGAAAAATTGTTTTGTGATTTATTTTGTAACATTTTTAAGATTCCAACGTATAATATTGTAGACCCTTTATATTAACAAAAATAATTAGTAGCTACTACATGAGACAACTTAAAATAACGAAACAGGTTACCAACAGGGAAACCGCATCATTAGACAAGTACTTACAGGAAATTGGAAAAGTAGATTTAATTACTGCCGAGCAAGAGGTGGAATTGGCGCAAAAAATTAGAGCCGGTGACCAAATGGCTTTGGAAAAATTAACAAAAGCAAACTTGCGTTTTGTGGTATCTGTTGCAAAACAATACCAAAATCAAGGATTGACATTGCCCGATTTAATTAATGAAGGAAACTTAGGATTGATTAAAGCGGCGAAACGTTTTGATGAAACTCGTGGATTTAAATTTATTTCTTACGCCGTTTGGTGGATTCGTCAGTCGATTTTACAAGCTTTGGCGGAACAATCGCGTATTGTGCGTTTGCCTTTGAACAAAATTGGCTCGATCAATAAAATTAACAAAATGTATGCGTTTTTAGAGCAGGAAAACGAAAGACCGCCATCTGCCGAAGAAATTGCAAAAAAATTAGATATGACCGTTAATGACGTAAAAGAATCCATGAAAAATTCTGGCCGTCACGTATCCATGGATGCACCTTTAATTGAAGGTGAAGATTCTAACTTATACGATGTTTTAAACACGGGAGAATCTCCAAATCCGGATAAAGCCTTGCTTCACGAATCTTTAAAAGTGGAAATTGAACGCGCCTTGGAAACATTAACGCCAAGAGAAGCCGATGTTGTTCAATTGTACTTCGGTTTGGGAGACACACACCCAATGACACTTGAAGAAATTGGTGAAACTTTTGATTTAACGCGTGAACGTGTTCGTCAAATTAAAGAAAAAGCCATCAGAAGATTGAAACATACTTCAAGAAGTAAAATTTTAAAAACATATTTAGGATAAATTTTCCTGTGTTATAAAATTATATATTGCATTAAAAAGAAAAACGCTTCAAAAATTTGAAGCGTTTTTCTTTTTTTACTTTATATACCATACTTTTGCAAAAACAACAATCGAAAAAAATGAACAAATTTATTGCTCCTTCACTTTTAGCCGCAGATTTCGGCAATTTACAACACGATATTGAAATGATTAACAAAAGTGAAGCGGACTGGTTTCATATTGATGTAATGGACGGCGTATTTGTTCCTAACATTTCATTTGGAATGCCCGTAATAAAAGCGATTAAAAAACACGCCAAAAAAACCATGGACGTGCATTTAATGATTGTTGATCCTGACCGATTTATTGAAGATTTTAAAAATGTTGGCGCCGATATTTTAACAGTGCATTATGAAGCCTGCCCACATTTACACCGCACCATACAAGCCATAAAAGCGCAAGGAATGAAAGCGGGCGTTTCTTTAAATCCGCACACGCCAATTGCGGTTTTGGAAGATATTATCACCGATTTGGATTTGGTGTTGTTGATGAGCGTGAATCCGGGTTTTGGCGGACAAAGTTTTATTGAAAATACCTACAAAAAAGTGGAACAGCTTAAAGCATTGATTGAATTTTCAAGTTCAAATGCGCTTATTGAAGTTGATGGAGGCGTAACCGATGAAAATATAGAAAAACTTTCAAATGCAGGCGTTGACGCTTTTGTGGCCGGAAGTTTTGTTTTTAAAAGCAAAAATCCTTTAAAAACAATCAGCAATCTTAAAAAATTGGCCATAGGATAATTCCTGAATCTTATTATTGTAAAGTTCCAATAATTTCAATTATTAATGGGAAAATTCCAATCATGGAAACTTTTGAGGCTCCGTAATTTTACGAGTTTTCAAGCTAACAAAACACAATTTTCAGGAAACCAAAATACTATTGATTACTTGCAACATAAACAAAAAATAAAATAAAATTAAACATTGGTTAATTTGTTCTAATTTTGTATGTTTTTTGTGCGTTAATTTTTTTCAAAAACTCTATAAGTGATTACTATACTAAAGCAAATTTTCAATTTTAAAATTCTATTCAAAATTGCCTTCTTATTAAGCTTTATAGGCTTTATCGTACTAATTTCCGACTTTGGCTATAACCAATCTGAGCCGATTCAAGAGTTAATTAACGGGTATTACTTTATTGTGTTAACAATGGGAGTTATTGTTACGGCGATAAGATATATTACCCTGAAAAAAAATATCCACAACAAAGTTTTTATTTTTGATGCTGTTAGTTTGTTTATCATCATATTCGTCATTTTTATACATTTTTTATCACTGGAAGCGGACCATCAAATGACAATTTTATATAATGACAATTGGGTGAAACTTGCCATTCTTTTAACATTCATAAGAGAATTCGCCGAACAGAAAATAAACTATAAACGTACTTTATTAAATCCAGCACAATTATTTATCGCCAGTTTTATTGGCATCATATTAACAGGAACTTTTTTGTTAATGTTGCCCAATGCAACCTATACCGAAATTTCATTCCTGGATGCTTTGTTCACTTCTACAAGTGCCGTGTGTGTTACAGGACTTATAGTTGTGGATACCGGAAGTTTTTTCACCATGTTTGGCCAAATAATTATTATGCTGCTTATTCAAGTGGGTGGACTTGGCATACTTACCTTTGCCAGCTATTTTAGCTACTTCTTTAAAGGCGGATCAAATTATGAAAATCAGTTGGTTTTAAGCGATTTAACAAACTCCCAAAAGTTAGGGGATGTTTTTTCAACCCTTAAAAGAATACTTCTGATTACTTTTTCCATTGAACTCGTTGGAGGATTGTTGATTTACTCGAGCCTAAATAATGCTTTGCTTCCAACTTTTTTTGAACGCGCTTTTTTTTCCGTATTCCACTCCATATCCGCCTTTTGCAATGCTGGTTTTTCTACGCTGCCAAATAATCTTTATGAAAGTGGATTTAGATTTAATTATGCGTTGCAGTCTTATATCGTTTTATTGCTTGTAATTGGTGGCCTTGGTTTTCCGATTGTGGTAAACATTTTAAAATATTTAAAATACTGGATTGTAACTATACTCCTAGATTTTTCGAAAAATAAAAAGCAACATAAACCTTGGGTATTTAGCATAAATAGCAGAATTACATTAATTACCACATTCTCTTTAATAATTATTGGAACAGTTTTAATTTATATAAGCGAATACAACAATACGCTTGCACCTCACACTGGATTTGGCAAGTTTATTACGGCTTTATTTGGAGCAACTACCCCAAGGACAGCTGGATTTAACACCGTTGATATGAATGCTCTAAATTTTTCCACCATAATGTTGATTTTTCTTTTAATGTGGATTGGTGCTTCGCCGGCATCAACAGGTGGTGGTATAAAAACAAGCACCTTTGCCATAGCTACCCTTAATTTTTGGAGTTTGGCCAGAGGAAAAACCAGAATTGAAGTGTACAGAAGAGAAATTTCCGACATTTCGGTAAGACGCGCATTTGCAGTTATTTCACTGTCGTTGATGGTTATAGGCACCGGCATCATCGCAATTTCTATTTTTGATAGTGACAAGGATTTAAAAAGCATCGCCTTTGAATGTTTTTCGGCTTACAGCACTGTTGGTTTAAGTATTGGCATCACGGCAAATTTAAGCGCAGCAAGCAAGTTTGTAATTATTCTGATCATGTTTATAGGAAGGGTGAGTATGCTCTCCATTTTAATAGCCGTTATCAAAAAAATTAAACATAAAAATTATCGTTATCCAACAGAAGAGATAACCATCAATTAACTAAAAAAGGCTTAAAATGAAACTGGCCTGACAAATTTTGATATACAAAGGAATGATTAATGGCGAACAGCATCTGTTCCCGCTAAAAAATAAAATTTAAACAGATGAAACGAGCCTGTAAAATTTTGATATACAAAGGAATGATAAATGGCGAACAGCATCTGTTCCCACCAAAAAATAAAATTTAAACAGATGAAATATTTAATAGTAGGACTTGGAAATTTTGGCGCTTCCCTTGCTGAGAAATTAACCTCTCAAGGCAATGAAGTTATTGGTATTGATACACGTATGAATAAAGTGGATGCTTTAAAGGAAAAAGTTTCACATACCATTTGTATGGATGCCACCGATGAATTTACAGTATCCGGATTGCCTTTAAAAGATACTGATGTTGTGGTAGTTGCTATTGGAGAAGATCAAGGCGCAAACGTAATGGTAACCGCTTTGTTTAAAAATTTAGAAGTAAAAAGATTGATTAGCCGCGCCATTAACCCATTGCACGAAAAGGTATTAAAAGCCATTGGCGTAGATGAAATTGTGCATCCAGAGGAAGAAACAGCCGAACGATGGGCAAAAAAATTGTGTTTAAGCGGCGTTGTGGATTCTTTTGAACTAAGTGATGATTTTAGTATTGTGGAAATAAATCTTCCTCCTGAATATATAGGGCAAAAAATATCTGAAACTGGAATTAGAAAAAAATACAATCTTTTGGTTTTAACCACCATAAAAAGCTCACTAGTTGAAAGCAGTATTGGCTACAGTAATAAAGTACACAAAGTCCAAGGTGTTGCTTCTCCCGACCTCATTTTAGAAAAAGATGATATTTTAGTGGTTTATGGCGCAAATAAAGACATTCAAATGCTTCTCAAGAAAAAATTCAATTAAAAATAAAGCTTGTTTTTTAGTTTTACTGAAGATTATCTGCGATGATTTTAAAAAACAACGCTTGGAATATCAGTCAGCACAATTTGCTCTTCACCGCAATTATGGCTGTGATTGGCGCCGTGGTGAGTTTTTTTGTTTCCTATATTTTGAGGAAATTGTTTTCGAATTCAGGTACCTCTAAAAAGAAATCAAAAAATGCCTAGCTCACTTCGGCAGCTCAGTGTGAAAGCCAGGCATTTTTTTAGCCATTGTTACAAGCCGTTTTAATGTTTGTTAATAACCTCAATTGCTTTTTCTATCAATTCATCTCGACCATTTTTTATTCCCTCAATTGTTGGTTTTACTTCAATATCGGGAACAATACCAATTCTTTGGGTTTCTCCACCATTCGGGTAGTATACACCAATACCTGTTATCGCAGTCATTATTTCTCCTGGTAAATAAAATTCTGTTGATACGTTCCCATCAGCAGCAGCAGTGGTGGAACCAATTACAATAGAATTCGGCGCTTTTTGATAAGCCATTGCGTGATATTCTGATGAACTTTGTGTTTGTTCATTTACTAAAATTATGACTTTCCCTTTATAATATTCTTTATTTTCCTTACCTGTACTATCTATGTAATTGAATGTAAAAAGGCCTGGAGTTTTTATATTACCTTTTGTAAATTTAGCATAGGGCGTTTTTTTGGGATATAAATAACTAGATAAACTATCTAATGGTGCATAGTGTGGAGAAAATCTACAATCTATTATGATACCATCTGTATTTTTAATTAATTCCCAAATTTTAGGCATAAATGAAGTTTTAAGTGTACTATTGTTTATATAAGCAATTTTTGGATTAATTAATTTAAAGCAAGTATCCGCTAAATTATCAAAGTGCTTTTTCCAAATTTTTACTTTATTTGAAGAATTGGTTTTAATAATTTTAGTTCTTTTTTGATTATCTCTAATATATTCAATATTTATTATTGTATCATTAGTCAGTAAAAGAGTTCTTATAGCAATTTCTCTTAACTTCGTTGGATAATTTGAGGCTGGCGTATATTTTAAGTTCTTTTTTACAATACTTTCTACAGATTGGTCATTAATTTTTGAAATAACATCGCCAATTTGTAATCCTGTTTCTTTCCCTAATGTATCATCATTAAAATAGTTTACAACTGCTTTGTTTTCAATAAAACTTAAATCAACTACTGAATAATTTAAACCTTTATAATTATTCAAAACTTGGTTTCCTCCCCAAATACTGGCATGAGAATCATTAATTCTTGTAATAAGTTCTAATATTGTTAATGTGTATTCAGTTTCATTAGTTGCATTAATAATTTTTGGAATAAATTCTTGTAATACTTTTTTCCAATCTTCTCCAATCAAATATTTATATGGAAAATAATATTGAATAATATTCCAATAACGATACAAAGCCAGAATTCGAAATCCAACATCTGGATATTTCATTGTTGGGTAAGGATTTTCATTTTTAAAAACAGGAAATCCAACAACTGGGAATAACCTAACATAAAAATGCTCTCCCGACCTGTTGGAATTTTTAACTTTTAAAAGTAATGAAGAAAGTTCATTTGAAAAATTTGAGTTTGAGATCCAATCTAAATCAGGTTTCATTTTTATTTCCATTGAGTCTGATTTAATTTCAATTGCCTGCTCAAATTGACCTAATTGAGTTATCCATTCTACTAAAACAGAATCTCTTTCTTTGTTGTTTTTTACATTTATAACCTTTGGTATAACTCTAAAAAGTTCATAGTCCCAGTTGAAATCTCCATTTGCAATATTTGGATGATAATATTTCAGAAAACCCCAAACCAATCCCAAAGTTTTTAGGTTCTCAATTTTATAACCGTCAATTGATAAATTGGTTATTTGTGAACCACTGTCAAATTCTTTGTCAATTTCAGCCGGAAAAACTTTTTTCACAAGAGGTTTTAAATCTTTAACGTTATTTCCATCAATGGTAACCGTAAAATCATCCAGCCACATTTTTCCATTCCCTGCTAATTGGCCTCCAATTACAATTTGTTCGGTCTCTGATGGATTCATATCTAAAGTTATCTCGTATTTTTTCCAGTCAGTAGTTCCTTGAACACCTCTTCCATACATATTATCTCCAATTATACTTGGTTCAATCATCATCCATAATCCTGCATTACCTTCTGTAACATTTTCTGTTTTAATGAAGCCTGTTAATGTTACTTTTTTTCCGTTATAATTTGGGATTGCGAATCCCAGTGCTTTAAAATCTTTCTTCCCCTCATTGAAATCAATTAAAATGGAATATTTACCTTTTTTAACATTTGTAGAGTCCAAAGAAATAGAATAATTTGAACCTCCAGAAATAATCCAGTCAACTGGGAATCCATTTTCAATTTGTTCGAAATCAAAGTTGAATTTATTTTCTTTAGTTTGACAATAAGCAAAAAATGTCATCAAGAAAATTAATAGTGTAAAAGTTGTTTTTTTCATAGTATTTTGTTTTGGAGTAATGGCTTGTAAACGAGTTTGTGTATGGAAAGTTGCGTGTTTGTGGGCGAGGATTTTCCGAAGGAAAATCGGAAGCCAGCAAACGGGTAACCAACTTTGTATTAGCTAAAACTAGCAATTTTTTATACACGGTGTTACCACACGTTTTTATTTTCCGTGTTCCAATATTAATATTTTTCCGTTCCATGAATCAAATACCATTTCAAAAACTCCACCAACCCAATCTTTGGGAAGAGTTCCAGTAATTATCCAATAATCATTAATCAAATGAATTTGATATGGTTTTTCTTTTATGATATTTTCTTTTCCATAAAGTTCGAACAGAATATTTTCGGCGTAGTTGATTGCGTTTTCTTTTTTTGGAATCAGTGGCGATTCCATTATTTTTCTTTCCGATTTATTTTTCAGAGCGTAATCCAACAATTGTTCAGCGTGTATTAATTCGTCCGACTTTATTTTAGATTCTTGAGCTTGAAGATTCGTTGAGATTAAAAATCCGATTATTAATATTAGTCCTATTTTCATTTTTTTCAAATGTGTGGTAACTTATTATATCCAATTAAATCTAACTATTTATCAATTCAAATTTCCGGATAACTGAAAATTGTATTCTAAATTTATTTTGAATTGTCAGCAATTTTTCGTCCTACTAAACTAAGTTAAATAAAGTTAAGTTTCAACATAGTTTATCAATTTATATAGATTATTGATATTAAATGGTTTTTCAATTAATCGACAGGTCCTAAAACAAGTTCAGGATTTATTTAAAAATAAATGACTTTCACTTTTAAACCTGCTTTTGTTGCGGCTATTCTAATGGAAACGAAACAAAATCGACACATCATTTTAACAGATTGCTTCTCTGCGATCGCAATGACACTTCGACTAAGCTCAGTGCAGGCCAATGGCAAAAAGTAAGTGCTTTTTGAAAGCTCTTATTGCGGGGAATTGGAAGCTGTATGCAACAAATTTTATATTAATTGATAAGGTCCTGAAACAAGTTCAGGAGGAACGGAATACTGCTGGAAATGTGGGGGATTGATTTTACTAAAAGGCGATATGATTCCCGTTTTCATCTGATTTTTGTATGTCTTCAAACTAATTTGGACATTTCCAAAGATCGGGTTTTTATGAAAATTTAAAAATCGTAATTTGGGTATTGAATTTATTCTCTTTGCTATATTTGAATATTAGGTCTTTCAAAGGCCAATCTTTTCAAGTTGCCTACTATTTATTTTTTATTGGTGCAGTTTGAATTCACTAAATTATTTTAGACATGTTTTTCTTCAAATAATTTAGAGAATTTTTAATTATTTATTCATTTTAAGTTTTTCATTCACAAACTTTCCAAGATTTCTCCCTTGTTGAACCCCGACCTCAATTGCTTTGCGAAAATGAATGCCTCCATATATTCTACTTATAGCAGCTTCGTCTGCAGCTTCATTAAACGAATTAAAAGATCGTACAGGTAAACCATAGGATATTTCCGTGTCATCGTCAAATCTAAAATTATCTCCAAAAATATCCGTTAATGCAGTTGCTGCTGCACCAGATACCACACTATGGCCACTTGGATATTCCGGAAATGGGGGCGTTTGCAATATTGGCTTCCAGTTTTCATCAATGTATTGATTGATTAGTGTTTCCGGTCTAATTAAATTACTTCTGTATTTTTCATCCCAACAACTTATAAATGCATCTGCTATTGCAAGCGAGGTTTTTGTGCAAGCAAAAATAGTGTCGTCAAAATTACTGTTTGTTTTTCTTGCTGCAATTTTAACAATACCCATCCAATGCGCTCCAGGAGTTATTTTTTTAGTCGCAAACATTAAATGCCCACTGGATACAGAAACATATGGGTTGCAATCCCAAAATTGCGCAATTTTAATTTCTTTAGAAGCATCTCCCTTTTCAATCGTTGAATTTCCAATCGTATAAACTTCGATTAATTCTTTATAAAAATCCGACTTTTTATCAAGAGAAAATACCAAAGGAGGAGTTGGCTTAAATTGTGAAGCAGAGTCTATAACAAATGGTCTAATTTTAGCCCAATGCGGTTCAACAGCATCCATATAAGCTGGCGGTGTTGGCTGCCATCTTGAAGGATCATCTGAATATACCGTATATTTTGGCATGCTTCTCATTTGTTTGTATTTGTCCTTATTCATCCAAGATTTTATATGTTCAGCCACTTCCAGCCCATATTCTCTCGCAATTTTAAATTCGGATTTGTTGGTCTTTTCCCATACATTATACAAACTGTCTCTAAGTTCAATTAATTTATCTTCTGAAAAAATAAGCCCTTTGCTAACCTCTATATGTGCTATCAGGGCTGCTAACTGTGGATTTAAAGTACCATTTACACTATCAAAAGTTGGAATAGGTGTTAATTCGTGTAATTGACCGCTTAATGAATTGTATTTGGTATTGTAAACAGCAATTATTTCATAAGCAGCCACATTTGGGTAAGATAAAATTCTACTTGCAACCGGCGGCGAAAAAATGTCATGAATCATTATTTCAGTTACCTTATCTGTTGTAAGGTAATAATCATCAGGAGTAATAACAATTGGCGTGGTTTTTATTTGACAACTTACAAGGAAAACTAATGCCGCAATTGCATATAACGCATAAATCTTAATGGTTAATTTCATAAGTAAATATTATTTGCTTAAATCGATCATATGGAATTCGCCTATTTCTCCTGGTAGATTTATTTGTGCTTTAATTGTATTTTCTATATGCTCATTTCATAGATTCAAGTCAAATTCATCATTGCTGTCAGGAAAAAGACAAACTCTTATTATAAAAAATATCTTATACTAATAAATCGTAACCCCTTGTACAACTCTTGAAATTGCCCCACTTTGTGATGGGGAATCTGGATTTAATCCAATCGCTAAAGATTTATAATAACCCAATAACTGACCTAATAATATATTTGAGACGCAAAGGTACTCTTCACTAATTAATTTACTTTCATTAGAAAGTATAATCTTTTCATCAATATTAATATCATCTAAAACTCCTTCAGAAATACCTAGTTGAAAAAGCGGTTTATTGCCATTCTCCATACTAATTACCAAATCCCTTTCATAGCGAAAAACATCTTTTCTATTGGAAAAATAATATACTACCAAGGTATCTCCATCAACAACTGCTTTTGGACCGTGCCTAAAACCTAGGTAAGAATCATTTTTGCAGATTACTTGGCCATCTGATAACTCCTGCAATTTAAGGTGAGATTCCATCGCTGTCCCATATTGTGGTCCAGAACCCAAAAATACCGCCCGTTTAAATGGTAAACCTGCTACCTTTTTTATAGCATCTAAATATTCACCAAATATTTTATGACCATAAACTTGCAATGTCTCAACAATTTCTCTTAAAGAGGCTATTTTTTTGATATCATTAATTAAAAGGGCCGATAAAAGCATCCCTGAATAACTTCCCGTCATTGCAAGGCTTTTGTCATTTGCTTCGGCAGGTAAAATAAATACATAGCTATTATTTTTGAAATTGTATTTGGCCAAATTACCTTCAGTATCACAAGTTATCACTAAATGATAACATTCATCACAATATTTATCAGCTAATTTAACTGCCGCAACACTTTCTGGGCTATTACCAGACCTTGCGAACGAAACAAGAAGTGTTGGCAATTTTGGGTCAAAATAATCTTGCGGATGAGAAACAAGATGCGTTGTAGGTATAGATATTGTCGTTATTTTATTTGTTCGCTGAAAAACACCTTCAATAGAGTACCCAATATATCCACTAGTTCCTGCTCCAGTTAAGATAATCTTTTTTGTTTTTTTAAGCACATCATCCAAAAAAGACATTATTTCCGCTTTTTCCGCAACTACTTTTTCGAAAATATTCATCCATAATTCTGGCTGACCAGATATTTCTTTGGCAGTAAAAAAAGCACCACTTTCTTTCAAGATGGCTTCATCGATATTTAAATACTTCATCCTATTTTTTGTAGTTAGTTATAATTTTAATAACTTTCAAAACGTTGCTATGCAAAATTACAAAACTTATTTATACTTTCATAATAAAATAATAAATTATATAACATTGTAAAAATATTATAAATAATAATATTTTAATGAATTATATTGTCATTGCACAATAATTGTTAATTTAGAAGCCTAAATTGACCTCTTAAGATATGGATAAAGATAGAACAAGGCGTTATACTGTAGAAAGACGCAAGGAAATACTTAATATACTCAATGAAAAAGGAAAAGTATTCGTCCATGAATTGAGCGAACAATTTGATGTAAGTGAGGTTACCATTAGGAATGATTTAGACCTATTTGAATCAAAAAAACTACTTCTGCGTTCCCGTGGCGGAGCCATGAAATATGAAAATTCAGTCGGCATAGATCATCAAATTTCAGACAAAGACAAAATTTATTATGCTGAGAAGATAAAAATAGGCAAAATGGCAGCTTCCTTGGTTAAGGAAGGTGAAACCATCATCATAGATTCCGGTACAACAACAATGGAAATTGCCAAAAACTTAGATCCAAATATTACAATTAATGTAATTACTAATGCATTTAATATTGCGAATCAACTTATAAATGCCCAAAATATTAATATCATTGTACCGGGAGGAACATTGCGGAAAAATTCACATTCATTGGTAGGGCCATTGGCGGAAAAAAGCCTTAAGCATTTTTATGTAGATAAGGTTTTTATTGGTGTTGATGGTTTTGATACCACTCAAGGAATCTTCACTCCCAATATCGAAGAAGCTTCCTTAAATCAGGTCATGATTGATATTTCCAAAGAAGTAATTTTAGTGGCTGATTCTAGCAAATTTAAACGCAGAAGTCTTGCTTTTATCTGTCCTTTGAGCAAAATTAATATGGTTATTACCGATGAAAATATTAGCAAAGAGGATTTGAAAAAATTGCAGGATGCCAATATTAAAGTGATTATTGCTTAATAGCTATTCACTGTTAAAAAAAGAATATGGTCTAAAACTGGATAAAAATGTGCCCAAAACCTCAAATTAAACCTTAATAAAGGTTTTGTTTTTATACATGTACCACAACAGTAAATAAAGAATTCCAAAACCTCCCAAAACCTTTGTAAGCCCATAAAAATCTCCAACATATTGTTCCAGCCCAAAAAGTATATAATCGGCGATTTGAGGGAAACTAATCACATGGGACAGAACATAAGCCGTAATTGCATTCATCCCAATCACTTTAAGCGGAAATGCCCATTTATATTTTCCGCGTTCATCAATAATCCAATAAAAAAAGGACAATAAAAGAAAACATACCCCTGATGACAAAAGTACAAACGAGCTTGTCCACAATTTTTTCACAACCGGATGCCATATTCCTATTACCAAACCCAACAATATGCTAGCCAATCCATAAAGCAATAACTGTAAAACAACTTTTTTTCGGGGAAGATTTGATTTAATCAATTCTCCTGCAAACAATCCAGATAAAGTTGTCGCAACAAACCCAAATCCGCTAAGCACCCATGTATATTGGGTACCATCAACAAACCTGCCCATCACCAGGCGATCAATATAGATAGCAAAATTATAATCTGGCAACAATTGACTTCTGCCAATTCCTGGCACAACCGGGATGGTTAATAGCAATGTATATACTATCAGACACCCTACAAACAAAGCATAGCGGGCCTTTTTAGTAAGGTGAAGATATGCTAGAGAAGAAAAGAAATACCCAACAGCTATTGCCTGTAGTGTATTGCTAAAGACATGAAATTCACTAGCACTAAGCGCTAATAAATTTCCCTGAACAATCCATCCCAAAATAAATAGAATTATAAAACGACGAATAAGTTTTCTGTAAATGATTGTCTTTTTGGTGTTGACCTTTATGATATTATCCATTGAAAAGGGAATAACCGCCCCCACCACAAATAAGAACAATGGCATTATAATGTCATAAAAAGCACTTCCAAACCACTCAGGATGGTCAAATTGCTTTGCCAAAACTCCCGTAAAAGAAGATCCAGCACCTTTATGTAAGGTTATAAAAAACTGATCTGCAAAAATAATCAATAGCATATCGAAACCTCTTAGGACATCAATTGACATTATTCGTTCCTTATTAATAAGCGGCTTATCCATATTCTTGAAGATATTTAATTATAGTTTAATTCAAGTTATTACAGCAATAAGATTTGCTAAATTCCTTATTAGCCGTATGAAAGATTTTAGTTTACAATATGTTTATAAATGCATTTTCAAAAGTGTATAAATAACCCAAAAATATGAAATGTATATGCTTATTTAATTTTTTTTTCAGGATCTATAGCCAAGAGCAAAGCTGAAATTATCGCCAAAATTATACCCGCAATTTTAATAGTGTCGGGAACAAAACCAAGCACAATCATAGCTATAATAGCGGTAATCAATGGCGCACCTGCATTGGTTAAAGGTGATATAACCATTGCCTTACCATATCTAAAAGCAAAAACCAAAGTAAGCGCTCCAATTGCATTAAGAATTTGTATGCCTGCGGCTAGCCAAGGACCATCAGCGCCCCAATTAATTTCCTGAGAGAAGTCTGTCATTAGTAATGCAACAGGAATAATAAGCAAACCCGTTACCATCATATAAAAAAAGATACTTTCCGCACTCATAATTTCGTTAGCAGTTTTCATAAAATAGGCTTGTATTCCCCAAGCGGCCAATACCAACATAGCAAGCAAAAACCAAGTGATGCCATAATCGCCAGAATCTGTACCTGTTGAATAATTGAATAAAGGAAGGGCAATTAATGCTAACACAATACCCAATGTGCCTTTTATACCTGTGCGTTCCTTTAGAAAGAAATAGGATAATAAAACGGTAATTATAGGAGAGAGTGATATAATAGGAAAAATAAGGTAGGTTGGACCCACTGTAACCGCATGAAAAAGAATCATTTGTCCACCAGCACCTAAAAGGCCTATTAAACTTCCATAAAAAATTGATTTCTTATCATATTGCAATTTCCAATTAGCACGTTTCAATACAAAAATAGCAGGTGGGATCATAGTTATGGCCCAAACGCAATACACTAAAGTCTCCGGGAATCCGTTTTCTGCCGGAAGCCCTGCAAAAGCGCCCCAAACGCCCCAAAAAATTGTTGTCACAAGTGCATAAATAAGCCATGGTTTTGATTTCATAATATCATCTTTATTAGTTATAAATTTCTTTTTAATGTTAATGAGCCGTCGTTATTGAGTTTTTGTGAACAAGCCCATCTAACGGGATACCTAACCCCTTTCACTTCTATTTCCGCTTTGATTTTTAGACCTTCCCAAGCAGTGCCTTTTGGGAGCATAAATAAAGATTGCCTTACTTTTCCAGGCAAAGGATACCCTGGATCAAGGCTTCCATAATTTTCGAAAGTGTTTTCTGAATCAGAAATTGAGATCCTTAACGCACCTGGAACTCCTGAAAGACCGTCATTCACGAGGCCTAAGATTATTCCGGGGTAGCCTTCATTCTCAAAATGCCATATCCAAGAAGGTCGTACTCTATATCCTATTTTTGATGCCAGTTGATCTAAATGTTCTGGATTCTCCTCATAATATTCCAAAAGATTTTCCATAGATATATTATGCCAATTCCAAAGTGAAAAATAGGTAGGACTTACGTCTCTTATATGAGCTATTATATTTTCATTTTTAGTAATCCCTTCAAAAATAAACTTATTATTCTTTTGATTGGTATTCAACCCTTGTTCTATAGTAGCCCCTATCCAAGGTGGTCGATTACTTAAAGCATCAATCTGTGAATTTTCTATAAATATCGTATCTGTACGCAACCAATTATAGGAGCGTATCGTTCTGTCCAACACTTCGGAATTTCCTACTTCACTATAATCGGGCTGGGTATTTGTAACCAATGGTGTTTTAGACCAATTCCCAACTTGATGTTCAAAAATTTCAATAAATGTCTTTTCCGCAGTATAATAATCCGGAAAGGAATTTCCCTCAAAGGGCCAGCTATGGCCTTCTCCCCAAAATCCGTACATACAAGAATCTACATATTCTACAAGTTCATGACCATTATATTTTGCAGCCAATAAATCATCCATCTCCTTAAATGCATTCATAAACTCTGGATGATCATATCTGGGTGCAAAATGAACTTTGTTCGGAATTCCTATTTCATTTGTAGTTCCCAATTTCACTAAAGGAACTTTATCAATCAAAAAATCTGGCATAGACTGTTTTTCGATTTCTGGGCTCATCAACTGGATTCTAAAAGCGACCCGTTTTCCATATTTTTTTGCCATTTCAAAAGTTAAATCCCAATGTTCTGGAAATTCCAATTTACCAGACTCCTTTTGAATATCTCTCCAATCTACCCTAATGTACAGGACATCTCCTAAAGGCCATCTACATAATTTCTCAATTGAGTCTCGAAGTTTTTCACCATTTACATTAGGAGGGCCTACCTCATCACAAATATAGGTTACCAATCCCATCCCAAAATTTCTAACTGGTTTTTTGGAAGGGGTTGTCGTCATAATCACATCGGCTCCAGGAGCGTTGGCTCCAGGACCATAATTATTGAAGGGACCTTGATTTAATCTGTCTGTGATAAGTGGCGGGGAACCAAAATCATAGCCATCCCAATTGTGTGTCGGAATTTTATCTTTACTAAATGACCAGGTGCTTCCCACAAATAAACTTGCTAAAACACTTTTCAAAACAAAAGACCTACGTTTCATTTATTTTTATGTTCAATAAGATTTTATATAATCTTTTTTAAATACTTAAAATACAAATATTATCGTGATAAACAAATATATGAAAGTTTTTTATCTTTCACAAACTTATTAAATTGTTTAGTTGTGATTTCTTTATATATTTTTAATTGATTCCAAAGAAGAAGATATTGAAATAGGATTTAAAAATAAAATCTGCCATCCAAAAAGCTTTAGCCCAAACAAAAAGTACCGTATCTACTATTTACGGTGAGGATTTAGCAAATACTTTAAGGTTACCTGAATTTGAACTCACCAGTACAACTTTTTTTCCGTTATTTAAAGTAATCGTTTTAATGTCTTTTGCATCCGTATCAACAAAAAAACCACTCCTATTCACCCCCATGGATTTAAATTCTCCCTTCCCATTTCCCACCAAACATACACCAATCAAAGCATCGTAGTTTCCTAAAGATGCGTCTCCCGAATAATTATTTCCAACCATCAGCAAATCTAAATAACCATCATTGTTAACATCCATCACTTGAATACCGTTTATAGGGGCAAACTGTGAAACAAGAGGTAACGTACTTATTTTAAACGTCCTATCTCCCAAATTTTCAAAATAACTACTTTTAAAATTAGTCGCTTTTACCACATAAGCATTTTGTAATTCCTTAGGTAAAAATGCATCCTCAAATTTCACATTTGCATATTCCTTGTAACTTTTGAATCGGCCTTTCATTGCAGGTATCTGGCTTCTCAGGACATCTCTTGGGTGGGCTATATAATTCTTTCCTTGTATATAATAACACATCACAGGATCTATACTGTTATTATTGTCAAAATCCTTTGCATAAATACATAATGGCTCCCCAGCAGATGCCTTATATCTGCTATTGGTTCCAAGATTACCCGCTACTAGATCCATATCTCCGTCATTGTCCATATCAGCAGCAATCAAACTGTTCCACCAACCTGATGTTTGCGTCAGACCTGCCTTATCCGTAACCTCCTTAAACTTCTTTCCAGTATTTTTAAAAATTCGAATTGACATAAACTCTCCTGTAACAATTAAATCAATTTTTTTATCCTGATCATAATCTGTCCAAATAGCAGCAGTAACCATTCCCACATTTACTAACTCTTTACAAATTTCATTTGTTACATCTGTAAATTTTCCATGATTATTTTTTAATAGATAACTTCTGGGAGGCAATGGGTACTCCTCTGGCACAACCCTACCGCCCACAAACAGATCCAAATCCCCATCGTTGTCAAAATCGGATGCAGTAACTGTTGATCCAGATGAACGGGTATCAGGTAATGCTGTCATCGCTCTTCTAAAATTTCCTTTGCCATCGTTGATATATAATCGATCTTGATATTCTTTACTGTTTTTTTTAAACTCACTTCCTCCGCTAACTACGTAAAGATCATTGTCTCCATCACCATCGGCGTCAAACAATAAGGACTCCATATCTTCAGAATTTACGTCCAAATTCAAGGGCATTTCCTTAAAAGTACCCTCTGATGTTTGCAGAAAAAAACTTCCACTATAATCTGCACTGCCCCCAATAAAAAAATCTTCCAGAGCATCTCCATTGATATCTCCTACGGACATCTTTGGACCATTTTTAGAATGCATATGTGGCAATAGGGCCTGTACGTTGAAATCTATATATTTATTTTCTTTATGCAGGTAGGTTGCGCCTATTTCCTCAGACACTTCATGAAAAAAAGTTTTCTCATTATTAAGAGAGTTTTGAGCTAGGATTGTTTTAGAATCGGCATAATCAATAGTGATGGTCTGATTAGAAGTAAGATTTTTCAAAATCTGAGATCGTTTATCTGGCCAAACAATTGTGATGGATTCAACTGTTGTTTCTTTCCCTAAGCCAAAATGGATTTGTTGGTCCACACCAGATAAATATCCTCTGGAAAAGTAATGTTGATAGGACTGCATATTCCCCGCTGATTGCAATGTTAATTTCGCACCAATACCAGCAAGATTTTCCTTTTTTCCCTTTAACTTAATCTTAATAAAGTTCGATGATAATTTTCCGTCGCTATTGTTCCTTAGAATACTGGCTTTTTCATTGACATTGTTCACTACCAAATCCAAATCCCCATCATTGTCCAAATCTACAAAAGCGGATCCATTGGACAAATTAGCCTCTTTAATTCCCCAACTTTCTGAGGTATCAGAAAATGTTAAATCACCATTATTCCTGAAAAAATAGTTCTTAATTTTTGCACTCGGAAGCGCTTTAATTGCATTCAACTTTCTTTGTTCTCTGGCCTGTTCCGTACCAAAAGGCTGTGATAGATCTTGCTGATAATTGATATAATCCAAATCTCCAATATCTCTTCTAAAACCATTGGTGATAAAGGCATCTTTATAGCCATCATTATCATAATCTGCAAAAAGGACACTCCAGCTCCAATCGGTTTGGCTTATCCCAGAAAATTGACCAATCTCGCTAAATGAGCCATTCCCATTATTAAGTTGAAGGGTGTTTCGTGTATATTGGGCAGTATATCCAGCATCAATCATTAACTGAAATTTATCAAAACTTGTGGCTGGAATTATCATTTTTTGGCGCTTATTGTCTTCCGGAAGCATGTCCAATACCATAATATCCATTAAACCATCATTATTAACATCAGCAATATCATTACCCATTCCCGCGAAACTTGTGTGTTTAAAAAACACATTAGATTTATCTGAAAATGTCCCATCTCCATTGTTCATATACAATATATCATTGGTAAGAAAATCATTAGACACATACACATCAGGCCATCCGTCGTTATTAATATCACTGATTCCAACCCCAAGGCTATAGCCCTCTATTAAAATCCCGCTCACTGAAGACACATCGGTAAATGTGTTGTCTCCATTATTACGGTATAATTTATCCGTACTATCGGACTCTCCATGCAACTTTCTTGGCCTAATTCTATTCACTGAGGAAAGCGCATAATCTACGGGGTTAATAATAAGAAACATATCCAGATCACCATCCAAATCATAATCAAAAAAAGCAGCTTGGGTGGACTGGCTGGTATCTGCCAATCCATATTCCTTAGCTTTCTCCACAAAAGTATTGTCTTTTTGATTGATGTACAATAAATTAGCTCTATCGCTTATTTCCCCACTACCTGATACACAGACATAAATATCCAACCAACCATCCTGATTAATATCAATCATACTTACCCCGGTTGCCCATCTATTTGAAAGTAGGCCGGCTGAGCTGGTAATGTCTTCAAAATTAAAACCACCGTTATTAAGATACAATTTGCTGGAAACCATGTTTCCAGCAAAGAATACATCTGTCAACCCATCATTATTAATATCTCCCACACCAACACCTGCACCGGTGTAGATGTTCATAAAATTATAGATATTGTGCACGTCATCTTCTTCAATATCATTAGAAAAATTAATATGGGTGTTGTTGGGTTTCAAAGCCGTAAATAAGTCTTTGGATTTATTTTCACAGGACAAAAACAGCATTGTCAAAAACAAAACAAATAAGCAATTATATATTTTAATTTTCATCATTAAAATCAATTTTTCGTATTTTGCCTTTAAAAGAGTATAATTCTATGTAATTTGTATGTGCCCTGTCAATTGAAAATTGTCTTGAAGAATGGCTTAAATAAGAGCCACCATAGGCAAATTCTTTCTTATAGACAGACCCATCTTTACCGTAAATCAGGGCATAAGAGTCGTTTGGTTCAATACTAATACTTTGTTTTTTTGATTTATACGTGTAAGCCAATAACCGTCCAGAGTTTTGACTCGCCAAGATAATAGGATTGCCTTTAGGGCCTTGTAACTGAACCAACCCTTTGGCATCCCCATCTATTCTTAGTCCGCTTTCAACCGGTTTCATTGCCTTAAATTCCCCTTTGCCATTACCCAACAAACATAATCCAGCCATTGCATCATATTGACCTGTCAATGCTTCTGTACTATAGAAATTACCCACCAACATAGCATCTAAATAACCATCATTGTTATAGTCCTGAACTTCCATTCCAAATACAGGAGCAAATTGAGCCTCTATAGGCAATGCTCTCATCTTAAAATTTCCATTTCCCAAATTTTCCACATAACTACTTGAAAGCATTTCAGCTTTTAAGGTGTAAGCATCTGCTAATTCTTCTTTTAAAAACACCTTGTCAAAAGAAGTTGTGGCATAAGATTCATATGTTTTAAAACGGAATTTCATTGCGTTGATTTGTTGATTAAGCACCTCTCTTGAGTGAATTAATTGCTCTTTTCCCTGCCTGTAACAGGTAATTACCGGATCAACAGAACCATTGTTGTCAAAATCTTTAGCGTAAATCGTTATGGGCTCTTGGGCGCTTGCCTTAAACGTACTATTTTGTCCTAAATTTCCCATTAAGTAATCCATATCTCCGTCCTTATCATAATCACCCGAAACTATGCTATTCCACCAACCGCTTGCGTTTTTAAGACCCGTTTTATTAGAAACATCCAATAATTTACCTTTGTTGTTTTTAAAAAATTTCGGAGCCATAAACTCCCCGACCAAAATAAGATCAACCCGATGATCATTATCAAAATCAGTCCAAAGTGCATCACTTACCATTCCTAACTTTCCTTCATTTCCAAATACTTCTTTGGTAACATCCCTAAAGTGGCCATTTTCATTGATTAATAAATAGCTCTTAGGTGATAATGGGTAAGAACCCTGAACAGAGCGACCTCCAATAAACAGGTCCAGATCCCCATCCCTATCAAAATCTGCAGCTTTAACACAAGAACCGCCAGCTGACCTTTTCAACAAATCTTTCTTTAAAAAGTTTCCATTACCATCGTTCTCATATATTCTGTCAACATAATTATTTATGCCCTTCTTTGGGTTATCCCCTCCACTTATAAGAATCAAATCTAAATCAGAATCCAAATCCACATCGAGCAATAAAGCACCCGTATCATCATAAGATTCTCCCATTTTCAATTCTTTCTCCAAAAAAGTTCCATTAAGTTGTTGAATAAAAAAACTCCCGTTCATTCCATTGGCTGCCCCTATATAAAAATCCTCCAATTTGTCACCATTAACATCTCCAACAGCTATTCCAGGCCCCAATCTTGAATTCATGTGCAACAAAGCTGCCTGTTCATTGAAATCAATAAAGTTATTCTCTTTATGGGTATATGTTATGCCTAACTCAGCAGTAATCTCAGTAAAAAATGGCATACCCTTATTCACAATAGGTTTACTTTTATTTGAAGCATTTTTATAATCTAACACCAATACTTGATCCGAATCAATATTTTTAATTGTTTCTGAGGCTCCATCAGGCCAAATTACGTTCAATGAGTCAATTTTTTTATTTATACCCAATCCAAAATGCATAATATCTTCAGTAGTGGATAAATAACCCCTAACCGGGGAAAAAAATTGATACTGTTTTCTTCCATGAATGCTCAAGAAAACTTTAGTTCCAATCTTGTTCTGTATCCCTTTGAGTTTTACTCGTAAAAAATGGTTTTTATCAGCGGGTGAAACACCAAATTCCATAGTATTATTTTTATAGACATGTGCTTTATCATCAATATTATTTACAACCAAATCCAAATCTCCATCATTGTCCATATCTGCATAGGCAGCTCCATTGGAGTAACTAGGAATAGAAATTCCCCAATCTAATACTTTATCTGTAAATGTTAGATCACCGTTGTTTTTAAAGATATAATTGTGCAGTTTTACTTCCGGAAGCGCACTTAATTTCTCGAGTTTATCCTTTCTGATGGCTTCTTTGGTCCCAAAGGAGGCTGCCTTTTGTCCATAAACAATGAAATCCAAATTTGTTACATCTCTTCTATATCCATTGGTAATAAATATATCTTTCCAGCCATCATTATCAAAATCCGCAATGAGGGGGGCCCAACTCCAGTCGGTATTATAGATGCCTGAAAGCTGTCCAATTTCACTAAAAGTTCCATTTCCATTATTTAACTGAAGTGTATTTCTCACATACTGTGGCATATAGCCGAAATCCATATTCAGCTTCTGTTTATCATAACTAAAATATCCCACTGTTTGTTTAAGTCGCTTATTGTCTTGCGGCAACATATCCAGAACCAAAATATCAGAAAGACCATCATTATTGACATCGGAAATTTCTACGCCCATTCCATTAAAACTCTGATGCTTCACATAGTCAGAAATTTTATCAGAAAAAGTGCCGTCACCATTATTAATATATAGTATATCATTGGTCAGAAAATCATTAGAAACATACACATCCAACCAACCATCGTCATTGATATCACAAATGGCAACACCCAGACCGAAGCCTTCTATGGTAATCCCCGCTTGTTTAGAAACATTGGAAAAAGTTCCATCGCCATTATTTTTGTATAGACGATCTGTGCTGGCAGCTTCGCCCTTAATCATTTTTGATTTTGATGCATTTCTATTAAAGGGAACAAGCGCATTGGTAAGCAAATATAAATCCTGGTGACCGTCCTTATCGTAATCAAAAAAGATAGCCTGAATACTATATCCTACATCTGCGATACCTAGCTCCTTCCCCATCTCTTTAAAGGAGTTATTTCCTTGATTTATGAAAACCAAATTTGCCATATCCCTTTCAGATGTGTTTCTAGGTCCTCCTTTGCATACATAGATATCCAACAAACCATCTTGGTTAATATCGGTCATCGATACCCCATTAATCCATCCTGTAGTTCCCACTTGTGCCAATTTAGTGATGTCCTTAAACTTGAAATCGCCTAGGTTTAAGTATAATTTACTTGAAACTTGATTTCCTGTGAAATAGATATCCTGCAAACCATCATTATTTATGTCTCCAATACCAACCCCGCCTCCGTTAAACATATACTCAAAGTTGAGAATATTTAAGGAATCTGTTGATAATAAAGTGTTTTCAAAGTCAATATTTGTAAACTTGGAATCCAGAAGTTCAAAAAGAGGTGTTTTTTTGTCTTTAGGGTTACAACTAAAAACTAAAAACCCTATAAAATAAAAGAGTAAAAGCTTGTATCTTGATTTGTGGAAAAAAAATAAATTCATTCAAGCGATATTTATTATTTAAAAAAGGTGTTGGTTGGCTAGGCTACTAAAATGTTTTTAATACTAACAAAAAACATCTATAAAGAATCTTTTTATTTATTCTTTATAGATGCCAAAATAATTAAAAAAACATTAATCAATACTATTATCTTATTATAATCCAGGAATTTGTTTTAATATTCCTCCACTTCTGTCAATTTCTTTTTGAGGAATAGGAAACAGACCGTTGGACGTTTTGGAACTCCATAAATGACCTTCGTGCGTTTCTGTCAGCGCATCAAAAGTTTCTTGGGCAATTCCCCATCTGACAAGGTCAAAATATCTGTGGCCCTCAAAAGCCAATTCCAATCTTCTTTCCAATCTCAGTGCTTTAGTAAGATTGGTAGAACTTAAACCACCCGCAACAGGAACCGCTCCAGGAAATGACCGAAGACGAACTTGATTAATCAATTGGGTTGCCAATGCTGGATCAGAATCTATCAATGTTTCAGCATACATTAAAATTAAATCTGCGAACCTAAAAATACGCTCATTATTATAATCGACAACTTCATTTGTTGCCGACATTTTTGCAATATTTTCTCCTCTATATTTTTTAAGCAAATATCCTGTATCGGAGAAATCTGACATATCTTCAATCACAAAACTGTCACCATATCCATCATAATAAGTATCTCCTTGTTTATACATATTTGTTCCATATCTAGGATCTTCCATAGCTGAAGCGTTAGCATATTCAGCTGTTGGCCTATATGGTGCCCCTGCGTCAATATCCTGGTCAGATCCTCTATTGTACCCTTGTGTCGCTTTAAAATTTTCCGAATGAAAATCATCTAGAACCCAGCCATTATCATCAGAATTTGATGCGAACTGAATTTCGAAAATAGATTCTTGGTTATTTTCAAAATCATAGGAAAATACTGATGCATAATCAGGCATTAAACTATATGGTCCATTATTATAAACATCTCTAAAAAATGGTTGTGCAGCATTCAAATCTTTGTTATACAAATGAGTTTTACCAAGATAAGATTTAGCAGCCCAAGAAGTTGCTCTTCCTGTATTTTGATCATCCCAAAAATCAGGCAAGTTATCTGCAGCAAATTTAAAATCACTAATTATTAAAGCGATGGTCGCTTCTGGCGTAGAATTACCCGCTGCAAGATGATCAAAATCTTTTAATGTATTCTCCATCAAAGGCGCATGACCACCCCAAAGCTTAAAGCTTTGAAAATGAAACCAAGCTCTTAAAAATTTAGCTTCACCTTCATACTGCAATTTTTCCTCTGCCGTAAGTTCATTATCTTCTTTTAATTTTTCCAATACAAGATTTGCTCTATGGACACCTTGATAAATTATTGTATAAGTAAATGAAAATGCATTGTCATCACTCAAAAGTCGAAATTTACTATAGTTTAGTAGACCTAAATTCCCAGGATCAGCGGTTACATTATCCTCAGTCATAATGGTAAGTTTCCACCATTCGTTTGAAGCCGATAAATTTTCTTCTGTCGTTGCATACAAACTTTGCATTGAAGAATAGGAAGCTAACGTTGCGCCTTTAAAATCGGTTTCAGTAATAAAGAAATTCTCTTCAAGGACAGCGTTTAAAGGTTGTAAATCTAAGTCGTTACATCCATTAGCCAGCATAAATAATAAAACCAATAGGCTATATGAACGTGTTTTTACTAAATTGTTATTTATAATTTTCATATTTAAATTCTATTAATTTGATTAAAATGATATTCTTGCTCCAATTTGAACACTTAATGGCTGTGGTGGTGCATAACCATCATCTACACCTGTAGATAAATTATTTTCGCCCTTTTGGAAACTAAATGCTCTTGTTACTTCTGGATCTAGACCAGAATACTTGGTAATTACCGCTACGTTTTGAGCACCAACATATAGTCTAACATTAGAAACAAGCCCATTGAATATATTTTGAAGTTTTTCGGCATCAAAATTATATCCAATTTGAACATTTTTTAATCTTGCATATGATCCATTTTCTATCCATCGATCAGAAAAACGGTTGTTATTATTCGTTTCTTCCACATCTAATCTAGGCATAGAATTACTGGAACCTTCTCCGTCCCATCTATTTATTATTGATGTTAACTGATTCGCGTATCCATTCATACCTTCGAGATCCCTTCTTGCTTGATTTTAGATTTTATTACCTCCCACACCTTGGATAAATAATGAAAAATCGAAATCTTTATAATTAGCACTTAAATTAAGTCCGTAATAAAATGTTGGGATTGGGCTTCCAATATTCGTTTTATCATCCGCTGTAATTTCGCCATCGCCATTGACATCTACAAAACGAATATCACCTGCTGAAGGTGATCCAAATGAATTCTCATCTGGAATCGCTGATGCAGCTTCGGCATCCGTCTGATAAATCCCATCTGTTTTATAGCCATAAAAATGAGACATAGATTCACCTTCCATGGTTCTACTTATTTGCGAACCAAAAGAACCGGCTAATAACGTAAATCCTCCTAAATCTACTACTTCATTTTTTACCGTTGATATATTGGCATTTATACCAAATTTAAAATCATCATTTACAGATTTTTGATAGTTTGCAGTAAATTCTAAACCTGAATTTCTGATTTCCCCTAAATTGACATCCGTAGAAAGTGCAAATCCTGTAACGGCTGGATATGGCACTGCCACTAAAACATCTTTTGTTGCTTTCATATAGTAATCTAAAGAAAAATCTAAGGTATTGTCTAATATTGTTAAATCTATCCCTAGGTTGGTTTGATTACTCTTTTCCCATTTTAAATTTGGATTTGCAAGCACAATAGAAGTTGGAGCAATTACAACAGTTTGGTCACGACCAATAACATAAGCAGAAGTAAGGTTTAATTGACTCAAATAAGCAAAGTTAGCACCCGTAAACTGATTACCTGCCTGCCCCCAAGATGCTCTAACCTTTAAATTATTAATTGTTTTGGATTCTTTCAAGAAATCCTCATCACTAGCTCTCCAACCCAAAGCAAAAGATGGAAAATAATCAACTCTGTTTTCTGATGAAAATCTTGAAGTTTCATCCCTTCTAAGGTTGATAGTTGCCAAATACTTGTCATTATAGTTGTAATTTACCCTGCCTAAATACCCTCTAATTGCCCATTGATCCGCTTCTTCAGTCACCGAAGAAGTCTCACCTGTATTTACAAAAAGCACGCTGGTATTTAATAAATTTGTTGCCTGTCCTCTTAACTTGGTGAAATCAAATTTTGTTTCTTCATGCCCCAATAAAAAAGAAAGACTATGTTTTCCGAAGGTTTTGTCATAAGTTAAAATATTTGAAATATTAACTGTTTTCTCAATAGGTCTTTCTTTTGTCAATGAACTAATGCCAAATGAATTTCCTTCTCCTTCACCATAATCATAAGCATTTTGAAACCATTGCCCTACACCAACCTGATAATCTATACCTGCTGTAAATCGGTATTTAAGCCCTTTAAATAATTCTACTTCCCCATAAATACTTCCTAGAATTCTATTTGTTTTTACACGAGTTTCATTATTTCTAAGGTCATTAATCGCAACAATCTGTCTATCTGCAGAAGGATATGACCACATTGCATTGCCTACAGTTTCTTCACTAACATAAGAATAACCTTGAGGCCCATTTTCATCATAAATAGGAAAAAAAGGCACATTAGACGCGGCATGGTAAGCAGCTGCTGCACCAGGCTCTGACTGCACTAACCTATTTGCGCTACCAAAGGTTAAAGACTCCCCGAATTTAAAACGGTCACCCACTTTAATATCAGAATTTGCAGCAAAAGTATAGCGCTTAAAATTTTGGGCTAATTCGATTCCTTCCTGATCTATATATCCGGCCGAAATGTTAAAATTCATTTTTTCACTTCCACCACTCACACCAATATTATGGTTCACTGTAGAGCCCGTTCTAAAAACCGCATCCTGCCAATCATAAGTTGGAGCCCCATTAAATTGAGAAAAATCGTGATCATCACCAAGTGCCGCCTGATATTCAATATATTGTTCTGTATTTAAAACATCATACATCTTTCTGTTACTAGACATAGTTGTATAAACATCATAATCTATTTTAGTGCCACCTTTTTTACCCCTTTTGGTAGTTATGATTACAACACCATTAGCAGCTCTTGCGCCGTAAATTGCAGCTGCAGAAGCATCTTTAAGAACATTTATAGATTCAATATCATTTGGATTTAAAGTTGACAAAGGATTACTTTCTGTGTTTGATGCTGTATTAACGGTTTGATTAGATGTTTGAACCAACGGAATACCATCCACTACGAATAAAGGTTGGTTATTGCCTGTCGTACCAACACCACGTATCCTAACCTCAATAGGTGCTGCGGCATCTCCACCCCTATTGGCAATAAAAACACCCGCCACTTGACCTCCAAGAGACTGATCCAATGAAGTACTTGGCGTTTTTGTAATGTCTTCAGAAGATATGGTTTCTACAGCACCCGTTAAATCTTTTCTTTTTTGAGTTCCATAACCCACTACAACAACCTCATCAAGACCCTCTGCGCTCTCCTGCATATCTATATTAACGACTTTGCGATTTCCAATATTTACCTCTTGGGTTTTGAAACCCATAAAAGAAAAAATTAAAATGTCATTTACTTCATCCACATTGATAGAATAATTTCCATCAAAATCAGATATAACACCAATGGCCGTTCCTTTAATAACGATACTTACGCCTGGCAATGGCCCTCCACCTGAAGTGACCACACCAGTAATGGTTTTTTTCTGAGCATATCCCGTGGCAATAAAAAGCAGAATAAAAAAAATAGTTAATAAATTTTTGTTTGTCATGTCATGAGTTTAATTAATTTATACAATAATAACGTTATAAAAGATTTTTAATCTTGAATTACATTTTAACAAACGTATAAAATAAAATTTTCTTTCACAAACTTATTTTTATTTTTTTTATGGAAATTTTAACTTAAAAGGTATTTTATCCTTTTTATTTTAAAAATATTAAATATATCCTATTCGAATAACCGCTATATTACTAGCTGTATAATATCAAGATCAAGTAATTACGATTAAAAATAATTTTTACAGTATCCATATTATAGAAGAATTTTTAACAATTGGGCCAAAATATCCACCCAAAACGATATTAAGTTCTACTTTAGATAAGAAAATAATAGACATTTCTTGAATGATTACCCTTATATTAGTCATTAGGCAAACTAAAATAATCATAATTAAATGAAAGAATAAAAAAGATAAAAATAAATAAAAGAAAGGTTTTGTAAGTTTATTATTTTTTTTTATTTTTGTAGAACTTACGAATGAAAAAACAATAATAAAGTACTTCATACGCTAGAAACTATAAAACAGGGTTAATGATCCTTAATTTACACTAATAAAAAAAATGAACAAAAACCTTAGATATGCGGCGGAATTAGAAAATTTATCCTTTTTGGATTATATTTTGAAAGAAAATAAAAGACTTGAAAATAAAACTGGCTTAAAGAGAACTATTTTTGCTGCGTGTCCAAATTCTATGGCAGTAATGAAAGCAGCATTGAATTCCGCTAAAAGATGCAATGCTCCCATAAAATTTGCGACAACT
Source organism: Flavobacteria bacterium RIFCSPLOWO2_12_FULL_35_11 (assembly GCA_001800975.1). GTDB lineage: Bacteria > Bacteroidota > Bacteroidia > Flavobacteriales > Flavobacteriaceae > Lutibacter. The sequence goes on along the minus strand of MGWK01000069.1, from coordinate 16,144 downwards.
TTAAATCAGGTAGATTTGGACGGAGGATACACAGGTTTTACACCAAAACAATTTGCTGATAAAATTAGGCAATTGGCCAAAGCAATTAATCTCCAATCACCTGTATTAATAGCAATAGATCATGGAGGTCCTTGGCTTAAGGACAGTCACAGAAAAGAAAACCTAAATTACGAAGAAACGTTGGGGCAGGTAAAAAAATCATTTGAAGCTGCAATTGATTGCGGATATGATTTAATCCACGTAGATCCCACAATTGATATTACATTGCCAAAAGAAGATACCATCGCTATAAAAACGGTAGTTGAGCGCACGGTTATACTTATAAAGCATTGCGAAAAATATCGTTTACAAAAAGGACTTCCAAAAATTGCGTATGAAGTAGGTACTGAAGAAGTCCATGGAGGTTTGGTAGATTTATCAGTGTTCAATGAGTTTTTTGTTCTTTTAAAAGAGGGGCTTGAACGAGAAGGGCTATCTAATGTTTGGCCCTGTTTTGTTGTAGGTAAAGTAGGAACAGATCTTCACACTACTGAATTTGATGCCGAAGTAGCAAAGATTATTGTGGGTATTGCAGCAAATTATGGCAGCGTTATTAAAGGACATTACTCTGACAATGTAAGCAATCCAGAAGCATATCCAAAAGCCGGAATGGGCGGCGCCAATGTGGGGCCCGAGTTTACAGAACGTGAATATGAAGGGCTCATGGAATTGGAGGAAATTGAACATCACTTGTTTATTGAGGGACAGGTCCCTAAAATGTCGAGTATGAAACAAACGCTATGGGAAGCGGTAATTTCATCAGGAAGGTGGGTAAAATGGCTGGAAGAAGAAGAAAATTCTAAAGATTTTTATGCAAATAAACTACAACGACAAGAGTGGTTGATTAAAACGGGGTGCCGCTATATCTGGCAAAACCCTGAAGTGATTGCTTCACGGGCAGCCCTTTATGAAAACCTTGAAAATAACAGCATAAAAGCAGAACAGATACTTCTTTCACATATTGAGAAAGCAATGGATAAGTATTTTTACAAATTCAATCTGGTAGACCTCAATGACCTTCTGGAAGAAAATATATTAAAAAATGACCTAAATTTATAATATGAGTATGTTATTTGATGTTTTAGTGGTTGGAGAACTAAATGTAGATATTATCCTGGATAAGATACAAGGTTTCCCCGAAATTGGGAAAGAGATTTTATCCAAAGAACTCAATGTAACATTGGGTAGCAGTTCTGCCATATTTGCAAGCAATTTAAGTTCACTTGAAAACAAAGTTGCCTTTATGGGAAAAATAGGGAAAGATAATTTTTCAAGCATCATTAAAAATTCACTCGAAAGAAAAAAAGTCAATACCGACTACATCATTAGTTCCGAGGATTACAAAACGGGGCTGACCATTGTGTTGAATTATGATATGAATCGTGCAAATGTCACATTTCCAGGAGCAATGGAACATCTGCTAGAAAAGGACATTACCGATGCAATTTTAGGCCAAGCTAAACACTTACATTTAAGTTCAATTTTTTTACAAACCGGGCTTATAAAAGATGTTGCAAAGCTATTTCAAAGAGCAAAAAAACTAGGGCTTTCAACCTCAATGGATCCTCAGTGGGATCCTTCAGAAAAATGGGAACTAAACTTAAGTGAACTGCTTCCATATGTCGATATCTTTTTACCAAATACCGAAGAATTTAAATATCTTACAAATAGCCCTGACATAGCATCAGGCATAGAAAAGATAAAATCCTTCTCCAATGTGGTAATCATTAAAGATGGTGAAAAAGGCGCCCATCTTTGGGATACAAAAAAATTGATTACAAAACCAGCTTTCTTAAATGAAAATGTAGCTGATTGTATTGGTGCAGGTGATAGTTTTGATGCCGGATTTATAAATGAATATCTAAAAGGCGCAGATTTAGAACGATGCCTAGAAGTGGGTAACATCATAGGGGCAATAAACACTACAGCATCAGGAGGAACCACCGCCTTTGAAAACTTAAAATTAGTTAAAGAAATAGCCAAAAATAAATTTTCATACCATCTATAAATTATGAATTTACAAGAAAAACTCGCAGACAATAAAAAAAGAGGTAAAGCTTTATTAGCCACTAATTTCTATAACTTTGAAACTTTAGCAGCAGTATTAACTGCAGCACAAAACACAGGTTCAGAAATTATTTTACAACTTTCGGAAAGTTCCATTAATTATATGGGATTAACCGTCGCAAAAGCGCTTGCAGAAAGTGCCATAAAGCAATATGGTGTTACTGCTTGGCTACACTTAGATCATGGTCAAGATACAACCTTGATAAAAAGATGCATTGATGCCGGATTTGATTCCGTTATGATTGACGCCAGTGAAAAACCTTTTGAGGAAAATGTAAAAATAACTCAAGAAATAGTAAAATATGCTGAAAGTTATGGTATAAATGTGGAAGCAGAACTTGGCTATATCTCCAAATTGGGTCAAGATCAAAAAATGATATATACGCAACCAGAAGAAGCAAAAAGATTTGTAAATGCTACAGGCATTAACGCTTTAGCGATTGCTGTCGGCTCTGCCCATGGCTTCTATAAGGAAGAACCAAAATTACAAATTGACCTTATTGGGGAAATAAATAAAGTAACAACGGCTGCACTTGTTTTGCACGGAAGTTCCGGAATACCAAACAACCAATTACAGGCAGCCATCAAAAAAGGGATCACTAAAATCAACCTCGCTACCGAAATCAAAAATATATTCATGAAAAGTTTGCAAAAGGAACTCAAAGATTCTGATAACATAGATTTACGACAAGTTTTTCCAAAGGCTACTTCCCAAGCAACCGCATTGGTTGAAGAGAAATTAAGAACCATAAACTTCAATTAACATGTACAAAAAAATAAGTATCATTCTTTTTACTTTTTTCGGAGTAACCATTAGTAATGCTCAGGAAAACATCCTTTTAAAGGATTACAGTCCTAAATCCATTTACAAAATACCAATAACAGTCATAGAAAAAGCAAAGTTTCCTGTAATAGATATGCATTCGCATCCTTATGCGACAACAGATGCTGAGATTGAACAGTGGATAAAGACTATGGATAAATTTGGGATTGAAAAAACAACTATTCTCTCCTACCAAACAGGAAAAAAATTTGACAGCATTTATAATGTATATTCAAAATATGAAGGTCGTTTTGAAATATGGTGTGGGTTTGATTATACTGGATACAATGAAAAAGGCTGGAGCGAAAAGGCGGTAAAGGAACTAGAAAGATGTTATCGGGTAGGTGCCAAAGGTATTGGTGAATTAGGCGATAAGGGAGAGGGACTTGTATATTCAAAACCTACTAAAGCATATGGAATGCATATTGATGACGACCGAATGAAACCATTATTAAAGAAATGCGGTGAATTGGGAATGCCAATCAATATTCATGTAGCTGAACCTTATTGGATGTATGAACCAATTGATATTCATAATGATGGATTAATGAATGCTTCAGATTGGAAAATAGATACTTCCAAGGAAAATATCCTGCTGCATGCAGCATTGATTAAAACCTTAGAAAATGCAGTGAAAGAAAATCCCGGAACTACCTTCATTGCCTGTCATTTCGCCAATTGCAGCTACGATTTAAGCATTATAGGCAGACTTTTAGAAACTTACGACAACTTATATGCAGATATTTCGGCCAGATATGCAGAAACTGCTCCAATACCAAGATACACCAAAGCCTTTTATGAAAAATTTCAAGATAAATTACTATATGGCACTGATATGGGTATGGAACCTTCGATGTATGAAACCACATTAAGGATTTTAGAAACCGAAGATGAGCATTTCTACGAAAAAGAATTATTTAATTATCACTGGCCCTTGTATGGATTGGGTCTTGGGGATACCATTTTAAAAAAACTATATTATGAAAATGCAAAAAAAATTATTGATTAACGGTTCAATTACACGGGTAATACTACTATCTTTTATATTCCTTTCAGCAGTTTTAATTGTTGGCTGTAATAAAAACCAACAAGATGATACCGTTGTCAAAATTGATCACGGAAATTTGATTTTTGAAGTAAATAATAATTTAGAAACTAGATTTTCTACCATTCTTCCTGATACCAAACCAATAATGAACAGTTTTCAGACTTCAGAAAAATTGGAGGTAAACAATAAAATTATTGGCAATTTCAAATTTAATAAAATTGTTGAAGAACCTCTAAAAGGGGAATTGTCCGGAAAACAATGGATTATAAATGGGACCTATGCAGATAGTGATCTATCCATTAACAAAGAACTCATATTAACTATATATGATGCTTTTCCTGATTTAATTTCAACTAAAGTTATCTATACCAATACCTCAAATGATGATATTTTTTTAGAAGAATGGGTAAATAATGAATATAGCATCCTTTCACAAGGAGATTCACCGCTATTTTGGGCATTTCAGGGCAGTTCATCTACAAAACGATCAGACTGGATTAGCCCTCTAACATTGGGATATTATAAAAAAAATTATATGGGCATGAACGACACAGATTATGGTGGAGGCGTTCCAGTTACTTCTATATGGCGCCCAGATATCAATATCGCCGTAGGACATTTGGCTTTAATTCCTAAATTGGTCAACCTTCCAACAGAATTGCCCGTTAAAAGTAAAGATGTAAAAATAGCAGTCTCAAAGGATTTTGAAGAACGAACTATATTTAAATCTAAAGAAAGTATTGAAACTTTGGAGACCTTTATTTCAATTACAAAAGGAGATTATTTTAGTAATTTAGAGAGATACTCAAATCTGATGCAAGCCAAAGGAATCAAAATCGTAGAGACAGAGGATGCCTCATTCGAACCGATTTGGTGCGCTTGGGGTTATGAGCGAAAATTCACGCTGGATGAAATTGTCGGTACACTTCCAAAAGTAAAAGAACTTGGCATTAAGTGGGCGGTTTTAGATGATGGTTTTCAAATTGCAGAAGGTGATTGGGATGCTAATCCGGACAAGTTTCCAAAAGGGAATAAAGAGATTAAAGACCTAGTTGATAAAATACATGACCAAGGTTTAAAAGCTAAAATCTGGTGGGCACCTTTGGCAGCTGACCCACAAAGTAAACTTTTGACAGAAAATCCTGATATGCTTGTTATTCAAAAGAATGGCGCCCCTCAATTTATAACGTGGTGGGATGCATATTATCTATCACCTTCAAAGGAAAAAACCATAGCTCATACAAAAGAAACTATAAAAATGTTTATGGAAGAATGGGGATTTGACGGACTTAAAATGGATGGGCAACATATGAATGGTGTTGGTTTAGATTACAGTTTGGATAATCCCGAAACAGCTCCAGAATCTTTACCAGGGTTTTTTGAAATGATTTATAATGAAGCAAGAAGCATAAAACCTAATGCAGTTGTAGAAAATTGCCCTTGTGGTGCCTGCATGTCTTACTTTAATATGGCACATATGAATCAGGCGGTTTCCTCAGACCCTTTATCAAGTTGGCAAGTCCGTCACAAAGGCAAAACGTATAAGGCGCTCATTCCCAAGACCGCATATTACGGAGATCATGTAGAATTAAGCGATAACGCAAATGATTTCGCCAGTTCATTTGGTATTGGAGCAGTTTTAGGTACAAAATTCACTTGGCCTAAAGACAATCCACATGCTTCCGAAAGCTTTTTATTGACTCCCGAAAAGGAAATAATATGGAAGAAATGGTTTTCTTTATATAATGAAAAAATGCTGTCTAAAGAAAAATATTTAGGAAGTCTATATGATATTGGTTATGATAAACCCGAAACACATGTAATCAAGAAGGAAAATACGATGTATTATTCTTTTTATGCTAAAAACTGGGAAGGAGAAATTGAACTCAGAGGACTTGATAAAAATACCTCATACGTGGTAAAGGATTATTTTAACAACAAAGATTTTGGGGTAATCACTGGGAATAAACCTTTTGTTAAAACCTCATTCAAAAACTTTCTTTTGTTGGAAGTAACTCCTAAATAATTATAAACAACCTAAATAAACGGTAAAGATTATTCAAAAACATAAATTAAACCAGAAAAGAAATATGAAAAATATTTTAGCAGCTTTATTGTTTTCGTCACTAATATTAAATACTGTTAATGGGCAGCAATCAAACTACAAAGATAGTTTAACGCTAAAAGTTGAAAATAATACATTTTGGTGGACAGGTATTGTTAATGATGGTTATAAAATGCCTCTGAAAAAGGAATATTTAGTCGACTTTACAAATAGCAATTACGGGAACCAGGTCCAACCTTTGATGCTTTCCAATAAGGGTGAAGTAATTTGGTCCGAACATCCATACAGTATCAATTATGTTCCTGGGAAATTGAGCGTTAAAGGTAATTCAGTCGATTTTAAATACCATAAAGCCGGAAAAAGTCTAAAAGAAGGATATATGTACGCAAGTAAAACGTATTTTCCGGCAACCGGTAAAATGCCTGATCCCCTTCTTTTTACCAATCCACAATACAACACTTGGATTGAGTTGATTTACAACCAAAATCAAAAAGACATTATGATTTATGCCAAAAATATTCTAGCGAATGATTTACCGCCAGGAGTCTTAATGATTGATGATAACTGGCAGGAAGACTATGGGAAATGGGATTTCCACCCAGGCCGATTTTCAGATCCGAAATCAATGATAGATTCCTTACACAATTCAGGATTTAAAGTCATGTTATGGGTTTGTCCTTTTGTCAGCCCCGATTCTGATGTGTACAGAGATTTAATGAGTAAAAAATATTTTGTTACGGACAAATCGGGAAACCCTGCAATAGTTCAATGGTGGAATGGCGCCAGTGCTTTGCTGGATTTGACAAATCCAGATGCTGTCGTATGGTTTAAATCTCAACTAAATAAATTAACAACTGATTACGGCGTGGATGGATTTAAGTTTGACGCAGGTGATTTTGAATATTATACTGAAATAAATTCTTTTAAACCTGATGCTACCCCCACAGAACACTCAGAAGCTTATGGCAAAATTGCGCTTGATTATCCGCTCAATGAATATAGGGCTATCTGGAAAATGGGTGGCCAGCCTATGGTTCAGCGCTTACGAGATAAGGCGCATAGTTTCGAAGATTTGCAATTACTCATTCCTAACATGTTAATTGAGGGATTAATGGGTTATTACTTTTCCTGTCCTGATATGATTGGCGGTGGTGAATTTACAGCGTTCTTAAATGAAGACATCTTAGATCAAGAATTAATTGTGCGTTCGGCTCAGTGCCATGCATTAATGCCTATGATGCAATTTTCAGTGGCTCCTTGGAGAGTTTTAGATGATCAGCACTATGAGGCCATTAAAAAAGCTGTTCAAATCCGTGAAAAATATAAAAGTTATATTTTAGAATTGGCAATAAAATCATCAAAAACAGGGGAGCCAATTATGAAATCATTGGAGTTTAATTATCCTAATCGTGGGTATGCCAATATTATTGACCAATTTTTATTAGGCGATAAATTACTTATTGCTCCAGTACTTACAAAAGGAGCTTTAAAAAGAAAGGTAGTGATCCCAGAAGGCAAATGGAAGGGTTTTGACGGAAAGATTATTAAAGGACCAAAAATAATAGAAGTAAATGTTCAAATAAATGACTTGCCTTATTTTGAGAAAATTTTCTAAATATGTGAGTCTAAACAAAACAATCCCAAGAAATGTACAACAAGGCTCAATCAAGCGAGTTGGAGTTCTTAATTGAGTTGAATGATGGCTCCTCTCTTAATTTCCGGCAAATTTACAATAAGGCTACCATTGTGCCATTCTCCATATAATTCCTGCGATTTTCCCAGAAATGGAATAAATACTATATGAGCATCACTTCCAGCATTATTAAAAGTGACTTTAATATTTTTATCTGGAATTTGATTCGCATTTTCACTACCCTTTAATCCGGAAAAATTGGCCAGAAAAATTGTTGGCTTACCATCGACAGCAGCAATCTGGGAAACACACACATCTGCATTTTCAATTTTTATTGTAGGCAGAAAGTTTTTATAATTATGAATCAGATCGAGCAAATTGTTTAACTCATTGCTTTTATAATAAGGATACTCACCTTCATAAACGGATTGATTAAAATTCCCTTCTAAAAAATCAAAGAACTTTTTCCCCGTATTTTCAGAAATCTGAATGGCATTTGTGTAAGTACCGGATAGATTCTCCATTCTCATCTTTTTATTGGAAATTTCCCGTTTATCATTAAAATAACCGGTTTCATTTGTATAAATCAATGTTTTACCTTTTTTTAACCATGACTCAAGTTGATTAAATTCTTCATCGCTTATGCATTTTACATCAGGCAAAATCAATAAATTAGTCATTGCAGTGCTCAATGTTCTAAGTGTGATAATTTCGAATTCAATATGCTCTCTTAACAACAAGTGAAAAATTCCCTTGTAAACCTCAATCCACTCATCGGGAAAATAATTCCTTGTTTTTGGGGAAAAATAAATTCCAACAGGAGCTATAGGTTTACGTGGAGCATAAATTAATTTCTCATACTCCGCTATCCATTTATAAACTCTTGTTCTGGCATCATAATCGTTAGAACCGGACATCACAAAGCGCTTGGCATCCCATGAATTGGCTCCCGCCATTACTTGGCTCATTGCCAGATTTTCAATGGCATCCGAGGGCAATATGTTATCTTCTCCATCCCAGCTATAACTTAGCATCCAAGTTGGTTTCCCTTCAGCAAAAGCTTTGAAAGTGTACATTCCAATCATATATTCCATCCAGTCCAGCGGTTCCCGTTTCGCACTGTTATCACCCACATTATATTCATGGGCAATTACATCAACAACTGAATACATTTCATATACATCTGCCCCAACCCTGGCAACTTCTTCACCAATTCCTGGATATATTTCCGCTATGGTTTGACATTTGGGATTTATAAATTTTACATTTCTATCAATTTCAGCCATGAACTCCGTCATGCTATTGATTCTAAAGTCTACCCATGCAATGAATTCAGGATCACTCCAGTCACCTGGTTTAAAATCAGTCAAAGCATTAAATCCTGTTCTTCTCTTAAATTCTGCTACAGTATAAGTGTCAAAACTCGCCCATGTATCTTCCCAACCTTCAAAATGTGTCATCCAGTATGGGATATCTATATAAACGCCATTAATACCTGTTGCTGCAATTTGCCGAATGCGTTCCATGTAGCGTTCCCGCCACTCGGTTGCATAGGGTGAAATCCAGACATCCTCCGAATTCTCAGGAATCCAAAAGGCTGCCTCTTTGCCAAATACAGCCGGATCTCCTAATACATTCCGCTGTGCCCAATCGGGGTGATCACGAAATAAAGAACGGGATTTCGGCATTAAATTATCAGTAATACACTCTAATCCTGCCGTGTACACAAAAGCATAATTTTTGGCTGCATGTGCACTGTCAGCCATAGCTTTAATAGCCTTCAGTTTCTGTTCAGGAATTAAAAAACTGCTGTATCTTCCTGTGATATCATTATCAACTTCAATTCCGAAAAGATGTGTTTTCCGAGCATCATCCATAACCGCCTGAATTTGATTTATTTCACATCCATGACCAGAAGTACGCACATAACGAGTCCAATCCTGAGCAGAAACATTATTTATAAAAACAATGGTAATTAAGCATAAAAAATATCGATTATGTTTCATTCTTAAAATATCTGAATTACCTGAGTACGATTGGCAGGGATAGCAAGTTTCAATTTGTTCTTATCAACTTTTATCTGTTGTGCCCCCACCATTTCTATGGCTGAAAATTTTCCAACAATATTGAGCTCCTCCAAGTCAAGAGATACGATGCATTGAACATCTTTATTTCCATTATTCCTGACAGTGAAAAAGAGTTTTCCAACCTCTCCAAAGCGTTCAATTCGCACAGATTCAACATTACAAACGGCTTCAGTAATTGGTTCCCAGCCAGCTCCTGCAATCTGTTTGATGATAGGAATGTATTTTTTAAAGAATGGGCGGCCATTTTCTATTTTTTCAGCATCCTTCCAATAAGGATCACTGGAAGCATTCACACTGAAAAATGACGGAAAGAAGCCATAAGCCAAAAGTTTTTCAAAATAAATTTCATATCCTTTGAAAGGAAAATCAGTAAAAGCTTTGTCATTTAAACCCTCATTCAAAAGAAAAACTATTGGTTTTTGAAATGATATAGCCCTTTTGAAATCCAATGCTTCCGTATTGTGGTCTCCCGTTGAATACCAACTTAATTCAGCACCAAACAAATCCAGGTTGGCCGCTGCAAATGGATTCCATCCGTGACCATTGCCCATAACCAATTTTCCTTGTGAATGCATTTCATCGGCAATTTTTTTCATAAACTCAAATTCAGAAGTAAAATTCCATATTGCCGGCCTAGCCACATTTTTAGAAAATGACAATGGATAATCTGTATATTTAAAATGTTCTTGACGGTAATTCAAATCATGATGCCAGTTCCACTCCATTGAATCAAAATAAATACCATCGACATTCATATTAACTGCTGGCGTTATTTCATCTTGTTTTACATATTGATAACGATTAACACCTTCAAGATCTGGATCGCAATTGGTTGTGATACTCACAGCCCATCCTGAAGTAAACCAAGGTGTTTCAAGTCTCCGGGTTTGCCAAAGACCATTTTTATCTTCAATTGCACTATTTTTAAGATACTGTTGATGCTCACTTGGTATCATTTTATCTGAAATAAGCGTATTGTAAGGAATATCCTTTGTGAGTATAGGCAATTGAATATCCCAAGGTTCTGTGTATTGGAAACTCAATACTCCGGTTCCTTTATCGGAAAGTATATTGGGTAAACTCTTTCCATCCATTTCATCTGAATTATTCCAAGCAGTCTCGTGAAAAGCGAAACCAAAATCCTCCCAATTTGGAATTGACCGGAGTGCTGTAAAAGGGAGCCATACTCCTTCCGTGGTAACTCTTTTCTTAAAGGCTTCAGGATAAATGGCATAATATTGTTTTAAAGCTGCTCTCATTCCCCAATTGGAATTGAAATTAAAATGACTTAATTTGAAAAAGGCACGGTTCGGGAATTTTTCTGTTAGCGGGCTGGTAGCCACATCAAACTCAGCTATTAATCCCTTATTGATTTCCGCACTTAGGCGGTAAACTATAGGAAGTGACATATCAATTCCTAATCCTTCCCCATTATTATCTATACTTACAGCACATAGTGGATAAAAGGACATTGATCCTTGACCCACCGGATCGCCATAGCCTCCATCAGCCAATGTTTGTCCATTGAAAGCCCCGTCGGGAGGCAGCACAGTAGATATTTGCACTGCATCCTCATAGACCGAATCCAACCTCATTAAATCTGATTTCTCCAAGCCGCTATGCCATTGCCATTTATTACCATTAAAAGGGAGCGTAATTCGAAGTGTAATGCATGAGCTTCCTTCAGAGAGGTATTCTAATTCTCCATTTATTTCTGTATAATTTTCCCTGTCAATTTCACTGATTACAACCTGATATTGATTGTTTCGAAAGCGGGTAATTTTTGCATTGGCAGTAACATTCACATCATATTTAACGAGTTTTATTAACTGATTACCTCCTTTACCGATTTCAAAATACTCAACATTAATGGTGTTTGTATCTTTACGAATTAATGCAGAATTATCGTTAACTTTATGGAAAGTGCTCACTTCATCTGCTTGTTCTAGTAATAAAAGCTTATAATTCTCGACCATCGTTTTTTCTGAGGCGACAGCCAATGTTAAGGCCTCACTTCCAAAATATATATTCTCCTTCGCATTTATTGAGTTAATGCATATTATTACAACGGACAAAACCTTGATTAATAAAATATTTGATTTCCACATAGTGACTCTATTTTTTTTAATTATCATTTTTTAATTAATGCGTTTAAAAACGTATTTGTTTTCAACAAAATATGGCGCCGAAATTTTTTTTATTAATGGTATCCGTCCTCAATTTAAAAAAAACCCTGGCAGCTATTACAATTATAAAAAGCTGTCAGGGCATATTCAAAATAATTATGAAATCCAATTAAAGTGTTAAATTTGCACTTAAAATTCTATTATTACAAAAGAACTTGTCGCGGTTACTTCAGGGGAAATTTAAAATTAGTCCCAAAGCCTATATTATTTCAACAATAACTGAAATATTTGTATAGCATTATTGACAAAGAGATACAGCTTGATTTGGAAGCTCATAAATAACAAAACTACTTGTTCCGGTTACTTTAGGAAAGTCTGCCACTCCGGCCCAACCTGCATTCATTTCAGAAATAGCAAGACCAATAGTACTGCCTAGAGCACCCAATTTTGATTTAGCAATTCTAAATTCAAGGGCATTTGTTTGTGCATTAACATTTACAACACCAGAGGATGTCATAAAACTATCGGCACTGTTTATCCAAGCCCATCCCCAGCCACCACTTGGGTCGTTATGTTGATACAAATCGCCCCAATCATTGTTTAAAAAAGCCCCTTCAACTAAAAAGTCTGCACCAGAACTTATAGGCCATTGCCAGCTTAATAATCCTGTAGATGAATTTCCATCCGCATTAATATACATATCAACCACTTCCATCTTCATTGAAGTATTTCCTTCTATATAAACATTAACATAATTGCCTCCACCCCACATCTTAATTTTTTGCATAGTAAGAGCTCCTAACGCACTCTCATCATATAAAACTGGTACTTGTGCCCAATCATCAAAATCACCATCAATGGCAATATCAACATTTAGAACCACGGGGGCATTAATAGTTTTTGTAACATAAGCTTCTTGCCCAGATTCATTTATTGCCGTAAGGGTAACTTCAATTTCACCACCAACAGTAGAATATCTATAAGTTGGATTCTCTAATTCACAATAAAAGTTTAAATCTCCAAAATCCCATCTGTAAGAGGTTGCTCCTTGAGAAAGATTGGTAAATTTAAAGATGCTTGGGTCATTTTCATCAACTGTAAATGAAAAATCAGCTTTAATGCCTCCATCGGAATCCGCTTCGTTATTGTCCGTTCCACAACTTGCAAGAAGTGAAATAGCCATAAAATAATATAAAAATCTTAATTTTTTCATGATTAATTTATTTAAAGATTAATTTTTAGTTTTTATTTAATAGTTAGGGTATGTAATAAATCATTGATACCTTCAATTGATTCCCAAGTATCTTTATTTGCTAAACGAATTGAATAATCTGATTTTTCAGCTAAAGAAGCAGACCTGTCTTCAATTTTTAAAAATAATTTGTACTTACCAGTTGGAATTCCCGAAATACTAACGGACTCTTTTAAATCATAATCCAAATCAGGTATTACCTTTCTTACATCAAATGTTAGGGCTTTCTTATAAATTACACCATCAGTAACAGATTTAAATACAAGAAAAGCTTTTTTAGTGTTATAAATTGGAGCAAATCCTGCATTATCTATGATGGCTTTTAATTCAAAATTACTATTGCTAGTTGCTTCTTTTTTTAAGCTTGAAGACTTTAACAATAGCCGATACCCTAGTTTTTTTTGAAAATCTGTAAAACAGTTATTATTTCTCCATTCTTGAAGTACTGGTCCATAATAATCAAGATTTAAATACGTCCATTTTAACAACTTCATTTCAGTTTCTGCTTTAGAACAACTAGCGATTGGAACATTGGTTGGAGGACAGGTTTCCCCTCCAGTTGGCACATATAAAGCCTCATTACTTATATAACTTTTCTCAATAGTTATGTTTTGATAAGTCCCATAATCATCCGCACTTGCTAAAAAGCAATCATTATGAAATCCTACTCGAGCAATATCTGAAGTTCCATAACCAACATCACTTCCCATAGCTGTTGAATAATTAAAAACTTGTTGTTTGTATAATGGTGTTCTTACTTGAATTTTAATTTCTTTTGGTAATACCGCTAACAACTTATTAATAACTGCCTTTTTATTTTCAAGACTATTTAAATTGTTGGTGGTATAATACCATTCACCCCATGAACCAATAAACCCAGCTTGAACAAATGCAATAATATCAGCATTAGCCATAAAAATAGGTTTTAGTTGGTCTAAATGTCTCTCAATAATGTTAAGAGGAGCATCTGTTTCATTTTGGTTTGCATTGTAAGCAAAACGTAAAATACATTTTATACCTGCATTTCTTAGTCTTTCAAAATCAGTTTTTATCAAATCTAGTTGAGCCAAACTTAAGTCCGAATTTTTAAATGCTTCTAAATAATAAACACGATTAATAATTGTTACGTTTTCATTTTTTAAGTTTTGCAATGTTGCCAAGTTAAGTGGCAAACCTTCAGAATTCACGCTCCACAAGTGCATAAAACCACGTTCTGGGTTTGAAATGACATCAGATGAAGCTATATAAGTTATGTTACTTACTGTGCTATCTATAGGTTCTACGGGATCTTCATCAACACTATTACCACCACAACTTATTAAAATACAAAGAAACAATCCTATTAAAAATTTAAATTTCATACTTCGTTATTTTTATGATTAAAATCGATTAATACTCGTCTTTAATCCAATTATAAGGTTTCCTGTTGACCCAATTACCCCTAGTAAAATCTGGAAAATCTTGAGGTTCCCCATTATTTTCTATTGAAATTTCAGACAGCGGCGTAATAGCGCTCCAAGCAGCCGCATCATAGGCATCCATAGGTGGCGCAATATTTAATTTTGCTGCCTCTACAAACGCATTTAAGACAAAAAAGTCCATACCCCCATGTCCTGCCTCTGATGCAGACTCACCATACTTCTTCCAAAGCGGGTGGTCATATTTCTTTAACCAATCATCTGCAGTATCCCATTCATGAGGTTTAGATTTTCCTTCAATATACATTCTGTTTCCGTCATCTTCCCATAATCCATTAGCGCCTTGCACTCTAAACCCAAGCGAATAAGGTCTTGGTAAATTACAGTCGTGGGTTACAATAATGGTTTCGCCATTGGTAGTTTCAATAGTTGTGGTGATTACATCTCCTTGCTTAAATTTTAATTTGGCATTGGGATGATTTTCACCACCATTCTTAATGATATAATCATGCAAACCAATTGCCTTAGTAGCGTTTGATGTTAGAGATGAAAAACGATTTCCCCTGTTTATGTCACACATAGCTGCTATAGGCCCAATTCCGTGAGTTGGATATACATCAGCATTTCTTAACAATGAATGTTGTGTTCTCCATGTAGATTCAGAAATACCTTTTTCTCCAAATTCAACCCCTTTTCCATAAGGAGTAATGCCATCATTTAATTTCACAAAACGAAGGTCATGTTGATAACCACATCTAAAATGAACCAGTTCTCCAAAAACATTTTGTTTCACCATATTTAACACCGCCATAATGTCTCTTCGATAATTCACATTTTCCAGAATCATTAAATGCGATCCGGTTTGTTCATGTGTATTTACCAAATCCCAACATTCTTCCAAAGTATTGGCGGCCGAGACCTCCAAACCGGTATATTTACCGGCTAGCATAGCATCTTTCGCCATACGTGTATGCCATAACCAAGGCGTTGCAATAATTACTGCATCAACATCTTTCAACGCCAAAAGGTTTTTGTAGTCAAAATCATTACTTCCAAAAACCAACGGTTTTTTGTTTCCGCTTTTCACAATTTCATCAAGTGCTATGGTTATCCTTTTTGGGTCAATGTCACAAATTGCTGTTATCAGAATATCGTCCCTTAACAACAAATTATTCAAATGATTTGTGCCACGGAGACCTACACCAATCATTCCAACCTTTAATTTTTGAGGACTGTTAAATCCAAAAGTTAAACTCGGTGCAAGGGTTATTCCCGCTCCCACAATCGCGGTTTTTTTTATAAAATTTCGTCTAGAATTCATTTTTTCAAATGGTTTTATTGTGTTCTTTTATTTTTTTTTAAGGTTGAAGTAATGTGAATCCATTTACTTCAACTTTAACTTTATTAAGGACTATCATTCTAACTTTGGTTAAAAGATAGATTGATAGTCCTCCTATATATTAATTATAACCAGGATTTTGTAAAAAAGCACCTTTTCCTTCACTTATTCGTGCCAGTGAAAAAGGATACACAACTTTGTATGGAGCTGTTTGGCTGGATGAACCATTTAAAGCTATATTATGTTC
>MGWK01000068.1:17444-26089 GCA_001800975.1 Flavobacteria bacterium RIFCSPLOWO2_12_FULL_35_11 | reverse complement strand
GTAAATGAAGGTGACGGAAACGCCACATTCACAGTAACACTTACTGGAAACGTACAAGGCGGATTTACCGTTGATTATGCGACTTCAAACAATAGTGCGATTGCCCCTGGTGATTATACAAGCACAAGCGGAACATTGACTTTCATTGGCACAACTGGAGAAACCCATACTATAGTGGTGCCAATTATTGATGACAGTTGGATAGAGTTTGAGGAAAACTTCTTTATAAATTTAAGTGAGTTGAGTACCGAATTAATAGGCATCAAAGATAATCAAGGAATTGGAATTATTATTGACAATGATGGAGGTCCTCAAAACGGATTGGTAATCAACAATGTTTCAGTGAATGAAGGTGCAGGAAATGCCATATTCACCGTAACACTCACAGGAAATGTACAAGGCGGATTTACAGTTAACTATGCGACTGCAAACGGAAATGCTATAGCGCCAAGTGATTATACAAGTACTTCTGGAATGTTAACCTTTAACGGAACAAACAATGAGACTAAAACAATCACAGTCCCAATCACAGATGACGGTTGGATAGAGCCTACAGAGAACTTCTTTGTGAACTTAAGTAATTTAAGCACATCGCTTATCGGCATCAACGACAATCAAGGAATTGGAACTATTATTGACAATGACGGTGGCCCTCAAAACGGATTGGTAATCAACAATGTTTCAGTGAATGAAGGTGACGGAAACGCTATATTCAATGTTACGCTTACAGGAAACGTGCAAGGCGGATTTACTGTTCTATATGACACGGCAAACAACAGCGCCATTGCTCCGGGTGATTATACAAGCACTTCTGGAACTTTAACTTTTACCGGAACAAACAATGAGACCAAAACAATCACAGTCCCAATCATTGATGACAATTGGATAGAACCTACAGAGAACTTCTTTGTGGATTTAAGTAATTTAAGCACATCGCTTATCGGCATCAATGACAATCAAGGAATTGGAACGATTGCTGACAATGATGGAGGCGACCTAAACGGAATTGCCATCAACGATGTGACCGTATATGAAGGTGACGGAAATGCCACATTTACCGTAACACTCACAGGAAATGTTCAGGGCGGATTTACTGTTGATTTTGCCACTGCTAACAACAGCGCATCAGCGCCTGGCGATTATACTAGCACCATCGGTACATTGACTTTTATAGGTACTAACGGTGAATCGCACAATATAATTGTTCCAATTATCGATGACAATCTCATAGAACCTGCAGAAAACTTCTTTGTAAATTTAAATGAATTGAGCACTGAATTAATAGGCATTATCGATGGACAAGGAACTGGAACCATCACAGACAATGATGGTGGTCCTCAGAATGGAATCACAATCAACGATGTGACCGTGAATGAAAGTGATGGAAATGCCACATTCATTGTAACACTTACAGGAAATGTGCAAGGCGGATTTACGGTTGCTTATGCTACCGCGAACGAAAGTGCCATCACTCCGGGTGATTATACCAATACCAATGGAATATTGACCTTTACTGGTAACAATGGAGAAACCCATAATGTGGTTGTTCCAATCATCGATGACAATCTGATAGAACCAACAGAAAACTTCTTTGTGAACCTGAGCAATTTAAGCACTTCGCTTATTGGCATCAACGACAATCAAGGCATTGGAACTATTATTGACAATGATGGAGGTCCTCAAAACGGATTGGTAATCAACGATGTTTCAGTGAATGAAAGTGATGGAAATGCTACATTCATTGTAACACTTACAGGAAATGTGCAAGGCGGATTTACGGTTAACTTTACCACTGCAAATGGCAGTGCAACGACGCCGGATGATTACACAACCACTTCTGGAACTTTGAATTTTGAAGGAACTAACGGTGAATCACACAATATAATTGTTCCAATCATAGATGACAATCTAATTGAGCCTTTAGAAAACTTCTTTGTGAACCTGAGCAATTTAAGCACAACGCTTATCGGTATCAATGACAATCAAGGAATTGGAACGATTGCTGACAATGATGGCGGAAGCCAAAACGGATTGATTATAAACAATATAACAATCAATGAAAACAGCGGCAATGCTATATTCACAGTAACGCTTACAGGAAATGTGCAAGGCGGATTTACGGTTAATTATTTGACAGCAAGCGGAAGCGCATTGGCAACTAGTGATTATACAACAACTTCTGGAACAT
Source organism: Flavobacteria bacterium RIFCSPLOWO2_12_FULL_35_11 (assembly GCA_001800975.1). GTDB lineage: Bacteria > Bacteroidota > Bacteroidia > Flavobacteriales > Flavobacteriaceae > Lutibacter. The sequence continues at coordinate 23,901 of MGWK01000068.1, read as the reverse complement.
TAACTTTTATTGGTACAACTGGGGAAACCCAAACGATAGTTGTTCCAATCATCAATGACAATGTGATAGAGTCCACAGAAAACTTCTTTGTAAACTTAAGTGACTTAAGTACAGTGCTTATTGGCATAAATGATGCTCAAGGAGAAGGAACAATCATCGACAATGATTTGAATGTGAATAATGATGGTGCAACCGCAATTGATAGTGACCCAATAACCATTAATATATTGGCAAACGACTCATTTGGACCAGATGATACCATAGTAAGTGTTGTGATAACTTCAAATCCGCAGCACGGTACTGTTACAATTGGTTCAAATAACAATGTTATTTATACAGCGAATAATGGTTATTTCGGATTGGATACTTTTAGTTATACACTCACAATAGCCAACACAGACGGAAGCTTAAATTCAGGAACGGCCACTGTTACTGTTACGGTAAATGTATCTCCAAATGCTGCAGACGATTTGGCTGAAACAGAATCTAATATTCCTTTCGATATTGATATTTTGGCCAATGATACTGATGCAGATGGAACAATTGATCAAACTTCAGTAACAATAATTGAAGAACCTGAAAATGGAACAGTTGTCATAAATACGGATGGAACTGTTACTTACACGCCTGATTTAGACTTTATTGGTGATGATATTTTTACATATCAAGTTTGTGATAATGATGGCTTATGTGACACTGCTGATGTAAGTGTTGTTGTTGCAGGTGTTTTACCGGCAGAACTTATTATTCCTGAAGGATTTTCGCCAAACGATGATGGAATTCACGATGAATTTGATGTTGAAGGACTTTCCAATTTATATCCAGATTTCAAAATGGTCATCTACAATAGATGGGGAATTATAGTCTATGATTATACACATAACGGAAATCCATTAAGTGAGCCTATTTGGTGGGATGGATATTCAAGAGGAAGAATGACATTGGGTAATGGTCCGGCTCCGGTAGGAACTTATTTCTATACACTGTACTTTAACAAAGACGGTGCTAAACCTCGGTCAGGATATTTATACTTAAACAGATAATTTAAAGGGAAGTTTTGATAACACTTAAATAACAAGTTTATGAAAAGAGTCGCAATAATATTAGGTACACTCGCTATATTGTCTATAAACTTTATTTATAGTCAACAAGACCCGCAATACACACAATATATGTATAATATGCATATAGTGAATCCTGCATATGCCGGTTCTGAGGGAACATTAAATATAGGATTGTTGCATCGCACACAATGGGTTGGATTAGACGGAGCGCCTAAAACAACTGTTGCAGCCATAAATGCTCCCATCAAAAAAAATATAGGAATGGGATTGTCGGTTTTTGCCGATGAAATTGGACCCGTAAAGGAACAAAACGTATTTGTTGATGTTTCCTATACCATTCAAACATCAGATTATGGAAATCTTGCATTTGGATTAAAAGGAGGCTTCTCATTTTTGGATGCACAACTAAGTACCCTGGATTTGGGTGATGACATTCCAGATGATGTGTTTGACAATGATATAAACGATTCCTATGCCAATTTTGGGGCAGGAGCCTTTTATTATACCGATCATTTTTATGCAGGATTGTCTATGCCAAATATGCTAAATCAATTTCACCTTAACAGAAAAGGCGGCGTTATCAGTTCGGCATCAGAAAAGATGCACTACTATTTAACCAGTGGCTATGTTTTTGAAATGAATGACAATTTAAAATTAAAGCCATCGGTATTGTTAAAAGGAGTGGAAGGAGCGCCACTTTCAATAGATTTGGCCGGTAACGTTTTGATTAACAATAAATTTGAGTTTGGCGTTTCCTGGAGAATTGACGATTCTTTAAATGCCTTAATGAATGTTGAAGTTGCCAATGGATTTAGAATAGGTTACGCTTATGATTATACGCTTTCAAATTTGGGTGATTTTAATTCAGGATCACACGAAGTTATTTTATTGATAACCATCAGCAATTCCAGAAATGGATTATCGCCTAGATTTTTCTAACTGATAAAAAATTAAAATGATGAAAAAAATAGCCTTAATAATTTTATTGTTTAGCTTTTTTACAAGCAAAGCACAAATAGAAGCGCCGCGTTATTTTATAAAAAATATTGAGGCCAACAATGCTTTATCAAATTTTGGCGCAGCATTTTATGGCGATGACAAACTTGTGTTTGCCGCTCCAACCAAAAGAAATTACATTATCAGCAATGTATGGAAAGGAAATAACCAGCCATATTTAGACCTTTATGTTGGCACTATTGCTGAAGAAGGCGGACTTAAAGACGTTCAAAAATTTTCAGATGTTGTTAATACAAAATTTCACGAAGCCGATGTTACTTTTTCAAAAGATTTAAAAACGGTGTATTTTACGCGAAGCAATTATTTTGAAGGAAGATATGGCAAAGATTCTTTAGGTATAAACAGGTTAAAAATGTTTAAAGCCACCCAAGATGCAGCTGGTAATTGGTCAGAAATCTATAATATGCCATTCAACAATGACAACTATTCTGTTGGTCATCCAACCTTAAGCGAAGACCAAAAAACCTTGTATTTTATTTCGGATATGCCGGGAACATTGGGAAAAACAGATATTTTTAAAGTTGCTGTCAATGATGATGGCTCTTATGGAACACCCGTAAATTTAGGAAAAGAGATTAACACGCCCGAAAAAGAAATGTTTCCGTTTATTGCAGGAAATGATGAATTGTATTTTTCATCAGAAGGCAGGGGAGGTTTAGGAATGCTGGATGTTTTTATGAGTAAACTAAATGTAAATGGTGTAGAATATACCAAACATTTAGAAGAACCAATAAATAGCGAAATGGACGATTTAGGTTTCATCATCAATAAAAAAACCGGAGAAGGCTACTTTACTTCAAATCGATCTGGCGGAAAAGGAGATGATGATATTTATTATTTCAGAAATTTAGAATGCAATCAATCTATAGTTGGATTGGTGAAAGATAAAAAAACGGGATTGGTATTACCCGGAACATTAGTAACCGTGTTTAAAAACAATGTCAAAATAGACAATCTTACCACTACTGTTGGAGAAAAGGGTGAATTTGAGTTTCCGGTAGATTGTGAATCCGCATATAAAATTGTTGGAAATAAACAAAATTACCTTCAGGCTTCAGTGGATTTAAATACAACCGATGAAAATAAAAAGGTACACCAAGTCACAATAGAGTTGGAACCTGATGAAGAGTTTGTTGTTATTGGAGATCGTGTTCTGCTGAAATTAAATACCATTTATTTTGATTTTGACAAATCTGATATTAGGCCTGATGCGGAAATAGAGCTTAAGAAAGCCATTGAAATCATGAAAAAATATCAGGATATCATTGTTGAATTCGGTGCGCATTGTGACTCAAGAGGACCTGATGCATATAACGATAAATTATCTGAAAGAAGAGCAAAATCAACAGTTGGCTATATGACTGCAAGGGGTATCTCATCTGAAAGATTAACAGGAAAAGGCTACGGAGAAAGAATGTTGGTGAATAACTGTACCAATGGTGTAAAATGTACCGAGGAAGAACACCAATTAAACCGACGTACCGAATTTGTAATTAAAAATCCGGAAGTTATCAATAATAGATAATCTTATAAAACATTTAATTTTCTTGGCAGCCATATAAACTTCCTTGATACTACTACCGTTGTGGGGACGACATTTATCTAATAGTTTATTATGGCTGCTCTTTTTGTTGACATTTATCCTGACTAAGAACTAAAAATCTTACGAATTCAACAAAAACTCCTTTAATTCCTCATATTTTGAAATCTTTATTGATACTTTTTCTTTATCAATCACTTCCTTAATTTGTTTTGGTAATTCAATGGTTTGGTTAATGATTGGCTCAACAACGTTTAAAAATTTCACTGGATGTGCAGTTTCTAAAAATATCCCGAAGGCGTTTGCATCAACACCCTGTTTTTTCAATCCCAAATAACCTACCGCGCCGTGCGGATCGGCAATATAATGGTGTTTTTCCTTAATTTCTTTCATCGCATTTTGGGTTTCTTTGTCCGTAAATGCATAGGAGGAAAGCACTTCTTTTAATTTGGAATCGTCATTTTCAAAGATTTCTAAAATACGGATAAAATTACTGGGATCACCAACATCCATTGCATTGGAAATGGTTTGTTTTGAAGGTTTTGGTGTATAAATCCCTGTTTCCAGATAATTGGGAACAATGTCGTTGATATTGGTGGCCGCAATAAACTTTTTAACAGGCAATCCCAACTTTTGCGCCATCAAACCGGCACAAATATTCCCAAAATTTCCGCTGGGAACAGAAAAAATCAAGTCTTTATTCTTGCTTTTTAATTGTTTAAAGGCAAAAAAGAAATAAAACATTTGCGGCAGCCAGCGTGCCACATTGATGGAATTTGCTGAAGTTAAATTTTTATTGGCAATCAATTCGGTATCCAAAAAAGCAGTTTTTACCATGGCCTGGCAATCGTCGAAAGTACCAGTTACTTCCAAAGCGGTAATGTTTTGCCCTAAAGTTGTCAGTTGCTTTTCCTGAACGTCGCTTACTTTGCCGCTTGGGTATAAAATTACCACGTCAACGCCTTCAACGCCAAGAAAACCGCTTGCCACCGCACCGCCGGTATCACCCGAAGTTGCTACCAAAACCGTTATTTTGGCTGTTTTTTCTTCTTTGTTGAAATAGCCCAAGCAACGCGCCATAAATCGCGCGCCAACATCTTTAAACGCCATGGTCGGACCATGGAATAATTCCAAAGCGGCAATATTTTCTTCTATAAAAACAATAGGGAAATCAAAGTTGACCGTTGCTGAAATAATTTCTTTTAATTCCTTTTCGGGAATTTCATCGGCCACAAATTGTTTGATCACTTCAAAAGCGATTTCTTCATTTGAAAATTTTTCGATATTATTTAAAAATTCTTTGTTTAAAGGGGTGATTTTCTCTGGAAAATACAAACCTTTATCGGGCGCCAAGCCTTTAATTACGGCATCTTTAAAAGTTACGTTTGGCGCTATTTTATTTAAACTGTAAAAGTTCATATTACTTGCTTTCTAAAATTTTTATTCCTTCTTTATTTACTTTTGAAATGTGGATGTCATATGGCACACCAACTTTATCATAAACAATTCTCATGGCTTCCGCGACTTTTAAAGCGGTGTCTTTTCCTTTGCTTAAAGCAAAAACGGATGGTCCGGAACCAGAAATACCACATCCCAAAGCACCTGCTTTCACCGATTCAAGTTTCAATAAATCAAATGCCGGAATTAAAATGGAACGAATGGGCTCCACAATAAAATCCTCCAAAGAACGTCCGATAAGTTCATAATCTTCGGTGTAAAGTCCACTGATTAATCCACCCACATTTCCCCATTGTTTTATGGCATTTTTCAAGGTGACGTTTGTTTTCAAAATTTCACGGGCGTCGGAAGTTTTTACTTCAATTTGCGGATGAATCACGGTCACAAACAATTCACTGGGCGTATGAATGTTGATAATATCCAATGGTTCATAACTTCTCACCAAGGTAAATCCGCCAAAAAGGGCAGGAGCCACGTTGTCGGCGTGCGGAACGCCGCTCGCCAAACGTTCCCCTTCTATAGCAAAACGCACCAAATCTTTTGTGCTGAAAGGATCTCCTAACAACTTATTGATAGCCCAAACCGCTCCGGCAGAACTTGCGGCACTGCTGCCAATGCCGCTTCCTGGCTTAATTCGTTTGTCTATTTCAATTTCAAATCCGAAATCGGTGTTTATTTCAGCCAAAAGTGCCAACGCCGCAACACCCGAAACATTTTTATGCGTTTCTAAAGGAACTGATTGTCCGGTGATTTTTGTAATTCTCACGCCTTTATCAGCCACTTTTCTGATGGTCATTTCATCGCCTACAGTGTCTAAGGCCAAACCCAATACATCAAATCCGCAAGAAACATTTGCGATGGTTGCCGGCGTAAATATTTTTAGTTCTTTCATATTCTTAATTATTACCAATCCTAATAATATCGGCAAATAAACCGGAAGCCGTAACATCGGCTCCTGCGCCGGCGCCTTTAATAATCAAAGGTTGTTCGCTATACCTGTTTGTAAAAAATAACACAATATTGTCTTTTCCCGCCAAATCGTAAAATGGGTGTGTGGCCGGAATTTCCTTTAATCCAACATTTGCCTTTCCATTGTTGAATTCGGCGACATATTTAAGTCGGCAATTTTTTGCTTCGGCATTTTTTCGCAGTTGGGTAAAGTGAGTTGACTCCGTTTTCAAGGTTTCCATAAAATCGGGTACCGATTTGGCTTCCAAACTTAATTTTGGTAGAAATGAGTCGTTGGCGATATCACTTAATTCCAGTTTTGTGCCGATTTCCCTGGCCAAGATTAAAATTTTTCGCGCAACGTCAACCCCACTTAAATCAATTCTTGGGTCTGGCTCTGTATATCCTTCAACTCCAGCTTGTTGAACCA
>MGWK01000068.1:0-17424 GCA_001800975.1 Flavobacteria bacterium RIFCSPLOWO2_12_FULL_35_11 | reverse complement strand
CTACCCGAAAGTACTGCCTGAATTTGGGTAACTTTATCACCCGAAGCAATTAAGTTTTTAAGCGTATCTATAATTGGCAAACCTGCACCAACATTGGTTTCGAATAAAAATGGTGCGCTGTATTTCCGACTTAAATTTTTCAAATTCATATAATTGTCATAATTTGAAGAACAGGCTATTTTATTGCAGGTTACCACTGCAACGCTTTCCTTTAAATAACTGGCATATAAATTGGCGACAGATTCTTCGGCGGTGTTGTCCACAAATATGCTGTTTCTGTAATTTAGATCAGTAATTTTGTCGTGGAAAGCATCCATATTCAGATTTTCGGCCTTATCCAACTGCATTTTCCAGTAGTCTAAATCTATTCCGTCTTCATTAAACAACATTTTTTTCGAGTTTGCCATACCAATTACCCGAACCTGTAATTTCAACTGTTCCAATAAATAAGGTTGCTGATTTTTAATTTGCGCCAATAATTTTTGTCCGACATTTCCAACGCCAACCACAAATAAATTAAGCTGTTTTGTCTGGTCTTCAAAAAATTCGGCATGCAACGTATTCAATGCTTTTTTTATGTCCTTGTGGGTAATGACTGCGGAAATATTTTTTTCTGAAGCGCCTTGCGCGATTGCCCGGATATTTACGTTATTTCTTCCCAAAGCGCTAAACATTTTACCGCTGATGCCTTGGTGGCTTTTCATATTGTCGCCCACCAAAGCAATAATCGCATTGTTTTTTTCAACGATTAGTGGATTCACCTTATGTTGTGAAATTTCAAAACTGAATACAGAATTAACTGCGAGTTCGGCTTTTTCGGCATCTGCATTGTTAATGGCGATACAAATTGAATGTTCAGAAGAAGCCTGAGTAATTAAAGAAACATTTATTTTTTGTTGAAACAAAGCTTCAAACAGGCGTTTTGAAAATCCGGGAATGCCAACCATACCGCTTCCTTCTAAAGTTACCAAAGTCATATTTTCAATATGGCTGATTCCTTTGATCGGATTTGCATTTGAAGTCACTTTTGTGATTAAAGTTCCTTCGGCCTTGGCATCAAAAGTGTTCTTTATTTTGATTGGAATTTCCTTCTCTAAAACAGGTTGAATGGTTGGCGGATACAACACTTTTGCTCCGAAATGCGACAATTCCATCGCTTCCTGATAAGAAATATTTTTAATGGGAAAAGCCTGCTGCACAAATTTCGGATTTGCGGTGTACATGCCACTCACATCTGTCCAAATTTCCAACACGGAAGCATTTGCAGCTGCGGCAATAATGGCTGCAGTATAATCTGAGCCGCCACGGCCTAAAGTGGTGGGTTCACCGCTTTCTGTCTTAGCCACAAAACCCGGCAAAACCACAATTTTATGACTGTTTTTACTGAAAAATGATTCAATATTTTTGTTTGTCAGGTTAAATTTAACCACCGCATTCGAGAAATTTTCATCGGTAACTATAAGTTCTTGTGAATTTTTTAATTCGGCGTCCAATCCTTTGTTTTTCATTGCTTCAACAACAATAAAGGAAGAAAGCAATTCTCCAAAACTCACAATTTTATCCGAAGTTTTGGTCGACAATTCATTGATTAAAAAAACGCCTTCCAAAGTTGCTTCCAATTTATTGAGCATTTTCTTTACGTGGCCTAAAACTCCGCTTTGGTTGCCCACCGGAATCAATTCACGAATCACTTTTAAATGGCGTTCTTCTATTAATTTAAACTGGTTTTTATAATTTTCATCGCCGTTACAGGCTAAATTTCCTGCTTCCAACAACACATCCGTGATGCCGCCAAGGGCAGAAACCACCATAATTACTTTGGTATTATAAGTGCTGTCTTTAACAATTGTGATTGCTTTATTTATATTTTCTGAAGTGGCAACTGATGATCCGCCAAATTTTAAAACCTTCATGGTAGTAATTTTTTATTCTGATTTTTATATTTTTTGAAAAGCTATTCCTTGTTTTCTTAATTTTTGAAAACGAATATTGATACGGGTGATATAAATAGACAGAACCCCTAAAGGGTGGTACCGAATGTGGTTGTAGTGGCAACAACAAAATACAACGCGATGTTTGCGTTTAACAGTATGTTATGTGAATTTGTTTTTTGCATAGTCCAAAAGTAATTATTTTTTTAATTACACAATCATTTTAGGTGATTTTTCATAAAAATTTATTTTACAGCCTCAATTTTCGCCTATTTCCAGCTAAAAACTATTTTATTTTACGAATAAATGAATTGATTTTACGCAATTGCTAATCCAAATCCACAATCACCTGATTTTTAATCAGATCGTCAAATGTTTCCTCTTTTCTTATTAAATAATCCTGGCCTTTATAATACAAAACTTCAGCAGGCCTGTATCTCGAATTGTAATTGGAAGCCATAGAAAAACAATACGCGCCCGCATTGTTAAAGCACAACACATCACCTTCTGTAATTTCACTAATTCTGCGGTTTGTGGCAAAAGTGTCCGTTTCGCAAATGTAACCCACTACGGAATAGTAGCGTTCTCGTCCGCTCGGATTGGAAACATTGTGAATATGGTGATAGGAATCGTAAAACATTGGTCGGATCAAATGATTAAAACCCGAATCTATGCTCGCAAAAACAGTGGATGTGGTATGTTTTACCACATTTACATGCGCCAAAAAGAATCCGGATTCACTCACCAAAAATTTTCCTGGCTCAAACATCAGCGTCAGGTTTTTACCGTATTCTTTACAAAAACTATTGAACCGTTCCGATAATTTTTCGCCCAATTCTTCAATATTTGTTGAAATATCACCTTCTTTATAAGGCACTTTAAATCCGCTGCCAAAATCTATAAAATCCAAATCTTCAAATGCTGTGGCCGTATTAAACAAAATTTCGGTGGCCGCCAAAAACACGTCAATATCTAAAATATCTGAGCCTGTATGCATATGAACGCCGTTAATGTGCATTCCTGTATTTTCTACAACTCGTTTAATATGAGGCAATTGGTGGATGGAAATTCCGAATTTGGAATCGATATGGCCCACAGAAATTTTAGAATGTCCGCCTGCCATAATATGCGGATTGATACGCACACAAACTGGCGTGTTAGGGTAGAGGTGACCAAATTGTTCTAAAATAGATAAATTATCGATATTGATTTGAACGCCCATTTTTGCTGCTTGTTCAATCTCTTTTAATGAAACGCCGTTTGGCGTAAAAATGATATTTTCCGGAGCAAATCCGGCTTCTAATCCCAACAATACTTCTTGTATGGAAACCGTATCAATTCCTGAATTCAACTTTTTGAATAATTTCAAAATACTGATGTTTGAATTGGCTTTTACGGCATAATTCAATTTCAACTTTTTAACGGAAGAAAAAGCTGCCGTTATCCGGTTATATTGAGATTCCATTGTTGAAGCATTATAAACATAAAGCGGACTTCCGTATTTTTCAGTAAGGGAAACTAACAATTGATTATCCATGAATTTAATTTTTAAGTTTTCAAAAGTAACCATCTGTCGGTTGTTTTGAAAGACAGTGGCAATAAAATAACAATATTTAACATTTTGTTAAAAAAAAGCCCCAATCTATTTCAGAATGGGGGCTCAAAAATGTGTTTATAATTTTTTATTTTGCTTTTTCAGCAGTTAGCATTGCAATTTTCACCACAACGTCTGTCGCCAATTGGATGGCTTCCGCAGCAACAAATTCATAACGTCCATGAAAGTTATGTCCGCCCGCAAAAATATTAGGGCAAGGCAAACCTTTGTAAGACAATTGTGATCCGTCTGTTCCTCCTCTAATTGCTTTTATTAATGGTTTTATTCCCAATTGTTTCATCGCTTCTTCGGCAATATCAACAATGTGCATCACAGGTTCTATTTGTTTGCGCATATTGTAATATTGGTCTTTCATTTCAACTATAACCAAATTACTGCCCAATTTTTTGTTTAAATCATCGGCAACTTTTTGAAAAGTGGCTTTGCGTTGCTCAAACAATTTCATATCGTGGTCCCGGATAATATATTCGAGTTCGGTTTTTTCAACTTCACCTTGCATGCTGCTTAAATGATAAAATCCTTCGTAACCTTCTGTTTCTTGCGGAATTTCATTTTTTGGCAATCCGGCAATAAATTCGTTGGCAATCAACATAGAGTTGATCATTTTTCCTTTGGCATAACCAGGATGCACAATTTTACCGTGGATAATCACTTTTGCTCCGGCTGCGTTGAAATTTTCATATTCCAACTCACCAACAGTACTTCCGTCCATCGTATATGCCCACTCTGCACCAAATTTTTCCACATCAAACATGTGCGCGCCTTTTCCAACTTCTTCATCGGGCGTGAAGCCAATTCTAATTTTACCGTGCTTAATTTCGGGATGATTGATTAAATATTCCATGGCCGAAACAATTTCCGTAATTCCGGCTTTGTCATCAGCGCCCAAAAGGGTAGTTCCGTCGGTTGTAATTAAAGTTTGTCCTTTATACAACAACAAATCTTCAAAATAACTTGGAGACAAAACGATGTTTTCTGCTTTGTTCAGTACAATATCACCGCCATCATAATTTTTATGAATTTGAGGTTTTACGTTGGTGCCTGAATAATCGGGACTTGTATCAATATGTGCAATAAAACCAATGGTTGGAACTTTAAAATCAACATTTGAAGGAAGCGTGGCCATAATGTAGCAATGATCATCTAAGGTAACATCCTGCAACCCAATTTCTTTCAATTCATCAACCAAAATATGCGCCAAATCCCATTGTTTTTCAGTACTCGGAAAGTCAGGATTATTTGGGTCTGATTTTGTGTCTACTTGAACATATTTTACAAATCGATCTATTATTTTTTGCATATTTTTTATATTTTTATCAAAAGTAAGGATTCATTAAAGTTTTAGCAATGTAATTGTCATAAATTATTCCAAAAACTGAATACTTTCCAGTAATGAAATTGATTCACAGATGCGTTCATTAATATTCGAGTTCCCATAAATTTCAGAATAGGCAGAAAAATAGGTGTTTTCTGAAATTTTTGTCAATACTGTAAAACGATGGTATGCAAAATTATTTTTCGTTCCTTTTGCAACATACCAAAAGCTTGGTTTTGATTGAAAAGTCTGGCTTCCGAAATCTATTATCTTAAGGTTGTTAGCTTTTAAAGCAGAATCTTTTCGACGGTGAAAATCACTGTCGAAATTTAGTGTTCCCATATCAAACGAAGCCGATAAAATAAAAGTATCCGATAGTTGTTTTATGGTGTCTGCAGTAATAATTTCAGACTGATAATTATCGAAGTATAATTCTGTTTTCCAATTACTTGGAATCTTTAATATAAAGTTTTTATTAAAATCCGTAATTTGTTTGGTATTTTTATAATTGGTCAGACTGCAATTCATTTTTTTTGCAATATCAGATTGTTTTGAGCAGGCCGAAATCAGCAAAAAAATCAAACCATAAAAACCGTATATTTTAATAGCCATAATTAATATATAAATTGATAATTAAAATGATCGGAGGATTTTTTAACTTCGGTCTTCGGACTTCTGACTTTACCATTTTCTCAATACTAAAAATCTATCTAATCGTTATTTTAGCAATGGTTTCATTGCCTGAAACCCAAGCAGTATTTTCGTTTACGAAACGAATGGCATGAAAAGGTTCATCACTCACTTTATCCCAAGTTTTTCCTGAGGTTTTTGAATAAAAAACGCCGTTGTCGGAAACGGCAAACACTTCTTTGCCTTGCGTATTGGGTACATATTGCACACAACTCACGTATTTTGGTTCTGTATTTTCTGAAACTACTTCCCAAGTTTTTCCGCAGTTTTTGGTAATCGCTTTATTGGCATAATTTCCATGCATATCGGTATAATCTCCGCCACAAATAATTCCTTGCCTTTCATTGTAAAAATCGACCGAATAAATTCCCGTGCTACTTTTTCCTTGTATAATAGGCGTATTGTACACTTTCCACGTTAAACCCATATCAGGCGTATGAAAAACCCTTGCTTTTAATCCGCCTGTTACTATCCAAGCATTTTCGCCAACAATGGCAATATTGGTATTGCTGGCCGCAAAAGCAGCTTCGCCTTCTGAAATTTTTGGCAAGTTTTTACAATCCATTTTTCCCCAGGATTTTCCGCCGTCACGCGTAATCAACACCGACAAGCAATCATCGGTAGGATCACCGATAGCGATGCCGTTGAGTTCATCAAAAAATTTCATGCAATCGTAAAAAACTTTTTCGTGAACTTCTTTATAAACCAATTCAACTTCGTTGTTTTTATAGCGGTACAAAAGCGCCGGATTTTCAACACTCAATGCAAAAACGGCTTCTTTTGTATAAGAAATCGCTCTAAAATGGGGAACAATCGTGTCGGTTATTATTTTCTTGGTTCCCACAAATTTTCCATTTCCGGTCAAGATACCTATAATTCCGTTTGAGCTTGCATAAACTACCGATGAATCATTCACAATTTCAATGGCGCGAATGCTGGCGCTGTCTATTTTAAATTTATCGATGGAAATTTTTACGGTTTCGCGTGGTTGGTATTGTTTTTCACAAGCTGTTAAAAAAGTAAGGAGGATTGTAATTATTGCAACGTTTTTCATTTATTCTTATTGAAGATTTAAACAAATTTAGGTAAAATAAATCGGATTTTTAAACAACAAAAAAGGCAAGTAAAAACCTGCCTTTTTTAGTTTATTTAACGCAATGAAATTTACTGATTGAAAAATTCATCATTGATGTACATTTCTTTCTCAAATCTTTTTTCAAGTTTGGAAACTTCAAATTCTTTAATTTCAGAAAACTTAAGCGATTTTGTTTGTCTGGCCGAAACGCCTCTAATATCATCAAGCGCGGCTTTTAAAACCACTTCATTTTCATCTCCGAAAGGCAAAATTGCATTCCAGTATTGATATTCCTTAACCTCAATATCCGGAACAAATCCATTTATGTAATCACTTTGGTCCAGTTTATTATAGATTTGAAAAACAATGGGTTGCATGGCGTATAAATGTGCTGAATTTGCAGAATCCTCATCCGTAAAATCCGATGAAGGAGAATCATATAAAGTAATTGATCCAACATTTTTACCGTAAGTGGTTGTTCCTATCACTTTAACAGGCATAAAAGGTCTTAATCCGTTGATAATCATTTCACTTGCAGAGGCTGTACTGCCGGAAGCCAGTACATATAATTGATTAATACCAGTAAGTCGGTTAATAGATTCATCACCCGTTTTATTGCCATTTGCATCATATACATTTAACGTATTTTGAAAAGTATAAGAACCACTCTGACTAGTGTGTTTTGCATTAAATGTTAATTTGGCAAAAGTTTCGGTACCTGCGACAGAATTAATCATACTTGCCAAATAGGCTGATGTTAACACAGATCCGCCGCCATTTAACCTTAAATCCAAAATCAACTCTTGAATTCCTTCATTTTTGAAATAGGCAAAAGCCGCATTTAACTCATCATTATAAGAAGATCTAAATCCGTTATACACCAAATAACCTACTTTCTTGCCATTAATATCAGTAAACACTTTTTTCAAATAAATCGGGTCTTCAGAAATAACTACTGCCGTAATTGTTTTATCGGCTATAAGCATACCATTTTCAGTGACAATAGATAAGGTAATTGTTTCATTTGATAATTTACCTACCGTTGCATCATAATTTCCTTCATTTAAAACAACACCATCCAAAGCATTGATGATATCGCCTCTTTTAATTCCTGCTAAATCAGCAGGTGAATTCGGCGCAACGTACCTTACATAAAAAATAATGTCGCCAGCTGTATTAATTTTTACCGCTTGCAAACGAATTCCGAATGATTTTGTAATTCCTTGAAAAGAATTGTTTAAAGCCACAAAATCATCAACAATCCAAGAGAACTTGAAGGATATCGCTCCAGTTACAGGATCTACTTTGGTTTCTTCTTGAGAAAGCAAACTGTAAAACAAATCTTCCGGGTCAGCGAAACCGTTTAAATACGTATTATAAGCATCTTGGTCATCATCTTTGGTATTTGCCAAATCTGGAACATTGGTTTGCCAATTGTACCAAGAATTCATTCCCTTCCAAATAAAATCGTTTATAGGTTTATCTATCCCGCTTGTTGGTGGGGTAGGGTCATCATTTTTATTACAACTGGCAAATGTTAGACCTAGCACTATGTAAGTAGCCAGTATATAGCTGATTTTTCTCATTTTATTATTTTTGTTTAATTGGACGCAAGATATTAATTTTTATTACAATTTTAATATGTGCTGTTACAAAAACGTAACTTGCTCGTCATAATTGTAATAACATCAGAAAAGAAGTTTTAACAACCAAACTTAAAATGGATCAGTCAGAGTTTTTAAAAAAAGTAATGCCTTTTAAAGATAAAGTGTTTCGATTGGCGAAAAGGCTGCTGATTTCAACAGAAGAGGCTGAAGATGCAACCCAAGAGCTTTATTTTAAGCTTTGGAAAAACAAGTCGAAATTAAGCGACTATAACAGTATTGAGGCTTTTGCTATGACGATGACGAAGAATTATTGTTTTGACCGATTAAAATCGAAGCAGGCAAATAATTTATCGCTGGTTCACAGTAACTATAAGGAAGGTGGAACGTCTTTACAGAAAAGAGTGGAACTTAATGACACTGTAAGTTTGGTCCATAAATTGATTGAAAGGTTACCTGAGCAACAAAAAATCATCATACAGCTTAGAGATATTGAACAATATGAATTTGATGAAATTGCAGAAATGCTGAACATGCAGCCAACCGCAATAAGGGTTTCACTATCAAGAGCAAGAAAAACAATTAAAGAACAATTAATAAAACAACACAATTATGGAATTAGTTAACATAGAAAAGTTGTTGGAAAAATACCTGGATGCTGAAACTTCCATCGCCGAAGAAAATAAATTAAAAACTTATTTTTCAGGAGATGATGTAGCACCACATTTAGAAGAATACCGAGAAATGTTCGGCTATTTTTCAGCCAGTAAAAATGAGCGATCTACAAAAACCATTCAATTAAAAAGTCGAAAACTGAATTGGAAATGGTTATATGTAGCGGCCTCAGCAGTTTTATTGGTAAGTGTGTATACCGGGTATCAAAAAAACCAACAGGAAAAAGCCGAAAAAATTTATAGAGATACGCAATTTGCTTTCAATATGCTTTCGGCAAATTTAAACAAAGGAACTGCAGCAATTTCAGAATTGCAAGAGTTCGAAAACACAACAAACAAAATTTTTAAACAACCTAAATAAACAAAAAAATGAAAAAAATAATTTTTATAATCGCCCTTGCCTTTTTGCCATTCACAAACTACGCACAAGTTTCAATTTTCGACCAGTTTGAAGATATGGAGGATGTTACCTCAGTTATTGTGAACAAAGAAGCTTTTAAAATGTTAAGTAAATTTAAAGGCAACAGCCCAGAATCGAAAGCTTATGTTGAAATGGTACAAAACCTGGAATCTTTAAAAGTTTTTACCACTGAAAGTTCAGCAATTGCCCTTCAAATGGATGAAGTGGTTTCAAAATATTTGAAAACTTCAAAACTTGTTGAGTTGATGCGCATAAAAGATAAAGATGCCAACGTTAAAATTTACATTCGTCCGGGAAAAGATGACAGTCATGTGAGCGAATTGTTAATGTTTGTGAACGATTTAAAAAATAAATCCGATAAGCAAGCTGTAGTTTTATCGTTAACCGGTGAAATTGACTTAAACAAAGTTTCTGAAATTACAGATGCGCATATTCCAAACAGCAGCAAACATCTAAAGAATAAATAATCATTGTTATGAAACGATTTTTAAAAATTTCAACGGTACTTTTTACCGCAGCAATTTTAACAATTGCCTGTGACACAAAACCTTCTTTACAAAAATATTATGTGGACAGTAAAGAAAACAATGAATTTATCTCCGTTGATTTGCCGGCAAACATTATTGAGTTAAAAGATGAAAATGTTTCTGAAGAAGTAAAAAACACCTTAAAAACCATAAAAAAGGTAAATTTCTTAGCGTTGCAAATTAATGAAACCAATCAGGAATTGTTCGATGCTGAAAAGGAAAAAGTTAAAGAAATTTTAAAAAATCCAAGCTACAAGCAATTGATTCGCATGAATACCGGCAGCGGAAATGTAACGGTGAATTATTTAGGCACCGAAGATTCCATTGATGAAGTAGTGATTTTTGGTTCCGACAGCAAAAGAGGATTTGCCTTGGTAAGAGTTCTTGGGGAAAATATGAATCCTGCCGAAATTTTCGGTTTGGCGCAAGAAATCAAATTAGACGGCGATTCTCAACAACTTAAACAATTGGGCGGATTGCTGGGAAGCATCAAATAAATTATTAACAGCTTAAAATTAGAAGCCATACTTTTTTAAAGTATGGCTTTTTAACTTACTGTTAACTCCTTAACCTAATTAAATCCCTATTTTTGTCATTTAAATTCTATAATCTCAAATGAAAAATATTTTATTCACGCTCATTTTATTATTCTCAATAGTTCTTGGCGCTCAAGACAAAAATTACCAAGCCGAAAGGGAAAAAATCAACAATCTGGTCCACACTAAATTAAAAGTAGATTTCAATTTTGAAAAAAGTCAGCTAAATGGTGAAGCCTGGGTAACATTAACACCTCATTTTTACGCGGTTAACAAAGTTATTTTAGATGCCAAATCCTTTAACATTCATGAAGTAAAAGTGAATGATAAAAAAGCAGGTTTTAATTATTCTGAAGATGAATTAACCGTTGAACTCGATAAAACCTACAAAAAAGGCGAAGAATATACCGTTTACATAAAATACACCGCCAAACCTGAAGAAATTACCCAAAAAGGAAGCGAGAATATTACTGACGCAAAAGGGCTTTATTTTATAGATCCAAAAGGAGAAGACCCAAATAAACCAACGCAAATTTGGACACAGGGAGAAACGGAATCCAACAGCTGCTGGTTTCCAACAATTGATTCCCCAAATCAAAAAACAACCCAGGAAATTTATATGACAGTTCCCAATAAATATGTAACCCTTTCAAACGGAACACTAAAAAGTCAGACTGTAAATCCAAACGGAACAAGAATGGATTATTGGAAAATGGATCAAAAGCACGCACCATATCTTGTTTTTATGGGCGTTGGAGAATTTAGTGTGGTTAAAGATTCATGGAATGGATTGGAAGTTAATTATTATGTTGAACCTGCTTACGAGCCTGAAGCAAAAGCCATTTTTGGAAATACGCCTGAGATGATTACTTTCTTTTCAAATCTTACAGGAATCCCTTATTCGTGGGATAAATACAGCCAAATTGTGGTTCGGGATTATGTAAGCGGCGCTATGGAAAACACCACAGCGGTTGTTCATGCAGAGGACGCACAACAAAAAAAAGGACAATTAATTGATAATAATGAGTGGGAAAGTACCATTGCGCACGAATTATTTCATCATTGGTTTGGCGATTTGGTCACTACTGAAAGCTGGGCCAATTTAACTGTAAATGAGTCATTTGCAACCTATAGCGTTTATTTATGGTTTGCCCATAAATATGGAAAAGACAAGGCTGATGCAAATATGTACAGCGATGTTCAAACATACATGACAAGCAAGAGTGAAGACAAAGATTTGGTACGTTTTTACTATTTGGACAAAGAAGATATGTTTGATACGGTAAGTTATCATAAAGGAAATGCCATTTTGCATATGTTGCGTGATGTAATAGGTGATGAAGCCTTTTTCCAAGGAATGAACGCTTTTTTAACCGAACATAAATACGGAACGGCAGAAGCCCAGGATCTTCGTTTGACTTTTGAAAAAGTGAGCGGAAAAGATCTAAACTGGTTTTTTAATCAGTGGTATTATGGCAATGGTCATATAAAAATGAGTGTTACTTACGATTATAATACCATCAACAAAACGGTTACCGTAAATATCAACCAAAAAGGAAATACTTTTAAATTTCCTTTGTCCATTGATATTTATGAAGAGACGGGAAAAACAAGCCATAATGTTTGGGTTAACAATGCCCAAAATTCATTTACATTCTCATTCAACAGATTGCCAAAATTTATTAATATCGATGCAAAACACGTGCTTTTGGCTGAAATTTCAGATAAAAAAACAGTGGAAGAATATATCTTCCAATTCAATAATGCCCCACATTATTTAGACAGAAGGTTGGCTTTGGAAGAAATTGCAAAAAATCAGGCGAACAAGGAAGCCTTTAATACCTTAATTAAGGCGCTTAACGATCCTTATTATGAAATTAGGGTAATGGCTTTGGAAAGTATCGATTTGTTCCAAAAATACAATAAAAAAGAAGCGATAGACAAAGTTGTAAAAATGGCACAATCAGATCCAAAAACATTGGTGCAGGCGGCTGCAATAAGTGTGTTAGGCAAATTGGTTGATCCTATTTATAAACCGCTATTTGAAAAAGGGATGACCAGCGAAAGTTATGCCGTTACAGGGAATTCATTGACTTCCTTGTACCAAATCGACAAACAGACCGCTTTAACGAAAGTAAATTCATTAAGTGAGGACACTAAAGATTATTTGGCAGATGCCATTACCACAATTTATATCAGTGAAAAGGACAAAACAAAGCTTCCTTTCATCGCAAACCATCTTTTAAAAGGGCTGTTTTTAACAGAAGACAAAAGAACCCAACAAACTTATGCGGAAGCGTTTAAATGGATTTCAGAAAGCGACAATGTTGAAGCAATAACAAACTTAACAAACGATTTTGTAAAATTAGGATTGCAATACAAAAAGTACAAATTTGACCAGATGGGTGTAAACATGTTAAATCAATTGGTTTATGCACAGCAACAATCAAAAAACAGCAATAAAGACGAACTAATCCTCATTTTAAAAACTGGAATTGCAAAATTGGTTGAATAAAAAATTTAATGAAATACAAATCAAAAGCCTTTGTTTTACAGAGGCTTTTTTTATGGCATATAATTTTTAAATGAACCATTCCTGTAAAAAACCACAATCCGCTCAATTTCTTGGTTCATGATTTCCTTTTCTTGGTTTACAATCTCATTGACAACAGGCTTTGCCATTGGTTTTGGTGCTTCTTTTTTGACCTCAGGCGCTTCAATTTCCGAAAATAGTGTAGGAGCAGACGCTGTAATTTCAACCTGTTTCGGAAAATGACCAACGCCATTTAACAACCAGTACAACTCAACTTCAGGAAACGCTTTTAAAATCTTCAATACAAATTCCAAACTGGGTTTATTTCTTCCGGAAAGAATATGGGAAATACTGGAGCGTTGGACTTCGATTTTTTCAGCCAATAAAGCAGCCGATATTTCATAATAATCCATGAGAATATTCAGTCGTTTCGCAAATTGCTCAATGTTTACCATTGTAAATTATATTTTAATTACAAATGTAATCATTTTAATATTAACTTGCAAATAAGCTTATGAATTCATAGAAATTTTGATAAAATATTTATAAGTATAGGTTTATATTAAGTTATCTAAATTATACAATTACTGCTATTTATATATTTTATATCAACTTTTATTATAGTGACAATTCAGTAAGGGCACAGCGTACATACTTAAAACTGAAAGTTGATTACAATTGTGTAATTATTGCTTCTATTTTATGTTTACAAATGTAAACAATCTTATATTTACATTTGTAAAATGAATTTAATAGCCATAAAAACCTTGGAACTTTGGTACCTGTCAAATTTTGAAAAAAATTTGACAGGACGAAGAATTTTATTTGATGATATAGATCCGTTGCTTCAAAAGTTATCTTCAAAATTCAAAAAAGAAATTTTAGGCTATTCTGAAAATAACATTCCTATTTATAAAATTTCTATTGGAACCGGAAAAACGAAAATTCTAATTTGGTCCCAAATGCATGGAAATGAAAGTACGGGAACAAAGGCCTTATTCGACTTATTTAATTTTTTCGAAAAAAGCAATGCCGAATTGTCAAAAGTGACAGAATCAATCCTAACTAACTGCACAATTCAGTTTATTCCATTGTTAAATCCTGATGGTGCCATTAAATTTACCAGAGAAAACGCGAACAATATCGATTTAAATCGAGATGCTGTTGCGCGCAAGGCGGAGGAAAGCAGATTGCTGCGCGATGTACTAGACAACTTCAATCCAAAGTTTTGTTTCAATTTGCACGACCAACGTTCTATTTTTAATGTTGATGGCACACAAAATCCGGCAACAATTTCCTTTTTAGCGCCTTCAGAAGACGTTGAACGGACTGTAACTAAGGGACGAAAAGAAACCATGAGCGTTATTGTGGCCATGAATAGTTTATTGCAGCAAATTATTCCAAACCAAGTTGGACGTTATACCGATGAGTTTTATCCAACAGCCACAGGTGACAATTTTCAAAAACTGGGACATAACACCATATTAATAGAAGCTGGTCATTTTAAAGACGATTATGAAAGAGATATCACCAGAAAATTTAATTTTTACGCACTTTTGCAAGGGCTCTATTTTATTGCAGCAGAAAATAATTACCTTAATTACAAACCGTACTATGAAATTCCTAATAATGACACTAAGTTTTTAGACATTATTTATAAGAACATTAAAATTACTGAAAATAATAGAAATCAAATCGTGGATATTGGTATTCAGCTAAAATTCAAAGTAATAGCCAATAAACTTGAGGCTTACAAACACATTGAAAAAGTTGGGGATTTGTCAGATTACTACTCGTATAACTATATAAGTGCAGAAAATTTAGATATAAAGGAATTAGAATTGTCAAATTCGTAAATTTATTAGATGTTTATCGATTTTTTTTTAATAAATTTGTACTTTAGTTTTTTATCTTAAATAAAAGCAGTAATATGAAAAAATACATACTTGATGAAATCGATCATCAAATATTAGATATTCTTATCGAAAACGCAAGAACACCGTTTACCGATATAGCAAAAAAATTAGTGGTTTCCGCAGGAACAATCCATGTTAGGGTTAAGAAAATGGAGGATGAAGGCATCATTAAAGGATCTACCTTAACCCTTGATTATGAGAAAATGGGGTATTCTTTTATCTCACACGTTGGAATCTACTTAGACAAAACATCAAAAACAAAGCAAGTTATAAGCGAATTAAAGAAAATTCCTAATATTACCATTGCTTATATTACAGCCGGAAAATACAATATTTTCTGTAAAATTAGAGCCAAGGACACCACGCATGCAAAAGAAATTATTTTTGAAATCGACGATATTGACGGCGTTTCAAGAACAGAAACAATGATTTCTTTGGAAGAAAGCATTAACGACAAAACGCGTTTAATGCATTCCATTTTTAGAGAAGTTTAATTGAACCCAAATAGCAGAATATACCTTATTATTTTTTATAATAAGGTATTTTTGTTTTATGGCATTATGATTACCTTTGATACAATTATTCATTTTTAATGGACACAATTAGCAACAAAATTGGTAAAATGGTTTACAACCGAGAAAATTACACAAATAAAGAATTAATCGATTTATATAAATTCCTTCTAAAACCTCGATTAATAGAAGAGAAAATGTTAATTCTATTGCGTCAGGGCAAAATTTCTAAATGGTTTTCGGGTATCGGACAAGAAGCAATCTCAGTAGGCATCACCAATACGCTAAATTTTGATGAGTATATTTTACCGATGCATAGAAATCTTGGCGTTTTTACTTCAAGAAATATTCCGTTACACAGACTTTTTTCTCAATGGCAGGGTAAAAAAAGCGGATTTAGCAAAGGTCGTGAACGTTCATTTCATTTTGGAACCCAAGAATATAAAATTGTGGGAATGATCTCGCATTTAGGTCCGCAATTTGGCATCGCAAATGGGATTGCATTGGGCGATTTACTTAAAAAAGATCCAAAGGTAACTGCAGTTTTTTCTGGGGAAGGCGGTACCAGCGAAGGTGATTTTCATGAAGCATTAAACGTAGCTTCCGTATGGAATTTACCGGTGCTTTTTTGTATTGAAAATAACGGATACGGACTTTCAACACCTGTAAGTCAGCAATTTAAGTGTGAAAATATTGCAGATAAAGGAATTGGTTACGGGATAGAAAGCCATATAATAGATGGAAATAACATTTTGGAAGTTCATTCGAAGGTTAGTGAAATTGCAAAAAGTGTACGAATAAATCCACGTCCAATACTTCTTGAATTTAAAACCTTCAGAATGCGAGGCCACGAAGAAGCGAGCGGCATGAAATATATTCCGCAGAAATTAATCAGTGAATGGGGAGAAAAAGATCCCGTTAAAAATTATCATGCATTTTTGACTGCTGAAAGTATACTTTCCGATGAAATGGATGCCTTGATTAAGGAGGAAATTATTGACGAAATAAATGAACATTTAAAAATAGCTTCTGCTGAAGAAGAAATTTCTTCAACCATAGAAAATGAATTGGCTGATGTTTATAAACATCAAAATTATACAGAAACAAAACCATCAACAAACACTTCAAATATTCGATTTATTGATGCTGTATCTCTGGGGTTAAGACAAAGTATGGAACGCTTTGATAAATTGATTGTGATGGGACAGGACATTGCAGAATATGGCGGTGCTTTTAAGATTACGGAAGGATTTTTGGAACAATTCGGTGCATCAAGAATTCGAAATACGCCCATTTGTGAATCGACCATTATTGAATCGGCATACGGACTTTCCATCAACGGATATAAATCGGTCGTGGAATTGCAATTTTCCGATTTTGTGACTTCCGGGTTTAATCCGGTCATTAATTTATTGGCAAAATCTTATTATCGCTGGAATCAAAATGCGGATGTTGTTTTGCGCATGCCTTGCGGCGCTGGCGTAGGAGCAGGGCCATTTCACAGCCAAACCAATGAAGCCTGGTTTACAAAAACTCCCGGACTAAAAGTGGTTTATCCTGCATTTCCTTACGATGCAAAAGGTTTGTTGGCAACTTCAATAGCGGATGAAAATCCGGTATTGTTTTTTGAACACAAAGCATTGTACCGTTCTGTTTATCAGGATGTTCCTACAGATTATTATACAATTCCTTTTGGGAAAGCTTCTTTGCTACAAGAGGGAAATGACTTGAGTATTATTACCTATGGAGCTGGCGTTCATTGGGCATTAAACGAAGTTAAAGAACACCAAATTTCGGCCGATATCATCGATTTAAGAACCTTGCAGCCTTTAGATACGGAAACTGTTTACAAATCTGTTAAAAAAACCGGAAAGGTTTTAATTTTACATGAAGATACTTTGTTTGGAGGAATTGCTTCAGATTTATCGGCATTGATCACAGAAAATTGCTTTCACTATTTAGATGCGCCCATAAAACGCGTAGGAAGTTTAGAAACTCCCATACCATTTGCCAAAAATTTGGAAGATATGTTCTTGCCAAAAAACCGTTTGCATGGTGAAATCGTTAACTTATTA
>MGWK01000067.1 GCA_001800975.1 Flavobacteria bacterium RIFCSPLOWO2_12_FULL_35_11 | reverse complement strand
TTCTAAAGTATGGGTCTTTCATTTTAGTTATCCGTTTTCCTTTGTCTGTAAGTGGATAAATCCGATTGTTCTCAATTTCAAGTATTCGACTTTTAGTAGGTTTTTCAAGGGTTGAAATACTATCTTTTAAACTCATTGTTTTTGGATAGTCCAAAAAAATGAAATGATTTAAAGTCAGTTTATTACTTTCTATTTTATATTGTCCGTATTCGCTCCAAGTTAAATCATATTCATTTGTCCATTTAAAGGTGCTGTCAGAATAAAGTTCGATTGTTTCTATCAGGAAAGTATTTCGTAAAATTCCCTTATACACAATTGTATTCTGTGCACATAAATTCATTCCCATTGAGAATATGAGTAAGTTTAATATTTTCAGCAGAATTTTTTTCATAATTGTGGGCAACTGGTTATATCCTTTCAAATGTAACTGTTTATAATTAGTAATTCCCGGATAACCGTATGTTTTTACTGTTTTTATCCGTGTCAGCCATGCTTTTTAAAGCCAGGTCCAGCGGACTCTCAATTTTCATTAAATCTTTCTTGGTAACGTGCGTATAAATCATCGTCGTTTCGGGTTTGGCGTGACCAAGGAGTTCCTGTATGTATCTTAAATCTATTCCGTTTTCCAGCAAATGCGTGGCGTATGAATGTCTTAAAGTATGCGGCGTTACGTTTTTGGTAATATTTGCAAGCTTGCTCGATCGGTGCAAAAACGCCCTGATGCTTTCCGCACTGTATTGCTGATAAGGTTTCCCTTCAACAAAATACCTGTCAGGATGATAACTCATTAAATAATTATTCATCAACGGAATAATGCTTTCCGCCAAAATCACATTCCTGTCCTTGCGGCCCTTGCTGTTTTTCACCAAAATCTGTCTTCTGTCAACATCAATATGCGCCAATTGCAAACTCAGCAACTCGCTAATGCGCAAGCCGGCCGAATAAATCATCGCCAAAATTGCCCGATGTTTTAAATTTTTAGTGTAACGCAGCAAATCAATAACCTCTTCCTTAGACAAAACCGTAGGCAAAATCATGCTTTTTTTCGGGCGCTGCAGCTGCAGTTCCTCAATCTTACATTCCGGATAAAACGCCTTCAGCAACTTTATCGCGCTAACAAACTGCCTGTGCGTGCTAATGCTGTAATTCCTCGGTATAAAAACAGCCTCAATAAATTTCTCAACATCACGGTTCGTTAAGGTGTTTAAAGGCGTGTCTTTTAAATAGGTAAAAAAATCGGAAACAAACGATGTGTAGGTTTTAACGGTGCTTTCACTGTAGCATTTCCCCTTTAAATAGTCCGAATACGCTTTAAGAACAACCCCGTTTTCTGCCGAAACCAATTTTTCCGGATGCGCAACAGCATCTTTTAATTGATTATCATAAACACTATTGTCCAGTTTAAAAACAACATCATTTTTAAGCGTAAGCTTAATAAAGTTCACATTTTCCTCAGTAAAATCGGTATACCAGCCGCGCAAAGTTTTACTCCAAAGGTAACCGTCAATATTTCTGATTTTCGCAATAATAAAGTCGTTATACGCAAACACCAACAGCAGCCTCACTTTTTTCCGATGGCTCACTTTCTTCAACAAAAGCGTAATTGGTTTTTTAGATTCGTTTTCCATAGCATATCAAATATACACTTTTTTATGAAACACAATAGTATTATTTCGCATTGCCTATTCATTGGGCGTTCCCGCCGAAAAGGCGGTCGGGCTTTCACTGCTCGCTTTTTTTAGTTGCGAAAAGCAACTAAAAAATAGCTCAAACAAACCGTTCAATCCCTAACGCAACTCACCTTTAAAACAAAATGGATGGAGTTCCAAATATGCTTTTATTAAATTTTAATACAGCAAACCACCAAACTATCACAAATCATAAAACCCTTTATCGTAAGTATACTATTTTAAAAGCGTTAAAAACGTCATCCTGAACTTGTTTCAGGATCTCACGAAATGAAGTTCAAATCATCACGCCCTACGGAACAATTAAACCCCAAAACAAAAGCAACCGTCATATGATTTTTTTCGTCGTAAATATTGAAACCGTCATCCTGAACTTGTTTCAGGATCTCATGGAATGAAGTTTAAAACATCACGACCGATGCTGCAACCCAAAGAGCTTCGCGGCTGGCTAAGCACAGGCAAAAGCGGTCTGGGTGATAGGACAGAGCGTTAAGAAAACAGCTGGTAGCTGTTTTTAGCGATCGGGCCAGCCGGCGCAAGGCAAAAATTCAATCAATTTTACAGAAAAAGATCATCAGACTAGATTTTTTGTTACTTTTTTATCAATGAAAAAAGTAAAAAGAAGAAATGGAGTGACAATCAATGTGTTTAAAAATTTAATAATTTTAATATTTCGCAACACCACATCATTTTAAAGTTATCTACTGCTATAAATTAAAACCCAAAACAAAAGCAACCGTCCTATGATTTTCCTGCCGGCCACAGGCAGGTTTCGTTGTAAAATAGTTAAATTTTTTGTCCGCTATTAATTACAACTTGTTTATGCCGGCCACAAAACAGCTTCTTTAATCTATTGCTAATATAACCCGTTGGGTGCAATAATTAAAATTTCAGTGAGTGTTTTTTGTGGAGTAAAACGGAACAAAAAATGTATCGAGAACCGTTTTTAACAATAATTTTTCTGTTCTCGATACGATTTTCTATCGAAAATCACTCGAACTGACGAAAAATTATCGTCAAAAATTAATTGCACCCAAAGGGTTAAGATAATCTTTTTTATTACAAATCGTCAAACGGACTTTTTATTTGCTGCAAACTTTTGGTGCTTACATGCGTGTAAAATTCAGTTGTTTTGCTACTGCTATGTTTCAGTAATTATTGAAGATTGCACAATTAATTCAGTATTTTTTTCAAAATAAACGGCAAGGCTATGTTCGATGTCGTGCTATAAAAGTTTAACTTCCCATTCCATAGCTTTTTTATAATATATATAGAAAGAATAATGAAATAAGAAAGAAGCCTCATTTTAAAAAGAGAAAAATATCAGAAAGCCCGATGGCGACATTCCCTAAAATTTAACCCAATCGCAAAGTTGGTAACACAAAATGAATCTACAATTTACTATATTTATAAAAAAATCAGGAATGTATCGTTTATGCTTTCTTTCTTTGCTCATTTTAACCAATTGTAACCAAAAAACCGCGACCAAAATGCCCGAACATAAATTCACCAACAGCCTAATAAAAGAAACTAGTCCGTACCTGTTGCAACACGCGCACAATCCCGTAAACTGGTGTGCGTGGAATAAGGAAACCTTGGCGCTTGCCAAAAAAGAAAACAAATTATTGTTAATTTCCGTGGGCTATTCTTCGTGCCATTGGTGTCATGTGATGGAGCATGAAAGTTTTGAAAATGAGGAGGTGGCTGCGGTGATGAACAAGTATTTTATCAATATAAAAGTCGACCGGGAAGAGCGTCCCGATGTTGACCAGGTTTATATGAACGCCATACAATTAATTACCGGCAGAGGCGGCTGGCCCTTAAACTGCGTGGCTTTGCCCGACGGAAGGCCCATTTGGGGCGGCACGTATTTCCCCAAAGACAATTGGATAAATGCACTGGAGCAGTTGGCAAATTTGTATGAAGAAACGCCGGAAAAAGCCATTGAATATGCCGAACAATTAACCGAAGGCGTGAAAAATTCGGATTTGGTGGCGTTTAATGACAATATGGAAGCTTTTACGGTGGCCGATTTAGACAACGCCGTACAGGAATGGAAACAATACATGGATGCTGATTTGGGCGGAAGAAAAGGCGCTCCTAAGTTTCCGATGCCCAACAATTACCAATTTTTGTTGAATTATGCAGTTCGCTCGGGAAATGAGGAAATGATGAATTATATGAATACTTCCCTCATAAAAATGGCTTACGGCGGAATTTACGATCAAATTGGGGGCGGATTTTCACGTTATTCAGTCGATGCAAAATGGCATGTGCCGCATTTTGAGAAAATGCTGTATGACAACGGACAATTGGTGAGTTTGTACGCCGAAGCTTATCAGGCCACTAAAAATGAATTGTATAAAAAAACAGTATATCAAACGCTCGAATTTATTGAACGCGAACTCACCACCCAGGAAGGTGCTTTTCACTCTTCTTTGGATGCCGACAGCCTGAATGCCGAAGGCAAATTGGAAGAAGGCGCTTTTTATGTTTGGACCCAGAATGAATTGAAAACCATTTTAGGAAAGGATTATGACTTGTTTGCCGCCTATTACAATGTAAATTATTATGGACTTTGGGAACACGAGAATTATGTGTTGATTAGAAAAAATAGCGATGCGGAAGTTGCCAAAAAACACACAATTTCAATCGTTGAACTTGAAAATAAAGTGACTTCTTGGCAAAAAATATTGCTGAAGGAACGTGCAAAAAAAGAACGGCCAAGGCTTGATGATAAATCGTTAACTTCGTGGAATGCACTTATGCTTAAAGGTTATGTGGATGCGTATTCAGTTTTTAATGAACAACGATTTTTAGATGTTGCCATAAAAAATGCGACATTTATTTACACCAAACAGTTACAGGAAGACGGAAATTTAAACCACAGTTATAAAAATGGCAAAAGCACCATAAACGGTTATTTGGAAGATTATGCCACGGTAATTGATGCCTATATTTCTTTATATGAAGCCACTTTTAATGAATTGTGGCTGAGCGCCGCCAAACAATTGGCGGATTATGCTTTCGATCATTTTTTTGATGAAAACCGTTCCATGTTTTATTTCACTTCAAATCAGGATGCCGATTTAATTGCGCGAAAAATGGAAATTGAGGACAATGTAATACCGGCTTCAAACTCAATTATGGCCAAAAATTTATTTAAATTAAGCCATTATTATTCCAACAGTTATTATTTAAAAGTGAGCGAACAAATGTTGCAGAATGTAAAAGAACGAACCCAACAATATGGCTCGGGATATTCCAATTGGCTGCAATTGGCCTCAAATTTTGTTGGGGAATTTTACGAAATCGCCATTTCAGGCAAAGAAGCATTGCAGCAGCTTAAAGAAATAAATACGCATTATATTCCCAACAAATTAATTGCGGGAAGCACCAAAAAAAGCAATATTCCTTTATTGGAAAACCGTTTTAGTGAAACGGAGACCCTTATTTACATCTGCGTAAATTCAGCCTGTAACCTGCCTGAAAAGGAAGCGATAAAAGCATTGGAACAACTAAAAATCAAATTCTGAGATGAAACGAGCATTACAAATTTTGATACACAAAGGAATGATTAATGGCGAACAGCATCTGTTACCGCTAAAAAATAAAATTTAAACAGATGAAAACTATTCAAATTTTCTTTGTTGCCTTGGTGGCTTTTGAACACATTTATTTTATGATTTTGGAACTATTTTATTGGGACAAACCAAAAGGATTAAAAACATTCGGACAAACTTTGGAAGCAGCTAAAAGCTCAAAAACGCTGGCAAAGAATCAAGGTTTGTACAATGGTTTTTTGGCAGCCGGCCTTATTTGGGCGATTTTAAATAAAAATAATTTTGAAGCTTTGGCTATTTTCTTTTTAAGCTGCGTGGTTGTTGCCGGTATTTTTGGGGCGTATTCCACAAAAAACATAAAACTCTTTTATGTTCAGGCTTTGCCGGCACTTATAGGATTGTTGTTGGTTTTGATTTAAAAAAATAAATGAATATGAATTGTATGATTATCAGATTAGGTAAGTAATTTAAAACACCATCTATGAAACCACAACTTAACAAGTATGCTATTGCAATAATGCTATTAATTAGTATTTCAGGTTATAGCCAACATTCAGACGTTGAAAATATATATTTTAATTCAACTACTTTTACTACAATTGATTTGACCTCTAAGAAATTGGTTGGAACTAGTTATATCAATAATGAATTTCTTCCCGGAAAAATTTCCAATCAAAAAATGGTTTATTCAATGAGATATAATGCTTACCTGGATAAAATGGAAGTTGAATTGGATAATAAGGCATATTATTTACCATTATCATCAAATTACTCAATTACTTTTGAAAGTTTAAATAAAATTTATCAAGTGTTAGATTACAAAGAAAAAGAATTAACAAGTAAAGGATTTTTTGTGGTTGTATATTTCGGTAATGAAATTTCATTGTTTCTTAAAGAAAAAATTAAATTATATGAAGAGGTTCCTGCAAAATTGGGTTTTACAACTTATGAGCCACCAAAACTTGGGAGGCTTAATGACAAATTGTATGTTGGATATAAGAATAATACCGCAATTGAATTACCTAATAATAAAAAGGATATATTAAAATTATTTTCAGCTAAATCTAATGAAATTGAATCTTACGCTAAAAAAAATAATTTAGGATTTAAAAGCAAGGAAGATTTAATCCAGATATTTAGGTATTATAATTCTTTAAAATAACTACTTTTTTGGAATTGCCTTAAAAATTCTTTTAAATAAAAGGGTTCAAAATGGTCTCCATTTTCAACGTTTTTTGTATTTTTCGGGAGATATGAAGGACAGTTTTGTTATTTTTATCATTAAATCTTAGTGAAGCTCCGAAAATAACAGGAAAGTTTAGAATTTCAGAACAAATAAAGAAAGATCGATTTAGAACGCTGTATGTGCTGAAATACCATTTTCTGACTGCATCGGGATAAATAGCTAAATGAATATGGAATAATTATTGAGACTAAAAAATTAACTTAAAACACTAACTATCTATGATAACAAGATTTAATAAGTACTCAGTTCTAATGTTGCTATTATTCAGTATTTCAGGGTACTGTCAAAAAACTGATAGCGAACAAACTTTAGTACATAGAACAAGCATAACCTCATTCGACTTTCGTTCAAAAGAATTGGTGGGAAGTATTTATATTAATGAGAATTTTTTGCCGGCAAAACTATCAGATAGCCAAAATAATTATTTGATTCGATATGATGCATATCAGGATGAGATGGAAGTTGAAAAAAATGGAAATAGCTACCATTTATCAAAAAACTTGAATTATACTATAAATTTTGAAGGTACAAATAAATCATATCAGGTTTATAACTATTCAAAAAAAAATGAGACAGTACCTGGTTTCTTTGTTATTCTTTATACCGGGGATAAAATTTCTTTGTTGCGCAAAGAAAAAATTAAATTTTTTGAAGAGGTTAAAGCAAAAACCGGTTACGACAAATATAAACCGCCAACATTGAAGCGTGTTGATGATGAAATCTATATTGGTTATAAAAATAGTTCAGCAATAGAGTTGCCAAGTAAGAAAAAAGATATTTTAACTTTATTTGCAAATAAAGCCATTGAAATTGAGTCTTTCGTGAATGAGAACAAATTAGGATTTAAAAGCGAGGAAGATTTAATTAAGATCTTTAGTTTTTATCATTCTTTAAAATAACTACTTTTTTGGAATTGCCCCTAAAAATTCTTTTAAATAAAAGGGTTCAAAATAGGCAACATCCTCAAAATCATTTTTGAGGTATTTTTCGTAAGAGATAACCGACATTTCTTTTGCCGAAGGAAACTTTCCATCTATAAAAACAGCATTTTCATGGGTAATAATTCCTTTGCATTTTTGGGCGCCGTCTCCAAAAAAATAGACTTTTTGGTCGTTCAAATACTCAGAGAATGATTCTGGTGTAATGATTTCCGCATAAACTTCTCTGATTTTTTCAGTCTTTTCATTGAAAACCTGGCTGTAAACTTCCATTCTTCTTGCATCCAAAAGCGGAATTTTATAGCCTTTTTCAATGGAAACCGATAGCGCCAAAGATTGTAATGTATTTGCAGAAATCAGCGGAATATCCAACGCAAAACTAAGTCCTTTTGCTGCCGAAACGCCAATTCGCAAACCAGTGTAAGAACCCGGACCTTTGCTTACCGCAATGGCTTTTAAATCGGACAATGCAATCTTGGCTTCCAAAACAACTTGTCCAATAAATTCGTGTAATTTTTCGGCATGCGAATAATTGCCGTCATTCAATTCCTTTAATGCAAGGGTTTTGCCTTCCTTTGAAATGCTTACCGAGCAATTTTTTGTTGCAGTTTCTATGTTTAAAATGTAAGTCAATTTACTTAATTTAAAAAGCAAAGATACTTAATTCAATAGTTATAAAACAAAACATCCAACGTTTTGCGTTGGATGTTTCCGAGAATTAAAAATTAAAAGTATTATATTTTAAATACATTTCAAATCAAACTCCCTTTCCTTCGGAAAGGGCTAGGGATAGGATTATTTCAGGACAATTGGAATGCCTAAATAATATTCTAACAATTTGGTTCTGAAAACGAAATTGTATTTTGCATTGGCCAATGAAGATTGCGCGTTTACCAGCCTGTTTCTTACTTGGTCAAAATCAAAGGATGTCATCACGCCCGAATCATAACTTATTTGAGCATTTTTATAGGACTCATTTTGGGCAAGCAACGATTTTTCAGCTGAAATATACTGATTTAAGGATGCTTTAGCATCAGCATACGCTTTTTCAATTGTTTCCCTTAATTTAACTTGTTTGTCAAGCAATTGCAACGAGGCAATTTCCTGATTTATTTGGGCTTTTGCAACACCCGATTTTGTTTGGAATCGGTTAAAAATTGGAATGTTTAGGGAAAATCCGAAGTTGTAGCCTAAATTGTCTTCCAGCTGTTTCCCAAATCCGTTGGGAACATAAACAACATTGTTATTTTCATCTATAACTGGTCGAACATCTTTATCTCCTTGGTTGTGTTGGTAAGCAGTCCCCAATCCTGCGCCAAATGAAAGGGTAGGGTAAAAGGCGCCTTTAGCGACTTCTACGCCTATTTTGGAGCGCTCAACGGCTATTTCGGCACTTTTAATTTCAGGTAAATTAGCAACAGCGGTGTTAAAAATTAAATCGGTATCATTATAAATTAACGATGCAGAATCGATGGTTAAAGGAACTTCCTGTACATCAAATCCTTTATGCGAAACCTGTAACAATTGTGCCAAGCTCAATAAGGAAAGATCCAACGTATTTTGTGCCATAGTCAATTGTTGCTCATTGGCGGCCAAAGTAGCTTCAGCTTCCAAAAGCGATGCTTTAGGTTTTGAACCTGCATCAACCAAGGCTTTCGCTTTTTCAACCTGTTTTTTGCTGATGTCAATCTGGTCTTGTGCAATGATGATACTTTCTTTGTTCAACAAAACATTTAAATAGAAATTAACAACGTACAACATAATGCCATTTTTGTTTTCTTCTAAATTAAAGCCTGCAGCCTCCAAGCTTTTTTGTACCTGTAACAAATTATTTTTATTTCTGTTTCCGTTGTAAAGCGTAACGTTGGAATTTAAACTGAAATTATTGGAACGGCTGTCTCTGGAAACCCGTCCGCCATAATTATCGATATAGGAACCAAAATTCCAGTTTTGTGAAACCGAAGAATTTAGGGAAGGATAAAAATTGCCTTTGGCAATAGTAATGTCTTCTTCAACCAATCCTTTGCTGAGTTCCTGTTGTTTTATGGAGATATTGTGGTCTAAAGCGTAGTCGACACATTCTTGAAGTGTCCATTTTTTATCTTGTGCATTTGCGTTTATAAATAATACGAACGCCAAAATACTGACAATTTTTGTTCTCATTGTATGTGACTGAGTTTATGTTTATGTTGATTTTGTATATGACGACTAAAATTAGCATTTGTTACACTTTTAGTCACTTATGGAAATGTTAAATTTCTTTATTTTTATTTTTTGTTATTTTATACTTAATAATAATAAAAAATAAAACGCCTATTAAGATATAGGGAAAGATCATTAAATATAAAATACCCGAATTTAAGCCTTCCGCTTCACTGGGTTTTCCGCTTTCAACAACAGCTTTACACATAGCACATTGCGCATTGGCCATTTGAATAAAAAAAAGGAACATTATTGAAAGCAATGCTTTTTTCATGAGTTGTTTATTTGTTGACACGTTGATGCATTGCGTTGTTTAATTCAAAATCTAAAATTTATTTTTTTGTCTTTTTTCTCTTCTCTTTTTTCTTTTTTCTCCTCAATTTTCCAACGGCATTAATAATACGGCGAAATCATCACATAAACAACCACCCCGCTTATGGCCACATACAGCCACAACGGAAAAGTAAACCGCGCTATTTTTTTATGAAGTGCCACTTGGTTTGTGATGGCTCTAACATAGGTGATCAACACAAATGGAATAACCGCCACCGATAACAAGATATGTGTAATTAAAATGACAAAATAAATTGTTTTTATAGTTCCTTCACCTCCAAATTTAGTGGAATCTGAAGTCATATGATAAGCTACATACAGCACTAAAAATAATACGGAAAAAATGATGGCTGTTTTCATCAATTTTTCATGCAAGGTAATTTTTTTGTTTTTAACAGCCCAAAATGCCACCATTAGGAGCACTGCCGTAAACGCATTTAACGTGGCATAAATTGGCGGTAAAAAAACAGGAAGTTGTATGTCAATTTTAATGCGAAACAAAATCGCAACCACCAGCGGAATTGCGATTGATAAAATGACAATCCACGTATTGTATTTTTTTGAAGCTGTTGCCATTATTCTTTTAAAAGTATTTTAATGTCCTCTTTAATTTGTTGCACGCCTTTTGGGTCGAGTCCGTCGTAAAAAGCGATCGGATTTCCATAGTCGTCCAATCTCGAGCGAATGTTTCCCTGTTTATCTACCAAAGCAAACATTCCCGAATGTTCAAATCCGCCTTCTGCGTTGCTGTCTTCGCCGGCATACAAGGTGAATCCGGTATTTGCCAGTTCATAAATTATATCTTGGTCGCCTGTTAAAAAGTTCCAGTTTTTTAAGGTTGCGCCATGCGATTTGGCATATTCCTTTAAAATTTGTGGTGTATCATGTTTTGGGTTGATGCTGAAAGACGCGATGCCAAAATCCTGATTTCCATAGAACTCATTTTGAATTTTCAACATATTTTCATTCATTTTCGGACAAATAGTAGGGCAGGTGGTGAAGAAAAATTCCACCACATAAACTTTTCCTTCATAAAATGAATTGGTGATCAAATTACCATCCTGATTGGTAAATTCAAACGCAGGAACTTTGCCGATGGTTACCAATTTTGGGGTTTTAAATTTATTTACAATTTTCGGAACCGCGTAAATTCCGAAGATTAAAATGATAAAAGCAATGCCTATGTAGGAGTATTTTTTCATTTAATTAGATTTCTCTTTTTCTTCTTGCCTGTTTTTCAGCCGATTTTTTCAACTGATAGTAAATAATGTCAATATCGTCCTTCATTTTGTTCTTCAAAATTGCCACTGATTTCATATTATAACCATATAATTTACCGCCTTCGGTGTCTTCGTCGTCTTTTCTTCCGCGCAAACGCAATTCCATATCAACAATATATGCATATTCTGAATACCCATTTTCGTTTAATGCAAAAGGCGTTTCAAAGCTATTAAAAAGCAAGTTGGTGTTTTCTGGACTTACGTAAATAAATTGCCATTTGCTGATATCTGTAAAAGCGGAAAGTTCTTTGATGGTTTCGCTGTATTCATTTTCCAATCCCTGCGGAAGAATGGCAACCATCTGAAAAAATGGTTTTGAATAATACCTTTTGTAAATCGTTTGGTTTAAATTGAACAGACTTGCCTTGGCCATATTGATATCGCTTCCCAAAAAACAAACAACGGTAAGTTTTTTCGAAAAAGTGGCGTCCGTCGCCGGAGAAACGGTTTTCAAGTCAATTACTTTTTCTGTTAAAATAGGCAGATTATGATGTTTATATATACCTAAAGAGAGAAAAATATAAAAGATTAAGGGTGCGATAAATAAACTGAACAATAAAAGGAACTTTTTCAAATCAAACTTTGAATAAACCAATCTAAAAAGTTCTTTAATTTTTTTCATGTGATTAAAGTTAAACAAAAAAGGCGGTTAAAAACCACCTTTTTCTATTTAAAATATTAGTAGTTCCACTTTGTGAGCGGACTTAAAACATCGTTGATGTAACTTCCTTCAATTAACAATAATGTGGCTAAATAAATGATTAAGAAAACCGCTGTCCAAACCACAGCTCTTCTTAAACTCTTTTTTTCATCAGCCATATGCATGAAAAACCAGGTGATATAATAGGCTTTTACCAAGGTTAAAACCAAGAAAATGATGTTGAGCGGACTTGTTCCTAAAATTTTAGTTAAATGAAGTGAGGCAGGTTTTGTTATTCCTAAAGCAACTTCAGCAATAGTGATCACTGAAAGTATTGCGAATACTTTCCAAATTAATTTTGTGTGTGAAATATGTTCTTGTGCGTGTGTCATTTTTAATGTCGTTTTATGAATTAAATCAAGTAGAAGAAGGTGAATACAAATACCCAAACCAAATCTACAAAGTGCCAATAAAGTCCTACTTTTTCAACCATTTCATAATGTCCCCTTCTCTCATAAGTTCCAATAATCACATTAAAAAAGATAATGATATTAATGATCACTCCCGATAAAACGTGGAATCCGTGGAATCCCGTGATAAAGAAAAAGAAATTGGCAAACAATGTTTTTCCGTATTCGTTTACTTGAAGGTTGGCGCCTTTAACCACCGCTTTTCCTTCTAATAAATAGGCCAATGCTTCATTATGCGGAACAATCGTTTTTGATTTTAATTCAGGATTAATCTGCTCAGTTCTTATTGAAATTCCTGGATTTGCCTTGAAGCTTTCAACAACTTCATTAAGGCTAAAAGGAGAAAGTTCTGCTTCTTTTCTAAACCAGATTCCTTTATTGGCTGTGTGTTGTGTTCTTTCTGAAGGCAAGGGTTTCACAAAACTTTCTAAAGTAATCTGTTCTCCTGTTGCATCAACAAATTGAATAATTTTTCCGTCGTTTAATTGCACAGCACCATAGGAGCCGTTTATGAAATTTTTCCATTCCCAAGCTTGTGATCCCAAGAAAATGGCACCGCCAACAATGGTAAGCAACATATAAAAAGTCACTTTCTTTTTATTCATCTGATGTCCTGCGTCTACGGCCAACACCATAGTAACCGATGAAAATATCAAAATAAAAGTCATTAAGGCCACATAATACATAGGCGCATGCACACCATGCAAAAATGGAAAGTGGGTAAAAACTTCATCGGCTATCGGCCAGGAATCGTGAAATTTAAAACGCATTAGGCCATACGCGCCCAAAAAACCCGAAAATGTCAGCGCATCGGATAAAATGAAGAACCACATCATCATTTTACCGTAACTTGCCCCTAATGGGTTGTTGTTTCCGCCATCCCAAGAAGCGCCCTTATTTTCAGTAGGAATAGTTACTTCCATAAAAGTTTGTTTTGATTTTTAGTTATAGTTTCGCCAAAAGTACATATTTTTTATTATCTAATAAAATAGAAAAATAAAAACAAATATATCCAAAGAATGTCTACAAAATGCCAGAAAATTGAGCCTAATTCAAGGCCTAGCGTATCACTGGCAGAATATTTTTTATTGAAGTGATTAAAAATCACTATCAGCAAGACCACAATTCCTGCCGCAACATGCGCCAAATGGGCGATGGTAATGCCATAAATAAATGATGATTTTACAGTGCTTTGCGCACCCGCAAAAAACAATCCTGAATCTAATAATTCATTAAAACCCTGAAACTGAAAAAACACAAATCCAATACCTGCAGCCAAAGTTGAAAGCAAAAAGGAGGTGGTAAGGGTTCGGTTATTTTGTTTGATGAAATATTTGGCCAGCATAAAAGTGATGCTGCTCAACACAATTAAAAAGGTGCTGACATAAAAAGCGTTTGGCAAATCGAAGGAAACCCAATCGCTGCGTTTTCTGCTTACCACATAAGCACTTGTGAGTCCGGCAAACATCATAGTCATGCTTACCATAGAAACCCATAACATAGGTTTTGCCGATTTTCTTTTGGCTTGATTGTATTCTTGTTCTAAGGTTTGTTTCATGAAATTGTTTAATCGTTTAGTTGTTTAATTGTTGAACTGTTGATTCGTTTTTTAAAGATAAAATAAAAAAATTTAAAAATTCGTAAATCAAAAATCGTATATCGTAATTCAAATTTTTAATGTAAAAATTTATCCACCACATAAATAACCTGTACCAAAGTAATGTACAAAACACTTGACAGCATTAACTGACGGGCTTCTTTATTGGTTTGGTTTTTATAAAGTTTAACGGCATAAAATAACATAATGCCGCCCAGAAAAGCTAAAATTACTGCTGTGACAGGATAAATATAAAAATTTCCTGTCAATTTCAATACAGGAATTACAGAAACTATGATTAAACAAATTGTATAGATGATAATTTGCACTACCGCCTTTTTATTTTTTTGTCCCATTGGCATCAAATTAAATCCGGCTTTTTTGTACTCATCATATTGAAGCCAGGCGATTGCCCAAAAATGGGGGAATTGCCAAAAAAACTGAATTAAAAATAAGATTCCCGGTTCAATCGAAAAATCGTCGGTTGCGGCAACCCAGCCCAACATAAAAGGAATGGCGCCCGGGATGGCCCCAACAAAAACAGCCAAAGGCGTTATTGATTTTAACGGGGTATAAATACTGGTGTACAAAAAAATGGAAATAGCGCCAAACAAGGCACTTTTCGGATTGATGCTGTATAAAATAGCCAGACCTAAAATGGTAAAGGAAACTGCGATGACCATTGCCATGGAAACGTGCATTCTTCCGGTTGGCAAAGGCCTGTTCATAGTGCGTTTCATTAAGGCGTCTGTATCTTTTTCAATAATTTGGTTGAATGCATTTGAAGCCCCAACCATTAAATAACCGCCAATAGCCAACAAAATAAGGATTGAAACCTGAATTTCTTCAACAGCCAATAAATATCCTGCCAAGGATGAAAACACAACACTTAGGGACAAACCAACTTTCGTTAACTGTTTAAAATCGCTAAATACTGCTGAAAAATTCACTTTTTTTGGAATAGAATTTGAGGTTATTTGCATTAAATTTATTTAAAACAGTGCAAATATATTTTATTATTACAGATTTACAACCTTAAAACAAGCTGATTAAAAAAACTTTTAAATAAAATTAAAAATTATCTTTGCAGTTAATAGAAATGTTTTAAATTTGCCCACTCATTTAAGCAATTAAATGCACGATTATTAATAAAAGACTGCGAAAGTAGCTCAGGGGTAGAGCACCACCTTGCCAAGGTGGGGGTCGCGGGTTCAAATCCCGTCTTTCGCTCTAAAATTTAAAATACCAATGCAGGAGTGGTGGAATTGGTAGACACGCTGGACTTAAAATCCAGTGGGCTGTAAGGCCCGTGCGGGTTCAAGTCCCGCCTCTTGTACTAAAAACCTTGATAATCGTTTGATTATCAAGGTTTTTTTAATTTTTAGGGGGGCGTTTTATTCAGAATTAATTCTATATTATTATAAACTGCCAAAACAAGTATCATTAGAATATCTTCTTAAAATTGCATATATTTATTTTTGAAATAAATGAAATTGCTTGTAATTTGTAATATTAGAACTTCATATTAAATATTTTAAGTATTTTAGTGAAAAATAAAATTGCAAAAAATCCTTAAATTGAAATAACTGATAAAAAAGTACTTTTAAACGTTTATCTCAACAATATTAACATTACATTTTATAATGTTGATAGTAAATTAGGCACAATAGAAATCGAACGCTATGAAAAATTTAATTACTTTATTTCTTATTACGACATCTATTGCATACAGTCAGGAAACAATTTTTACATTTGAAAACTTTGAAAGCGAATTTTTAAAATACGAACCTGTTCAAAAAGAAAACGTTTCAGATAATAATTTTGGTTTTGGAAAGAATATAATTGAAGAAACGAAGAAAAGTATAGCTAATAATGGAAATATATACAATTTTCAAAATTATTGGAATATTGCAACAGCTCTAAGTACACTTAAAGAAAATAACGAGTATATAGAAATTGCATTTAAAAAAGCGACTGAATTTGATAAAATCTGTCAATACATTAAAATTTTCGAAAATGAAAAAAATCATTTTAACAGACAAATTCCTGAAATTTATGAATTACAGAAAACTAAATGTGCCAACAAAATAGTAGCCAATAAACCAATTAATTTAGAGGAGTATTCAATCGAGAATAATCTTGATTTGAATTTAGTAAATCTTATGTCTAAAATTAGAATTAATGACCAATTCTACAGAACCTCTGATCTAGAATATAAAACTAATTTAACTAAACAAAATGAACTTGATTTAAACAATCGAAGAATAATTGACTCGCTATTCATTGAACACAAAAAATATATAGGAAAATCCTTAGTTAGAGAAAAATTTGAAACTGGAATGTGGTCTATAATTCAACACTCTAATTTGGTAATGATGGAAAAATATTTACCTATTATACAAAAAGCAGTTTCTGAAAATGAATTGCATTTAACAGCTTTTAAAATGTTGCTAGATAGAATTCATTCCATAAAGTATGATTATCAATTTTTTGGAAGTCAGCCAGGAATAAGAATGGCAGATGAGAGAAAAATTAATGAAATAAAAGAGAAATATGGAATTAATTAAAATACTGAGCCTAACATCTCATATAATTTATGCTTACATTTAAACTAAATACAAACCGACAAACATTCAATAATAATATTGCTTCGGCGGAAAATCTCCGATTTTTAAGACGCACAAATATTATAAAAAACCGTTAGCGGGCATTGTACATAAAAAAACGTTAGTTAGAATGTTACAAACCACACCATGAAAGGCTTTAATAAATTATTACAAGAACATTTTGGACAACTCACAAATCAAGAGTTGGCAATAATTCATTCATACTTTCACGAAGAAAAACTTCAAAAAAATGATTTTTTCACAAAGTCAGACAAAATTTGTGACAAGTTAAGTATTGTAAAATCGGGAATTTTAAGAGTTTATGCTTTGTCGGACAGAAAGGAAATTACACAGTGGATTTCTACTGAAAATTTTTTAATTACAGAAGTAATAGGTTTCTTTTTTGACCAACCAAATCGTTGGACAATACAAGCATTTACCGACACAGAGTTATTGACAATTACCAAGACAAACTACCTTAAACTTTGCAAAGAGTTTCCCAAATGGAATGAAATTGAAAAAAGATTAATTGTAAAATGCTTTGCAATGATTGAAGATAGAGTTTTCTCTCATTTATCAATGACAGCAGAAGAAAGATATGATTTGTATTTTGAACAAAACAGAGAGCTATTTAATCAGGTTCCTTTGCAATACATTGCTTCTGTTCTTGGTATGACAGCCGAAACATTTAGTAGAATAAGAAAACGCCAAACTGAAAATTCTTGATTTTAGTCAAGAGGTACTGAATTAAAGTTTTAGACTTTTGTGTCATAATAAATAAATTCAGTAAATATGAAGAACGGAATGAATAATCTTTTGAAACTTGAAGAATTGGGACAGTTTTTACTCTCGATAATCCTATTTAATCAATTAGACTATGCTTGGTGGATTTTTCCTGCCTTTATTCTATTACCTGATTTATCAATGATTGGTTATTTGGCCAATCCTAAAACAGGTGCTTGGCTCTATAATTTTTTACATCATAAACTGGTTGCAATTACCATTTTGATTTTGGGGTTTTGGTTAAATTATTCTTTACTCACTTTAGCAGGTGTGATTTTATTTGGACATTCAGCAGTGGACAGAATTTTTGGCTACGGACTGAAATTCAATGACAATTTTAAAAATACTCATTTGGGTTGGATTGGAAAAAAAGATTAAATCAATTCGTTGAGAAATGTGCGAAAAATAAACACTACTGCCAACAGGTTAGCGGTCATTGTAAATAACTAAGCAGTCACAAATTATAGGACGATAATATGGACAACAATATTGGAATAGTATTTATACACGGAGCAGGTTTAAACGGCTCAATCTGGGACGATTTAATAAAGGAAATCAATATCTCATCTTTGGTGATTGACTTTCCAAATAAAAAAATAGACGGAAAGGCGATTGACAAATTGACATTTGATGACTATGTAAGTGCTGCAACCAACCAAATAAAAAATTGGAAGAAAGACCATTTTATCATAGTTGCACACTCAATAGGTGCTTGCGTTGGTCTAAAAGTTGCAAATCATTTCAAAAATGAACTAAAAGGTTTTGTTGCTTTAGGTTCTGTTATTCCAATAAACGGAAATTCATTTGTTTCTTCATTGCCGTTTCCGCAGAAATTGATAATGCCAATAATCTTAAGGTTATTTGGAACGAAACCACCACAAAAATCAATTGAAAGGGAACTTTGCAACGACTTGACAGCAGAACAAACTTTAAAAATTGTGAATGAATTTACTCCAGAGTCAAAAGCACTTTACATAACAAAAATCAATTTTAACTTGCCAAATACCAACCGACTTTATATTAAACTGAAAAATGATAAATCAACGCCGAGTATTTTACAAGACAAAATGGCGAAGAACCTAAATGCAAATAAAATCGTTGCTATTGACAGCGGACATTTACCAATGATGAGTAAAGCAAGACAATTAGCAGAAATCTTATCAGACTTTGTAAATGAAATTGTACAGAACGAAAAAACAACGAATCGTTAACATGGTATGTCCACAATAGTAGGGTTTGGTGGTAATTTTTCGGCCGCTGCTCCGCGTGGGCTCTTGTAGCGGTGGACAGGAACGAAGCCTGCAAATCCGCACTGTGGCTATACCAAGGACGTTCTCTGCAAGCTGAAAAACTACTCCGCTGAAAATTCGTCCGTAAAATTTGAAATGAAATCTTGAATATATTTTTTAGTTATATCGGACTTACGAATAACTAAAAAATGACTTCTTTTTAAACCGTTTTTACCGATTCTTTTATAAACCAACTCATCTGAGAGTTTAAACGATTTTAATGCCCATTTGGGCATACACATCACACCAAAATTAGCACAAATCATTTCTAATGCCACTTCTGTGAGTGGTATAGCAGTAATTTTGGATGGAATTATCTTGTTTGGTTTTAAAAATTGTTCATAAACAGACACCGTTTCTAATGGAAAAGAATGAATAATTAAGTGTGCATCTGAAAAGTCGTTTACATCTATAAAGGTTAATTTATTTAATTCATTTTCTTTATGCATTATTGCAAAAATTTCATCTTCAAAAATCTCAATACTTGTTAATAAATTATTCTCGGGTTTTGATGTAACAATAGCAATATCAATTTCATTTGATAAAATCTTGGAAATTGGCTGGTGTGTTGCTTCGAG
Organism: Flavobacteria bacterium RIFCSPLOWO2_12_FULL_35_11; assembly: GCA_001800975.1. Lineage (GTDB taxonomy): Bacteria > Bacteroidota > Bacteroidia > Flavobacteriales > Flavobacteriaceae > Lutibacter. The sequence goes on along the minus strand of MGWK01000067.1, from coordinate 59,488 downwards.
AATTAAATCAAGATTGATTTCTGGATATAGTAAACCCATCTTTTGGATGAAATTTGGTAAGCCTTGATAAAAAGAATAGCACTCAGTACTTACTTTAATGGTTCCAACCGAACCTGTCCTTATGTGTTGAATGTTCTTAAAACTTTTATCAATACTGTCAAGAATTGTGTTTCCCAATTTATATAATTCGGTGCCTTCATCGGTTAGTTTCCATTTGTTTCTGGTTCTGTGAAAAACTTTAAACCCAAGTTGCTCTTCCAATTCTTTAAGTTGGTGGCTTAATGCCGATTGTGTTAAAAATAATTTTTCCGAAGAATTGGCAATACTCCCTTCTTCAGCTATCGCTTTTATCAATCTAAAGTATTTAATTTCCATAAACACAAAGTTACATCAATATAAATATGTTATACCTGAAATATTTTCAGCATTAATTAAAATTCATTCAATTTCAAAATTATGCCTATACAAACAATACATATAATTTTGTCTCAAATCAAAATCTAATATTTTATGAAAAATCAAATTAAATTTTACGAGAACAAATTGGCTTATGAAATAGATCCTTCGGATTTATATAATGCTTTTGAGAACCGTACAGATTATATTGCTGTAGATGCAAGGCAGAAATTTGGGTTTGACAGGGAACATATTCCAACAGCCATTAATCTGCCATATAGAGAAATGACTGTAGAAAGCACTAAACACCTTGACAAATCAAAAATCTATGTTTGCTATTGTGATGGCATTGGTTGCAACGCTTCTACCAAAGGGGCGCTAAAAATGACTAAATTGGGCTTTAAAGTAAAAGAGCTCATGGGCGGAATCGAGTGGTGGAAATTTGACGGCTATGCCACTGAAGGCACACAGCCGGCCGAAGGTTCGCTCTTTGAATGCGCTTGTTAAAAAACTATATACTTATGAAAATCAGATTTGCCCAAGAAAAAGATGTCCCGCAACTTGTAGGACTTTGTGCTTTGCATGCCGAATATGAACAATCAGGTTACGATCCGACAAATAAATTGGAAGCTCTGAAAAAACACCTGTTCAACAGCCAAAATCCCGTAAGGTGCTTAGTTGTTGAAACCGAAGGTGAATTGATGGGCTATGCCTCATTTATAAAACAGTTTTCCACTTGGGATGCTGGTTTTTACATCTATTTGGATTGTTTGTACCTAAAAGAAAGCATCAGGGGCCATGGAATTGGCACAAAACTTATGGAACAAGTAAAGGGTTATGGCATTTCTGAAGGTTGTCACCTTGTACAATGGCAAACACCCGATTTTAATGAAAATGCCATTGCCTTTTACCAAAAATTAGGGGCAAGCTCAAAAACCAAGGAACGTTTTTTTTGGACGCTTTAAAAACAATACCATGAACACAAACGACCTGATAGGCTATACCGGATTGGCGTTCAACCTTTACTCTATGTACACCAAAGGAGAATATAAATTACGCCTATTCTCCACTGTTGCCAATGTAGTGTACATTGTCTATGGTTTGCTCATTCATGCCTTGCCCATCGTTATTGGTTGCGCCATTGCCGTGGTGCTTCATACTTACCGTTTAAAATCCATTCTCCATGATAGAAATACGAAAAGCACATAGCAAAGACGCCCCTATTATTGCTTTATTGGGCAGGATAACCTTTACCGAAACCTTTGGACATTTGTTCAGGGATAAAAATGACTTGATGAACTACTACGACAAGACATTTTCGGTGGAAAAAATTAATCAAAGTATCAAAAAGTCCGAAAATGTATTTTGGCTCGCTTTTGTAAACAAACTGCCGGTTGGTTATGCTAAGTTAAAGCTGAATTCAAAATCAGAATTTATCCAATCCGACAGCATTTGCCAGCTGCAAAAAATCTATGTACTGAACGATTTTCTTTCCATGAAGATTGGCTCGGAACTACAAACTGAATTATTTTCCGAAGCAAAAAAATCAGGTTTTAAGCACATTTGGCTTTCCGTTTTAAAAACCAACGACCGAGCCATCCGGTTTTACAAAAAGTATGGTTTTTCCAAAGTTGGCCAACACAATTTTAGTATCGGGAAAGAAAATTTCGATTTTAAAGCGATGTGTAAAACATTGGTATGAAAGAACAGCAAGAGCAACCTTAACTTTACCTCGAATAATTAGGCGCTTCTTTGGTAATGGTCCATTGTGTGGGTGGCTTTCATGGATTTCCGAAGCGCTAATTTTTACAAAACGACCGGTTTCCTTTAGGTTTCGATGTCCTTGGCACTTCAATAACCCAACCGCGTAAACCACTTATAAACTGATGGGTGATTAATAGTTCGCCTTTGTACGGTATATGGCCAACAATACCGTTTGGGACGAGTTTTTTAATTTCTTTTTAGAGACACCTGAATCCGAAAACAATTTCCTCAAAATATAGGAAACAAAAAAACTCACCACTGCGCCAATCATAGCCATAATTGGAATGAACAATTCAAATTGATATTATATGTTGAAATTTAACTTTATTTAACGTAGTTTAGTAGGACAAAAAATTGCTGACAATTCATAATAAATTTAGAATACAATTTTATTTATCCGGAAATTTGAAGTGATAAATATTTTGATTTACATGGATATAAAAAGTTGTGCATAAATTAAAAAAAATGGCGAACAGAGGAAGATTTCAAGCTCAAGGAAATGGTTTAAAAAGGTCTGAATCCTGGAATACTACCCTTGATGTTAAAAAACAAGATGGTCAAAATTTAATTACTGATTTAAGAAATCAATTGTCTAATAATGAATTTAGCGAAAGAGTAAATGCATTTGCGAAAGTTGAAAGATATGTAGACAAATCACCTTCAAATGGACATAATGTAATAGGTCAAAGTTTGATAATCAAAACATTTTCGAATAATCCTCAAAATAGGTCTATAAGAGTTGATGTTGAGATTCGAGCAGGTATTGCGTTTATTGATAATTAATAATATTTAGATATGACAGAAGAAAAAATATTATATCAAAAATTTTTGGAAGACAAGAGGAATTATAATCTTAATGTTGGTTATTGGAAAAAAAAGCTCCAAAGAGCATTAGATAAAAAATTTCTAATTGAAAGTAATTATGTAACAAACAAAAACGACAAAGGAAAAAGTTTTTACGATGGCAATCCTATATATAGCTATATAGACATAAGCAAACAAAAGGGATTGAGAATTGTCCAAGAAAACCCAAAAGAACTTGAAAACTATTCAGAGATAAAACTTTTAGAAGCTTGGACTTCTAAAATTATTTTAATTGAAACCTTCAATAAAAATGAATTAGTGATTAATGAATTAGTGATTTCTTTATATCTAAGTAGAAACTCTGTAAATGAAAGTATAGAATTAATTAAAAAATGGTTTTCTGAAGATATTGAAAATATTAGCATCTAAGAAAAACTATGCCGTCTATAATTTATGCTCAAATCGGATTTAGTACAAACCTACAAACATTCAATAAAAATATTGCTTCGGCGGATGGCTTTTTGTTTTCTTTTAGCTGATGTTTATTGGATAAATGTATAATAAATTCGTATATTATTAGTAGTCATATAGGCACTAAATTTATTAATGTTTGCGATCAATTAAAAAAAACGCTAGGGTAGGTGTTGTGCAATCAGTTTTTCTAGAATGTTTTTAAACAATTATAAAGCTCACTTCGCTCTATAATAAAGCTCGAATTCCTTATAGAAATGAGCTTTATTTTAGAGTTCTATGAGTTATAAAAAATAAGTTAAATTTACTATCCAAATGAGCCTCAAAAATAAATTTACAAAATATGCTAGATTCTAAGAGTGAAGAAATACTTGCTTTTTTAAAAGCAAACCCTTCGATATCGTCAAAAGAAATCTATGACGGATTAGAAATTGAAATAGGCTATGCTACTGTAAAGCGTAACTTGTCAAAATTAGTTGATTCTATTATTCTGTTGTATTCCTCAAAAAGCATAACTTTTAGGGATTAAAATCCGTGAATTCAACTAATAAATTAGTGAATTACAATAAATTCTACCCGTCTGTTATTGGCTTTATCTACAGCGTTTAAATTAGGCAATAAAGGTTCAGTTTCTCCTTTGCCATCTGTTTCCATACGGGAGTTATCAATGTTAAAATCGGCTGATAATGCATTTTTTACTGCATTTGCCCTTTTAAGGGACAATTCCTGATTTTGTGAGTCATCTCCATCACTGTCCGTATGGCCAACAATCGTGACGTTGATATCTTTGTTTTTTTTAAGGACTTCTGCTATTTCTTTTAGCACACCGTAAGACTCGGGTTTAATAATATTAGAGTTAACATTGAAAAGGATTCCATTGGAAACCAGTTTTCCTTCGGTTAACAGTTTATTTCTGGTGTCTGGATCTCCCTCAGAAACTCTCAGGTTACTGATAAAATATTTATTGTCTCCCTGATATCCCTCTGTTTTCCATATAAGTGCATTAATATTCATTTCTGCCGGTAGAATCCTAGGCAAATCAACTATTTTGTTCTCGTTCATATACACCCTAATCCGCTGTTTTTGTTTCCAAATGGAGATTTTTAACGGAAGTTTTTCTTTTACGTCCAAAAAATCTGGAAGTTCAATTTTTTCAGCGACTAAATTGCTTGCGGAATTGATGTTCATTAAGTAATTTCCATATCCTTTTGAATTTGACTCTTGGGCACCTGGATGCATTGTTAGCCAAAAGACAGCATTGTTGTTGTCCCCTAAACTGTGATGGGAAGAGTTTATAAAGGTGCCGGGATTTTTAACATCACTTATCCCGAAATTAAGTGAGTTAGAACTCCACTCAAACGGCACCGTAATCATCACATCAAACTGGATGGTAAAGTTTTCTGAGAGGCTTAAAAGCTCGTTTAAAGCGAAATTTGAATTTTCCTGCATCATTAACCAATTTCCATCCAATTCGTCTATGGTTACCACTTCCCCGGAACCATTTGTGTTCCAATTTACAGGAAAATCACCTATGGCATCCTCAGAAAAATCTTCCCATAAAATAGTTTTATCACCCGGAACAAAATCGAATTTTGATTTGTAGGCTATTTTCTGATTGTTAATTTCAAAAAATGGCAAAGACGGTATATTGTCGATAGATGGCGTTTCATTGTTGTCCTCACTTGCCTTATTTTCTTTGCTTTTTTTTGGAAAATGCACATTGCCATCAAGGACATTATCAAGGGTTCCGTCAATTTTTTTATCCACCTTGGCATCTGCTTTTTGCGTTGTTTTAGTTTTTATTTTGTCCTTAAGTTTATTGATAAATTGTCCATTTGACACAGAGCAAAATCCTAGCATTACTGCAATACAAAAATATTTTTTCATGGTTATTTTATTTAATAGAGTTATTTTTTTTATTATTGAACCTTGGCAAATGCCCTGTTATCCAGCCATAAAATCCGTAAACCTTTTATACAAGAAAAATATGCATTGTAAGTCCGGGGTTTCCCTTCCATGTCAGAAAAGACGATTTGCCAGTTGCCAGTCATAGAAAATTCGCCATTTGATTTTACACTTTGAAATTTAATATTTCCAACCTGGCCGCTGGCAACTCCTAAATCCCAATTGTAAGTATTGCCCGAGCCAATTTGAAAATTTTCTGCAGATGCGTGGGTGGCCATACCTGCGTCGTAACCGGTATAAGCATTTACATATTGAATGGCTCCGCTAAAATCATTTGTCCATTTTCCCTGAAGGTCAGAAGCGGCTACTGCAAATTTGTTGTAATTAGCCATATTTTCCATTTTTTCCCATCCGTAAGAAGATTCATGATAGGCGCCAAATTCCTCTTCAAACGATCTTTTATTTGGCGTAATAAATTCTAGGTATTTACCGCTGCCATTTGAATAGTTCATTTTAAACAACACCACATAAATGGTTTTGCCGGTTAGCTTTTCCACCAAATCCGCTTCTGCAAATTCAATGGATTGCCAGCCGTTGATTGGTTTAAATTCAATATTAATTGCACTGCTATATTTTGGCGCAACCAATGTATTCCAGGCATTTTTTAATCCATCCAGCAAAACTGAATTGTAGGTGTCGGCTTGTTTGTTTGGGTAATGAATTAAAACGCGGATGTTTCCTTTTGCAGCCTCTACCCAATCTTCCTGCACAGTGCTTGTCCAGCCATCATCGAAATTAGTAGTGTTGAAAGCAAACTTATTATTGCCCGGAGGGGCAGTGGTTGTTTGTGTCATTGGAAAATCAATTGATGGATTTCCCATTTCAACTGAAGAAAAAAAATTTTCTAAATCGGAAGAGTAATCTTCGCTATTGGTGACTGAAACAATACTGACCACTTTATTGTAACCACTCATGGTGCTGATTAAAACGGCACAATTTTGATTATTAAACACAAAGCTTCCGAGGGCGCTTTTCATCTGCCAACCATTTTCAGTTATCGTTTCTGTTTCCTGAAATACTTCCTTAACACCATATTCATTGACAACCAGGTTTTGCCATTCACTTTCAAAATCTTGTTTAATGCCGCCTTTGCTGCCGGTACTTAGCATAATAAACAACTGGCAATAACTTTTTGTTTGGTTGTTGGTTATGGTGTAGCTTGTATAGGTGTTTGCTTTTACTTCCTTTTTCCATCCCTCTCTTGGCGGAGGAGTGTAAGTTACCAGATCGTATGTTTCTTTTTGAGCAAATGATATTGCTACAGAAAAGCAAAGAACGCAGAGGAGAAAAATTGTCTTTTTCATGTTATTTATTTATTTCTATTCAAGAATATTCCGGTTATCCATTGTTTTTCATCCTGCAAAACCATGATTTTTCAGTAACATTTAAGCGCCGTTACTCTTTTGTGGTTTTAATTTAAGTTGAGTATTGGAGCAACCGCTCCACCTGCCTGAACACCAGCATTTACCGATACAGAAACTTCCGCCACATTTATATCACCAGCCGATACACCCAACACTTTGCCTTCAAGAGATACCTTACCTTTTGCACCGAAATCTTTAACTTCCCAAGTGCCGGTTGACCTATCCTTACCAATCTTAACAAATTCCTTTACTGAGGCTCCTGCTTCTATTTCTGCAACTCCGCCTGACCCAACATTCCAGTTTGCACCTAAGCCGCCGCCAAGTGTAAAAGAATCAAATGAACCATCATCATTATAATTCGCTCCCATTTCACCAAGTATACCTTCACCGCCTTCTATTTTCCAGCCGTTACAGTTATAATCTAATGATGCCCCTCCTATTCCATAATTCCCTTTAAAGCTTGCACAAAACTCATCTTCCCATTCCTGAAGTTTCCCATCTTTCTTTGCAAGCTCTTCAAATACAGAACAATCTGATTTGTTTACAATTCTATATTCACTAAGAATACCTGATATATCTTTTAAATAAGCACTTTCGATTGATGGGAAGGAGATGGTTGTTTTCGGCATCCAGTATGGCCCCCAATAGGCATATTCCCCGTAAAATTTCCGGGATATATATTCCATCCGTTGTGCATATGTATTTACCAAGGGTGATAATTCAGCCAGATACTTTCCTGTTGCTGCATTTAGCTCCTTACATTTTGCTAACTCAAGGGTTGCTATTTCATCCTCATCTCCAGCTTCACCACCTTCAAGCTTGTTTAACTTCTCAGCGTAATTTTTATGGATGGCTTTCGTCTTTGTATTAAAGGGTTCCGCCAGCTTTTTTAATTGATATTTAAATACATCAGATTCCCGTATACTTTCGCGCTGGTATGTTTGCATCTCATCCAGAATAATATACTGCGCTTTTACACGAAGCGGGGAAATCCCCTTTGTGAGACTTGCCATCAATATCTTTTGACTTAAGTCTTCATCTATTTTAGGAATTTTAGATTCAATATCTGCTACTGTCATTGACATTGATTTCTTTGCTGCATCCAATTCTATTTCATACTGTTTCATTTCGTCCAGCTTTGATGGCATCTCGGGTAACTTGATTCTTTTGAGCATTGGAAATTCTTCTACAGGCAGCCGGCTCATTATTTCTCCGGGCTTTGCTTTATTATCAATCTCATGGAGAATGGCTACCACCTGTTCATCGTAGCTGGTTGTTAACGATTTCGTGATATGCTCTTCTGCTTTTTTTGTGTTCCCTTTTTTTAGATACATCATACAAAGAATTTTATTGGCAGTTGGATTCAGGGTATCGAACTTTACGCATTCCTGCAAATATTTCATTGCATTGTCCACATCTCCCAGTTGGTAATAAGCATTTCCAAGGTTGCTGAGTAAGGTTGCTTCTCCGGGTTTTTGTATGTTCCAGTATTCCAGCATGGGGATCGATTTTTCAGGCAATCCACCCATGATTAAAAAGGCAGAAAAATTATTGGCTGCCAGTGCATCCGAAGGATTTGACACCAATGCTTTACTGTATAAATACAAACTTACTGTTGGCACATTTTGCAGCCAGGTGGCAAAAGCTGTGTTGCTGATGTCTTTTGATTGTGTTAGATTTTTAGTCTTCAAATAATCATCTGCTTTCTTTTTTTCATTAGGTTTTACAGCGTTTAAAATACTTGTGTAAAGTTGCTGTATGTAAGTTTTATAACTTTCCGTAGTTAAGGGTTGCGGCAATTGATTAAGCTTTGGAGAACGTGGCGGAATTGTAAAACTGAATGTAGCAGCGGGTGCAGCATTATTATAATTATTTGCAATAGGAGCCAGGGAAGGCTTCATATCGGCAGGCACAGTTAACGCTGTGAGTTTAGTCAGTTTTGGCAGGTAGGACAAAGAATAGTTTGAAACTATTTCAGTTGGAGTCACTACCGGTGATGCAGACTTGCCGGGATTCAACATTGCTTCCAAAGGAGCAAGCGCACCAGGCTGTTTAACAAGAGCGGCAACTTTTAGCATGTGTGGATATGAACCATTTCGTAAATACAGTATTATTAATTGTGGTACATCACTGCTAAATGCTTTATTAAAATAGGCAGGATTAATTGAAACAATCTCATAGTTGGTTTCTTCTTCTTCTTCTTCTTCTTCTTCTTCTTCTTCTTCTTTGCTCACAAAAGATTTGTCCAGGTTTTCCAAATATTGACTAACCCCATTTGCTGTGTAGGTTGAATAGGAGTAAAAATTATTGAAACTGCGGCTGAGCCATTCGGCTGGTTTTTTTAAGTATTGTAGTACTACTTCTTTGGCGGCTTCTGTGTCAGGGTTAATTTTACTACTGGTTTTTTTAAGTTTTTCCTGATCTTCTTCAAACCATTTTCTTCGTTTTGCTTCTTTTTCCGACGTATAGGTTTTGTCGTTTTTGTACGCTTTCATTTCCGCCTCAAACTGTTTTACATTCTGAGTGTATACTTCAGTCATAAATTTTGAATTACTTGTGCCGGAAGTTTCAATATCCTTAAGCATTTGCTCCAGGTATTCTTTGCGTGTAACAGGAAGAAAAACCGGCTTATCACTGTTTCGCAAAATGATATAATCATTTGATGTGTACATTTTGGCAGTTGCATTATCCTGAGACCTCTGTTCATAAAAATCAATTCTGCCTTCGCTGCTTTTTTTTTGAATGGTCTTGAATGCCGGCTTTCCGTTAATGGTATAAACGCCGGCATCTGTGGTTAGCCCGGAAGCAAATACATTATTAAAAATTACCGATACAGAAGAGCCGCTTTCTGCTTCTGTATGTATGGTGTTACTGTTATCATAACAATAGTAAGCAAAGAACCTCATTTGGGAACTGTAAGAACTTTTAATACCGGTAGCCTTATAAAAATTTACACTTATCGGGCCGCCATTCTGGTAATCAGGATAAAAATTATTGCTGTAAAGCAGTTTGGCTCCTGTAAAATTGGTAAGCCTGTTTTTTATCCAGTTTTCTGCTTTGCCAAGATGAGGTTTCATTTTAGCTAAGTCTATGGAACTCATTTTGCCGGAAGGGGAAATAATATCGTCCGTACCTCTAACTAAAGTGGAGGGCTTATTTGCAGCCTGTGTTTTACAGTCTTGTGCAAAACTTACCTGTGCTATCAACAGGTAAAACACAATAAGCGATAAAGGGAGTCGCAGCGTTGAAAGAGATAATATTTTTTTCATAAAATGATTATTTAATTTTTTATGATTTTAATATTGCTGATATAAAATTTATCATTTTCTGCCGAGTTGCCGCTGCAATCAAATGAAAGGGCATTAAATAAAAGGGTTGCAGGCATTGCTTTTTTGTATTCGGCAATTTTATTTTTATCAATAAACACCTGAAGGTTTTCACCACTTTTTTTGATGGTTACTGTGATGCGGTTATTTTTTTTATTGTTGGAAAAACCAGTAGCCACATACCATTTGGTTTCATTGGCATAACCAGATGGGAATTTAGTCTCCAATGTCGCTTCTCCATTGGCACCGCCGGAACCTGGACGCAGTTTCAGTTTCAGGTAAGATTCTGCATTGCCTGGCGTTGTTTCTTTCGATAACTGAAAAGTTAATCCTTTTGCTCCCCAAGTAAAGTTTTGGGAGGCGTTCAGTTCATAACTCAACGTAAAATTTTGCGGAAGCGGTTTTTTTAGAGAAGTAGCACTTATATAATGGCCTTTCAATACCGCCCAGTTTCCGCCTAGCCCATCGAGTTTTGTAATAACACTTGTAGATCCGTCCGAACCTAATTTCGCTTGCCAGCCAATTGGTTTTTTGTCTATAACTGTGGTGGAAAAATCTTCAAAGAAATGGATGTTTGTATCTGCCGTATTTTTATTGGTAGCTTCTGAAGCTTTAGTGACCACTATTTTTTCTTTGTAAACAGGGGAGCGAAGTGGCTTATACGGTTGGCCTTTTACTTTTTCGGGGTTGAAGAAAAAATTATAGACATAATCGAAATTAAAATTGTTGATAATGGATTCATGCATATATTTTTCTACAGCGTCCAAGGGGCTCCACCACCAGCTAACCAATATCCATTGGGGTTTATTTTTTTTACAAAGCTCAGCCATTTCCGGGTCAACCTTATAAACAGGCACTCTTCCCGATGTTGATTCAACATCTGACAAATAACCATTACTGAATACATCTCTTCCATTATCCAAATCAGTAAGCGATGGTTGGGCACTGGTGAGGGCAATTTCTCCCAGACGGTCTTTATATTTCTCTTTTATTTTTTTTAAATTGGTTATACGATTTTCTTTTTTATCATCCAGAACCTTCATGAACACTTCTATACTTTTTTGATTGCCCTGTTCCTTTTCGTAAAGTTTTTTCTTTTCTGCTTGGTAAACTTTGGGTATCGCCTGTTCTAATAATTGCAAATATTCGGCTTTGGTTAATTTTATAAATGGCGATTTGTTGTTTTTGCATAACAACACATAATCCGTTCCGCCTCCTGCTTCAATATCCTTCACCCAAAAATGGATATACGGTTTCACGTTCGAAACCTTGGACAAGTCGTGTATTTTTTTTGTTTTTTCTTCTCCCAAAATTGATGATTCAAAAGAAGGCATTGTGAAATAGTATTGAGAGGGGGTGCTGAAATCCCGTATAGGCCAACCCGGAACCTGATTGGCAAATATGCCCCAATAAGTGCCGAGATTGTTTTCCGGCACCATTTTATGGTTGCTGTCGTACTTCAGGAAAACGTAAGTTTTTGAATAGGCGCCATAACTCTGCGGCAGGGCTGCGGTATATTGATTATACAATCCCAGTTTTTCAGAAACAGCTTTTTTTACATCGCCTAATCCGCCTTTTGGCGTATAGCTGGCTTGAATCCAGTTTGCTAAGGAATCACAGATTGATAATTGTGCCGCTGAATACAATTTGTCATCAACTTTTTTTGCTTCTTTAACGCCTTTAAAGTTGTACACTTTCATCCAGCCAATAATGCTGTCCTGAATGGATTGAGTTGGGATTGATTGGGCTATAATACTATTATTGCAAAAGATCAGTGTACCGAATAGAACAAGTATGTATTTTTTCATTTTATTGATTTGAAAGTTTTATTCATGGGGATGTTATTTTCCCAGCATATCTTTAAGTTTGGTAAAATCAACCGCTTTTTCTATTGCTGCCATATTTGCCTCGAATACGGGATCGCCCATAGCGATTTTAAATACAACCGTAAAAAACTGTGGCGATGACTTGGGCAGATTTTTCTTGTAATAAGAAAGATTTGGTTTTATCGCAATAAAGGAGCCACGGGTGCCTTCTTCCACAAAACCGTTAAACCGCTCCTCATCATTCCACATGCAAATGGCATCTTTGCTCAATTCGCTTTCTGGCTTTTTTAAGTATTCACTGATGTTATTGAAGTATTTCTGCAAATATTCCTTTTCTCCCGGACTGTCTAGTATGGATTTCTCCAGTCGCTTTTTTTGTAACAGAAGATATTCTTTGCGACTGATATAGGTAAATGGCAAGGTATCGTTATACGTAATCAACCATCGGTACTCATATATTTCTTCGTTGTAACTTTCTTTCTTTTTACCCATAAAATAGACCCCGTTTTTTCTTTCAGGTCTTATTTCAAGTTTAAGATATCCCCTGAAATCATCAACCGGAATATTTGCAGCATAAAGATTATTCAACCAATACATCGCATTGGCAACAATATTAACCGTTGTTGGCGTGGAAATATCAACATAGTATTTCGATTTATCAGTGCTGTTTCCATCGCATAGATACCTTAGAATATACATAGCATAATAATAGGGATCCGCTATAAAAGTTTCCCCGCTGCTTGGATTTTTGCCGAACACTGTGCTGTAAGCTATTTGGCATCCCTTTGGATTGTAGTTTGATGAAATCATGTTGTGAATGTCTGCGATTACAGCTTTTTCTTTTATTAAATCTGTGGCAGCAACATTAACGATAGAGCCCTGCTGTCCAGCTTTCCAAGTACCTGGGATTTGCCTTAATTTTTCCGCCGAGCAATCACTGGTTAAATTACCCTGCGCAAAAGAGGTAAGCACCAGCATAGTCACGAATATAAAAGCAATACTATATTTTTTCATTTTCAATTATTTAAGTGATACTCTATTTATCAGTTTGCAATACCCTGTAAAATTCCTTTGCCTGATGTACTTACGCCTGTGTTAACGGTATATCTTAGTTCACTTCCTGCAACATCCTTGCCCAGCAATTTTATTTCGGCTTTCCCAATTACTCCAACATCTGTTATACCGGTATTATCAAATTCAATCAGCCCATCAACCCCTAGTCCCACCTCGCTTTCCCATGGCATTTCGGGTGCACCTATAATGACGGTGCCATTCATTCTGTTTGTTTCCACATTGTCAGACATATTAATTTTTACACCGCCAAAATCAAATTCTCCTACCAAATTGCTGCAGCTTGATGTAATTTTATAAACGCCTAAATTCATAGTGCTTACATACTCGCAATGCACATCATCAAAATTTTGCAATGTGCCGGACTTTTTATTTTTGGGTACAGTATTGCACCAACTACTTTTATCTTTAAAAAACACCCGTTGGTCTTTTATTTGTGTTAGCCAGGCAACTTGCGCCATCAATTTTGCCAGTTCAAATTGATCCGGCCACATCGTGTATTGGTAATAATATAAAAGGTCGCTTGTTCTGCGGCGTGAATAATTAAAATAATTACGATAAGCACTTTGCAGACCACTATTTGCATCCTTTAAAAATTCAGAACGAATTGCGTTTTCATCTTTGCATATTGCTTCTAAAGGATTGGTTTTTCCTTCCCCAATTTGGTCTTCATATTTTCTGTCTAATTGAATTTGTTTTTCATTTAGGATTTTTTCATATCCTCCAACAGCGGTTAAAGCTTTTACCACGGGCTCCAATTCTTTGGCAAAAACAAAAGACATAGTGCCATTTACATCGTTTACCCCTGGACCTAGTTTTTTAATGGCTTTAGCTGCATAGCCAGGCATCGGTTGTACATAGTGCCCATTTTGGCCTGCCTGAAGAATCTGTTGGGTGCGCAAACCGGATTGTGTTAAATATTCCTGTTCTGCTCTTTCCTGTTTTATTTTCAATTCATTTATTTTTTGCTGGCATTCTTTTTTAAAATCATTCCATTCTTTTTCGAGCAATTTATTTTGTTCAACATCTAAAGGATATTCCGGCCAACTAAATTTTCCCAATCCTAAAGCATCCTGAGGCATTGGCCGATCCCAGTTCAAGTCATCACTTTTTAAGTCATATCCTAATTTCCCCAACTTGTTTTCTTTTTCGTTGCTATATGATTTATTGATGGATTTTTTTGCCGCTGCAATGGCGGCAGGAATATTGCCTTTGCTTTCTTCAATTAAACATTTTGCCATATTTGCCTGCGGATGATAGGCGTAAATGCGGATGGCTTTGTCTGCGAATTCTTCAGCTCTTTGTAAATCACCAAGGCCAAGCCAAGCCTGTGCAATGTTATTGAAGATGCTGCTGTTATTAGGATAACGTTTATTTAAATTGTTTAAAATGGGCAGTGCCAATTGTTCGGCACCACACATGGTTAAGAAGGAAGCGTAATTATTTAAGTTGATGGCATTGGCAGGTTCTGCTTTACAAGCTTCTCCCATAAGATAGAGTGTCAATGTGGGTTTGCCATCTATCCAAAAACCTACGGACGTATTTGCCAAGGAAGATTTCTGTTTTATAACTTGTTGCATTATTTCTGTGCTTTTTGTTTTGGTATTTGCTGACAATTTTTCCAACACAGCCAAATGTGTTTTATTGATGAAGGCATTCATCTCCCCATTGGAAAGTGTTACAGCCAATGCGGTGCTGATTCTTGCTTCATCTTTTTGTGGCACAATTCTGTTTTCGTCTTCGTAAGCTTTTTTCAGTTGGGCATCAGTTACGCCCGAGAGATTTTTTTGAATGTTTTTCATGTCGGGCATTTTAACACCCATCTCTTCCATCGCCTTTTTGTCTTCCGGACTCATCTCTTCCAATGCTTGTTGCATTTCTTTCATCATATCTCCCATTTCTTTTTGAGTGGGTGGCTTCTCAACTGACTTTTGTTTGGGTTTGGTTTGGGCAAACGTGGCTTCCAATATGAACAGTAGGACAGCCACAAAAATATATTTTTTCATCATCAGCTATTTACGGGTAAACAAAAATTATTTTTCTGATTGCTTTTTTGCACTTAAGCGTTTGGGGAATTCCCTAATAAGATTTTACTTTTTATTGTCAAAAAATTTCACGCCTGTCGCCACAAATTGAATGTCATCCTGAGACTCTTTTTTTACAGTCTTTTTCTCGCGGATTGGTTTAACGGACTCATAGCCTTCAATTATAATTCTTTTGCCAACAATATCTTTTGGAACGGTAAAACCATTGTCTTTTGTCCCAACGGATAGTATAGTGCCATCATCTTTTTTCACCCAAATTGTCAAACAATCTTCTTCGCACCAACCAACTTTTACCACTGTTCCGGTTACGTTTGGAGAACCCTTAATTTGTTTGGTGTTTTTAATGTCAGTTTCTTTATAATTTCCAAACGTTCTGCTTTTGCCTACATAAATATCATCTTCAGTTTGTTGTGCATTAGAAGAAATGGCAAAAAAAAGGACAGATAGCGTAAATAATAATTTTTTCATATTCATTTGTTTTAATTATTAAAAGAGGTTTGTTTATTTTTTTTGTAACATTGTTAAAGTAAAAGTCCTAATTAAATTAAAACCATGCAATCCCCTAAAAATAGGATATTTAAAATAAGGTAAAAATCGTGGAAAAAGGGGATTTACTTTGATCTTATAATGTTGTTCATTTGCTTAATGGGAAAATTTTACCTTATGAAAAAAACTTTTTATGTAGGGCTATTTCTTATCTTATCAATAATGGCAAATGCCCAGGTTAAAAAAAGGGATAGTTTGTTTCATCTTCTTGCCGTATCTAAAAAAGATACCGGCAGGGTGATGTTATTATTGAATATTGCTGACACTTACGAAACCAATAATCAGGATTCCGCAAGGTATTATCTGGAGAAATCAAAACAATTATCAGGCATATTAAATTTTAAAAAAGGAATTTATAAATATTATGAACTAAGTGCAATCGTTTCGTTTACCAAAGGAGATTATAACCGCTCTTTGCAGGAAAGCAAAAATGCTTTGGAATTGGCCAGAAAGTTGAAAGATTCAAGTCTAATTATCAATATGCTTAATAATACGGGAATAGTATATCAATATTTAGGACAATTTGACAAACAACTTGACTATACTTTACAGGCGTTGGCGCTTATAGAAAAAAGTAACCGAAAGAAAAAACTTGGTTCTATGTATCATAGCGTGGCCAATGCTTATTTTAACCTCAAGCAATATAGAAAATCGATTGATTACTGTCTTTTAGCACTTAAACTTTATCAGAAAGTAGGAAATAATGCCTATGTAAACAGATTACATGCCTCTTTGGGTCAAAGTTATGCGTTATTTAAATTTACGGACAGTGCTTTATATTATTATAAAATTGCTGCTGTGGAGTCTGTTAAAAATAATGATAAATATGCTGAGGCAGCCATTTATGGATACATGTCCAATGCATACGCCGATAAAAATGATTTTAAGGAAATGCTAAAAGTTTCGCAAACCTCCTTAATGTTATCAAGAGAATTGCAAAGTAATCAAATGCTCGCCAGTTCATTATACAATATTGCCAATGCCAATTATTTTAATGGAAACAATGCTGAAGCCAAAAAGAATATAGAAGAAGCTTTGCAAATTGCAGAAAGGGATACCTTAAAAGATGAATTAAAAAATATTTATACTGTTTTATCATATATAGCTTCCCGTGATGGTGACTTTAAGACTTCTTTATGGGCAAAGCAAAAAAATGACTCTATACAGGAATCCTTATGGAACGAACAAGTATTAAAAACGACTTCAGAGTTAGAAAAAAAATATGAATCAGAAAAAAAAGACAATCAAATAAAACTTCAAAAGGCACAATTGCAAAAACGCGCTTTTTTGAATTATATACTTATAGGGTCTGCAGCAACATTATTAATTATTTCTTTACTTTCTTATCGAAATTACAGGCACAAAAGAAAACTCCAAGAACTACGAATTAGTGAGTTGGAAACTGACAAATTGCTAACTGCCACTGAAGCTGTCCTAAAAGGGGAAGAACAAGAGCGAAGTCGATTGGCAAAGGATCTTCATGATGGTTTAGGAGGGATGCTCGCAGGTATTAAATACTCTTTTCAAACTATGAAAGGAAACTTGATTATGACTCCTCAAAATCAACAATCATTTGAACGCAGTATGGATATGTTGGATAGTTCCATTAAAGAAATGCGCAGGGTTGCACAAAATATGATGCCGGAATCACTGGTGAAATTTGGATTGGACACCGCATTGCAGGACTATTGCAAAGACATTAATTTAAGTGGTGCTTTGCAGATAAGCTACCAGTCAATTGGTGTGGCAGGGCATCATTTTGAGCAAACAACAGCAATTACCATCTATCGTATTATTCAAGAATTGATTAACAATACCTTAAAACATGCTTCTGCAAAAACCGCCATTGTACAAATTACAAAATCGGATAGTTTGTTGGCAATAACTGTTGAAGATGATGGTAAAGGGTTTGATCCCAAAATTTTAGATTTGTCAAAAGGAATGGGCTGGGTAAGTGTCAAACACCGTGTCGATTTTTTAAAAGGCAGGCTTGATATTAATTCACAATCTGGTAATGGCACATCTGTTCACATTGAAGTTGATATTTAAATGGTTATAAAAGTTTTTATTGTAGACGACCACTATATGATTATTGAAGGCATTCGGTCGTTGCTTCAATATCAAAAAGGTATTGAATGGTTGGGGCATGCCATGACTGCAGCTTCTTGCCTGGCTTTTTTGCAACAGCAACAACCAGATGTTATCCTTCTGGATATAAATCTTCCCGATATGAGTGGGATTGATTTGTGTAAAGAAGTAAAAACAAAATACCCAAGGATACATATTATAGGACTTAGCTCATTTAATCAGCAGAGTTTTATTCAAAAAATGCTCGAAAATGGAGCTTCTGGCTATTTGCTAAAAAATGCGACACTTGAAGAATTGGTATATGCTATAGAAATGGTTAATGAGGGAGCAATATTTTTAAGTAATGAAGTTGAATTGACAGTTCAAAAAAATGAAAATTCCAAAATTCCTATTGTTACCAGAAGGGAGATGGAAGTTCTTTTGCTTATTGCAGATGGTTTGACCAACAATGAGATTGCCTCAAAACTATTTATCAGCATAACAACGGTAGATACACATCGGAAAAACCTATTGGCTAAATTTGAAGCTAAAAACACAGCTTCATTAATTAGAATGGCAGCGCAAATTCAACTGATACCTTTTATTAATCCTAAAAATTAAAAGTTCAACAAGTCAATAAATTTATTGGTTTCTTGAAATTTTGAGAATTTTTTTTATGATTTCTTTTTTCTCTTTTCAATCCTACCTGCCAATTAATTATTTTATTTTTTATAAGTTGGGTTTTCATTTTACTGTTTCATGTCCCGCCTCTTTTGTTATTGGATTTTATTAAAATTAAGTATAAATTTTAGATGTATTGCAGTTTAATTCGGTATAATTGTTTAACCAGTTTATGGCAGCCTCTCTGGTAGAAAAAAGTTGAAATTTAGACTTATTATTTTTAGTTAAATTTTGAAATAGCATTGCATAAGCAGTCTCCTTTGGAGTATCCAAAATAACAGCGGTAAGTATAAAATCGTAATTTTCAACAATCTTATGGTGCTCTTCTGCCAGTAATGATAAATCATTTGAGGAAAAATTTGCAATGGCTTTTTTGAAATCTACCAATTTCTTTAAAAATCTTGGATAGGACTCATTCTCTTTTATGGTAATGCTACATTCGATCAATTCATTTACTGTTAATTTTCCTTCAAATTTTGATTCTAGAATGGCGGTTCGATGATTAAATTTTGCAGAGACCATGTTTATTTTTTTTAATTTAGCTGTTAACTATTTGGGGTAAAGAACGTTGTTAGCCTGAAAATCATAATTTTTCCGAATATTTTATACGTATCTGAAAGTAGCTTCAAATTTAATAACTTGAATTTTAAAAAACATTGAATTATCCTTTCACTTTGTAATGATAAACCTTACAGATTTTAAGAGAAATTCCCATAAATTTATTCCCTAAATTTTACACAAGAATTGCGTAATTATTTCATCATAAATAAAGAGCCAAATTCAATTCAATGCATTAAAAATGTTTTGGAAGACTATCATGAATTTAATTGTGTTGGTGTTTCCGGTGAGTACAACCACGCATTAAACTTTATATTAAAAGAAACTCCTAATTTGGTATTTATTGATATTGACAACACATTTGAAAAACCATTCGAACTTGTAAATGAGCTTAATTTACTGTTAAGTGATTATTTACCATTGTTTATTGCCATCTCTTCTTCAAAAGACAAAGCTTATGAAGCAATAAAAAATGGTTTTTTTGATTTTATATTAAATCCACTTTCAGAGTTGGAAATAAGAAAGTCCGTTTTAAAATTTTTAAAAAAAAACCCTGCCATTATCAACAAAAATATTTGTTTGAAATCGAATAAAGATTATCAATATCTAAACACCGATGAAATTCTTTTTTTAAAAGCAGATAACAATACCACCGATTTTTATATGAGTGACGGCAATATTGTGAGCGCTTTTAAAACACTAAAAACTTTTGAAGAGGTACTTCCGGAAAATTTTCTGAGAATTCACAAAAGCTATATCATAAATAAAAATTTTGTTTCTAGAATTCAATATGGTAAATTTATCTGCACTATTAAAAAAAATAGTTACGACATTCCATTTACCAAAACTTATATTGATAATATTGAAATTATGAAAAAGACATTGGCACATAATTCCTGCCAATCGTTAAATTAGGTTTTCCTTTCAAAACGTACTGCTTTACTCATACAAATAGTGCTTTCACTAAAAGTGGATTTATTTATTGGTGATGCTCCTTATGTAATATTACCTTCGCATTAATAAAAGCTTTTTACAAGAGTATCAGGGGATTAACATTTATATTCTCCGTACTTTTTACCAAACAAAATTAAATAAAGCCAATATTTGGCAAGTAAAACTATTATAAATCTTAAAACCCTTTTTATGAAAACCATTAAATATGTTATCGCACTTTCTGTATTACTTAACGCATTCACATTCACTTCTTGCACAACAAATGACACAGAAGAAGATCAATTGACAATTACAACCCAAGATACATTTGCTACGGGAGAAGATTCGACACCTCCTGCTGGAAAGGATTAAGAATAAACACCCTCAGTTTCTATTAAAACAGTTGCCTTAATAATCATAAGTAACTGTCTAAAAAAATATTTTGATCAATCTGAACTATTACAATCTTCAAATAAATGTAAGGCGTTCAGATTGATGATTTTTAAAATTTTTAGAAAGTCTTTTTTTAGTAGATTTGTTTTTAGAATCTTAACTGTTTTGAAAATAATTCAAACTTTATACATACCCGTATTTCAATTATCTTTTTTAGTGCTGATTGTATCTGTAGTAACAAGCTGCAATCCACCCAATCAAGATTCCGCCGCCAAATTGGTTGAAGTTGACAGCGTTTCTATATGGATTCAAAATGCAAAAAATGAATCGATTGATCTTAAAACCAGAAAACAAGGGCTTTATAAAGCCTACCAACAGAACAAATTCCAAAAAAATGATTCCGTCAAAAACAGCAATTTATCAAAATTGGCTTATGAAGGGTATCAACTAAAGGATTCTGTTTTCTTTCTGAATACAAACCGCGAGGCCCAAAAATTATCGATGAAATTACGTGATACTTTCGGAATTGCAGATACGCATTGGAGCTATGGAATGTATTATCTAGAAAAAGAACTTAATGAGCGCGCTTATTATCATTATTATGAAGCCTATAAAAACTTCCAGATCATAAAGCATGAATTTTTTGCCGGAAAAATGCTTTACAATATGGCAATCATACAAAAAGATGTAAATGATTATACAGGGAGTGAGATATTAACATTTCAGGCCATTTCTATATTTAAAAAATTAAAAAAGTACGATGACCTTTACCGTTGTTACAATCTTTTAGGGACTGTTTTTAAGTATATGCAAGACTATGATAAAGCCATTATGTATCATACTGAAGCGTTGGAAAACTTGGAAAATGTAGAACAAAAAGGGACATACAAAGAATCCAGTTTAAACAATTTGGGCTTGGTTTATCAAAATAAAGGGGATTTTAAAAATGCCATCGCCTATTTTAATAAAGCTTTAGAAAAAAGTGATCTAATAATTCAAGATATCAATCTTTATGCTCGATTAATTGACAACCTTGCCTACACTAAATTTTTAAGTGGAGATACCGTCAATGTTCTTCATGATTATAATAAGTCTCTACATATCAGAGATAGCCTTGGTTATATTTCAGGTATTATTACAAGTAAATTACATTTGGCAGAATTTTATGCAAAATATGCAGATACCGTTAAAGCTTTATTAAATGCTGAAGAAGCCCATAAATTAGCTAAAGAGGTCAATAATAACAGAGATGTTTTGGCATCGTTACTGTTACTTTCAAATTTAGACACCAAAAATGCAAGCCATTATTTTAAAAACTATGCTGCTTTAAATGACAGCCTTTTAACTGAAGAACGTAAAATAAGGGATAAGTTTACAAGAATCCGTTTTGAAACAGATGAGTATATTGAGAAGACAGAAATGCTTTCAGCGCAAAAAATGATGATTTCTATTGCAAGTGTTGTCGCGGTATTGATACTTTCATTATTGTATTTTCTAAATGCGCAACGCACTAAAAATAAAGAACTACTTTTTGAAAAAGAACAACAAAAAGCGAATGAAGAAATTTACTCTTTAATGCTAAAACAGCAGTCTTCTTTGGAAGAGGGTCGGTTAAGGGAACGCCAAAGAATATCGGAAGATTTGCATGACGGTGTTTTAGGCAAAATTTTTGGAACCAGGCTGGCATTGGGTTTTTTAAACATTAAAGGAGATGATGAGACCATCACAAAGCACAAACTTTACGTAGATGAATTACAAAATATTGAAAAAGAAATAAGAACAATCTCCCACGAATTAAAAAATGAAATACTGTCTTCACAAACCGATTTTATAAAAATTGTAGAAAACTTATTAAATACACAAAGTGAGATAGGCAGTTTTAATTTTAAAATCATTAATAATAAAGCCGCTTGGGACACAATTGACAACAAAATAAAAATCAATTTTTACCGAATAATTCAAGAAGCTATTCAAAATATCAATAAATATTCAAAAGCCAAAAATGTTAAAATAGAATTTGATTTAGTTAATGACAGTGTTTACCTTTATATTGAAGATGATGGCGTTGGTTTTGACAGCAAGAGCAAAAGCAACGGGATTGGCTTAAAGAATATGAAATCCAGAGTTTCTAAATTAAACGGTAATTTTGATATCAAATCTGCTGTAAATAAGGGCACAAAAATAAGTATATTTGTGCCTGTTGATACTGATAATTATGAAAAGAGTTTATAAAGTTTTATTAATTGATGATCATCCAATAATATTGGAAGTCTATAAAATGGCTTTAAAAAATGCCAGTTTATCCATTGAAAACGCTGATTTTGAAATCGAAACTGCACAAAATTCTGACATAGCACTTCAAAAAATTGAAATTGCTTCAAAATCGGATGGTTTCGACATTATTTTTTTAGATATCAAATTGCCCCCTTCTGATGATGGAAAAATTTTATCGGGTGAAGATATTGGCGTGAAAATTAATCAACTGCTGCCTAATTCAAAAATAATTATTTCAACAACATTTAATGATAATTATAGAGTTCAAAATATATTGAAAAATGTAAATCCTGATGGATTTTTAATAAAAAACGATATAGATACCGAAGAATTAATTGAAGCAATAAGAACCGTAATTTTTGATCCTCCATATTACAGTAAATCTGTTATAAAATTACTGCGAAAACAAATCTCAAGCGACTATTTACTGGACAAAATAGACAGACAATTATTATATGAATTGTCTATTGGCACTAAAATGAAGGATCTTCCTAATGTTATTCCTATGTCAATAGCAGGAATTGAAAAAAGAAAAAGGCAACTTAAAGAAATGTTTAACGTTCAGGAAAATGAAGATAGAGAATTGATCTTAATAGCAAAGGAAAAAGGGTTTATTTAATTTGATTAAAAAAACCCTTTTCTTAACAATTTTCCCGCAATAATTATATCTATAAAAGTTATTTACTTTTTAGACTTGGCAAATTTATAATAAATCAATATGCTATTGCACCAAATATTCTTAATAATTTAGGAACGAATCTTAACTTTATGGATTTACCTTTTTTTAGTAATGGAAAACCTTACTTTTAAAATTAAATTTATGAATATTAAATAGTCAGCCCTTAATAATATCAATTTAGTTTAATCGTTTTAAAAGAGTTCGATTCGAGCCAACTTTGTAACTTTTAAAAAAAGTAGCATAAAGATAATTTCCATTTATTCATCATCCTTTTGAAGTTAAATGCGGCTGCGGCAAGTATAATATTGAGGTTATTGCCCACGATTTCTTTATAGAAGTTTCTTCCCAATCGATAATCTGTCATAGGATGTCTTTTAACGGGTTTTATTACGCCTCTTTTCTTATGCGCTTTTTTAATATTTCTGTGGATACTTTATTTGAGTCTAGTTGTTGAAGGATTTTGGCAACTGAATTGGTGTTTCTTCAATTTGTTTTCTGCTTCGATAGCCTCGATCAACTGCGGCTATTCTCGAACCAACCTTCCTGTAATGGCATTAATTTTTTTATCTGCCAAGCCTTCCATCAATATCTTTCACAATCCCTTAAACGTCCTAAAACCTTCTAAAAAAAGTATTTCGGAATACAAAATTTTTGTGTTCTCCAAAATTAAACACTTGCAATTTGCATAAAATATATTGTTTTCCGTGTTCCATAATTTTGTATTTTTAATGGTATTTCAATTTTATAATCGATGGAACTGTCTTTTCCCTTATTCGCCGGTATAATTGCCGCAATATTGCACGTAATCTCGGGTCCCGATCATTTGGCGGCGGTAACGCCTTTTGCCATTGAAAGCAAAAAGAAAGCTTGGAAAGTCGGACTTTTTTGGGGTATTGGCCATTTGTTGGGAATGCTTTCCATCGGCGTATTGTTTTTGGCATTTAAAGAATTGATTCCCATTGAAAAAATTTCACTTCACAGTGAAAAATTTGTCGGCATTATTTTAATGGGTTTGGCCATGTGGATCTTCTATAAAATTTTTAAAGAAGAAAAACAACACAAACATACCCACGTGCACGCGGAAGGATATCCAATGATTCATGAACATTCACATAGTCACGATAAAGATGGTCCAATAATTAAGAAATATCCTCACGTTAGCAGCGAAGTCACTTTTACCATTCCAAAGCGTCCACATATTCATCAAGCTGAAAAATCACATACGCACCCCAATATAAATTTAAAACAAGGCATGATTGCATCTTTGTCGGTTGGTTTTATTCACGGTTTGGCCGGCGTTGCGCATTTTTTATTGTTTCTTCCCGTCATTGGATTTACCTCAAAACTGGATTCGACCAAATACATTGTTGGTTTTGGAATGGGAACTTTATTGGCGATGATTTCCTTCGCTTTTGTGATTGGAAGTTTTGCATCATTTTCAAATCAGAAGCAGAACGGCACTTTTTTTAAAGGTCTAAGAATGGCTGGTGGCCTGTTTGCTTTTGTAATCGGGATTTACTGGTTTATGGCGAATTAATATCTAACAAAAAAGAAAATTAAAAGTTAACCGCAAAGGCGCAAAGATTTCCGCAAAGTTCGCTAAGAATTTAGAATTTCTTTGAGAAACTCCGTGTTTCTCCGTGAATCTCTGTGAAATAATGGTGACACAGAGTTACACAAAGAAAATGCACAAAGATGCACAAAGCTTCAAAGTTGAAAGAAAATTCAAAATTCAACATTTTTTAACATCGTAAATCGTAAATCCAAAATCTTAAATCAAAAGCTAGCATATTCTCGGCAATTGCTCCCCAACTAACGGACTCACAATTCGTTTTCCGCCAATTAAACTTTCCATCACCACTTTGTTGGGATGTTCTTGGGTGATTTCACCAATAAGTGCAGCATTTATTCCTTTTTCGTGGTTTTGCATCAAAGCCAAAACTTCCGTTTCAATACTCGGATCCACAACCACCAAAAACACGCCCTCATTGGCAACATACATTGGGTCCAAGCCAAGCATTTCGCAGGCTGCCGCCACTTGTTTTTCTAAAGGAATGGCAATTTCTTTTAAGAAAACGCCTTTTGAAATGTCGTTGGCAATTTCGTGCAACACCGTTCCCAATCCACCACGGGTAGGGTCTCTGAACAGTTTTATTTTTTCACCAAATGCATCCAGTAAATCCTTCACCAAAAAGTTTAAATTGGTGGTGTCGCTCACCAAATCAGATTCAAATTCCAAACCTTCACGCTCACTCATAATGGCCATTCCGTGTTGCGCAATGAAACCGTTCACCAAAATTTTATCGCCTGCTTTTATGTTATGCACGGAAATATTGGCTTTGGGATGCACTTGTCCAAATCCGGTGGTGTTGATGAAAATTTTATCGCCTTTTCCGCGTTCCACCACTTTGGTGTCGCCAGTAATAATGAGCACGCCACTTTTATCGGCCGCTTTTTTTACGGAAGCCACAATTTTCTCAAATTCCATCATTTTTAAGCCTTCTTCAATAATAAAAGCCAAGGACAAATATTTTGGGATGGCGCCGCACATAGCCACATCGTTTACCGTTCCGTTCACTGCCAGTTCGCCTATGTTTCCGCCTTTAAAAAAAATGGGCGTAATCACAAAACTATCGGTTGAAATGGCAATTTTAGAATGGACTTCCACAATAGCACCATCATGTTTTTGATCTAAAAACGGATTGCTGAAAGTGTTGAAAATAACTTTATCAAGCAAATTTCTTGTTAGTTCGCCACCGCTTCCGTGACCTAAATTAATGGTTTCAAATCCTGTATTTTCCATTTTATGCTGTTAATGAGTTGAAAAATGATAGTATGCCGCACAGGCACCTTCCGAAGAAACCATTGGCGCACCAAGCGGATTTGCTGGTTTGCAGGCTTTACCAAACTGGTCGCACTGATTTGGTTTTTTAATGCCGCGCAATATTTCGCCGGCAATGCAATGCGGATTTTCCGGCACTTTAATGTGGCTGATATTAAATTTTGCTTCTGCATCATATTTTCGGTAGGCTTCTTTGATTACATAACCGCTGTTTGGAATTTCGCCAATACCGCGCCATTCTCTCGCGCCAACTTCAAAAACTTTTTGTATTACCGCAATGGCGGCTTCGTTTCCGTGCTCTTTAACCACTCTGGAATACTGATTTTCCAATATATAAATGCCTTCTTCCAACTGTTTTACTGCCATATAAATTCCCTGAACCAAATCCAATGGCTCAAAACCGGTAATGACAATCGGAATTTTATATTTCTCTACCAGTGGATAATATTCCTGCATTCCCATAATGGCACAAACATGTCCGGCACCTAAAAAAGCGTCAATAGTGCACAATTTATCGCCTAAAATAGCTTCCATCGCCGGTGGAACCAATACATGTGAAGCCAAAATGGTATAATTGTTTAGGCCTTCTTTTTCGGCATGTAAAACCGATAAGGCATTTGCCGGGGCGGTGGTTTCAAAACCAACGGCGAAAAAAACGACTTCTTTATCCGGATTTTGTTTTGCGATGGAAACCGCTTCCAAAGGCGAATATAAAATGCGTAAATCGCCGCCAACCGCTTTTGCTTCCAGCAAACTTTTTTTACTTCCCGGCACTCGAATCATATCGCCAAATGAACAGACAATCACGCCTTTTTCCAGCAATTCAATGGCTTTGTCAATTAAATTGAGCGGTGTTACGCAAACCGGACAGCCGGGGCCGTGAATCATTCTTACTTTTTCGGGCAGCAATTCCAAAATGCCATTTTTCACCAAACTATGCGTTTGGCCGCCGCAAATTTCCATGATATTCCACTCTCGCGTGGTGATTTTATGAATTTCATCGAGGTATTTTTTGGTGGCATCAAAATCCCGGTATTCACTTAAATGCTTCATTTTGTTATGTTTAAATAATACATCAATTGTCCGAAAGAAATGTTTTCGTCGTTAGGCGATAAATCTTTATGAAAGTACAATTTTATTTCTTTGGGTGCTAATTCTATGATGATATCTACCAAAGTTGTATTTTGAAATACACCGCCGCTAAAAGCAATTTTTTTGTAATTTTTGGTTTTAGCAAATGCAACAATTGAATATGCCAGCGTGTATAAAAAGTTTAAAATTAGTTGGTTTGTTGGATTTCCGTTTTGAAAATCAGCATATATATTTTTAATGATTTCTGTTGCCGAAATACCTTTTTCCGGAGCCGACAAATAACTTTTACAAGATTTTATATCATAACTTGAAATGCTGTTTTCCAATAAAATAGCAGCTTCACCTTCGTAAGTGTTGTAATCGGTGATATTTAAAAGCGAAGCAACAGCGTCAAACAATCTTCCGATAGAGGAAGTTTTTAAGGTATTCGTATTTTTTAAAGTCTGATAGGTTTTTAGTTCATTGGCAGTAAATTTTTCTTGTAAAACTTCAAGCATGTCATCGGAAGCCAATGAAAGTAAAGACAATCGAGGTTCTTTGGCCATTTTATCGCCCAAAAGCCAGTCGAAATATTCGATATGATTTATTCTCTTGATTTCATTATTTTCATAATCAAAAAATTCACCGCCCCAAATGTTGCCATCATCGCCATAACCGGTTCCGTCAAAAATAACGCCCAACACTTTTTCTGAAAACAATTGATGTTCACCCAAAATTGCTGAAAAATGGGCTTTATGATGCTGAATTTCAACCAATTTTGACTTGTTGTTTTTCGCCAATTCCTTCCCGAATTGCGTACTTTGATAGCCGGGATGTTTGTCGGCCAAAACCACTTCGGGCTGTTTTTCAAAAATGCTGATAAAGGAATTTACTGTTGCCGTAAATCTGTTATAAACATCAAAATTTTGAAGATTTCCGAGGTATTGGCTCACATACAAATATTCATTCGGATAAAATGCGATACTATTTTTTAAATCGGCGCCCATCGCCATGATTTTTTCTTCGGAATTGAGCTGTGCATTAAAATAATTTGGCGCATAACCGCGTGCTCTTCTGAACAAAACCTGCTGATTAAATTTGGCACTGAACTTTACGACGGAATCGTCCTGAGGATGCGAAATTTCCAGATTGTGCTGCACAAAATAATCGGCGACTTGTTGCAGGTTTTCGAAGGCTTCTGCGTTATTCCCGATAATTGGTGAACTGTGAATATTTCCGCTGGTGGCAATGATGGGAAAGTTTAATTCATTGGCCAGCAATTGCAAAATTCCCGAGTAGGGCAACATCACTCCCAACTGATTTAATCCAGGCGCAACAGAATTTAAGGCAATATTTCCTTTATAATTTCCTAAAGGAATGATGTTGATGGGTCTTTCTGAGGAAGTAAGCGATTTGCGTTGTAGCTCGTTTATCTTCAAATCATTTTGTAAAAATTCCATCGAAGGAAATAAAACGGCAAAAGGTTTGTTGGGTCTGTTTTTTTTAATGCGTAATTTTTTAATGACTGCTTCATTTTCGGCGTTGCAGCATAACAAATAGCCGCCGGTATTTTTGATGGCAACAATATTTCCTTCAGCAAGTAATTTGGCTATTTTTTTGAAGATATTTTCTGAAGTAGTTGCAATCGTATTCCCTGAATTGTCTAATAAAACAAGGGAAATTCCGCAGGTATGGCAAGTGTTGGTTTGCGAATAAAAACGCCGGTCGGCCGGATTTGAATATTCCTTTTCGCATTCATCACACATAGGGAAATTGGCGATGCTGGTATGATCTCTTTCAAAAGGAAAAGTATTTGTAATTGCCCAACGCGGACCGCAATTTACACAGGTGGTAAATGGATAATTTAAACGTCTGTTTTTAGGATCCTGAATGTCTTTTTTACAGTCGTCGCAAATCGCAAAATCGGGTGTCAAAGGCAAATTTAATTGTCCGTTTTTATTGGAAGGAACAATGTTGAAATCGGTAAATTTTCTATTTTCCAATTCAATAATTGCCCTATTTTTTATTTTGGAAACCGGTGGTGGATTTTTAAGCAGTTTGTCGTAAAAATTTTGAATAGAATCCTTATTACCCATAACGATAATAATAACGCCTTCTTCATTGTTGGAAACTGTTCCCCTTAAAGAAAAGGATTTTGCCAAACCATAAACAAACGGACGAAAACCCACGCCTTGCACTTGTCCGGAAATCGTGATTTTATAGGTCGACGCCAAATTATATTAGATATTAAAAGTTAAATATTAAAAGTTAAAATAGATTTTTAAAATTAAGCAATTAATGAACGATTAACTATACAATTATACGAAAAACCTGAAACTTTAAACCTGAAATAAACAAACTTTATCCTGAACTGAGACAAAGGAATCAACTAAGATTTCTGGTGAAGTTCTTCGGCAAGCGTTAATAGTTGTTCAATAATTTTGGGAATGGCATTTTTTACGTTTGGATTCAATTCTATGGTCATAGGCACTAATTCTTCAATGGAAACAGTGAACAAATGAAGATCGGGTTTTTCTTCCATTAAATAAACGGCTTCAATCATGTCTTTCAGGCCAACATCGTGTACGCTTAATGCTGAAGGAAAATCGGAAGCAAATTTTGGCCGAATCAACGAAATGGTTCCGGCAGGTTTTCCATCCATAGTGGCATCAACAAAAATAATGGTTTGGTAGGCTTCAAAACAATTCAGCAATAGAAATCCGCCCGTTCCGCCATCTAAAATATCTACATATTCGGGCAATTTTATTTTAGCCATTTCCTGCATCACATGAACGCCAATGCCTTCATCGCCCATTAAATAATTGCCAACGCCCAGAATTAAAATACTGTTCGATTTGTCTTTTTCAAAAAAATAGGAATCGCTGCTGATGGCAATTGGAGTTCTTTCTGTTGTGCTCATATTGTCTGGTTAAAAAAAGTAAATTCATTCGGCTTGAAATTGCAGCGGCAGAATGAACTTACTCAAAGTTTGATTTAAGGGTTATTTGGAAAATTTAATTATTTTTTTCAATTTGCGTTAGGGGTTGAAGCGGAAATCATGGCATTGCGAGTTTGTGAAGCAATATGTTCAACAGATTGCCACGCTGCGCTCGCAATGACGGATTGCAGCGAAAGACCCGACCGCTTTTTAGCGGGAACGCCCACCAAAAGGCGAGCAGACCCAAAACATTAATTTTATTTATTCTTTTTCGTCTTTCTTAACTTTTTTTATTCGCTCTTCCCTCACAAATTTATAGCCTCCAAACATAGAGGAAACTTCCCCGCGACCTTCTAGCCAGTCGTGAAAAAATACCAAATACACATGGATGACAACAAAGAGAATAAATCCCCACATGGCAATATGATGAATGTTACGAACCATAAAGTCGCCGCCAAGCATTGGTGTTACCCAACTGAATAATTTTGGCAAAAACCAAGTTGAGGTGTCTGCATACAAAGCAAAGCCCGTAAAAACGGAGATTAATGCGATAATAAACAGGATGAGGTATGAAAATGCCGCCACGCTATTATGGCCAATGCTGATATTTTTTAATTCAGGCTCCTTCTCGTTCATTAATAAAACATCATTTTTTAATACGTGTTTAAAATTGCCCCACCTTTTTTTGGAGAAAGGCCATAAGGCACGCCAGCTTGCAAATTGGTTTCCTGCAAATGACCAATACACGCGTAAAATCAAGTTAAAAAAGAAAATATACGCAGCGAAAAAATGGATATAGCGAACAATTCCAAAGGAATGCAAATTTGTTGCTTCTGCATTTGAAAGCAGTGCGGGCGGATTGGCAATTAAAAATCCGGAAAGGGTAAGCGCTAAAACGCAGAGCACATTTGTCCAATGAAATATCCGAACTGGCAATTCCCAAACCAATACGCGTTTAAAGTTTCTAGTTTCCATAATTTAGCATTTAAATATCACAGCTGGCTATATTTTGAACTTGAGAAATATGATTTCCGTGTTCATCGTATAAATGCACGGCACAAGCCAAACAAGGGTCAAAGGAATGAATGGTGCGTATGATTTCTAACGGCAATTCAGGATCTGCAATTGGAGTGCCGATTAAAGCAGCTTCATAAGCCGATCTTTGTCCTTTTGGATCGCGAGGTGAAGCATTCCAGGTAGATGGAACCACCATTTGATAATTTTCTGTTTTTTTGTCTTTAATGGTTATCCAATGTGCCAAAGCACCTCTTGGAGCTTCCATAAAACCGACACCTTTGGCTTCGTTTGGCCAGCTGGAAGGTTCCCAACTGTCCATATTTGCCATGCGTTCGTCACCATTTTTAATGTTGTTCATTAAAGTGTCATAGAATTCCAAGGTCCAATTTGCAACCAACTGCGTTTCAATTCCGCGGGCGGCTGTTCTTCCCAACGTGGAGAATAAAGCATCAACAGGAACATTTAAATGTGCCAATGCGGCGTTTACGGCAGCTTGAATTTCTTTATTTCCTCTTCCGTAACCTACCAATAAACGGGCAAGTGGGCCAACTTCCATTGGCAATCCTTTCCAACGCGGCGTTTTAATAAAACTGTATTTTTCTTCCACATTTAAAAAGTCGTAAGGAGGTTTTGGTCCAGAATATTTGATGTTGGTTTCGCCTTCCCAAGGATGTCTTCCTTTGTCTTTTCCTTCGGCATAATCATCGTACCAGGAATTGTTTACAAATTCTTCAATTTCCTCGCTGTTTCTATGGTCAACATCAAGCACTTTGGTTAAATCTCCATTTAAGATAATGCCTGAAGGGAATTTGAAGCCCGACATATCTGCATAGCCATTGGTTGGAAAATCACCATAAGACATATAATTTCCAAATCCTTTTCCGATAGCGCCCCAATCTTTATAGAACGATGCTATTGCCAATAAATCCGGGATATAAACCTGGTCGATAAAGTTTTTTCCTTCTTGCAATAATTTACCGACATGGGCCAATCGTTCCGCGTTTAAACCTCCGGCACCATCTGAATTTATGGCACAGGCCATACCGCCAACCAAATAATTAGGGTGCGGATTTTTACCGCCAAAAATGGTATGCACTTTCACGATTTCTTTTTGCCATTCCAAGGCTTCCAAATAGTGTGCAACTGCCAATAAATTAACTTCAGCAGGCAATTTCATTTGAGAATGTCCCCAATAGCCGTTTGCGAAAATGCCTAACTGACCGCTTTCCACAAATTTTTGTATTCTGTTTTGCACATCAGAAAAATAGCCCGGTGAACTTTTTGGCCAATTTGAAATGCTTTGTGCAATTTCAGAAGTTTTCTTTGGATCGGCTTTTAGCGCATTTACAATATCTACCCAGTCCAAAGCATGTAAATGGTAAAAGTGAACGGTGTGGTCATGCATATATAAAGCGCCTTCCATAATATTCCGAACCATTTCGGCATTTGGTGGCACTGCAATTCCTAAAGCGTCTTCAACGGCTCTTACTGAAGTTAATGCATGTACGGTTGTACAAACACCGCAAGTACGTTGCACAAAAGCCCAAACGTCTCTTGGATCGCGTCCTTTTACAATGCTTTCAATGCCGCGAACCATCGTGCTGGAACTAAATGCATCTACAATAACACCGTCTTTAATTTCTGCTTCTATTCTTAAATGACCTTCAATTCTGGTAATTGGGTCAACTACTATTCTATTTGCCATTGGATTGTGTTTTAGAAGTCAATATTTTTTTCATTGGTTTTAGCCCTTTTGGTTCTATCTGCCAGCTCTTTTCGCTTAGCGATATTTGCGCCAATTGCATGCAAGGCAACGCCACCCACAAGGGCAGCACCTGCTACTTTTCCAACGGTATCTGCGTTACTTTCAACTGCAAATCCAGGAACTTTCGTGGTTCTTTCATAGAATGGGCCATTGTCCCAGAAATTTTCTTCACTGCATCCGATGCAACCGTGACCTGATTGAATAGGATAACTAACGCCATTGTTCCATTTTATGTTTCCGCAGGAGTTGTAAGTCATAGGTCCTTTACATCCTACTTTATACAAGCAATAGCCATTTTTGGAATTTTGGTCGTCAAATGTTTCCGCAAATAAGCCGGCATCATAATAAGGACGTCGGTAACAGGTGTCGTGCACCCGTTTTCCGTAAAATGCTTTTGGTCTTCCCAATCTGTCCAATTCTGGCAATCTTCCAAAAGCCACCACATGGACAATGACACCAGCCATCACTTCACCAATTGGCGGACAGCCGGGAACTTTTATTATAGGTTTATTTTTTACGATTTTATGAATAGGCGTTGCACCTGTTGGATTTGGTTTTGCGGCTTGAACACATCCGTTAGAAGCACAACTTCCCCAAGCGATGATTGCTTTTGCGCCAGCAGCAGCTTCCAAAAATGTTTCTTTTGCCGATTTACCTGCGATACAGCAATAATTTCCGTCGTCACCCAATGGAATGGAGCCTTCAACACAAAGAATGTATTCGCCTTTGTATTTGTCCATAACCGCTTTTTTTGCCGCTTCAGCCTGATGTCCGGAAGCTGCCATTAAAGTTAAGGTATAATCCAAGGAGATTTTATCTAAAATAATATCGGCCACAATAGGATGGTTCGATCTGATAAAAGATTCACTGCAACATGTGCATTCTTGGTAATGTTCCCAAATAATTGGTATTCTGGGTGTTTTTTCCAAAGATTCTGCTACTTGTCCAACCATAGAAGATTCCAAGCCCATAAAAGCGGCCATGTAGGTAGAAAATTTTAGAAAATCTCTACGGCTATAACCTTGTTTTATAATGCTTTCGTAGTAGGTGTCTCGTTGTTCGTTTTCGATAGGCATAAGTAAAGTTTTTAAGTAATGAAAAAGACTTTTTACTCGTGTGCTTTTGGTTCGAAAAAAGCACAAATCTAAAGTACAATTTTTTTTGGATAAATTTAACATAACTGCTTAATTTAGAATGTTTTAAAATAAGGAAAATTAAGTTCTAATGCTTATTTAAACCAAATAAAAATAGCATAGGAAAATTCTGTTACGGTTATTTATTTGGAGATAATTTGTAAATTTGATAATAAACCCTTTTTAAAGTATGCACGAGTTATCTATAGCATTGGGAATTGTTAAAATTGCCGAAGATGAAACAGCGAAAGCAAAGGCAACCAGCGTTACAAAAATTGAACTTGAAATAGGTGTTTTGTCGGGTATTGAACTTGATTCTTTGAATTTTATATGGGAATCGGCCATTAAGGACACGGTGCTTGAGTTTGCCGAAAAAGAAATTGTTGTGATTAAAGGAAAAGGAAAGTGCGTTGATTGCGATACTGAATTTGAGATGGAGAACCTATTTGATCCTTGTCCCTATTGTCAAAGTTATTTTAAAGCTATTTTGCAGGGAAAAGAATTGAGGGTAAAAGCATTGGAAGTCATTTAAAAATTAGTTAATTATGTGTGGAACTTGTGGCTGCGGCACCGAAGATAACGGACCGGTTATTTCAAAACCTGGAGAAGAACATCATTCTCACGGGGAACATCATCATCACGATGGTCATTCCCATTCGCATGGGGATCATCATCATGATCACGACCATCAACACAAAGTTTTGGAAATTGAACAAGACATTCTTCAAAACAACCAGCTTTTAGCAGCAAGAAACAGGGGCTATTTTGAAGCAAAAAATATATTCGCCCTAAACTTGGTGAGTTCGCCGGGCTCGGGAAAAACTACACTTTTGGAACGCACTTTGGCCGATTTAAAAGAGGAGATGTCATTTTATGTTATTGAAGGCGACCAACAAACCTTAAATGATGCCAACAGAATTGCGGCACTCGATGTTCCCGTAATTCAGATAAATACGGGAAAAGGCTGCCATTTGGAAAGTGATATGGTTTATGAAGCCGTTAAACAGCTAAATGTGAAGGACAATTCGGTTTTAATGATAGAAAATGTGGGTAATTTGGTTTGTCCGTCAATGTTTGATTTGGGCGAAAACAAACGCGTTGTCATAATAAGCACCACCGAAGGGGAAGACAAGCCCATCAAATATCCCGATATGTTTTATACTTCGGATATTTGTATCATCAACAAAATAGACTTGTTGCCTTACGTTAACGTCAATGTTGAAAACATCAAAAAATATGCACTGCAGGTAAATCCGAAATTGCTGTTTTTCGAAGTTTCTGCAACTACGGGCAAAGGAATGGAAGCTTGGTATAACTGGTTGAAAAAGTTGAAAGCTCAAAGTTGAAAGATTGAAAAATGTCATTGAGCGTAACCGAAATCAAAAAAAATCGTAAATTATAAATCTGTCACCCTGAGCGGAGTCGAAGGGCGTAAATCAAAAATCGTAAATCATCATGTGTTTATCAATTCCCGGAAAATTAATAGCAATTACTTCTCAGTTGGATGAAACTTTTAGAATGGGAAAAGTGTCTTTTGACGGAATCATAAAAGAAGTGAGCCTAACCTTGGTTCCAGAAGCCAATGTAGGCGATTATGTGTTGGTTCACGTAGGCGCAGCAATTTCAACCATCAATGAAGAAGAAGCCGCAAAAACTTTTGAAATTCTAAAACAACTTGGGGAACTTCAGGATTTGGAGTAAGCCGCTAGCCTCCGAAGGGGAAATTTAAGCCGAAAGTATTGACAGATTGCAACCTGTCTGTTTAAAAGTCAAAAGGTGAAAGTTTAGATTAATTTTAAACTTTCGCCTTTGAGCTTTTAATTTTTGACTTTTTTGGGTCTATTCGTAAGAATGTTTGTATGGTTGGCCGCTAACGATTTTCAATAAATCAGCTTCAACAGATTCTCTGGGATATTCAACAAAACGACCAATTTCTTTGTCATTTTTATAAATAATAAAAGTAGGAACTCTTTCAATGTTGAAACCTTCCTGTAAATTATCGGGTGTTACTTTACTTCTGTTTACGGTAATTAATTCTAAATGGTCATAGTTAAATTTAGCTTCATCCAAAATTTTATATAAAATGGGTGTTTGCTCTTTACTGTCGCCGCACCAGGTTCCCATAAATGCTTTTATGGTGATATCTTTTAAAAGCGGCGTTAGTTTTGCCATCACTTCTTTGTCTGTTTCATAAGAAGTGTAATTTGGCGTAAACCACTCATTAAAAGGTGCTTCAAGAAAACTTTCTTTATTGGCAATGCCAATTAAATTTCCTGAGGGATCTTTTACGGCGGTCACTGTTTTTTTTTGAGCTGAACAACTCATAGTACTTAATATAAGGATGAAATAAAATACATTTTTCATGATGTAAAAATTTAATGTTCCGTAAAACTACAAAATTAAATTAAGGAATGACGCGTCATTACTTCCGGTTTTTCTATTCCCATTAATTCCAGAATGGTAGGAGCAATATCAGCTAAAACGCCATCATCAATATGTTTCAGTTCTTTATCCACCAAAATTACGGGTACCGGATTGGTAGTGTGTGATGTATTTGGCGTTCCGTCAGGATTTATCATCGTTTCGCAATTTCCATGGTCGGCAATGATGATGGTGGTATAATCGTTTTTTAATGCGGTGGCAACCACGTCTTCCACACATTTATCAACGGCTTCGCAAGCTTTTATTGCTGCTTCCATAACACCTGTATGTCCAACCATATCGCCATTGGCAAAGTTTAAACACACAAAATCGACTTCCTTTTTGTCCAATTCGGGAATAATGGCATCGCGAATGTCAAAAGCGCTCATTTCTGGTTTTAAATCGTAAGTGGCCACTTTTGGGGACGGACATAAAATTCGGGTTTCGTTTTCAAATGGTTTTTCCCTTCCGCCGGAAAAGAAAAAAGTAACGTGCGGATATTTTTCTGATTCTGCGATTCTTATTTGTTTTTTACCGGCTTTTTCCAACACTTCACCCAATGTATTTTCCAGGTTGTCTGTTTCGTAAATCACATGAATATTTTTGAAAGTATCGTCGTAACTGGTTAAGGTTACATAATACAACGGCATTGTTTTCATTCCGAAATCAGGATAGTCTTTTTGGGTAAGAACTTCTGTAAGTTCGCGCCCTCTATCTGTTCTGTAGTTGAAGAAAATAACCACGTCATCAGCCTTAATTTGTGTTTTCGTATGGCCATTTTCATCGGTCATAATGATGGGTTTGATAAACTCATCAGTCACATCATTGGCGTAACTTTCTTCCATGCTTTTAATGACATCAGTACTTTTTACGCCTATTGCATTTACAACCGCATCATAAGCCAATTTTATGCGTTCCCAGCGCTTGTCTCTGTCCATCGCAAAATAACGTCCGGTAATGGTAGCCAATTCGCCGGTGGTTTCCTTCATGTAATTTTGAATGGTTTCAATAAAACTGATGCCCGATTTTGGGTCACAATCCCTTCCGTCGGTAAACGCATGCAAAAACACATTTTTCAAGTTGTGTTCTGCGGCAACATCCAGCAATCCTTTTAAATGATCAATATGCGAATGTATGCCACCGTCGGAAACCAATCCTAACAAGTGAATATTTTTATTGTTTTTTTTCGCATAAGAGATTGCGTCCAGCAATTCCTTTTCTTTCCCAAGCGTTTTATTTTTAACCGCCATATTTACCCGAACCAAGTTCTGATACACAATTCTCCCGGCACCTAAATTCATATGCCCAACTTCACTGTTTCCCATTTGTCCTTCCGGCAAACCCACATATTCTCCGTCGGTGCGCAAACTTGCATTTGCGTACTTGCCGTACAAACTGTCTATATAAGAAGTTTTTGCGTTATAAATTGCGGAAACTTTAGGGTCTTGGGTAATTCCCCAGCCGTCTAAAATCATTAAAATCACTTTTTTGTGCATAAAAATCGGGTTTATTTTGAAAAACACAAAGATACGAAGTATTCAATTGAAGCGCTTTTGATTGCGTCATAAATTCTTGTGAAATTTACTAAAACGATTGCGATATAACGCAGGGACAGGTCGCGACCTAAACGTTCTCATTCAATTTATTTCTTGTACTTTTCAATGGCTGCCTTTATTTTTTCAATCCTGTTTTCTGGATCGGGATGTGTGCTCATTCTTTCCGAAACCTGATTTGGGCCGGCGGCATCTTTCAAAATTTGCATCACACCAATCAATTCAACCGGATTGTAACCGGCATCAATCATAAATTTTACGCCCAATTCATCACTTTCCAATTCATCATCCCTGCCATAACTTAAGTTGATCACATTGGCGATGGCGGCTGCGCCCTGTGCTGTATTCGGATCGATGCCAACGGCAACGCCGTTTAAAATTCCTTCTGTCAATCCTTGTTTTGCCAAACGTTCTGCCGAATGGCGTCCAACCACATGGCCAATTTCGTGACCCAAAACGCCGGCCAGTTGGTCTTCATTTTCTAATTTTGAAAATAAAGCATAAGTGATAAAAACCTGTCCGCCCGGAAGCGCAAAAGCATTAATTGTCTGCGAATCGGCTAATAAATGAAAATCGTAGGCATAAACCGTTTCTTTAGCAACGCTGCTATGAACCAGTTTTTGGCCAATTTCATCCACCAAATCCTGGGATTTTTGGTCGGGATGCAAGCCGCCATGTTGTTTTGCCATTTCTGGCGCACTTTGCAATCCGATGGCAATTTCCTCGTCGGTGCTCAGCGAAATATGTTGTTTTTTGCCCGTAAATTCGTTAACCTCACTTTTGGAATAATATTGAAACAACGTAAACAACACAATACCAACGCCAAGCAACAGTTTAACTTTTGTATTTCCCCTAAACATATTTTTTATATTTTGGCTAAATATAAGCAACAAGCGTTATTTTATATAAATCAAATGGCAGAATTTTTAAAAATTGTAAATTCACGGCGTAAATAGCATTAAATGAAACGAGCATTACAAATTTTGACACATAAAGGAATGATTAATAGCGAACAGCATCTGTTACCGCTAAAAAATAAAATTTAAACAGATGAAAAACACGATTAAATTCAATAAAGTTACAGAACGGTTGCCAAAACACCTGCACCAGTTTATTGTGAAGCAGCCTTATGAGGAATATACAGCCCAAAATCAGGCGGTTTGGCGTTATGTGATGCGAATGAACATTGATTTTTTAAGTAAAGTTGCGCACGAATTGTATTTGGAAGGACTGAAAAAAACAGGGATTTCCGAGGATGAAATTCCGAAAATGGAAGGAATGAACCGCATTTTAAAAGACATTGGCTGGGCAGCGGTTTCTGTGGACGGATTTATTCCGCCCAATGCTTTTATGGAATTTCAGGCTTATAATGTGCTGGTAATTGCTTCTGATATCAGAACGATTGACCATCTTGAATATACGCCGGCGCCAGATATTATTCACGAAGCCGCTGGCCACGCACCAATAATCGCAAATCCCGAATATGCCGAATACTTGCGCAGATTTGGCGAAATTGGCTGCAAAGCAATTTCTTCTTCTGAAGATTATGAAATGTATGAAGCAATTAGGTTGCTTTCCATTTTAAAGGAAGATCCAAATTCTTCGGAAGCGGAAATTGAAAATGCGCAACAAAAAGTGGAAGATTTGCAAAATACGATGGGCGAACTTTCTGAAATGGCCCAAATACGGAATTTGCATTGGTGGACGGTTGAATACGGCTTAATCGGAACCTTGGAAAATCCGAAAATATATGGAGCAGGATTGCTTTCTTCCATAGGCGAAAGCAAAAAATGTTTGACCAACGAAGTTAAAAAAGTTCCATATTCCATTGATGCCGCTACTCAAAATTTCGATATTACCAAACCTCAGCCACAACTTTTTGTAACGCCCGATTTTGCGCACTTAAGTTTTGTGCTCGAAGAATTTGCCAATAAAATGGCCTTAAGAACTGGCGGATTGTCAGGTGTTCAAAAATTGATAAAATCCAAGAATATTGGTACGGTGGAACTGAGTACTGGCCTTCAAATTTCCGGAGTTTTTGCCCATGTGATTGTTGATGAGAACCGCAATCCGGTTTATATCCAAACCTCGGGGCCAACTGCTTTGGCGAGCAGGGACAAGGAATTAATTGGGCACGGAACCGATTATCATCTGGAAGGTTTTGGGAGTCCGTTAGGAAAATTAAAAGGCATCAATTTGGCCATTGAAGATATGTTTCCGAAGGATTTGGAGGTTTACGGAATCTATGAAGGCAAAAAAACAACCTTGCTTTTTGAAGGAAATATCAAAGTGGAAGGTGAAGTAATTACAGGAAAGCGCGATTTAAAAGGAAAGATTTTACTCATTTCTTTTAAAAATTGCACTGTAACGCATAATGATACTGTATTGTTTAAACCAGAATGGGGCATTTATGATATGGCGGTGGGAAAAGAAATAATTTCTGCCCATGCAGGACCGGCTTCTGTTAATTCTTTTAAGGATTTGGGAGAGGTTTCTGCCACCAAAACACATAAAATTTCTTATTCAGAAGAAGAAATCGAGTTGCATAAAATGTATCAGGAAATCGCTGAAATGCGGAAAATTGGCGATGTGGATTTCTTGGGATTTGACTTGATTTTTGAACAATTGAAAGCAAATTTCGCCTCAGACTGGTTATTGCCTTTAGAAATGTATGAACTTGTTTATCAGTCAGATATGGAAATTGAAACCGAAATTTTGAACTATTTAATGCAGCTTAAAAAAAATAAAAAACACGAGCAACTTATAGCCAACGGAATTAGCCTTATTTCAAAATAGCGTAACTATAGTTACCTATGTAACATTTTATTGAATTATCTTTGCCTAAATTTTAAAATTAAAAAGAATGAGTTTTTTCGGATTATTTGGTGGTGGAAATGCAGGAGCTTCAATTGAAGAATATTTAAAAGAAGGCGCTGTAGTTATTGATGTAAGAACTGCAGAAGAGTTTAGAGAAGGGCACGTAAAAGGCTCAAAAAACATGGTGTTAAATGCCATTCCAACTAAAGTTGCAGAGATCAAAAAAATGAATAAAAAAGTAATTGCGGTTTGCAGAAGCGGTGCAAGAAGCGGACAGGCAACTTCATTTTTAAAGCAACAGGGAATTGACGTGATTAACGGCGGTCCTTGGCAAAATGTGGCCAAGTTTGTGGAATAAAAACAAATAACAGATTAAAAAAGAGAGGCAATTGCCTCTCTTTTTTGTTAGAATTGAATCCTTAGTTTTTTTTCCAAAACAAGTATTTTTTGCTGTAAGTCTGCCAAAAAAGCTTTGTGTTGTTCCGAATCCGGAT
The DNA here is from genome assembly GCA_001800975.1 of Flavobacteria bacterium RIFCSPLOWO2_12_FULL_35_11. GTDB lineage: Bacteria > Bacteroidota > Bacteroidia > Flavobacteriales > Flavobacteriaceae > Lutibacter. The sequence continues at coordinate 18,274 of MGWK01000067.1, read as the reverse complement.
TGAAGGGTTTGTGCGCCAAGCCTTTTTGAATACTGTCAACTTGTTTCATGATGGAGGCCGTATTTTCAGCCATCCAAACGTCTTTAAAATTTTCCCAGATATAATTGATGGCAGTTTCGTTGGGATGAATCATATCGCTTTTGTAAAAGCGGTAATCGCGCAAATCATCCATCATCATTTCATAGGAAGGAAAATACTTTCCATTAAAAACGCTTAAAGTTTCATGAATTGCTGAAATTAAATGTGCTTTGCTCAGCGAATTTTCCACAAAACCATCTTTGATGTGGCGAACCGGACTTACCGTAAAAACTACAGTTACCTTCGGATTGATTGCTAAAATTTGATGGCAAATATTTTTTAATGAATCAGAAATTTCATCAACTGAAAGCAATTCTTTTGCAAACTTTTTTTGTGGAACTTTATGACAATTGCCTACAATGGCATTGGTTTCAATAAATCGATAAGTAAAAGAAGTTCCCAACGTAATGAGGATGTGCGTTGCTTCTTTTAGCCGTTTATTGGTCGATTTAACAGCAAGGTTTAAATTCTGAAGCAATTCATTTTTATCCGTAGCGCTTAAATCGGAATGCGCATCGAAGCAATGCCAGCGTCCATTTAACAAAAAAACATCCTTTTCAGTATATTCCTTTTCATTTAATGAATTCAAAATTAAAGTTTCAATGGCTTTCGGATTGAACAAAATACCAAACGGATTGCTGGCTACATCAAATTTATAATAAGCCAGTTTTTTGCTGATATTTTCCGAAAAGCAAGAACCAATCAACAGCAATTTAGAAGCATAATCAATCTGATTTTCTTCTTTTTGAAGCTGAATGTTGGTTCTGAAATTCATTTTATAATAATTTTATAATTATCGTCATGCTGAACTCGTTTCAGCATCTTTTGATGAGACTCTGAATCAAGATTAGGGAGACAGATTTAAAAAACCAAAAACTTTTAAACTATATATTTTTTCCCTTCTGTCAATGCCTGCTCAATTCCTTCCGGTTTTTTACCGCCGGCAGTTGCAAAATAAGCTTGTCCGCCGCCGCCGCCCTGAATAAACACCCCAAGTTCACGCACCACTTTTCCTGCATCCAACTGTTTTTCTTCCACCAAATTTTTGGCGATAAAACAAGTTAAAAATGCTTTTCCATCTGCTTCGGTTCCAACCAGCAGAAACAGGTTTTCAATTTTATTTCCCAAGTCAAAAGCCAAATCTTTGATGCTGTTTTGATCCAAATCAAGTTTTACGGCCAAATAGTTCATACCATTAATTTGTTCAACTTGATTTATTAAATCGCCTGTCAAATTTTTGGCCTTGTCTTTTTGCAATGCTTCAACCTGCTTTTTTAATGTGGCATTTTCTTCCTGTAAATCAGTTATGGCTTTTACCGGATTTTTTGCGTTTTTCAATACTTCTTTCACTTCTGAAAAAACATGCGTATTTTCCAAAAAGAATTCTTTTGCGGCATCGCCGGTAATGGCCTCAATACGTCGAACTCCCGCTGCAATAGCGCCTTCCGACACAATTTTAAAATGCCAGATATCGCCTGTATTTTGAATGTGTGTGCCACCGCAAAGTTCTACGGAGTTGCCAAATTGAATGGCGCGAACCGTATCTCCGTATTTTTCCCCAAACAATGCCATTGCACCTTTTTCCAAGGCGGTTTTTATTGGGATATTCCGATATTCTTCCAGCTTCAGTTTGGAATCAATGCGTGCATTTACAAAATCTTCAACGGCACGCAACTCATCAACAGTTAATTTTGCAAAATGCGAAAAGTCGAAACGCAAACTTTTTGAATGCACCGCCGATCCTTTTTGTTCCACATGCGTTCCTAAAATTTCACGCAAAGCCTGATGAAGTAAATGGCTGGCGGAATGGTTGCAGGCAGTTCTGAATCGTTGTTTTTCGTCAACCACAACTTTAAAAGTTTGGGTTGGATTTTTAGGCAGACTTTTAGCAAAATGGATGATTAAATTATTTTCTTTTTTGGTGTCAACAATATAAATAACATTTCCGTTGCTCACTTCAAGATAGCCTTTGTCGCCCACTTGTCCACCGCCTTCCGGATAAAATGGAGTCATATTAAACACCAATTGGTACAAGTCGCCTTCTTTTTTGGACGAAACTTTTCGATAACGCGTTATTCTAATGGTTGCTTCCAAGGTATCATAACCAATAAACTCTTCTTCGGCATCTTCTTCTAAAATCACCCAATCATCGGTTTCAACAACTGCTGCAGCTCTTGAGCGTGTTTTTTGTTTTTCCAGTTCTTGTTTAAATTCTTTTTCATTCAAAGTCATTCCTTTTTCAGAAAGAATTAATGCGGTTAAATCAATAGGAAATCCAAAAGTATCGAACAGTTCGAAGGCTTTTTTGCCCGAAACTTCTTTTCCGGTGGTATTTTTAATAATGGCATCAAGCAAAACCAATCCTTGATCTAAAGTTCTCAAGAACGAATTTTCCTCTTCTTTAATGACGTTGGTTACCAATAGTTTTTGGGATTTCAACTCCGGGAAATATTCGCCCATTTGCTGACTTAAAGTAGTCGCCAATTTGTAAATAAAAGGCTCTTTAGTGTTTAAAAAAGTAAATCCGTAACGAATGGCGCGTCGCAAAATTCTTCGAATTACATAACCTGCGCCAGTGTTAGAAGGCAATTGTCCGTCGGCAATCGCAAAAGCCACTGCACGAACATGGTCGGCAATTACGCGAATGGCGATATCGGTTTCTTCATTTTTGCCATATTCGCTGTTGGTGATGGCTTCAATTTCCCTGATCAACGGCGTAAAAACATCGGTATCGTAATTGGATTGTTTATTTTGAAGCACCATGCACAAACGTTCAAAACCCATTCCGGTATCTACGTGTTTTGCAGGCAATTTTTCAAGTGAACCATCGGCTTTTCGGTTAAACTCCATAAAAACCAGATTCCAAATTTCCACCACTTGCGGATGGTCATTGTTCACCAAACTTCTGCCGGAAACTTTTGCTTTTTCTTCCGCAGACCTGATATCTACATGAATTTCTGAACAAGGTCCGCAAGGTCCTTGCGCGCCCATTTCCCAAAAGTTATCTTTTTTATTTCCGTTGATAATTCGATCTTCTGCAACGTATTTTTTCCACAAATCATAAGCTTCCTGGTCGTATTCCAAACCATCGTCTTCAGAGCCTTCAAAAACAGAAACGTACAAACAATCTTTGTCAATTTTATAAACTTCAGTCAGCAATTCCCAAGCCCAGTCAATGGCTTCTTTTTTAAAATAGTCGCCAAAACTCCAGTTTCCCAACATTTCAAACATGGTGTGGTGGTAAGTGTCTTTGCCCACTTCTTCCAAATCGTTGTGTTTTCCTGAAACCCTTAAACATTTTTGCGTATCGGCAATTCGTTTTTCAACAGCGGTTTTTTGTCCCAAAAAATACTCTTTAAATGGCACCATGCCCGCATTGGTAAACATAAGCGTCGGGTCATTTTTTAGCACCATTGGAGATGACGGCACGATTTCGTGTTTTTTTGAAGCAAAAAAATCTAAAAATTGTTGACGAACGAGTTGTGATTTCATTTGTGATCTTTTATTATTTTTTTATAGTCAAATGGTATAGCCTTTATTTAACTCTTAGTTATCATGTTATATTATGGCTATTTCATTTGTATTATCTTATTGTTTTTTTTAAGTCATCGACTATTTGCCAATATGCTGCTGTCTTTTGCAGACAAATCGGTTTTAACGTTTCAAAATTCTTCGATGGCAAATCCATCTGTTAATTATATACTAAAAAACATGGGTTGTACCAATTATATAAAACATTTTGTAAATTTGTCGTTCACGGTTTAAAATATCGTTGAATATTTTGTCGTTTTATAACGCAAAAATAATATAATTTTTATACAATGGCGAAGGTAAAATATTATTACGATTCAGAAACACTATCCTATCAAAAGATACGGCCAAAAAAAGGTGAAAATTTAAAAAAAATTATGTTAACGTTGGCTACAGCAACGGTTTTTATGATTGCTGGATTTTTTGTTTTTAGCACTATTTTTGAATCTCCAAAAGAAAAAGAATTAAAACGTCAGTTAGAATTTGTAAAATTAAATGAAGAATTGCACGCCAAAAAGATGGTGCAAATAAGCGAAGTACTGGCTGACATACAAGAAAGAGACAACAATATTTACCGCCTATATTTTGAAGTGAATCCAATTCCCGACGAACAGCGCAAAGCTGGTTTTGGCGGCGTAAACCGATATAAAGCTTTGGAAGGTTTTGACAATTCTGAAATGATTATAGACGTTACCAAAAACATGGATATTTTGGCGAAGCAATTGTATATTCAGTCAAAATCCTTAGATGAAATCGTAAAATTGGCAGCCAATAAAGAAAAATTATTGTCTGCAATTCCTGCTATTCAGCCTATTGAAAATCAAAATTTAACACGAATGGCTTCCGGCTACGGCTGGCGGTCGGATCCTTTTACAAAAGCAAGAAAAAAACATTTGGGAATGGACTTTTCTGCGCCTGTTGGAACGCCGGTTTATGCTTCGGGTGATGGTTATGTGGAACGAGCCGACCAAAATTCTGCAGGTTACGGAAAGCACATCAGAATTGAGCACGGTTTTGGCTATGTTTCCTTATATGGGCATTTAAGCAATTACAATGTCAGAAAAGGCCAAAAAGTAAAAAGGGGCGATTTAATTGGTTTTGTTGGAAATACAGGACGATCACAAGGGCCTCATTTGCATTATGAAATTTATAAAAACCGAACAGCTGTAAATCCTATTAATTTTTACTACGGAAACTTGTCGCCGGAAGAATTTGAAGCTATGCAAAAAGCTGCACAAATTGAAGGACAATCTCTTGACTAATGCATATAGATCTACCTGAAAAAAGATATTATAAAATTGGCGAGGTCGCCATCGCATTTGGCGTTAACACGTCGCATATACGTTTTTGGGAAAATGAATTCGACATTTTAAAACCTAAAAAAAACAAAAAGGGAAATCGGCTTTTTACCCAAGAAGACATCAAAAATCTCAAGCTGATTTATCATTTGGTTAAGGAAAAAGGGTTTACCTTAGAGGGCGCAAAAAACAAAATGAAGGAACGTCCTAAAGCGGTGAAAGACAATCAGGAAATCATTACGCGTTTGGAAGCCATTAAAGAAGAACTGATTAAAATAAAAGGCCAAATAGGTTAAATATATTTTGTTGAAATTGTAACAAAATTGCTTTTTGGAGAACTAATTAAACAATATTATAAACAACTAAAAATCGAAAAAAAATGAAAAAGTGGTTAATACCCGTAATAATTATTGTAGTAATAGCATTTGCCGGCTATAGTTGGGTGAAAGGATTTTACAACAATACAATTCAATTGAACGAAAGTGTTGCAGAAAGTTGGGGAAATGTACAAACAGCTTACCAACGCAGAAGTGACCTGATTGGTAATTTGGTAAACACCGTTAAAGGAGCCGCCGATTTTGAAAAAGAAACGTTGACTTCAGTAATTGAAGCGCGTGCAAAAGCAACTTCAGTACAAATTGACCCTACAAACATTACACCTGAGCAATTGGCGCAATTTAACCAAGTTCAAGGCGGTTTAAGCGGCGCTTTAAAAAGCTTGTTGGTGACTGTTGAACGTTATCCCGATTTAAAGGCAAACCAAAATTTCCTGAAATTGCAGGATGAATTGGCAAGTACCGAAAATCAAATTTTAACGGCTCGCACACGTTTTAACGAAGCCACAAAACCATATAACAATCACATAAAGAAATTCCCAAATTCAATATTGGCAGGAATATTTGATTTTGAAGGCAAACCTTATTTTGATGCCGAAGTTGGCGCAGAAAAAGCACCTGAAGTAAAATTTGATTTTGGAAAAAAAGAATAATGTCAAAAATTGAAGAATTTTTAACCGTCGAGCAAGAGCAAGCCATTATAAAAGCGATTGAAGTGGCAGAAAAAAACACTTCGGGAGAAATTCGTGTCCATTTAGAAAAAATTACAGATTTACCTCCATTGGAAAGAGCTTTGGAGGTTTTTCATTTGTTGGAAATGGACAAAACCGATTTAAGAAACGGCGTGTTGATTTATGTGGCCATTGAAAGCAGAAAATTTGCCATTTTAGGCGATGAAGGAATCCATGCAAAAGTGACCGAAAATTTTTGGGATGCAGAAAAAGAATTGATGCTTTCCTATTTTAAAAAAGAAGAATTTTCAAAAGGAATTGAACTTGCCATTATCGAAGTTGGGAAAAAATTGAAAGAATTTTTCCCTTATCATTCAAGTGATACTGACGAATTATCTAATGAAGTTTCAAGAGGATAATAACCAATTATGTACAAATCATCTAAAAAGTATCTAACATTTTTCATAACCATTTTGCTGGTACAGGTTGCTTTTGCGCAATTTACCATTCCTGATAAGCCAAAAGTGCAAACAAGTGTGTACGATTATGCATCCTTGTTAACGAAAGAAGAAAAATCGGCACTCGAAAGCAAATTAATTAGCTATTCCGATTCCACTTCAACCCAAATAGTGGTGATTACCGTTGAAACTATAAACGGGGAAGATATTGGAATTTTAACGCCAAAATGGGCACACCAATGGGGAATTGGACAGGCAAAGGAAGACAATGGCATTTTGGTGCTGCTGGCTAACAAAGAGCGTAAAGTATGGATTGCGCCCGGTTACGGCGTAGAACATAAATTAACGGCCGGAATTACGGGTGAATTGGTTAGAAATGTGATTATCCCCGAATTTAAAAAGGGTGATTTTTACGAAGGATTAGACAAAGGAAGCGATGCTATTTTTAAAGTTTTAAAAGGCACTTATAAAAGCAAGAGATCTACAAAAAGTGAAAGTTCAGGTATTCCGCGTGCTTTTATTATAGCCATTATATTTATTATTTTATTAATCGTTTTTTCAAAGAAAAATAAAGACCAAGGCGGAAATGATAATGATAAAGGATTTAGAAAAGATTCAACAGGAATGGATATTTTAACGGCCATTCTTTTAAGCAGAGCCGGCAGAGGTGGTTTTGGAGGCGGCAGTTTTGGTGGTGGCTCAAGTGGCGGCGGTTTCGGTGGAGGCTTCGGAGGAGGTTTTGGCGGTGGCGGATTTAGTGGTGGCGGTGCTGGCGGAGGCTGGTAAATTCTTATTATTTATTCTTTTAATTTTTTAATCCTTAATGAACTCATACGTTGAATTTGTAATCGCCTACCCAATTTATAGTGCCATGATACAATTTGCCGTATTGGGCACTTTGGGCGATCTCATCTCCAAATGGATGCAGCAAGGCAACCTGTTTTTGCCTTATAAATTGCCGGTAATTTTATTAAAAATGTTGGAATGGGCACTTATTGCCATTACCATAAAATATGCATTTGTTGGCTATCAGGGATTTTTAAATAACTTGGTTGAACATCATTTTGTGCCTGAAATGGGATTGTTTGGAAGTGCGTTAGCCTTATCTGTATTTATGAATTTACAGTACGGTTTGTTTTTGGTTATTTTTCACCGGTTTCTTGATAATTTGATCGCCAAACAAAAAAACAACTGGAAAAATATCGATAAAGGAATGCTGTCCTTAATCTGGTTTTGGATTCCAGCACATACCATTACTTTTATGTTAGACAAACCGTATCAAATTGGTTTGGCAGCAATTTGGTCACTTGTTTTAGGTTTTATTTTGGGTTATTACAATAGGGAAAGCAAATAAACTATTTGCGCTGCAGTCCCATTTTTTTCACTTTCAGACTTTTGGCTTTCAAACTTTTCAACTTACGACTTTTTTGTCTTCTGTCTCCCGACTTCGGTCTTCTGACTTTCCAACTTACGACTTTTTTGTTTTCCGTCCCCCGACTTTGGTCTTCTGACTTTCAAACTTTCAAACTTTTAACTTTTTCTAATGATGATCGTGTTTTTCAGTCAATTTTCCTTTATAAACGCGATGCACATAAGTGAAATAAACCAAGATCAACACAAATGCAATAACCCACCAAACCAATCCTACTTGTAACCCATAAGTTTCTGAGGAAGTATTGTAAATGGTCAATGAAGGAACTTGTGAATTTGTGCTTGGCAACACCACCGGAAACATGGCGGTAACGGCACTGCCTATACCGCTGATAATAAACAAGGTTGAACTTGTAAATCCAAGCCAGTGCTTGTTGCTTTTCGCAAATAACAGCATTCCAATAAAACCCAATAAGGCCATAAATGGCAATAAATAGGCTGAAGGATGCTGGGCGAAAAGTTCTTTATTGAATGATTTCATCGCCATAAACGCAAACAAAGAAATCAGAATAAACACAAGTAAAGCAATCCAAAGCGGTAATATTTTCGATTGCAAATTTTTTACAAAATCGCCTTCAGTTTTTAAAATGATCCAATAAGCGCCATGAATTATTAGTGTTAAAACAGCTACCAAACCAATGGTTAAGGTAAACCAGTCGATAACGCCAGGGCGTTCTGCAAAAGGCGAAAAACTGCTGTCCCACAAAGGCGTGAAAAAGGAATATTGATGTTTGAATTGTGCGATGCCGTTTTCAACACCGCCCAAGTTTACGCCTCTGATGATATTTCCGAAGGCAATACCAAAAAACAAAGCCAATAGCAAACTGGAAATTCCAAAACCTTTTTGCCAAGGTTTTATCCACAATTCATGATTGATCAAATAAGTAAATTCAATGCCAAGCGCCCTGAAAATAAACAGCCATAGAATGAAGATGAGCGGTAAATAAAATCCGCTGAAAGCTGAAGCATATAAGGTTGGAAAGGCTGCAAATAAAACGCCTCCGGTGGCGACAAGCCAAACTTCATTTCCGTCCCAAAATGGACCGATAGCCCTCATAACCTGTTTTTTTTCTTCGTCGGTTTTTGCGAAAAGCAAATGTATAATTCCTGCGCCAAAATCAAATCCGTCCAATACAATATACATAACCAGCATAAAGCATACGATGACATACCAAGTAATTTCCATTTTAAGTATTTTTTAATGTTGTTTCCGGACCTTTATGTACAATTTTTCCAACCAATATCAACATAATAAAGCCTAAAACCAGATAAAGGCCTACAAATCCCAACAAGGTGAACAAGGAATTTCCTGCGGAAACATTTTCTGAAACACCATCCGCAGTTTTAAACAAACCATAAACCAAATAAGGCTGACGACCCAATTCTGAAGTATACCAACCCGCTGTATTTGCTATGTATGGAAATGGCATTGCAAAAAGCAGCACCCATAAAAACCATCGTTTAACTTCTAATTTTTTACGCCATAAATACCAAATGCCCAAAAGCATAATTCCTATAAATATGGTGCCCAATCCAACCATAATGTGATAAGAGTAGTACAGACCGGGAATGTTGGTTGGCCATTCTTCCCTAGGAAAATCGTTCAGTCCTTTAATCTCGGCATTCCATCGCTGATAAGTTAGGAAACTCAATAGTTTGGGCACTTCAATTTTATTGTCCAATCGTTGTGTTGTCATATTTGGCTGTCCAATTAACACAATTGGCGCGCCTTCTTCTGCATCAAATAATCCTTCCATCGCCGCCAAAGTAATCGGCTGACTTTTTGCCACTTGTTGTGCCAGTAAATCTCCTGTTGGAAAAGCAACCGACAATGTTGAAATTACGCCTGTAATAATGGCTGTTTTAAGGAATAACATTCCGTATTGACGGTGTTTTTTCACTAATAAGTAAAAAGCGCCTGTGCCTCCAATTACAAAGGAAGTGGTGACCATTGATGCCATTTGATTGTGAAAAAAAGAAGGTAATAACCACGGATTTGAAAATAAATCGGAAAAGTTTTTCAACACAAATTTTCCATTTGCCAAAATCTCATGCCCTACCGGATTTTGCATCCAGGAATGGGTGGCAATAATTAAATAACCGCTGGCCCAAGAGCCCACAAAAATTAAAAAAGCGGTCATAAAGTGTAGCTTTTTGCCCAATAATTTTTCTCCAAATAAAAACAATCCCAAAAAAGAAGATTCCAGAAAAAAAGAGAACATTCCTTCCATAGCCAAGGTTTGGCCTATAATATTTCCTGTGCGTTCTGAAAATTGCGCCCAATTGGTGCCAAACTGAAATTCCATAGGAAGACCAGTAACCACGCCCATCCCAAAATTAACGGCAAATATTTTTGCCCAGAATTTTGCGGAATCATTGAAGATAAGTTGATTTGTTTTTAGGTAAAGGCCTTTGTAAATAACGATTATTAAGGCCAGCCCCATAGTAAGTTGGGGAAATAAATAATGATAAGTTATCGTAAAGGCGAATTGTAACCTGCTATATAACAGCGCATCTTCCATAAATGTAATTTTTGAACTCGGAAAGAGTAAAATTACAGTTTATTGTTTACAAACTAGGTGATTAAAATGACAGATTTTTTTCTTTTAGTCTTGCTGTCTAAATGGTCTTACAGTCATAAGTTGTATGAAGTCTCTTTCTTCTCTATTCTCTTTTCTGACTTCGGTCTTCTGACGTTCTACTTTCCAATTAAAAAGTCTACTTCTGCCTAAAATATACAACTACAGGAACTCCGGTAAAGTTAAAGATTTCACGCATTTTGTTTTCAATAAAACGTTTGTAAGGCTCTTTAACATATTGAGGCAGGTTGCAGAAAAATACAAATTGAGGTGTTGGTGTAGGCAATTGCATACAATATTTCACTTTAATGTATTTCCCTTTGTTGGCAGGTGGCGGATTTTGTTTAAAAATATCCAACATCGCTTCATTCAACTTACTTGTAGGTATGCGTTTTTTTCTGTTTTCAAAAACTTCAACCGCAGTTTCAATGGCTTTAAAAACACGTTGTTTGGTTAAAGCACTGATAAAAATGATTGGCACATCAGTAAATGGCGCAATTTCTTCTCTTATTTTGGCTTCATAATCTTTCATGGTATTGGTTTCTTTTTCAATAAGATCCCATTTATTTACCAAGATTACTATTCCTTTTCTGTTTTTTTCTGCAAGCCAAAAAATGTTCTCATCTTGTCCTTCAAATTCACGTGTGGCATCAACCACCAAAATGGCAACATCACATTCTTCAATGGCTTTTACGGCACGCATCACAGAATAAAACTCTAAATCTTCTTTAACTTTCGATTTTTTTCTGATTCCGGCTGTATCCACCAAATTAAATTCAAATCCAAAACGATTGTATTTTGTGTCAACCGTATCGCGTGTTGTGCCTGCAATGTCGGTAACAATATTTCTTTCTTCTCCAATCAATGCATTTATGAAAGAGGATTTTCCTGCATTTGGCCTTCCAACAACTGCAAATCGAGGCAATTCATGTTCCTCTTCAACATTTTCGTCCATTTCGGCAACCAATGCATCTAAAAGTTCACCGGTGCCGCTTCCATTAATTGAGGAAAGCGTGAAATATTCCCCACCCAATCCAAGGTTGTAAAATTCTACGGCATCGGCTTCCCGCATAGAATTGTCAACTTTGTTAATGGCCATAAAAATGGGTTTTTTAATTTTGCGAAGCATGCTTGCAACGGCAACATCCATCGGCGTAATTCCTTCTTCAACATCAACAACAAATATGATATAATCAGCTTCATCAATGGCCAGCTGCACCTGTTTTCTAATTTCTTCTTCAAAAATATCACCTGAGCCTATGGCATATCCACCTGTATCAATTACCGAAAACTCTTTTCCGTTCCAATCACTTTTTCCGTAATGTCTGTCACGCGTAACACCACTTACCGAATCAACAATGGCGTCTCTTCGTTTTACCAAACGATTAAACAATGTTGATTTTCCAACATTAGGCCTTCCTACAATGGCTACAATATTACTCATGTGTTTTTTAATTTTTTGCAAAATTACGCTTTTTTATTTTGAAAATTTAGGTGTTATCAATTCTAAATTAGACATGTAATAAAAAACAGTATATTTCGATCCTGAAAAAATGAATCAATTATGCTTGAAGAAAAAAACAGCGATATCCATTTACGTCCCCGATTTAAAATGAATTTTGAGGAAAGTCAGCAAAAACTGATTGCAAAATTTCAAAGCAATGTAAAAAATGCAGACTATAATTATTGCGTTAAAGTTATTGACGGACACATTGTTATTGATATTCCTGCGGAAGAAAATCATTTTTGGTCACCGCAATTAAACATTGAAATTGAGCAAATTGATAAAAACAGAAGTATTGTTAAAGGTTTATTCGGGCCAAAACCGCAAGTTTGGACATTTTTTATGTTTATCCATTTTGCCATGGCTGTTGCTTTTATAGGGTTTTCAATAATAGCCTATGTGAAATGGAGTTTAAAAAGCGATTATACCACCTCTTTAATAGTAACGGTGGCTTTACCTGTTTTATGGGTAATTATGTATTTTTTGGGCAGTTTAGGGAAAAAAAGAGGCCACAAACAAATGGATGAACTTCATGGGTTTATGATTAAAACTTTGGAAAGCACTGAAGTTTAAAGGCTAAAGGAAAAGTTGTAAAGAGCCAAAGAATTATTTAATGCTAAATCAAACTCCCTTTCCTTTGGAAAGGGCTGGGGATAGGAACAACTAATCAGTATACCCAAATCGTCTAAGCTGGCGTTTGTCACTTCTCCAGTCTTTATTCACTTTTACGTACAATTCCAGATGAATTTGTTTGTCGAAGAATTTTTCTAAATCTTTTCGGGCCTCAACACCAACACGTTTTAGGGCAGCGCCTTTATGACCGATGATAATTCCTTTTTGGGTTTCGCGCTCTACCATAATTACAGAGCGGATTCTAATAATTTTATCACTTTCAATAAATTCTTCGGTTTCCACTTCTACCGAATAGGGAATTTCCTTTTTGTAGTGCATCAATATTTTTTCACGAATGGCTTCATTGATAAAAAAGCGCTCCGGTTTGTCAGTCAGCTGATCTTTTGGGTAAAAAGCAGGAGATTCAGGCAATAATTCAATAATACGTTCAAAAAGCCCGTCAACATTAAACTTTTCCAAAGCGGAAATCACATAAACTTCGGCATTGGGCACTTTTTCTTTCCAGTAAATCACTTTTTCTTCCACTTCTTCCTGTGTGGATTTGTCAATTTTGTTGATTAATAAGAGTACAGGAATCTCAGTTTTTTTAATTTTTTCGAAAAAAACTTCGTCTTTTAATTCCTTTTCGCCAATTTCAACCATATAAATTAGCACATCGGCATCTTCAAAAGCCGATTTCACGAAATCCATCATGGAAGCTTGCAGCTCATAGGCGGGTTTAATGATTCCTGGTGTATCTGAAAACAGGATTTGAAAATCTTCTCCATTTACAATTCCTAAAATTCTGTGGCGCGTTGTTTGCGCTTTTGAGGTGATAATTGATAATTTTTCACCTACAAAGGCATTCATTAACGTAGATTTACCCACATTAGGATTCCCAATAATATTTACAAAACCTGCTTTGTGCTTCATTTTCAAGATATAAAATGCAAAGGTAACCTTAAAAAATTTTAATTTTAAAAAACTTATTGGTTTTTTAAAAAAAGATGTATCTTTGCAATCCAAATCGCGGGGTAGAGCAGCAGGTAGCTCGTCGGGCTCATATCCGCCAGTTGGCGGACGCAGGTTCGAGTTGAAAATGAAATAATGAATTTATAAAAATATATCGCGGGGTAGAGCAGCAGGTAGCTCGTCGGGCTCATAACCCGAAGGTCGCTGGTTCGAGTCCAGTCCCCGCTACTAGAAAGCCCAGTTTTACTGGGCTTTTTTCATTTTTAACGCTATGGATTCAGAATTTATCACTTATGTTTTATTTTCAAAAGCATACAATAAGATTTATGTTGGTTTTACCTCAAATTTAATTGTACGATTTTCTTCGCATAATAAATTAGGAAAGGGATATACTTCCAAATACAGACCTTGGGAGGTAGTTTATATTGATGTTTTTGTTACAAAAAAGGACGCAATGCTTCGAGAAAAGGAATTGAAAAGTTTTCGGGGAAGGGAATTTATCAGAAATGTTGTTTTGAAATAATCAGTTTGGCTCATATCCGCCAGTTACAAGATTACTACAAAGAGAACTTAGAAATAGGTTCTCTTTTTTTTGAAAAAAATCTTGATTTTTTTTGTTAAAGCCAATCTTTATTTCTTGCCTAGAAAATTACCAGAAAAACAATTAGGCGTATAATTTTGATATAATGGGTGTTTTAAATCGTTCCTAAAAACTTGATGAGCAATAATTTGCAATTTTTTATCTCAGTATATATTATGCTTATTTAACTATAAGTATTTAAGATCATAAAAATTCAATACAATTACTCATATTGTTTAAATTTACACTTTAAAAGTTAAACATAAAAGTTTAATTTTATTGTGGAGCGATTAAGAATAGTCATTTTAAATGGGCAAATAGTTTTTAATATTCAAATTGATATTCTTAAAAAACCTTCAAAAATCAGTCAATTACAACATTATTTAAAATAAAAACATATGGAATTAGTACAAAATGCATTAGAATTTGAGCAACGTAAAATGATATTAAAGACAACAAATGAGCGTATTTTGGCTTCAAGAGAAGTGAAATCGTTAATTTTAAGTTTAAATGAAGTTTATAAGACAACTAAAAATCCAGAATTAATGGATTTGATGAAAAGGTTGACGGTGATCAAACAGAAAATCGAAAAACGATTAAACCTGCGATTAACAATTTAATAAATGAAAGCAGTAGCAATTGTAACCACTGTATTTAGTTTGTTTTTCGCAACATTTTTAACAACACCCAATTTAAAAAGTATGAATGCTAAACCATCTATTTATGATATTTCCATCACCGGTTTAACGGGTGAAAAAATAGATTTATCAACATTTAAAGGAAAAAAAATACTGATTGTAAATACAGCGTCAGAATGCGGATTTACAAAACAATTTACCGATTTGCAGAAATTACACGAAAATTATCAGGATAAATTGGTCATTATTGGCGTTCCTTGTAATCAGTTTGGAGGACAAGAACCCGGAAATTCGCAAGAAATTCAATCGTTTTGCCAGGTAAATTATGGTGTTACCTTTATAATGACTGAGAAAGTTGACGTAAAAGGGGATAATCAACATCCATTATACCAATGGCTTACAAAAAAGGAATTGAACGGTGTTAAAAGCAGTTCGGTTAAATGGAATTTCCAAAAATATTTGATTGATGAGCAAGGTAATTTAATTGATTATTACTTTTCTTTAACAAATCCTATGAGTTCTAAAATCACAAAACAACTCTAATGAAAAAAGCGCTTTGGTTGTTTGTTTTTATTAGTGCTTAATTTTGGCGCCTTGGGAATTGGTATTTTGTTGATGAACAACGGACCGCAAGACAGTTGGTATACCGCACTCAACAAAGCGCCTTGGACACCGCCGGGTTGGTTTTTTGGCGTGGCTTGGACCACCATAATGATCGCTTTTTCGATTTATATGGCTTATTTAATTCAGGCAAAATCCACCGCCAACATATGGTTGCTGTTTTTTGTGCAATTCATTTTAAATACTTCGTGGAATTACGTCTTTTTTAATCAGCATTTGGTTTTAGTGGGATTGTTGGTGATAGTGCTATTAACCCTTTTAGTAGGTTATTTTTTGCTGAAGTTCAGAAATTTAATGAAACAAAAAACTTGGTTAATGCTGCCTTATTTTATTTGGCTCATTGTGGCGGGCTCTTTGAATGCCTATGTTTATCTAACAACTAAATTTTCAAATGAATTTCAGCAACAATGAATTTAACGCGTTCAATTTTTATGGTTTCATTGGTAATAAGCAGCAGTATGGTAATTTTTGATTTTAAAAAAAGTGATATTTCCGATTGGAAAATTGTGAACGATGCAGTGATGGGCGGCCGTTCCAGCAGTAAATTTTATTTAAATGAGGAAGGTCACGGTTATTTTTAAAGGAACAGTTTCCTTGGAAAATAACGGAGGTTTTGCGTCTTTAAGACATCGTTTTAAGCGAAAGAAAATAGCTGATTACAAAAAAGTATTGATACATTTGAAAGGCGACGGAAAGCGCTATCAATTTTGGGCGAAGACAAATAAAGAAGATCAGCAGGCCTATATTTTTATTTTGAAACTACCGGAGAATGGCAAACTATTGAAATGATACTTTCTGCGCTTGAACCAACTTTTAGGGGAAGAAAATTAAATATGCCTAATTTCCCTGCGGAAGAAATGGAAGAAGTAGGGTTTATGATTGGAAATAAAGTGAATGAAAATTTTGAACTAGTTATCGATAAAATTGTCATAGAATAATATATTTATCATTAAATTTACTGAGATAATTCGGCCTCTAGCTCAGTTGGTAGAGCAACTGACTCTTAATCAGTAGGTCGTGGGTTCGAAACCCACGGGGCCGACATAAAAAGGAGATTTAATTTTAAAATTAAATCTCCTTTTTATTTTGAATATTATTCTGCTATTCTGGTTTTGTATTAATTTATAAACTTGGATTTTTAACGAATATTTCCCACTGAATTTTTTGCGGTATCATGTTTGGTTTTAAGCACATTTGAAATAGAAGAATAATCATTTCCTAGTTGGCCCAAATTTTCCAATAACACGGAAACATCGGTGTTCACTAAATTCAATTTGGCATCCAAATCTGATATTGTTTCGGCCGTTCTACCCAATAGTCCCAAATTTTTTAAACTGCTTTCCAATTCATTGATTCGGTTACGAACGTTATTAATTTGAGGCGTAATAATTGAATACTGACGTTTATCTTCATTTAATAATTTTTCTAAATCGTTTATCAATTTTTTGAAATCTTGCGTGCTGGCTGTCGCTGCGGCAATTGCAGTAGGATTAATTTTTTCAGCATTGGCTTTGCTCATTTTCACATTTACGGCATTCAATCCCTTTTTACCCTTTGCATTTTCTATATTTTTTGTCCCATTTTCTTGGGTTTCTATAATTGGGGTTTCAACCGATGTTTTGTTTAAATCCGATTGTGCTTTATAATATTCATAACCTTTTTTAGACAACCAAATAGTTACAGGAATGCTACTGTCAATATAAAAATGTAAGGTTGATGTTAACGTGTAGTATCCATCGGTTAACCCAGTAAATTCAAATTGGCCTTTTTCATTTGTTTTTGAAGTGATATCCAGTTCAGTTGAAGCTTTCCCAAGCTTCACATCAATCCCCGGAATTGGTTCGCCGGGTGAATAACTGGAAACTGCTGCAGAGATAACAGCACCTCCGGGAAGCGCGCCGCCTAAAAGTGAGGCGCCTTGACTAATTGCACTGCCTGCAGCATGCAATCCAGCATTTACTTTCTCTCCGCCATTTGGGTTTTCTGTAAGGCCTGTATTAATTTTAATGGTCCACTGATTATTTGCGCTTAGCAATTCACCTGCAACATCATAGGTTCCTTCTTTATCAAAGGCAATATCATAAGATTTTTTTGGAATAAACTCCCCACTAAATTTCACAACATAAGAAGCTTTTGGAAGATTTTCAAAAAAGAAATCACCGCAGCGTTCGGTTTTTACGCTGGCCACCACGGCACCGGTTTGCTCATTGACCAAAGAAACAGTCAATCCTGTAACACCATCACAATCTTCATCAACACCTTTTGCTAATTTATTTTTTTCAAGGGATGGCATTTCACCTGCGTTTGCATTTTCCTTAAAATATGGATTGGTACTTACTTTCGCAATACAATCTGTGCAAACATTTTCCTGTCCTTCAAAAAAAACAGGTTGATATTGTCGTTTTCCGGTAGCCATACCACTTCCGGCTTCTCTGACGAAAATTGTTGAAACGACACCTTGAGTACTTGGGTTTATCACCATGCCGGTAGAAGCGTACGAAGCTGCTGTCGCACCGCCGCCAGCGCCACCGGCAAGATTGCCGACTGAACTTCCTTTTATTGTCCTTTTGGCAGTTGCTAAATCCCAGGTAACACTTCCGGTAATAATACCCCGAAGTGACGCTTCTTGTTCAGGGGTCTTTTTAGCTGTTGCCAATCCTGCTTGCATTTTTTCACCAAATGTTGCGCCCTGCGTTTGTTTTGGAACGGTAACATTCATAGAAATCCGGTTAGGCATACCGCCATTGATGTTATTTACCTTTTCAGTAACTGTTGTGCTTTGGTTTTGCCGACTTTGGTTTTTTGTTTTATTGGTTTGAGCTTGGGTTTGCATCAAACTTAATACAAACAGAATAGTTAGTAACTGTTTAATTCTTAGTGTATTCATAGTAATAAAACCCGTTGGGTGTAATTAAATTATTTGAATTTTAATATTATTTATTGGTCTGTCAAATATAAATTTATTG
>MGWK01000066.1 GCA_001800975.1 Flavobacteria bacterium RIFCSPLOWO2_12_FULL_35_11 | reverse complement strand
GTTTAGTTAGAATGTTCTTTATATAGGGAAATTCACCTAATGTAAATTTTTTGCAAAAATATCTTTGTTAAATTAGCAAGAATATTTTTGGTTTTAATTGCTCAATGTCTATTTGTCTTGAATTTTAAGGCAAAATTATAGCTTGAATAATCACCAAAGTTAAAAAATAAGGAGATGAAATCAGCAGCCAATACGCCAGAGGAATATATAAACAACCTGCCCGATGACCGAAAGCAAGTGGTAAATAATTTGAGAAAAATGATACTTGACAACTTGCCAAAAGGATTTGAAGAAACATTAAATTATGGTATGATTGGCTATGTTGTGCCTCATTCAATTTATCCGAAAGGTTATCATTGTGACCCTAAATTACCGCTTCCATTTATGAGGATGGCTTCCCAGAAAAATTTTATAGCGATTTACCATATGGGTTTATATGCCAACCAAAAACTCATGAATTGGTTTCTGCAGGAATATCCAAAACATTGCGATACAAAATTGGATATGGGAAAAAGTTGCATCAGATTTAAAAAAATGGATCAAATTCCGTTCTCGTTGATTGGGAAACTTTCAAAAAAAGTTACCGCAAAAGAATGGATTGAGTCTTATGAAAAGACCTTAAAAGGCCAATAAAATATTTCTTTTTTGTTATAATAATAAATTGAATTTTTACTGTCAGAAAATATAAATAATATCTAGTTTCTCTCAAAAGTTAAATAATCAATACCACCATTACCGCCACTAATATCAATCAAGTCAATTTTTGTGCTTGTTTGAGAAATAAAATGCCAATCATCTAATAATTCTTCAAAATCGGGGGGAGAAGCAAAGAAAATATTAAAATCCAAATCGTCTTAGCTGTCGTCATTACTGTTGCTGTCAGTTATGCTCCAAGTACCAATATACGTATTTGTGCCGTTTGTGGCGGTTAGAACGTTATTGGCACCAAAAGTGAAATTATACCCTGTAAAATGACTAATTTCGTTATTACCACTATCTATATATTTGGTAATGTGCCAAGAGAGTTCTTTCATATGACCTTCAATTTGAGTTTGGGTATCGTTTGTTATAAGATAATCATCATTATTATTGTTAGAACAAGAGTTTAATGAAACCAATGAAACAATGATTAGAAATACGAATTTAATTAGCGGAGTTTTCATAATTAGTTTTATTTATAGCAGTCATTTCTATTTTTTATTGATTTCAATATGAAAAGAATTTGAATAAGAAATGACTACTATTATATTAAAAACATTTAATAGATTTATTGAGGGAATCCATTAGTTTGCCAAGTTTTAAAACTTTGAATTTGGGTAGACGTAAGATCCGTTCCGTTTTTTGGCATATTCCCAGTTTCTATTTGGTTTATTAGGCCTCTGTTCTCAACTGCATCTTTAACATTATTATAGGTGGTTAAAGACATTGGAGCTCCATTTGTTGGTGTGCTGCCATGACATCCGGTGCAATTACCATTTACAATTGTGCTAATAGTATTGGAATAAGTTATAGTGGTTGCCAGTGGATTTAAAATTGGATCATCATCATCGCTACCTGAAGAACAGGATGCAATAAATAACATTAAAAACATACTGGTAATTGTTAATAGATTTTTCATAATTTTGATTTTAGAATTAGTAATTAGTTTTTATTTTTCCGTTAAAATGCTGTAATAAAAATAGTTATCATATCTATAAATATAAAACAATCATTTGAACGTAATGACAAATTGATTAAATTTGCACGCTATCGGATAATCAATTTATTAATATAATTTTTCTGGTTCTTTCGCCTTATTCAAGTAAAAATCTCTTGAAATGTTAAAACCAAAGTGTATATCCCCATTAAAAAAATCTCCCTCCGTTTCAGCGATAAAACCTTTCTCAATCATTGCTCTTGAGTTGGTGAAAATTAATTGAAAAACATGCCCCCCTGTTTCAATATCCAGCCCTAGTGCAATTGAATTTTCAGTAGCCTTTGATTTAGAAGAATTAATGGAATAATAATATTCGCCATTGATAGATAGGTGTTTGCTAATTTTAATTTTAGTACCAACACCAACAGCATAAATATCATTAGGGTCAATTGAACTGGATGCCATATTATAGTGTAAATATGTTGGCGTGATTTGAAGAGAAAAATCTGAATTAAATTTACGGGCTATTAATATCTGGCTCGTATATACTAAGCGATCACCAAAACTCGGCTTTTTAGATGGCGCATAATCTTTTAATGTTTTTTCAACGCCACTCGCAAATAAAGTTATACTTAAAGGAGCTGATTTATTCCCAGTTTTCTGTTTTAGTAAACGGTATTTAACATATCCGTCATAAACTTTTTCAAAAGAACTTCTTCCTAAAGCAATTGCAAAATCATTAGTTACAGCATATTCAAGCCCAAAGCGAATATTTGACTCGTCAAGACCATATAATTCATAACCTCCTGAATTTATTCTGCCAAATCTATGTTGAATTAAAAATTCCAAAACTCCCTTTTGTCTTGTTTCAATAGATTGACCATTCATGATTCTTGTCCCATTAAAAGTACCCGAAACATCAGTAGAATTGTCAATTGATTCTTGTGCCAAAATAGCATCTAAGGTTTGGGAACATAAGGAATCAGATAAAATAAAGATTAAAAAAACCAACAGTAAATTTTTCATTCGTTTAAAATTTAGCATTTTATAAAATTGTCTATTTATTATTTATAGGATTTATGCTGTAAATCAAAAGTGATTTTAATTGTTTTTGCAATATTATTCCTTACCACAATTGGTATTTTAATATCAAAATCGGCCACTTCAACCATAAAATGACCAGATAAATTGATCTGATCCTTTAAAATCTGAACATTTGCCATAGTACTTATTTCCTTTTCTTTTCCATGAATAGATAAAATTCCTTTAATTTCTACAGCTACAGTGCCATTTTTATTGTCTAATTCCTTTAAATTTAGGATAAACCCTTTAAATGTAGCTTTTGGATATTTATATGATTCTACATAGCTTTGGTTAAAATGCTCTTGCATTAATGCTTTTTTGAACATAAAGGATTTCATCAATAATTGAATAGCTATTTCACCAGTTTTTTTATCAATTACACTTAACACTTGGTAATTATCGGCTTTTATGTCTTCAACCAAAGAATGTGAAAAAAAGGAGATGTAGCCTTCTTTTGTCAAATATCTTTCCTGAGAAAAAAGTTGGCTTGATATTAAAAGTAATAATAATATTATAATTTTATTTTTCATCAAAATTGTCATTATTTAATACGCATCTAACCATCATAATATCAATTAAATAACCAGTGCAAACACCTTTTATCAAAACCTGGTTCTCTTTTTTTAGTTTCAAAATATTTAAATTAGCCTCAGGCAACATATGACATATAATACTTGAAAAACCACTCGTATCTTTTAATGTTATAATACTAATTCCATTATCAAAAGAAATGTCAGCTATTTCACCTTTAATCTGAATTAAATTGTCAACATATTTTTCATTTGCCAAACTTTCATCCGCTTGATAATCATTTAATATTTCTTGAGCAGTGATCTCTATTTTAGGGTTTGATTTTTTAATATCAATAAAAGGTTTATTGTATAAATTTATAATAAAAAATAAACTTATGATGATTAGTATTAATCCAATTAACAATATTTTAAAATTTCTTGTTTTCAAAACCTTGGTGTCATTTAATTTATATACCTACAATTTTTACTAATTATTTTTAAAGCCAAACCTGCCAAATTAAACCTGCTTACTTTACTTGTAATAGCACTAATTGTTTTTGTTATTGGTTATTTAAAACATGAATTATTTTATAAAAGTTGCTCAAGTCAATATTTAGAAATTTAATGTAAATCGTTAGCAAAAAGTGTACTGATTCTAACAATCCCATAACTATGAATTATTTAACAAAACACCCTCTAAACGAAAGTCCAAATAAGTTTGGATACTTAAACATTAGTTAAAGAGAACAAACAAGACTTTTATCAAAAATTTATAATGCTATTGTTTAATAACCACCAGATGAACCAGCTATTGCCTGCTTAATAAGTTGTCCTCTAATTTCTCCTCCAGGAAACGCAACGCTATGAATATTTACATAATAAAGTCCTGCATTAAGGTCAGCTTCTTGACTTTCATCCAAAGCAATACTTGTATAAGTTATTGGAGAAGTAAAACTATCAAAAGGAAAAACTGGAGAGCCACTTACCCCAATTGCACCTTTGTGAATATGTCCATTTGTAGGAGCTGCAATGGTGTGTATTACTGATATTGTGAAAATTTTTGTAGTAGTGTTAAATGTAAGTGTTGACGTTCCTATTGCTGTTGAAGCATTAGGAGTTGATTCACTTGCGCCATTCAAGCTAGCTTTAAAAGTTACGTTCGGATTGGGAGTTGGGTCGTCATCATTACTGCATGAAACTACAACCGATAAAATAAAAAAAACTGCTAGTGCTAAAAATTTTGTTTTCATAATGATAGAATTTTAATTAAAATTGATTTAATTTCATACCAAATAAAATAGTTTTCTCTTTTTTATACAATTTAAACTTTGTGAAAAGGAAAAAATAGGGGTTGATAGGGAGAAAAAGGAACTAAAAAATATTATATATATTGAAAAAAGATAAATTATACCTGATTACTTTACTTGCAATAGCATTAATTGTTTTTGTTATTGGTTATTTCAGCATGAATTATTTGATCAAAGTCAGTACCAATCAATTTTTGCAAATTCAAATTGAATCAAGCCAAAGAGAGGCACGTGAATTTTCAAATTTAATATCATATCAAATCGCAAATGGTTTAGATAGAGATACTATAATTAATAATATTCAAAAAAGTATTGAAGGCACTAATATTGAATCAGGCTTTGTATGCATGTTTGATTGGTCCGGTGTTGAAATTTGCCATCCTGACCCACAAAAAATCGGAAATCAAATTAATCCTGATGAATCGTATGTTAGACCACTTGATAACGGAATAGATTCAGAAGATTTTTATCAATTATTAAAAAGCAAGAAGCAATTAGGAGGGCTTAGAGAGTTTAATTCAAATAGAAGTTCTGAAATAATTTACTTATATCCCGTAAAAAATTCCGATTGGATTATAGCGGCACATGCAAATATTGATAAAATTGATAAAGAAATAAAAAAGTTGAAAGTAACCTTTTTATTGGTTTATTTGTTGACATGTATTTCTATAATTTTACTTTCAGTCATTGTCGTTAGGTATTTGAGTAATTATTATGAAAAAGAATTGGAATTAAAAAATCAACTTCTTATGGGAGAGGTTTTAACCCTTTCAAAATTAAATTTGAATTTAACAAATTACAGAAAGAAGATTAGTGATAAAATTGATAACGAAATTAATAAGGAAGATGAAATCGAAGATGAATTAAAAACTAAAAAAAGGTTATTGACCTACTCAAACGATAAATTAATTTCATTAAAAGTTGAGGAAATAGCCTTTATTAGCACTGAGAACACAATAACTTCAATTACTAGTTTAGATGGAAAAAAATATACTCATAATTCAAGTTTGGACGAAATTTACAATAGTTTAGACCATTCTATTTTTTTTAGGGCCAATAGACAATTTATTCTCTCGGTTAAAGGGATAGATGAAATATTAAAATATGGGAATAATCAATTAAAAATAATGACTAAACTTAGTAATTCCATTATAATTAGTAAAAACAAAGTCGCAGAATTTAAAAAATGGCTTAACTCCTAATTTATAGATTTTATCAGCATGAACTACATCGACTGGACCGGATTTATTGGCGTAACCTTACTTTTATTGGCTTTTTTCCTTAATTTAATGGCCAAAATTAAAACCGACAGTTTAACTTATTTGCTGTTAAATTTTTTTGGCGCAGGCATCGCCTGTTTGGCCTCCGTACTTTTAAATTACATGCCGTTTGTGATACTGGAAGGGTGCTGGGCATTGGTTTCTGCTGTCGGATTGGTAAAATTGGCGACCAAATTGTAAAGTACCTTCTTAAAATTGTTCAAATTTGGCTATATTCGTAACCAAGAGAAACGCGTTTCACTTTTTACAGCAACACCAACGTTAACCCTATGGAACCTATATTAAAAGTACAGAATTTATCAATCTCATTTGGTTCAGGCAATGAGCAAAATAAGGTGGTTAATGAGGTTTCATTTGAATTGAACCCACAACAAATATTGGGAATCGTTGGTGAATCGGGTAGCGGAAAATCGGTGACTTCTTTGGCAATTTTAGGATTGCTTCCAAAAAATGCGACCATAAGCGGAACAATTTTATTCAACGATACCAATTTACAAAATACTTCAGAAAAGGAGTTTCAAAAAATCAGGGGAAATAAAATCTCCATGATTTTTCAAGAACCCATGAGTTCCTTAAATCCGAGTTTAACTTGCGGTTATCAGGTTCAGGAAATTTTATTGCAACACAAAAAACTGTCAAAAAAAGAAGCTAAAAATCAGGTGATTGCGCTTTTTAATAAGGTGAAATTGCCAAGGGCAGAAGTGATGTACAGTCAATATCCGCATCAGCTTTCGGGCGGACAAAAACAACGGGTGATGATTGCGATGGCCATCGCCTGCAAACCACAAATTTTAATTGCCGACGAGCCCACCACAGCACTTGATGTTACCATTCAAAAGGAAATTATTGAACTCCTGAAGGCACTTCAGCAGGAAACTGAAATGAGCATTATTTTTATCACGCACGATTTGGCCTTGGTTTCGGAAATAGCGGATACCGTTTTGGTGATGTATCAAGGAGAAATTGTGGAGCAGGGAAATGTAACCCAGGTTTTCAAACATCCCGTTCACAATTACACCAAGGCGCTCATAAATTCCAAACCCAACTTAAAAGAGCGCCTAAAAAAGTTGCCCACCGTAAAGGATTTTATAGAAAACACGGTTGATAATGAAGTGTATACAACAAAACAACGCAACTATTTTCACACCAAAATTTATGCATCAAAACCGTTGTTGGAAGTAAAAAATGTGGCGACTTATTTTAATGTTGAAAAACCTTTTTTCTTCGGAAAAGCAAATCCCGTAAAGGCTGTTGATGAGGTGTCTTTTCAACTTTTTGAAGGGGAAACTTTAGGTTTGGTTGGAGAATCGGGTTGCGGCAAAACAACCTTGGGCCGCACCATTTTGCACTTAGAAAAAGCCACAAAAGGCCAAATTTTTTACAAGCAAAAGGACGTTACCAATCTGTCAAAAAAGGAATTAAAGGATTTCAGAAAGGAAGTTCAAATCATTTTTCAAGATCCATTTTCGTCGCTCAATCCAAGAATACCGGTCGGTGAAGCATTGATGGAACCTATGAAAGTGCACGGAATATTAAATTCATCCGAAGAACGAAAAAAATATGTTTTTGAATTGTTGGAACGCGTTGGTTTGCTGGTGGAACATTTTTACAGATATCCGCATGAATTTTCGGGCGGACAGCGGCAGCGGATTGGCATTGCGCGAACGATTGCCCTAAAACCAAAATTGATTATTTGTGACGAATCGGTTTCGGCGCTTGATGTTTCCGTGCAAGCACAGGTGCTAAATTTGCTGAATGAATTGAAGGCTGATTTTGGTTTCACCTATATTTTTATTTCCCACGATTTGGCGGTCGTAAAATATATGGCCGATCAGTTGGTGGTGATGAGCAACGGCAGCATTGAAGAAATTGGCGATGCCGATGCCATTTATGAATCGCCAAAAACGGCTTATGCCCAAAAATTAATTGATGCAATTCCTAAGGGAATCTAGCCCCCTAACCCCCGAAGGGGGAATTAACAAAAGTTAAAAGTTCAGTTAAAAATTATAAACAAAATTTTCTGCTTGGTTAGATAGTGCGTTTCATTGATGCAAAAATTATAAAAGTCGGTTAACACCAATCAGGGAAGTAAATTGTCGATGATAAAAAGCAATTTACAAATTGACTAATTTTCAAATTTTCAAATTCTGGTATTGGTTAATTTTCTCTTTTCTAACCACCTAATTAACATATTTTTCACTTGAATAAATTGTATATTGCAGCGCTGTATGAGAATTAAGTATTTATATGGGTTAATTGCGGTTGGAATGTTGTTCATTTCAGGTTTTTCGTATGCCCAGAAAATAAATACAGAGGAAGAAAACAGTTTAAAATTTCAAGCCCATTTTTTTGAAGCTTTAAAGCAAAAGGCCATTAAAAATTACGGAAAAGCCATTGAAAGTCTGGAATTGTGCAATGAAATTGATTCTTTGAATGTGTCGGTTTTATTTGAATTTTCAAAAAACCATTTGGAACTGAACAATTATTTTGAGGCGCAACTTTTTATTGATAAAGCCTTGCAGCTGGCGCCTGAAAACAAGTATTTGTTGCAACATAAAGTGTCCATTTTAAAGGCGCAGCGGAATTTTAATGAAGCGATTGAAGTTCAAAAAAAGATAATTAAACATCAGCCAAAAGAATCTGAAGAATTGGTGTTTCTTTACATTCAAAATCAGAATTTTGCGGAGGCGGAAGCATTGATTGCAAAAATTGAAGAAAATGCGATGGCAACATTGCGTATAAAATCGTTCAAAAGTTTTTTGGAAAACAGAAACGCAGTTCCCGAAAAAACAGTTGAAATCGCCACCGGAAATTCGGATATTGAAACATTAAAAAATTCCTATTCAAAAAACAAGGAATTTAAAACGATAAAGGAAATTTTGGACAATGAAGCTGCAAGTGAACTTTTTGAACAAGTTTATGCCGACAGTAAAGAAGCGTTAGAACTGTTTCCGGAGCAGCCGTTTTTATATAAAATGAATGGTTTGGCGCTAAGTAAGCTGGGAAAATATAACGAGGCCATTGCCGTTTTAAGTATTGGCATTGATTTTGTTATTGACAACAGCGCAATGGAAGCCGATTTTTATGAACAACTTTCTATAAGCCATGAAAAGTTGGGAAACAAAAGTGAAGCAATAAAATACAAACAAAGAGCCATTGCGTTAAGAAAATAAAATTATAATATGAAGTATTATTTTAAAATAGCGATATTGATGTTACTTGCACTTTCTTCGTGTAAAAGCAAAAAAAGTTTGACGGATAAGGATATTATTGAAGAAATTTCCACAAAAAAAATAATCAGCAATCATTACGACAATAATTTTAGCCAGAAAACGGTGAATGCCAATTTGAATGCCAATTATTCCGATAGTGAAATTTCAACCTCCATCAACATTAAACTGCGCATAGAAATGGATAAAACAATTTGGATGAGCGCCACCAAGTTGGGATTTCCCATTGCAAAAGTTAAAATAACGCCCGATAGAGTGAGTTATTACGAAAAATTGAAAGGCACTTATTTCGATGGGGATTTTTCATTATTAAGCAAATGGCTTGGTACGGAATTGGATTATGAAAAAGTTCAAAATATCTTGTTGGGCCAGGCTGTTTTAAACTTAAGACAAGGCAAATACGATTCTAAAATCGACAATCAGCTGTATCAATTAACGCCAATAAAGGAGAATGAATTATTTGGAATTTTGTTTTTTTTGAATCCTGATAATTTTAAATTGAACCGGCAAGAAATTAGCAATACGGAAAAACAACAATTGGTTTCCGTTTCATATGCAAATTATAAAAATATTAACGGAGAGCTTTTCCCTGAAAATATTAATATAAGAGCCACAGACCATAAAAAGTTAACCACTATAGCAATTGAATATAAGTCGGTTGAATTTAATGAAGAATTAACATTTCCATTTGAAATTCCAACTGGTTACAAAGAAATTAGTTTAAAATAATGCAGGTTAAATTTAAGTCCATTTTCCTAGTTTCAGCACTATTTATAAGTGTGGCGATATCGGCTCAAAACGCAAAACGCGAGAATTTGGAGGCGCGCAAAAATCAGATTAAAAAAGAAATTATTTATTTAGACAACTTGCTTTCCAAGACGAAAAAAACGGAAAAAAACTTACTTGGCGAGGTTAAAGATTTAAAGGATAAAATCAAGAAAAGAGAAGAGTTAATTACTGTAATTTCCCATGAATCTGCTGAACTTGGCAATGAAATTTACTTAAATCAGCTTGAAATAAACAAGAACCAACGCAATTTGGAAGCGCTTAAAAAAGATTATGCCCAAATGATTTTTAAATCGTACAAAAGCAAGTCCCAAAACAGCCGAATTATGTTTTTGCTTTCCTCAGAAAATTTTTATCAGGGTTACAAACGGTTTCAATATATGAAACAATATTCAAGTTTCAGAAAAAATCAGGCAGAAGAAATTCAACAAAAAACAACTAAGATTCTAGCATTAACAGATACCTTAGTTTCTAAAAAGAAACAAAAACAGGAACTTTTAACTGAAAAACAGCAAGAACAAATTGTTATTAAAAAAGAAAAACAGGAGCAGGAAGGATTATTGAGCAAGGTAAAGGACAAGGAAAATAAATACAAAAGGCAAATTTCACAATTTCAAAAGGAAGAAAGAAAGATTGATGCCCAAATAGATAAAATTATTAGAGATGCCATTGTGGCTTCCAACAAAAACACTTCAAAACCTACTTCCACAACTTTTACCCTTACGGCAGAAGCAAAGGAATTGGCTTCAAAATTTACATCAAATAAAGGGCAATTGCCTTGGCCTGTTGAAAAAGGAATTGTTTCTACCTATTACGGAAAACAACCACATCCTGTTGTAAAAACGGCCACTATACAAAGTAATGGCGTTAGAATTACCACAGACAGCGGCAGTAAAGCACGCGCCGTTTTTGAAGGAACCGTATTGTCGGTTCAAGTCTTGGGCGGTAATTTAAAAGCCGTATTAATACAACACGGAGATTATATTACAGTGTATAAAAATTTGGAAAGCGTTTTTGTAAATAAAGGCCAAAAAGTAAAAACCAAACAAGAAATTGGAACTATTTATACCGATAAAATTACAGGGAAAACAATTTTAGGATTTGTATTGTCACGAAATGTAACTACGGAAAATCCAGCTTCCTGGATTTATAGGATGTAATTTTAGATTATTGGTATTTTGGATTGTTGGTATATTAGAAATTTATTCCAATAACTTATAACCTTATAAACGCATAACCTTTAAAAGACAGCAATTACCCAATAAATAATTTCCGTAATTCGTCAGCATCGGCAGGCTTCATTTTTCCGGAAAGGATTAAACTCAATTGTTTACGGCGCAAAGCACCTTCATAACGTTCTTTTTCAAGTACAGTTTCAGGTTCTAACTGAGGAACGGCAATGGGTTTTCCAAATTTATCAACAGCCACAAAGGTGTAAATACCCTCATTTACTTTTGAACGTTCCTGAGATTCACGATCTTCAATCCAAACATCTACATAAATTTCCATGGACGATTTAAAAGCTCTTGAAACTTTTGCTTCAATAGTCATAACACTTCCTATAGGAACAGCATTGTTAAACGCCACATGATTTACAGATGCAGTAACCACAATCGCATGCGAATGACGACGTGCCGCAATACTGCAAGCCCTGTCCATTCGTGCCAACAATTCGCCTCCAAACAAATTTCCTAGCTGATTACTTTCTCCCGGTAAAACGATATCGGTAAATATGGTTAAGGATTCTTTTGGTGTTTTTACCATGGTCAATTGAATTTTTTTCGGAAAAATATAGCTATTTTATGCAAGAAAAAGCTTCTGATAAGTTAAAGATTAGTATTCTTTAACTAACAACCAAGCGTCTTCAGATTCTGTTCTATGAATGCTGCGCATCTTGTTTATGGCTTCTTCTTCGGTAGTGAAGCTTTCGTAGGCAACCTCAGTTAAATTCCACTTATTACCCCCTAAAATTTTAGCATTAAACCCTTTTTTAAGTAATTCCTGCAACTTTTTTTCTGCATTTTCGGGAGTTCTGAAAGCACCTGCTATAATGTGGTATTTATAGATTTCTTTCGTAATATTTAAGGTAATTACAGGCAACGGATTGGAAATCACAAAGGTAGCTTCCTGAATTGTTTTTTCAACTTTAAGTTGTTGTTGTTCGGATTCAGCAACCAAATTGTTGTACTCCATTTTTTGGTATTCATTCCAGCCAACGGTGCCTAAGGCAAAAAGAATTGCCGCAGTAGCAGCATATTTAATAAATACAGGAGTTTTTCGTTTGGTTTCTTCAGTTGAAAATGTTTCCAACTGTTTAATTTTTTCTTTGAAAACAACGCGTTTTATTGCTGGTGAAACATAAGAACCAAGTCCAAAAGAGGAAGTTAAGTAATTAATGGAATTGGTAGGTTCAAAAATTATTTTACGTTCTTTATTTAATTTAAACGATCCAATATTTTCTAAATCAAGAACTTCAACATTCATAAGAAGTTTCCACTCAACGACTTCTTTTTCAATAGATTCCAATGCTTCTGAATAGGAAATCTTTTTGGTGTCCGCTATATAGTTTGCCAACAATCCGTCATTATTTTGTAAATGGGAATTGAATGACAACTGTTTGGAAGGCGGATAAAAAGTGTGTGTAACAGGATTCACTTTTGCCGAAATTTCGTTGGTTACAAAACCCCCAAAATTTGGCACAATCACACATTCGTATCGGTATAATAAATCGCTTATGTAGTTTGCTGTTGTCATTGACAACAAATATAGTACAATCTGCATTTAAATTAAAAGGTATGCGTAATTTTTATTAACAATAATTTTATATATTGACACTCAAATTGTTAAAATATGCTTGAAGAAGATTTGCTGTACGTTTTGGCGTTGCAGCGCGTTAAAGGTATTGGCGACATTAACGCAAAAAAGCTGCTGGCACACTGCGGAAGCGCAAAAGAGGTGTTCAAAGAAAAACGGCGAAATATTGA
This sequence comes from Flavobacteria bacterium RIFCSPLOWO2_12_FULL_35_11, assembly GCA_001800975.1. Lineage (GTDB taxonomy): Bacteria > Bacteroidota > Bacteroidia > Flavobacteriales > Flavobacteriaceae > Lutibacter. Next base: position 1,779 of record MGWK01000066.1, on the reverse strand, counting down.
AAATATTTTTGGATTTGGCCTCCTTTCTGTCCAACATTTATTCGATCCAGCCAATTTAAAAGAAGCGGAGGAAGAACTAAAATATATTCAGAAAAACAATATTGAAACGCTCTATTTTACGGATAAAAATTATCCTGAAAGATTAAAACATTGCATAGACGGACCAATTTTGCTTTTTAAGGAAGGGAATATCGATTTAAACAAAGGACCAATCATCAGCATAGTTGGTACGCGTCAAATTACTGGTTACGGCAGGGATTTTTGTGAGAAATTAATAACGGAATTGAAGGAATATAACCCGATTATTGTAAGCGGTTTTGCCTATGGCATTGATATTTGCGCCCACAAAGCAGCCTTAAAAAACAACCTGCAAACAATTGGTGTTTTGGCGCACGGATTTGAAGAAGTTTATCCGAAAATACATAAAAAGTATGTGGCTGAAATAAATAAAAATGGCGGATTTCTAACCGACTTTTGGCACAATGACCAGCCACAACGTGAAAATTTTTTAAAACGAAACCGGATTGTTGCCGGAATGTCCGAAGCTACCATCATTATTGAATCTGCTGAAAAAGGTGGCTCTTTGGTCACCGCCGATATTGCGAATTCTTACAGCAGGGATGTATTTGCGGTTCCCGGAAGAAGCACTGATATGTATAGCAAGGGTTGCAATGATTTAATAAAAAATAACAAAGCAGCCATTTTAACTTCCGCAAAAGATTTAATTGAGATGCTGAATTGGGAAAGTCCACTAAATGTAAAAAAACCAATTCAAAAACAGTTTTTTGTTGAATTAACAGAAAACGAACAGTTGATTTATGATTTTTTGACACAAAACGGAAAAGAAATGATCGATTTAATTTCGTTAAACTGCAAATTACCTATTCATCAAACTACCTCATTATTATTTAATTTAGAGATGAAAGGAATGGTGAAACCATTGCCAGGGAAATTGTATGAAGCCATTTAACAAGGTTTGAATCAACGTTAAAATATCTTTAAATTCTTAAAACATGACGATCAAATAAGGCAAAATCAGTATTTTTGCACCTTAATTAAAATTATGATTAAAATACCCCAACAGACAAAAGCACTTATTTTCGATTTAGATGGCACCATCGCCAACACCATGCCAAATCATTTTATATCTTGGAGAAAGGCAGTTTTACCTTACGGTATCGACTTTGATGCAGCCTTGTTTATGCAGTTGACAGGAATGCCAAGAACGGCCACTATTGAAAAACTGAATGAAATGTTTGGCACCAAAATGAATCCTGATATCGTTGGAAAAGTGAAGGAAGATCATTTTAAAACATTGGTTCATTTAACCGAAGAAATTGAGGTAGTTACCGATGTAATTAGGAAGTATCATACTATTTTGCCCATGTCCATTGGAACCGGAAGCACAAAAAAAGGCGCACAAAAAACCTTGGAGGTGATTGGTTTGGGCAACTATTTTGAGATAATTATTACTGCCGATGATATTTTAAAACACAAACCACATCCCGAAACCTTTTTAAAATGTGCTGAATTAATGGGCGTTAAACCGCAAGATTGCGTTGTTTTTGAAGATGGAATCTTGGGAATGAATGCAGCTGAAGAAGCAGGAATGATGGTGATTGACGTAAACGATTATTTTAAAATTGAATTTGTGGTGTAAGATTTAAAAAAATGCGGATTGCATTCAAAAAATAATAACCTAAAAAAATCGCCTAAAAAATTAATTTTAGGCGATTTTCACTTTTAATGAAATAAAAGTTATGCTAAATTAGTCAGCCA
>MGWK01000065.1 GCA_001800975.1 Flavobacteria bacterium RIFCSPLOWO2_12_FULL_35_11 | reverse complement strand
GTCTGTAAATTCTGTAGTGGTGTAAAAGTCGGTATATAGTTCAGATACTTTTCTTGGGCAATTCCAAACCTGACATTTAAACTTCCCTTTACTGTAAGTAATAAATGGTTAGTCCAATATAAAAAAACGCTTGCCATTAAAAAACTGGGATAAGCAATTTTGAATTTTAGATTATTATTTCCAATTAAACAAAAGTCTATTTTCTTTTAAAACTTACACTAAAAATAAATATGTGAATTATGCAATTCTTTTCCAAAGTTGTGTAACACATTTGTGTATTTAACTGAGCAACTTTGTAATCTGTATTTAAATATAGATAACAATAATTTAAAACTAAAAAAGATGAGATTAAAAAAAATTTATTTTGTAGCAGTTGCGGCGATGATTGTGATGCTAGGATTTCAAAGTTGCGATAGCGATGATGAAGGCAATACCGCGAGAGTTCAATTAAAATTGGTTGATGCGCCTGGAGATTATTCAGAAGTGAATGTTGAAATTGTGGATATTCAGTATAACAATAGTGACAATGAAGCTGGTTGGGTGAGTTTTGGAACTCCGGAAGATTATCCCATCAATGTTGATTTAACGACGCTTATTGCAGGGAATAGCCTTTTATTGGCAGATCAAATAATTCCTTCAGGAATGCTAAAACAAATTAGATTGGTTTTAGGTGACGGCAATACGCTTAAAATAGAAGGACAAGATGGAATGATGGCCCTTAATACGCCAAGCGCAATGCAATCAGGTTTAAAATTAAATCTGAATACCGCATTGGATGCTGGTTTTACCTATACATTTATTCTTGACTGGGATGTGCAAAAATCTGTTGTAATGACGGGTGCAGGCATGTATAATTTAAAACCTGTAATTCGGGTGAATGCAGAAGTAAATTCTGGGTCAATTGAAGGCAATGTATCTGGAGAATTTTTAGTCAACGGATTAAGCGTTTTTAACGATTTAGAAAACGCCATGGTTCAGGTTTATACAACCAATGATGTTTATGTAACAGAAACCGGCACAAATGCAGAAGGCGACTTTTTAGTTCAGGGACTTGCTGCAGGAGACTACAAATTGAAAATAGTGAATCAGGAAGCTTACGATGATTATGAATCAGCTTTAATCACGGTAACGGTAGGTACAGTTAATAAGATTGCACCAATAGTGTTGGAAATACCAACACTTTAAAAGACACATTCGGTATTTTTTAATATCAAATAAATAATTTTAAAACCCACTTTAGTAATATGGTGGGTTTTTGTTTTAATGCTTAAAATATTCAATATAATTAAACCATTTGTGAGAAAAAAAGCGTATTCTGTTTATTTAATTTGATTTTTTCTTGCGAGTGAGATTATAAATATATATTTGCTGCAAAATGAAGGATGCAACGAGATGTGAACCGTGAAGGCAATATGATTTTTTTGAACAGGATTTTTTTAATAAAATGCTCACATTTAGAATAAGTTAAAGTGACGAACTTTGTGGGAATTGAAGTTAACAATTCAAATGCTTTTAGCTCACAATAATGTTTAAAGTGTTGCGTTTTAAGTCATAGTAATTATAAAATATATAATTTATTTGTCGATTTTTTTTAAGTTTGCAGCATATTCAACCCCAAAATGAATAGAAAAAAAGTTAGGATAATTTTATTGAGTTTTAGTTTTATGCTCATTAGCTTAGTGGGATATGCTGAAAAACCTCCTACGCCACCTCAGTATATTACACCACCTCCCGGATTACCGATTGACGGTGGGTTGTCTTTCTTATTAATTTCTGGCGTGGCTTATGGAATTTTTGAGTTAAAAAGAAAAAAATAATTACTTCTCTAACAGTCTGGCTACATACTTGCCAATTACATCAAATTCTAAATTAACCACTGTGCCTATTTTGAAGGTGTGAAAATTCGTAAATTCATAGGTATAAGGAATAATCGCCACAGAAAAACTATTTTTTTCGGAATTTACAACCGTTAAACTTACGCCATTAATGGTTATTGATCCTTTTTCAATGGTGATATTATTGTAAGTGTTGTCATATTTAAAACTAAATACCCAACTTCCATTTTCTTCAGTAATATTTGTGCAAACAGCTGTTTGGTCAACATGGCCCTGAACAATATGTCCGTCCAATCTGGCGCCAAGAATCATCGCACGTTCCAAATTTATTTCAGATCCAACAGTAAGATATTTCAAATTAGATTTGTCAAGCGTTTCTTTTATAGCGGTTACCGTATACACTTTGTCTTTAATGTTCACAATGGTTAAACAAACGCCGTTGTGCGCAATACTTTGATCGATTTTTAACTCGTTGGTGAATTTGCTTTCAATGGTGATATGAAGATTTTCTTTTTCCTGCTTCAGGTTTTTAACAATACCCACACTTTCTATTATACCGGTAAACATATTTTTTTCAATTTAATTGACTACTTTTGATGATTCAAAATTAAGTATAATAAACCTGATTTATGGACAAATCTGAAAAAATAGTGGTAGGAATTTCTATCGGAGATTTTAATGGCGTTGGAATAGAAATTATTTTGAAAACCTTTTTGGATAAACGGATGTTTGATTTTTGTACGCCAGTATTATTTGGTTCCGCCAAATTAATTACGGCCTATAAAAAAAACATGGATATTAATTTGATTTTTAACGGAATTAGACAAGTCGACGGCGCTTTACAAGGCAAGTTCAATGTATTGAATCTATGGAAAGAAGAATTTGAAGTCAATTTAGGAACACCAACTGCAGAGTCTGGAAAATACGCTTTTTTATCACTTGAAGCAGCAACAAGTGCATTGGCCAAAGGAGAAATTGATTTGTTGGTGACAGCGCCCATAAATAAGGAGAACATTCAATCTGAAGAGTTTCATTTTCCGGGACATACAGAATATTTGGAATCTAAATTGAAAGGCGAAAGTTTAATGATTTTAATGGCCGACAGTTTAAGAATAGGATTAATTACAGGACATATTCCGGTTTCAAAAGTCGCAGCGTCAATCACACCCGATATAATAAAGAAAAAAGTAGCCATTTTATACAAAACTTTGGTGCAGGATTTTGCCATTTCAAAACCTAAAATTGCCATATTGGGATTAAATCCGCATTGTGGCGATCACGGCGTTATTGGGAATGAAGACGACGAAATTATAAGACCAACAATTGCCGAAATACAAAATGAAGGGAAATTGGTCTATGGGCCATATGCTGCCGATGGATTTTTTGGTTCAGAAAATTACAAAAATTTTGATGCCATTTTAGCCATGTATCATGACCAGGGTTTGGCGCCATTTAAAGCGTTATCATTTGGTGAAGGCGTGAACTTTACTGCTGGTTTAGACAAAGTCAGAACTTCGCCAGATCACGGTACAGCCTACGATATCGCTGGGAAAGATGAGGCAAACATCAACTCATTTAAAGAAGCTGTTTTTAGCGGAATTCAAATTTTTAAAACAAGGACAGAATATAAGAGTTTGACTGAAAACGCTTTAAAAATTACCCAACCAAAAGAAAATAGATAAATATTCAAAATTTATTTTAGATATATTTTATAATTTTATATCTTTGCACGCTCAAATTGAAGTTTGAAATGAAAGATTTAAAGGAGTTTGATATTTCTTTTATCGGTTTAAAAGAAGGAATCCATCAATTTGAATATACAATTGACAAGAAGTTCTTTGATTTTTTTAATTATGATGAGTTTTACGATTCAAACGTAAAAGTAATGTTGTCATTTTTAAAAAATACGACAATTTTTGAATTGGATTTTGCTTTTTCTGGCTGGGTTGAAGTGGCTTGTGATGTAACCACAGAGTTATTTCATCAACCAATAGAAGCTGACATTCATTTAATTGTGAAATTTGGCGATGAATATAATGATGAAAATGAAGAGTTGTTGATCATCCCGCATTCTGAAAATAAAATAAATGTGGCCCAATACATTTATGAAGCAATAGTGTTGGCAGTTCCAATAAAAAGAATCCACCCGGGCGTAATTGATGGATCACTTCACTCGGAAGTTTTGGAAAAGTTAAAAGAATTTGAAATAAAAGACGAAGATCAAGAAGAAGAACAACAAGAGAATAAAACCAAGGAAAGCGATCCGAGGTGGAATAAATTAAAAAATATACAAATAGAAAAAAATAAGAGTAATGGCACATCCTAAGAGAAAAATATCAAAAACAAGAAGAGATAAAAGAAGAACTCATTACAAAGCGGTAGCTCCTCAGGTAGCTATTGATCCAACAACCGGTGAGGCACATTTGTACCACAGAGCACATTGGCATGAAGGAAAATTGTATTACAGAGGTCAAATAGTAATTGATTCAGCAGAAGTAATTCAAGCTTAATCATTTTCATGTAAATAATCATAAAAACTCTCATTTTGAGAGTTTTTTTTTACTTTTTAGGGTAAAATCGATCAAAATTGATGAAAAGCACTAAAAAATCAAAATAAATTTCATTCCTTTGAAACGCTGTTTTGATGAAAAGAAAGCAAAATATGACGAAAATTACGGCAATTATAACTGCAGTTGGAAAATATGTTCCTGAGGATATTCTAACAAATCAAATGTTAGAAAAAATGGTGGATACCCACGATGAATGGATTACCACAAGAACAGGAATTAAAGAACGAAGAATTTTAAAAGGAGAAGGTAAAGGAACTTCCTTTATGGCAATTAAAGCGGCCCAACAGTTGCTGGATAAGAAAAAATTAGACCCTAAAGAAATTGAATTGGTTATAGTGGCAACCGCTACGCCAGATATGCAGGCAGCCTCAACAGCTGTTTATGTTGCGACAGAGATTGGCGCAACAAATGCTTTTGGTTTCGATTTGGAAGCGGCCTGTTCAAGTTTTTTATATGGAATGTCCGTAGCCGCAAAATATATTGAATCTGGCAGGTACAAAAAAGTACTGCTTATTGGAGCCGACAAATGTTCTTCTATGATTGATTATACAGACAGGTCAACTTGTATTATATTTGGAGATGGCGCCGGTGCAGTTTTATTTGAACCAAATGAAGAAGGTTTAGGATTGCAGGATGAATATTTGAGAAGCGATGGTGCAGGAAGAGAATTTTTACAGGTAAAAGCAGGCGGTTCTATCAATCCGTTGACAAAAGAAGGGATAGACAATAAAGAAAATTTTATTTTTCAAGACGGCAAAACAGTTTTTAAAAATGCAGTTTTTAATATGGCTGATGCAGCTGTTAAAATATTGGAGCGCAACAATTTAACAAATGACGACATACAATGGCTTGCCGCACACCAAGCAAACAAACGCATTATTGAAGCAACAGCCAACAGAATTGAATTGGACAGTTCAAAAGTAATGATGAACATTCAAAACTACGGCAACACAACATCGGCAACATTGCCATTGCTTTTAGCCGATTATGAGCAACAACTTAAAAAAGGAGACAATATAATTTTCGCAGCATTTGGAGGCGGTTTCACTTGGGGATCAATTTACTTTAAATGGGCATACAATTCTTAACCAATTAACAATTTAAAAACCTAAGGAATATGGATTTAAAAGATATTCAAAATTTGATAAAATTTGTGGCCAAATCTGGCGCAAGTGAAGTTAAGTTAGAAATGGAAGATATTAAAATCACCATTAAAACCGGAACCGAAAGAACTGAAACCACCATACTTCAACAAGCACCATCAGGCATTCCTCAAATGACTGCCGTAAGTGGGCAACCAATACCTGCACAAGTTCCTGCACAAACTGCAAGCGCAGATTCAGAAAGCAAAGAAGTCGCCACAAAATACATAGAAATTACTTCACCTATAATTGGTACTTTTTATAGAAGACCAGCTCCTGACAAACCAGTTTTTATTGAAGTTGGCGATATAGTAAGCCCTCATACCGTAGTATGTATGGTTGAAGCAATGAAATTATTTAATGAAATTGAATCAGAAGTTTCAGGAAAAATAGTAAAAATATTAGTGGAAGATGGAACTCCGGTAGAATACGGACAACCAATATTTTTAGTAGACCCGTCATAATTTTAATTCCAATTTGCACAATCTAAGTTTCAAAAAATATTTTTGAAATTGAGCATTGTCTATAATAATTTGAAAACAGGATGTTTAAAAAAATATTAATTGCAAACAGAGGAGAAATAGCTTTACGAGTTATACGAACCTGCAGAGAAATGGGCGTTAAAACTGTGGCTGTATATTCAACTGCCGATGCAGAAAGTTTACATGTACGTTTTGCCGATGAAGCAGTATGCATTGGTCCGCCTCCAAGTAGTCAATCCTACCTAAAAATGTCGGCTATATTGGCAGCTGCCGAAATAACAAATGCCGACGCAATTCACCCCGGATATGGGTTTTTATCTGAAAATGCCAAATTTTCAAAATTATGTGAAGAACATGGTATAAAATTTATTGGAGCAACTTCAGAAATGATCAGTAAAATGGGTGATAAGGCTTCAGCCCGTGCCACAATGAAAGAAGCTGGAGTACCAACAATTCCGGGTTCAGAAGGCTTATTGGAATTTTATGAAGATGCTGAAAAGTTGGCAGATGAAATGAAATATCCTGTGATGCTTAAAGCCACTGCCGGTGGTGGAGGAAAAGGAATGAGAGCCGTTTATAATAAAAGCGATCTTAAAAATGCGTGGGATGCAGCCAAACAAGAAGCGTTTGCCTGTTTCGGAAATGACGGGATGTACATGGAAAAATTGATAGAAGAACCCCGCCATATTGAAATTCAAATTATAGGTGATGCCTACGGGAAAGCCTGCCATTTATCGGAAAGAGACTGTTCTATTCAACGCCGTCACCAAAAGCTTACAGAAGAATCACCTTCACCGTTTATGACTACGCAGTTGCGGAAAAAAATGGGTGAAGCAGCTGTAAAAGCTGCTGAATATATATCTTATGAGGGTGCTGGAACCATTGAATTTTTAGTGGATAAACATAGAAATTTCTACTTTATGGAAATGAATACGCGTATTCAGGTGGAGCACCCAATTACAGAGCAGGTAATTGATTACGATTTAATTTTTGAGCAAATTAAAGTAGCAGCAGGAATTCCTATTTCCGGAAAAAACTATTTTCCAAAATTACATTCCATTGAATGTAGAATAAATGCGGAAGATCCTTATAAAGATTTCAGGCCTTCACCAGGTAAAATTACAACTTTGCACATTCCTGGAGGTCATGGGATTCGAGTAGATACGCATGTTTATGCAGGCTATACGATTCCGCCAAACTATGATTCCATGATTGCCAAATTAATTACTACGGCCCAAACTCGTGAAGAGGCCATCAGTAAAATGAAAAGAGCTTTGGATGAGTTTGTGATTGAAGGAATAAAAACTACAATTCCTTTTCACAGACAATTAATGGATCATCCAGATTATATTGCCGGTAATTACACCACAAAGTTTATGGAAGATTTTGAAATTCAACCTGAAGAAAATAAATAAAATTTCAAATTAAAATATTAATAAAGGATATGAAAAATCATATCCTTTATTTTTTTAAATTTACTTACAGTTTTTAAAGGATGAAAGAAAAAGAGTTACATTTCGACGGCATTGATAAAATTATTTTAAAACATTTAATGGAAGATGCCAGAACGCCAATATTAAGCATTGCCCGTGAAATTGGAATATCAGGCGCGGCAATTCATCAAAGGTTGCGAAAATTGGAAGCATCAGGTTTAATAGTAGGCTCTAAATTTATCATTAATCCGAAAGTATTGGGTTATAAAACCTTGGCTTTTGTCGGAATTTTCCTGGATTCTGCAAGTAAATATTCCGCAGCGATTATTCGGCTAAAAGAAATCCCTGAAGTCATTGAAAGTCATTACACAACAGGAAATTATGCCATCTTCATAAAAATTATGTGCAAAGACAATGAGCACTTAATGAAATTGCTCAACCAGGAAATTCAATCTATTAAAGGGGTAGCCAGAACGGAAACCTTTATTTCGCTCGACCAGCAAATTGACCGTCAAATTAAATTATAAAAAAAGCCGTTTTTAACGGCTTTTTTTATTTGTTTCAATTATTCTTAATCTCTTGCTCCAAAAATAGTTAAACCCCAATAAAGCAACATCGCCAAAGATCCGATAGCTGCAACCAAGTAAGTCCTTGCGGCCCAGGTTAAAGCATCTTTTGCGCCATCTTGCTCCCTGTTTGTTAACATATTATTTGTTTTAAGCCAAGCCAACGCCCTATTGCTGGCGTCATACTCAACAGGCAAGGTGATAAAACTGAAGATAGTTGCTAGTGCCATCATGCCAAGTCCGATAACGGCAATGGTAAAACCAATGCCTGTATCACCCGAAACGGCTCCCAAAATTAATCCGCCAATAACCAGCCATTGTGAAAATTTAGAAGAGATATTCACTGCCGGCACTAAAGATGACCGCATTTGTAACCATTGGTAGGCTTGCGCATGTTGAACCGCGTGCCCAACTTCATGTGCGGCCACGCAGGCGGAGGCGGCATTTCGTTGTTCATAAACCGATTCGCTTAAATTTACGGTTTTGGTTTGCGGATTGTAATGATCGGTTAATTGCCCGGGTGTTGATATAATTTTTACATCATAAATACCATTGTCATTTAACATTTTTTCGGCAATCTCTTTTCCGCTTAAACCGTTTTCTAACTGAACTTCCGAGTAATACTTAAATTTGCTTTTCAACTTTTGACTCACCAACCAGCTAATTAATGATACCAAACCTATAATAATATAAAATCCCATATTTTTCTTTTTTTAGTTAATGTACTTTTTTTTGGTAAATTTACATCATAAATTATTCCAAAATTCAGGAACAGACAAAATGGCAAAAATCCCTCATATTCTTTTGATTTATACTGGCGGAACCATTGGTATGGTTAAAGATTATAAAACCGGAGCTTTAAAAATATTCAATTTTGACAAACTTTTGAAACATATTCCGGAACTTAACCAATTGAATTGCACCATACACAGTATTTCACTCGAAGAACCAATAGATTCTTCTAATATGAATCCGGATAATTGGGTTTTCATTGCAGAAATAATTGAAAAAAATTACGAAAAGTTCGACGGATTTGTGATATTGCATGGATCAGACACGATGTCTTACACAGCTTCAGCAATAAGTTTTATGTTTGAAAATCTCTCAAAACCTGTAATTTTTACAGGTTCACAATTGCCAATAGGGGATTTGAGAACCGATGCCAAGGAAAATTTAATCACCTCTATCGAAATTGCGGCGGCCCAAGAAAATGGAGAACCAATAGTTTCTGAAGTCTGTTTGTATTTCGAATACAAATTATATAGGGCAAACAGAACCACAAAAATTAACGCAGAACATTTTGAAGCATTCACTTCACCCAATTTCCCTCCATTGGGGGAAAGCGGGGTTCATTTAAAATTTTACAAGCAATTAATATACAAACCTAAAGAAATTAAACCCTTTAAGGTAAGAAAGCGATTAGACAATAATATAGTGATCTTAAAAATTTTTCCGGGAATCACCGAAAAAGTGGTTGGAAGTATTTTAGGTATTGAAGGACTCAAAGGTGTGATATTAGAAACATTTGGTTCAGGAAACGCGCCCACCGATAAATGGTTTGTTAATTTATTGAAAGAAACAATCAATAAAGGAGTTCATATAATAAATGTAACCCAATGTATAGGAGGAAATGTAATTATGGGGCAATATGAAACCAGTATTGAGTTAAAAAAGGTCGGAATTATAAATGGAGGAGATATAACAACGGAATCGGCTTTGGCAAAACTGATGTATTTATTGGGAGAAAATATTCCAAAAAATGAATTTAAATCAATTTTTGAAACCCAACTTAGAGGAGAAATAAGCGCATTCGAGTAATATTTTTATAATAAAACAAGTGTTTCTTGATTAATTTTTAATTTTTTAGCTTAAATCACGTTATTTTTTGCCAATTCTAAAAAAAAATAAAAAATAAAAAAAATCATTTTAAAAGCGCAATTAAATTTTTACAACTCAACATTTTTTTGTTACTTGCCATACGCAAAAGATGTCTAAACGTAGAGGTATTAGATAAGTTAAAGACTTTAAAATCTTTCTCTTCGATGACTTGTTTGTTTTGTGAAAATTATTATATATTTAACCCGTGAAATTAATAAATTAACTATTAGACAATGAAAAGAGTATTTACTATCCTTGCAATTACAGGATTATTGTTATTTGGAGCAGCACCTAAAGCTTTTGCACAAGATGCAGCGAACACTGAACAAGTTGCTGACGCAACCGAATCAAAAACATTTCATCAAGAATTAAAACAACGTTTTATTGAAGGTGGACCATTCTTTATGGGAATTGTATTGGTAACCTTAATTTTAGGGTTGGCAATTGCAATCGAAAGAATTATTTACCTTAACATGGCGACTACTAACACTAAAAAATTAGTAAGCGAAATTGATGGAGCATTATCTTCAGGTGGAGTAGAAGCAGCAAAAGAAGTTTGCAGAAACACTAAAGGTCCTGTTGCATCCATATTTTATCAAGGATTAGACAGAATGGATGAAGGCGTAGAAGCAGCTGAAAAAGCAGTTGTGGCTTATGGTGGAGTTCAAATGGGTCTATTGGAAAAAAACATTTCTTGGTTATCTTTATTTATTGCTTTGGCGCCAATGCTTGGTTTCTTGGGTACTGTAATCGGTATGATTGGTGCTTTTGACTCAATTCAAGCTGCCGGGGATATTTCTCCAACTGTTGTTGCGGGTGGTATTAAAGTGGCCTTATTAACAACCGTATTTGGTTTAGTTGTCGCTATGATTCTTCAAGTTTTTTATAATTATATCATCGCTAAAGTTGATAGTATCGTAAACAATATGGAAGATGCTTCAATTTCACTAGTTGACCTTTTGATTAGACTGAAAAAATAGTAATTATGGATGAGAAAAAATCAAAAATATTAACTTACATTACTGGTTTTATTGGATTAATAGGATTCTATTTTTTCGTTAGAATTATAATGGAAGGTGATACAGTTTTAACAGAAGATGTGGATGCACAAAACAGCGTTTTGTCTCCATTTATTACATACTCAATATTTTTATTGATTGCTACTTCAGCAATTGCAGTAGTTTTTTCATTGATAAATTTAACAAAGAACCCTGAAGTGTTGAAAAGAACCTTGTTGGGAGTTGCCGCTATGGCTATTTTATTAGTGGTTGCTTATGTATTTGCTTCTGACGCAGCTACTACAGACGCTATGGGTAAAGTAATACTTGATGGCGAAGCAGGAAGTGTTTCTAAATGGGTAAGTGCACTAATTAATTACAGTTTTATATTAGGGGCTATTGGTTTAGGATTCTTCTTATTTGACTTTGTAAAATCACTTGTAAAAAATTAATTAAATTATGGCAAGAAGAGATATTGGAGAAATTAACGCTGGTTCAATGGCAGACATTGCGTTCTTGCTTTTAATATTTTTCTTAGTAACTACAACTATGGATGTTGATTCCGGAATTGCCCGTAAATTACCGGAAAAAACCGATCAACAATCAGATGTAATTGTTAAAGAAAAAAACGTTTTGGATATCGTTGTTAACAGAAACAATCAATTGTTAGTTGAAAATGAATATGTAAAAGTAACTGACATTAAACGTTTGGCAATGAAGTTTATTGATAACGGAGGCGGATTAGGCACTCCAATTGATAATAAACCAGGAGAACCTTGTGATTATTGTGAAGGAGCTAAAGATCCAAATTCTTCAGATCATCCAACAAAGGCTATTATATCTTTACAAAGCGATAGAGGTACAACTTATGGTATGTATGTGTCAATTCAAAATGAAATTGAAGCGGCATATAATGAGTTGAGAAATAATCTGGCTACAAAAAGATATGGAAGATCTTATGACGCTTTGCTTCAAGATTACGATGATAATCCTACCGAAAGTTTAAAAGTGAAAATTGATGATTTGAAAGATAAATATCCTCAAATTATTACTGAACCTGAACCGTTAAAATAATATCAGATTATGAGTAAATTTAAAATGAGAAAAAAAGGGATGCCTGCAATTTCTACGGCGTCTTTACCTGATATTGTATTTATGTTATTATTCTTTTTTATGGTGTCCACTACAATGAGGGAAACTGATTTGTTAATAAAGAAACCAGCACTTCCTGTGGCAAGTGAAGTAAAAAAGTTGGAACACAAAAGTTTGGTAAGCACTATTTATGTTGGTAAATCAAAGGACGCTAGAATAGCTGGAGATAAAATTCAGGTAAATGATAAAATTATCGAAGTTAAAGATGTTCCAAGTTTTATCTATTCTGAAAGAGCTTTAAGAAAAGAAGATGAAGTTAAATTTATGACAACTTCTATTAAAGCCGATAAAGAAGCTAGTGTAGGTACAGTTTTAGATATTAAAGAACAATTAAGAGATATTGACGCGCTTAAAATTAGTTTTTCAACTGCAAAGGGCACAGATTTATCAAAGAATTACGAGTAATTATTAGAGTTTATAACACTAATAAAAATAAAAAAGGCAATCATATAAATTTGATTGCCTTTTTTATTTTTATAAAGTATCTTTGTTACTATGGGTAAGTATTGCTTAATATTTTTTTTTCTGATTGGCTTTGCGAAACTGCAGGCTCAGGTTAGTAATGATTCAATAATTGATTTAAAATATTTAGAAGATCAGTTATATCTGTCTGTTACCTATTCTATTTTGAATAACAAACCAGCCACAATTTCTCAAAATGGATTTTCTGGTGGATTTTCAATGGGATTCATAAAAGACATTCCTCTAAATGAGCAGCGGAACGTTGGACTTGCCATAGGGGCTGGATATGCCTATAATGTTTATGTTCAAAATTTAAAAATATCAAGGAACAATCAAACAACATTATTTGAACTGGCGGAAGAATACAAAACGAATAGATTAGGAATTAATGCCATAGAAATGCCCATTGAATTTAGGTGGAGAACTTCAACACCAGAAAAATATAGTTTTTGGAGAGTATATGGAGGTGTAAAAATAGCATACCTCGTGGCAGCGAAAACAAAATTCCTAGATCCAGAAGTTCAAATTACCACCAAAAACATACCTGAAATCAATAAAATTCAATATGGCGTTATATTGGCGGCAGGTTATAGTAATTGGAACCTATACTTTTATTATGGTTTAAGCCCATTATTTAAGAATGCTGAGTTTAATGAGAAGGACCTAGATATAAAAGACATAAACATAGGTTTAAAGTTTTACATCATGTAAACAAAATAAACAATAAACTGCGACGCAAACCCAACAACACATCCCAATATAACTTCATTTAACTGATGCGCCCGCAACCTTAACCTCGAGGATGCAACCAACCCTCCTAAAACAAATAATAGCGCCATAATCGGTATTAAATTTATCTTGTAGAAATAACTAAAATAAATTAAAAATCCTATTAAACCTGAGATTGCCAAAGTATGCAGACTTATTTTTAGCTTTAAGTATAAAAAAATCGATGTACATATTAAACTTAAACCATACCCGAAAAATAGGAGTGCCAAAATATCAACTATTAATGATTTGTATAGCCAGTTTCCAATTATAAAAGAAATTGAAATAAATAGCAATGTGGGAAATTTTCGCTCTTCAATAGTAACCATATGATAACTATTTATCATTCCAAATCGTTTTAAAAGCCATAAAAGTATGATTGGAAATAAATAGGTGCCAATAAAAATAACAGCTAAGATGGTGTATTCTTGCGGTTTAAAAATAAATTTCGGAATAAAAAGAAAAAATAAAATAGTTCCAATTATAGGGAAGTTTATGGGATGAAAAAAATAGGAAATAAATTTGGAGAATTTCATAGTCATTTTTAGGCCTTTTGCTAAAATATTTTTCTTAAACGAGCAACCGAAATATCCAACTGTTCTCTATATTTTGCTATTGTTCTTCTAGCAATCGGATATCCTTTTTCTTTTAGTATTAATGCCAATTTATCATCCGTTAATGGTTTCTTTTTATCTTCTTCTTTAATAACGGTTTCCAATATGTTTTTAATTTCTCTGGTAGAAACATCTTCTCCCTGGTCATTTTTCATTGATTCTGAGAAAAATTCTTTAATTAATTTTGTTCCATAGGGTGTTGACACATATTTACTGCTTGCAACCCTTGAAACGGTTGAAACATCCATATCTATCACATCCGCGATATCCTTTAATATCATGGGTTTTAATTTGCGCTCATCACCTGTTAAAAAATATTCTTTTTGATGCTGCATTATGGCATTCATGTTCAAAAGTAATGTTTGTTGACGCTGTTTTATGGCATCAATAAACCACTTTGCTGCATCTAATTTATGCTTTATGAACATGACGGCTTCTTTTTGGGATTTCGATTTTTCGCTGGAATCCTTATAGCCATGCATTAAATTGTTATATTCACTTGAAACATGAAGTTCAGGTGCATTTCTTGAATTTAGGGTGAGTTCCAATTCGCCTTCAACAATTCTAATGGTAAAATCGGGCACAATTTGTTCCGTTACTTTACTGTTCCCAACAAATGAACCGCCGGGTTTTGGATTGAGTTTTTCAATTTGTTTGATCGCCTCTTTTAATTCTTCTTCTGATACATGAAATCTTTGCAATAATTTAGTGTAATGCTTTTTGACAAAATGTTCAAAACCATTTTCTAAAATATCAATAGCCAAGTTTACGCTGGGCTTTTCGTCTTTTCGTTTTAATTGAATGATTAAAGATTCCTTTAAATCGCGTGCGCCAACCCCAGCTGGATCTAATTGTTGAACAATTTTAAGCAATCGTTCCAATTCTTTTTTTGTGGTAAAAATATTTTCTGTGAAAGCCAAATCATCCAAAATATCAACCAAATCACGGCGAATATAGCCACTGTCATCAATGCTTCCTATCAGAAAATCAGTAATAATTTCTTCTTCTTCGGTTAACCGATAGGTATTCATTTGATTTTTTAAATGTTGCGTAAACGAAGGGCCGGAAGCAAACGGGATGTCCTTTTCTTCATCATCTGTAGAATAGTTATTGGCTTGCGTTTTATAATTTGGAATTTCATCGTCACTTAAATATTCATCAATATTTATGTCTTCGGTGTTTATGCTTTCATTCCCGGTATCATCATACTCGTCATAGGTGTCGCTTAATTGTGAATTATCATAGTCCTCAGCATTTTCATCCTCAATTTCCAAAGCTGGATTTTCCTCTAATTCTTGCTTTAGGCGTTGTTCAAATTCTTGAGTAGGCAATTGAATCAACTTCATGAGTTGAATTTGCTGCGGCGATAATTTTTGCGATAATTTGAATTGTAAACCTTGTTTCAGCATAAATTAAAATAGCTTTTTATAAAAATACGAAAAAAACACAGTATTTACTAAATGATGACTTTTTTGGCAATAATTAATTAGAATTCTGCATTTTGCGGAGTTCTTGGGTAAGGGATAACATCCCGAATATTTCCCATTCCTGTTGTAAATTGAACCAAACGTTCAAATCCCAACCCAAACCCACTATGTACGGCAGTTCCAAATTTTCGGGTATCCAAATACCACCATAATTCTTTTTCATCAATTCCAAGATCCGACATTTTTTGTTGTAAAACATCAAGCCTTTCTTCTCGCTGACTGCCTCCAACAATTTCTCCAATTCCCGGAAATAAGACATCCATGGCCCTTACGGTTTTACCGTCATCATTCAAACGCATATAAAACGCCTTTATTTTGGCTGGATAATCATATAGAATTACCGGACATTTAAAGTGTTTTTCAACCAAATAACGTTCATGTTCGCTCTGAAGATCGGTGCCCCATTCATCAATTAAATATTGAAATTTTTTCTTTTTGTTAGGGGTTGAATTCTTTAAAATGTCAATGGCTTCCGTGTAGCTGACACGAATAAAATTATTTTCAATGATGAATTTCAGTTTTTCAATAAGTAACATTTCGCTGCGTTCCAAGGCTGGTTTCAATTTTTCTTCCTGGGACAACCTGTCGTCTAAAAATGCCAAATCATCTTTACAATTTTTTAACACATATGAAATAACAGATTTTATAAAATCTTCCGCCAAGTCCATATTATCATCTAAATTATTGAAAGCCACTTCTGGCTCAATCATCCAAAATTCGGCCAAATGACGCGTTGTATTTGAGTTTTCAGCCCTAAAAGTTGGCCCGAATGTATATACTTTTCCTAAAGCCATGGCATAGGTTTCAGCTTCTAATTGACCCGACACGGTTAAATTCGTCAATTTTCCGAAGAAATCTTTAGAATAGTCAATTTTTCCCGCTTCATTTCTTGGCAGATTGTTGACGTCAAGCGTGGTAACATTAAACATTTCTCCGGCGCCTTCTGCATCAGAACCAGTAATTATTGGCGCATGAAAATTGTAAAATCCGTTTTTGATAAAATATTTATGCACGGCAAAAGACAATGCAGACCGTACGCGCATAACTGCACTAAAAGTATTTGTTCTTATGCGTAAATGTGCATTTTCACGTAAAAATTCAAAACTGTGTTTTTTTGGTTGAATAGGATATTCTTCAGGATTTGAGTCGCCTAAAATATTAATTTCAGAAACTTGAATTTCAACTTGCTGTCCTTTTCCAAGGCTTTCTATTAAGGTTCCTTTTATGGAAATTGCCGCACCTGTTGTAATGCGTTTTAAAATGCGTTCGTCGGTATTCTCAAAATCAACAATACACTGAATGGTATTAATTGTTGATCCATCATTTAAGGCAATAAAACGATTTGCCCTAAATGTTCTAACCCAACCTTTAAGGTTAACTTCTTGTGAAAAATTGGTTGATTTTAAAAGTTCAGCCACATTGCTTCTTGTCATATTCTTAATTTTTAACCTTGCAAAGATACGGTTTCAATTGATAATTGACAATTAACAATTAATAATGAAAAATTAAAAATTTTCAACTTTTAAACTTTCAAACTTTTGGCTTTTCACTCCAATTTATCGCCATTTTCATCTTCAGGATCAAGAATGGTAAGGGTAGGCTCTTTAAAATCCTCTTTGTTCGCAATTGTTTTTTCTAATGAAAGCAATAGAGATGGAAGTAATAACAAGTTAGAAGTCATCGCAAATAACAGGGTTATGGAAACTAAACCGCCTAAGGCAATTGTTCCTCCAAAACTTGAAACGGTAAACACTAAAAATCCGAAGAATAACACGATAGAGGTGTAAAACATGCTTACGCCGGTTTCATGCAAGGCCTTGTAAACAGATATTTTTATCCGCCAATTGTTTGCTTTTAGTTCTTGTCTGTATTTGGCCAAAAAGTGAATGGTGTCATCAACCGAAATACCAAAGGCAATACTAAACACCAAAATAGTTGAAGGTTTCAACGGAATTCCTAAATAGCCCATTAAACCAGCAGTTATTAATAGAGGAAACATGTTGGGAATTAAGGAAATTAGGATCATTTTGAATGACCGAAACATAAACGCCATGAATCCTGCAATAAGAAAAATGGCTAGAGCAAGGGAAATTATCAAATTATTGATTAAATAATTGGTTCCTTTTAAAAATACCAATGCTTTACCGGTCATTGTTACACTGTAATTTTCATTAGGAAATTCTTTGTCAATTTTTTGTTGTAATCGCTCTTCAATAATTTCCATTTTATCGGTACCAATATCCTTCATAAATGTTGTTATCCGGGCATATCTGCCAGTAGAATCAACATAGCTATTTAATAAATTGGTATTTTTTGTTGCATTTTTGGAATAAGCCAATATCCAGTTTTTTTCCTGATTGGTAGGCAATTGATAGAATTTCGGATTGCCTCCGTAAAAAGCTTGTTTTGAGTATTTTACAATATTAAGAACAGAAATTGGTTTTGAGAGTTGGGGAATTTCATCAATGGTTTCCTCAAGTTTATCCATTCTCTTTAGGGTCCCTAAATTCATGACACCTTTTTCTTTTTTGGTATCAATTATGATTTCTAATGGCATAATGCCGCCAAATTCTTCTTCAAAAAACACAATGTCTTTAAAGAATTGTTCGCCTTTTGGCATATCTTCAATGATACTCCCTGAAACTTTTATCATAAAAACTCCGATCATACTCACAATAATCAATACAATTGTTGTTGCATAAACGGCAATTCTATGATTTCTGACAATAGATTCTATTCTTTTTACAAGCGCTTCAATCCATCTTCTTTCTAAATGTTTTAAGTGTTTTTCTTTTGGTAAAGGCAAGAAACTATATACAATGGGGATAAGGAATAAAGCGACCAAAAAGATTCCTATAATATTGATGGAAGCAACAATTCCAAATTCCCTTAAAAGTTGACTTTTGGTAAAGATAAATGTAGAGAACCCAAAAGCCGTGGTCACATTGGTCATTAAGGTGGCATTTCCTACTTTTGAAATAACACGTTGTAATGATTTTGCCTGATTCCCATGTTTTTTTACCTCTTGTTGGTATTTATTGATTAAAAATATGGCGTTGGGAACACCAATTACAATGATTAAAGGCGGAATTAAGGCCATTAAAACCGAGATTTCATAACGGAACAAACCAATAAACCCAAATGCCCAAATAACACAAATACCCACAACCAAAAGCGTAATCATCGTTGCCCTCACTGATCGGAAAAAGAAAAAGAAAATTAAGGCGGTGACTGCCAAAGCCAAACCTACAAAAATCCCAATTTCATCAATAATATTTTGGGCATTCATTGTGCGAATGTAAGGCATGCCGGAAACCCTGACATCAATGTTATTTTCAGTTTCAAACTGTTTTATGGCAGGATTTAAAGTGTTGAAAATAAAATCTTTACGAGCTGGTGTGTTTACAATCTCTTTCTTTAAATAGATAACAGATCTAATGGTTCCCGTTTTTTTATTGAATAAGATATTGTCGTAAAACGGTAAATTTTCAAAAAGTTCGGTTTTAATTTTTAAAATTTCTTCCTGAGTTTGGGGGATATCTTTATATAGCGGTATAAAATCAAATTTTTCTTCATCAGCATTTTTTTTCAGTTCTTTAATATCGCCAATGGCAACTGTAAAATCTACTTCTGGGAAATTGTTTAAATTTTTTGTTAAGTTATTCCAATCGTTGAATTTTTTTGGCGTAAATAAGGTTGAATCTTCAACCGCCAAAATGATTAGATTGCCTTCTTCACCAAAAAGTTTCAGAAACTTATCGTATTCAACATTAACTTTATGATTTTGGGGAAGTAAATTTGCTTCTGTATATGAAAAACGCATATACTTCATTTGAGAAGCTAAAAAAACAGTGATGGCGGCTATTACAACTAAGATAATATATCTTCTTTTTAAAATAAACCGAGAGAGCCTTGACCAAAAATCCATTCAAAAAAATTTCTGCAAAGGTATAAAAATAGTTCGTCCTATAAGAATTTGATTCTTAAAATCCCAGACTAATTTTATAGGATATTTTTACGGCCAAATTATCGCTCCATTCTGGATTTTGATTGGCGCCATATCTATAAAATGTGCTCAATCCAAAACCTTTAAACAGGCTTTTAAATTCTAAACCACTTTCAAAATACCCGTTATTTAAACTCCTAAACACCAATCCGTTATGATATAATGGATTTTTGATCTCACCAATAGCGGCTCTGGTTACAAATATCAATTGCGGTTTAAATTTAGAACCAATTTTAAAAGGTATTAACTCATGTTTTAAGTGAATTGCAGCAAATCTGTCTGAAATAAATTCGTTGTAACCCATGGTTTCAAAGCTATTTTTTCCTACGAAATTGATGCGGTTAGCCCAAGGGTTTTTAAATGTAGCATTTGGCGATGAATTAAATAAATGTGAAATTGGTGCTTCGCCAAATACAATGCCGCCTTCCACTAAAATGGAAGTTGTAGCCTTTTGAAGTCGTTTAATTTCATGTTGGGCCCGAAAATTTAGTTGGGTAAAGTCGAAATCCCCATTCAACACATTTTCGAAACTTTTTGTGAGCTGAAACGTAAATTGTGGAAATTCATTTTTAATCCTCAATTTTCCAATTGGTGAATTCATATATTCACTTTTTGGATTGTATTGAAATCCAAAAACAGCTGTTGTTAAACTATATTCCGACAAATTTTTATCGGAAGAAATAAATTGATAGTCAAACAAAGGCTTGAAATCGCCTGAACTTAATTGAATTTCCGCTTCTAGATTTGGCCGAATGTCATGTTTTAAATAAACACTCAGCGTTTTATAATTGTAAAATTTATCAAGATTTAAATTCCTTAAATTTAATAACGAAAATGAAGTGTTTATTGCAATGAAATCTAAGGAAGCAGCCTCTTTTAAATCGTTGGTGTAATTGGTTCCAATCCAAGTATTCGTATTTTTATTTAGGCGGAATGATGTTCCTAAAGTATATTTAAAATCTTGGTCTTTTGTTCCATAAGCCAAATATGATTCCAGTTTAAATGTACTGGAGAAATTTGAATTTGTTTCACCACCAAAACCAGCTCTGAAACCTTCGTAATTGTTGAAATTTAGAATTTTCCCCAAATTTAAATCGATGTATTTTGTGGGATAAATTCCTTTTAGAATATTTCTGCCAATATTAATCTTTTGTTCAATATTCTCACCTTCCTTTTCAACAATACTGTCCAACATTTTGTAGGTATTTTTGCCTTTTTCAGTAATAGAATCGGTTCTGTACCTGTCCCAGAAATCTTCTTTTTTTTTCGCTGCATCATCATTAAATTGTATGGTTGGCAAAGCACTTTTCACTACAATTGGCGTGTTTATTTCAATATTTGAATTTGTGGCTTTTGAGATAAAATACACAATATCTCCCTCACTTTTTGTTTTGGTAGTTACAATTGAATCATTTTTTTTAGATTCCCCAAATTTTACAGAGCCGCCAAATAATGAAATACGCTCTTTATTGTTTCCTTTTTTTAGCACAATGTCCATATCTTTTGGAAACCAAGTATTGTGCAGTTTAATGAAACTGTAGTTTTGGGTTGCTTTTACATTTACCATTCCTTTTAGTTCGGCAATGGCTTTTGTAAGCGCAAAACTTTGATTGTCAATATACAAAACACCTTCAATTCCTAAAGTCTCTTTCTTTTCTTTGGGTTTAAAATAGATTAAAATTGAACTTCCAGATTCCGTTTTTATGGTATCCAATATTTTATAATTGTAAGTTTTTAATGCATCATCAGCAATTGGATTGATATATTTAGTTCCTGCAAGGACGTAAAATTCATTGTAAAAAGATAAATCCTGAAAAGTGACTGCCAATAATTCATAGATAGGTTGTTTTAAACCTGCCATTCTTGAAGCCATTACCGCCTCTTTTTTTCCTTTTCCTTTTTGAAATTGAAATTCAGAAATCTTTTCTGAAATGTACAAGTGATGTTTGTCAATTTCTTTTTTGAATTTGTAATTGGAAGAATCCAATTTTTTAAATTGTTTTTGACCTTCTTTTAGCACAAAAACAGAATCGATGTTTCCGCTGATAGAGTCGGGGTTAGCCGTAACCAATATTTTGGTATAAGTATTAAATTTGAAGGTATTTAATGATTTTTCAATATTATTTTTCGGTTTATTTTTAATGGTATTTCTAATAATTTGCAAGGCAGGGTTTTCTTTGGCAATAATTTGAACTTCTTTTAAGCTTTCAACTTTTGGCTTTAAGGGTATTTTTATAAACTTCTCATTTTTAGTAATTGGAAAGATTAGAGATTCATAGCCAACATAGGAAATGCTTATTTGCGTTACTGATTTATTAGATTTTATATTAAATTTTCCGTCAACATCAGTCAATGTTCCAAAATTGGAGGAAGTTGTAATTGTGGCAAATGGCAACGGCTGATTGGTTTTGCTATCGATAATAATACCCTGAATTTGTGTTTGTGAAAATGAAAATATAGGAATGAGAAATAATAGAAGGAATAGGTATTTCATTTAAAATATTATCAGTTTGGAAAACAAATATAGGTAAATAAAAAAGCACCCTTTTTTGAGTGCTTTAATTTTTTGATAAGTTTAACGTTTTAAAAAATATCGAAATTAAACTTTCATGATTTCTTGATCTTTTATTTTATAATGATTGTCGACTTCAACAATAAACGCATCGGTTAATTTTTGAACGCTGGTTTCTGCGTTTGCTTTCATGTCTTCAGAAACTTCGGCTTTTTTAATTTCACTCATTGCTTCTCTTCGCCCGTTTCTAATGCTTACTTTTGCAAATTCAGTGGCAACTTTTGCTTGTTTTGAAAGCTCTCTTCTTCTTTCTTCAGTCAAAACCGGTACGTTAATAATGATGATGTCACCATTATTCATAGGGTTAAATCCTAAATTGGCAAGCATAATTGCTTTTTCAATTGGGTGCAACATATTTTTTTCCCAAGGCTGAACGGTGATGGTGTGCGCATCCATAGTGCTCACGTTTGCAATTTGAGACAATGGTGTTTGAGAACCATAATAATCAACAGTAACATTCCCCAACATTGCCGGACTTGCTTTTCCTGCCCTGATATTTCTGAACTCTTTTTCTAAATGCAAAATCGAATTTGCCATTAATTCTTTTGTGCTATCTATAATAAAGTCTAATTCCTCATTCATAATTGGTTAAAATAAATTATACGTTTATTTATCAACTTTTGTTCCTATATTTTCTCCGGAAATCACTTTTTCTAAATTTCCTTCCACATTCATATCAAAAACAATAATGGGTAAATTATTTTCCTGACTTAGTGTAAATGCGGTCATGTCCATCACTTTTAAACCTTTATCCATAACGTCTTGGTACGAAATGCTATCAAATTTGATGGCGTCTTTGTTTAATTCAGGGTCTGATGTGTAAATTCCGTCAACACGTGTTCCTTTTAAAATTACATCGGCACCAATTTCTATCGCTCTTAAAACGGCAGCGGTATCTGTAGTAAAATACGGATTTCCTGTACCGCCCCCAAATATCACCACGCGACCTTTTTCCAAATGGCGAACTGCCCTTCTTTTGATAAAAGGTTCTGCAACTTGTTCCATTTTAATGGCGGTGAGCAATCTGGTTTTTATGCCAATAGCTTCAATGGCACTTTGCAAAGCCAATCCGTTAATAATGGTGGCCAACATCCCCATATAATCTCCCTGAACCCTGTCAATGCCGTTACTGGCGCCAGAAACACCTCTAAATATATTTCCGCCTCCAATCACAATAGCGACTTCAATACCATTGTCTACAATTTTTTTGATTTCTTCAGCATAGGCCGATAAACGTTTTGGATCTATACCGTATTGGCGATCTCCCATAAGTGCTTCTCCACTTAGTTTTAATAGAATTCTTTTATAAGCCATTATTTTATTTGAAAGTTATGCAAATATAAGAAATACTTTATAAGTAAAAAGGCAATGTTGTTGTTCAGTAAAAATAACAAATTTCTGGATGGATATTTTTTTGGATTAAACATTTCCTTAAAAATGCAAAACAAAAAAACTCGCTGAAAAGCGAGTTTTTTAAATTTATATTGTTTGTGATTATGCCAACGAAACTCTTTTAAAGTCTGTTACAGTTACACCAATTGATTTAACGTAATCAGCAACTGTTAACTTGTCGTCTTTAATAAAAACTTGGTCTAAAAGACAAAGTTCTTGGTCTAACGTGGTGTTGTCAGAAAGAAATCTTTCTAATTTTCCCGGAAGAATTTTATCCCAAATTGCTTCAGGTTTTCCTTCAGCTTTAAGTTCAGCTTTTAAATCTTCTTTAGCTTTCGCAATTACTTCATCTGTCAATTGCATTCTGGAAATGTAAGTTGGCACATGTTTAAGGGTTTTTCCCAATCGGCCAAGTTCAATATTCTCTTTTTCTATCACTGCAATTCTGGCTTCAGTTTCAGAAGCGACAAAATTAGGGTCGAAATCTTTATAAGACAACGTTTTTGCGCCCATTGCGGCAGCTTGCATAGAAACATCTCTTGCAACAACACTTGCACCGTCAACATTGTCAGATAATGCAGTTACGGCAGCAATTTTATTTCCTGCATGAATGTATGAACCTACAAATTTACCGGTCACTTTTTCAAAAGCGCCTATTTCCAGTTTTTCACCAATAACGCCAGTTTGCTCAATTAATTTTTCAGCAACAGTCATTCCTCCAAAATCAGCATTTAAAAAATCTTCTTTTGAATTGTAGTCAATTGCGATTTCAGCAAATTTGGTAGCCAAAGCAACAAAAGCGTCGTTTTTAGCAACAAAATCTGTTTCACAGTTCAATGAAATGATTACGCCAATTGTATTGTCTGCATTAACTTTTGCAATAACAGCGCCTTCACTAGAATCTCTGTCAGCTCTGTTTGCAGCAACTTTTTGCCCTTTTTTACGCAAAATTTCAATAGCTTTATCTAAATCTCCCTCAGCTTCAACAAGTGCATTTTTGCAATCCATCATGCCAGCTCCGGTAGCTTTTCTTAAATTATTTACTTCTGCGGCTGTAATTTGTGCCATTTTTATTTATTTTTTTGTTGAATTTTAAAATTCAACGGTGATACATTAATTATTTAGTTTATTCCCCTTTTTCGTCAGCTTCAACATCGGATTCAACATCAACTGTTTTATCTTTGGTTGTTTTTCTGTCAGACAAGCCTTCTGCAATAGCATCAACAATAAAACCTAAAACTTTATTGATTGATTTTGAAGCATCATCATTTGATGGAATTACATAATCTAAACCTCTTGGATCAGAGTTTGTGTCAACCATTGCAAAAATTGGAATATTTAAGTTTTTTGCTTCAGCAACAGCAATGTGTTCTTTTTTTACGTCAATTACAAAAATGGCGCCTGGTAAACGAGTCATATCAGCAACAGAACCTAAGTTTTTTTCTAATTTTTCTCTCTGACGGTTAATTTGTAATTTTTCTCTTTTTGAAAGTGCATCAAAAGATCCATCTACTTTCATTCTGTCAATAACTGTCATTTTTTTAACAGCTTTTCTAATGGTAACAAAATTTGTCAACATTCCGCCAGGCCATCTTTCAGTGATGTATGGCATGTTGATGCTGGTAGATTTTTCTGCAATAATTTCTTTTGCTTGTTTTTTTGTGGCTACAAAAAGAATTTTTCTGCCTGAATTTGCAATTTTTTGAAGTGCCTCAGCAGCTTCATCAATTTTTGCAGCAGTTTTGTAAAGGTCAATAATATGAATTCCGTTACGTTCTCCGTAAATATAAGGAGCCATGTTTGGATTCCATTTTCTTGTTAGGTGGCCAAAGTGTACACCTGCGTCTAATAAGTCTTTAATTTCAATTTTTGTCATTTTGTTATTTAGTTTACGTTCCGTTGAGCTAGCAATAGGTAAGTAGCGGAAATCC
The DNA here is from genome assembly GCA_001800975.1 of Flavobacteria bacterium RIFCSPLOWO2_12_FULL_35_11. Classification (GTDB taxonomy): domain Bacteria; phylum Bacteroidota; class Bacteroidia; order Flavobacteriales; family Flavobacteriaceae; genus Lutibacter. Next base: position 22,135 of record MGWK01000065.1, on the reverse strand, counting down.
GATCTTACCTATTTGGATGCTAAACTTTTGTCAATCATTGACTGATCAACGACAACTTTGTTATTAATTTTAATTTCAATGAACCACCAAAAAAATTGGTGAAGTAATTCAAATAAACGATTAACGTTTTGAGAATTGGAATTTTTTTCTTGCTTTCTTTTGACCGAATTTTTTACGTTCAACCATTCTTGGGTCTCTGGTAAGTAATCCTTCTGGTTTAAGAATTAATCTGTTTTCAGCGTTTAGCTCAACCAATACTCTTGAAATAGCCAAACGGATAGCTTCAGCTTGTCCGGTAATTCCACCTCCAAAAACATTCACTTTAATGTCGAATGAAGCTACGTGATCTGTTAAAGTAAGCGGCTGTAAAACTTTATATTGTAAACCTGCTGTTGTAAAGTAGTTTTTAAATTCTCTTTTGTTGATCGTAATGATTCCAGTACCGTCAGAAACATAAACACGAGCAACTGCTGTTTTTCTTCTACCTATTTTGTGTATTGTTTCCATTATTATTTTAGATCGTTAAGGTTAATGGTTTTAGGTGTTTGAGCTGTTTGTTGGTGCTCAGTACCTGCATAAACGTATAAATTTCTGAAAAGGGCGCTTCCTAATTTATTTTTAGGTAACATTCCTTTTACTGCTTTTTCAATAAGACGGGTAGGGTCTTTATCGAACATTTCAATAGCAGTTAACGATCGTTGTCCTCCAGGATATCCAGTGTGACGAATATAGGTTTTGTCACCCCATTTTTTACCTGTTAGATTAATTTTCTCGGCGTTGATAACAACTACATTGTCTCCGCAATCTACGTGAGGCGTGTAATTTGTTTTGTATTTACCTCTAATTAGCATGGCTATTTTAGAAGCTATACGACCCAACGTTTGGCCGTCTGCATCAACCAATACCCACTCTTTAGTAACGGTATTTTTGTTAGCTGATACTGTTTTGTAACTTAATTTATTCACAATTAAATTCTTTGTTATAGTTAAACATTCATTTTTCTCCCTAAAAAGGGAGTGCAAATGTACAAACTATTTTAGTGATAACAAACTGTGTTTTTAAAAAAGTTTATTTGTTTGGAAGATGGAAGTCCAAAGTCGGAAGACGGAAAAACGAAGCGCAATTTTTTCACTCAACAATTGCACGCCTAAACGCTTCAACACTTTAACAAATAAACAAGTTTTAACGAACCTTATTGGCTAATTTGTTGGGCGAAATAAATGATTCTTTTTTTATTTTTAAGCTTTCATCTTTAAATAAATCGAAAGCTGTTTGATAGTAAGAAATGGTTTCTTTTAGAAATATAGAATCAGTTTTTTTGACTGTTAATTCATTATTTTCTTTATTCCATTTGTAAAAAGTGTGTTTTTTATGGTTGTTTAAAATTAAAAGTTGGTCACCTTTTAAAAGTCCTAATTTTATATTATTGGCGATTAAGGCTCTTTCATCTTTTGGTTGCATTTTAGTGATGTCTTTCCCAAAAATATTCGATTCATAGCTCCAGTTTAGGTAGCCAAACAGCGTTGGAAAAATGTCTATTTGGGAACTTAATTTATTGACTTCTTCAGGATTTTTATTTTTTAGGTTAAAAATAAAAGCAGGAATGTGGTAGCTTTCCACGTTAATTTCTGTTCGCCCGGCGCTGTAGGCAGCATGGTCGGCCATAATTACAAAGACCGTATTTTTAAACCAAGGTTTGTTTTTTGCTTCCTCAAAAAATTTACGAAAACTCCAATCGGTGTATTTTAATGCGCCTTCTCTATTTTTCCCTGAAGGGATATCAACAACACCATTTGGGTAGGTATAAGGTTTGTGATTGCTGCTGGTCATCACAAAATTAAAAAAGGGTTTTTTAAGTTGGTATTGCTTGTCGGCTTCTCTTAAAACTTTATCATACAAATCTCCGTCACAAACTCCCCAGGCATTTTCAAAAGTAACTTCGTCATCTTTAATTTGAGTTCTTTGCACAGGAAATCTCCCATTAACGCGAAGTTTATTTTTTCTGTCCACAATATTAAAACCATTGTTTCCGAAGAAAACATTTAGGTTGTCAAAATGGCCATCACCACCATAAAAAAAAGTGCGCGTATATCCTTTTTGCTTGAAAACTTCACCAATGGTAAATAAGTTGTCGTTGTTTTCCCGTTTAACAATGCTTCTGCCGGGAGTTGGCGGAATGGACAAGGTAATTGCTTCGATTCCCCTAATGGTTCTTGTTCCTGTTGCCAATAAATTTGTAAAAAATATGGATTCCTTTGCCAAAGAATCTATTGTTGGCACCAAGTTTTTTTCGTTTCCAAATCGTTTCATGAAATCAGCGCTCATACTTTCCAATCCAATAAAAATTACATTTGGCCTTTGTTCCTCGCCGCTGTTAATCACAGATCTTCTAATGCTTTTCGGATTGCTGTTTAGGCGGTCATTTTCTGATGCGAGTAAATTTCTGACAATATTAAAGGACTTGTCGGAAGGATTGGTTTCATAAAAATCGTTATAATTTAATTCATTTTCATCGTATGCCGCAAAAAAGGAATATAAGCCAGATTTGGTTATTTCGTTTTCATATTGATTTGCGAAAATTTCGGCATCATTATTTTCAACTTTTAAATGAAAACTGCTTAGAACAAGCACCCAAAACAAGGCCGGAATCACTTTCATTAAAAAAGTATCGGAGTTGTAAAATGCATTTGTATAGGCATTTTTCTTTTTGGCGATTATCAGTGAAAAAAAAGTAATCGTAATTAAGACGCCAATAATAATTTCTATATGAAACGACTGTCTTATATTTTGGACAACTTCATAAGTATATAACAAATAGTCTACCGCTATAAAATTAAAACGTCTTTGATATTCATCCCAAAAGGCAAGTTCTGCCAAAAATGAAAATACCATGAAAAATAGGATTAAAGCATAAGAAAAATAGGTAATAAATTTATCAATGATGCTTCCGTAAAATTGCTTTGGAACCAATAATAAATAGATGGAATAAAACGCCATGATATAAGAAAGGCTGCCCAAATCGAACAAAAAACCCAATCCAAAAATTTTGATTAAATTGAAAAATGAAAATTCAAGATTGTCGAAAGACCAAATGTAAAGCGTCAATCTAATAATAAAAGCAAAGGCCAAAAATGTTGCTGAAAAAGTTTTAACTAAAGAAAAGCGCTTAGAAAACAATAAATTTAACATAAAAAAATTACAACATTAATCGTTGCGCAATAATACAAAAACATATCAACAAATAAACAATTCAACAAATCAACAAATTTTTTAATGTGCTTCTAACCAGCTTCTTCCTTCACCCATTTCAACAATTAACGGAACAGAAAGTGTAAATGCATGTTCCATTTCGTGCTTAATTTTTGGTTTTAGAACTGCTAATTCTTCTTGGTGTATATCAAAAACCAACTCATCATGAACTTGCAATAGCATTTTTGATTTGTAATGTCCGTCATTCAATATTTTATAAATATTGATCATCGCTATTTTAATAATATCTGCGGCGCTTCCCTGAATAGGCGCATTTACGGCATTTCGTTCATCTCCGGCTCTAACTACGGCGTTTTGGGAATTGATGTTTTTTAAATACCTGCGACGCCCTAAAATTGTTTCAACATAACCTTGCTCTTGGGCCAATTCCATTTGACCGGCGATAAATTCTTTTAATTTGGGAAATGTTTTGTAGTAATTGTCTATCAATTCTTTTGCTTCGGCTCTTGATTTGTTCAATTGATCGGCCAAAGTAAAAGCGCCTTGCCCATATATAATTCCGAAATTTACCGCTTTTGCATCATTACGCTGTGTTCTGGTCACTTCATTTAAGGGAATTCCGTAAATTTTTGCGGCTGTTGCAGCGTGAATGTCTTCCTGATTTCTAAAGGATTCAATCATACTTTCATCGTTGCTTAAAGCGGCGATAATGCGAAGTTCAATCTGGGAATAATCGGCAGATACAATCAAATAATTTTCATCTCTTGCAACAAACGCTTTTCTGATCTGGCGACCACGTTCAGTTCTCATTGGAATGTTCTGAAGGTTCGGGTTGATGGAACTCAAACGGCCTGTTGTCGCAACGGCCTGACTGTAAGTGGTATGAACCCTGCCTGTTTTTTTGTCTATTTGATTTGGCAATGCATCAACATAGGTGTTTTTTAGCTTTACCAATCCGCGCCACTCTAAAATGTCTTTAACGATTTGGTGTTTTGTTGCCAGTTTCGATAAAATTTCTTCACCGGTTGCATACTGTCCAGTTTTGGTTTTTTTAGGTTTGTCAATCAATTTTAAATGCTCAAACAACACATCACCCAGTTGTTTAGGGGAAGCCAAATTAAATTCAATAGCCGCTTCTTTGTAAATGTTGGTTTCTAACTGATGAATGTCTTCCGTTAATTTTTTTGACAGGGAATTTAAAAAATTGGCATCCATTTTTATGCCTTCCAATTCCATAGCCGCCAATACGCGAAGCAATGGCATCTCTATTTCATCAAATAATTTGGTAAGGTTTAATTCACCCAATTCTTTTTCGAAAAAATCTTTAAGCTGAAATGCCATGTCGGCATTTTCAACGGCATATTCCGTTTGCTTTTTGAGGTCTATTTCACGAATGGACACCTGGTTTTTTCCTTTTTTACCAACAAAAGCGGCCAAATTAATGGGCTTGTAATTCAAATAAGTTTCCGTGAGCACCATTAAATCGTGGCGCATATCCGGATTTATTAAATAATGCGCCAACATAATGTCAAATAATTTTCCTTTAATTTGAATTTGGTGATTGCTGAGAACCTTAACATTGTTTTTCAGGTCGTGTCCAACTTTTTCTATGGATTCAGATTCGAAAAACGGACGAAATTCTTCTAATATTTTTTGGGTTTCGGAACTATTCTCAGAAAGTGACACATAATAACCTTTTCCTTTTTCATAGGAGAAAGCGATGCCTGCCAAATCGGTTTCGAACAAATCTTCTCCGATGGTTTCAATATAAAAACTAACCGATTTTTGCGCCAATAATTTATCCAGAAGCAATTTTCTGGAGAATGGCGAATTTACAAACTGATATAAATGATTCGTGTTTTCAGTAGTTTTATCGCCAGCCGAAAATGATTCGTCAGCGGCATCATTAGAGGATGTTGAAAATAAATCGAATTGATGTTCTGCTGCAGGCTGTGATTTTTTGGTGTCAATTATTTCTTCTTTTTGAACGCTTTTTTTAGTTTCGGAAGGCAATTTAAATATGGTATTGAAGCTCTCGGCAATTCTTCTGAACTCCAATTCCTTCAATATTTCATTTACCTTTTCAAAATCTGGATGGTTTAACTCATAATCTTTTTCGTCAAAGGTCACCGGACAATCCAATAAAATGGTAGCCAATTTTTTGGAAAGCAATCCGAGTTCCTTGTTTTCTTCCACTTTTTCGCGCATTTTACCTTGAAGCTCATGCGAATGCGCCAACAAATTTTCCATACTGCCGTATTCTTTGATGAACTTTTTGGCCGTTTTTTCGCCAACACCCGGCAATCCCGGAATATTGTCAATGGCATCGCCCATCATTCCCAATAAATCAATCACCTGTTCCGGACGTTCAACTTCAAATTTTTCCTGAACTTCGGGAATTCCCCAAATCTCAATACCATTTCCCATTCGGGCTGGCTTGTACATAAAAATATTTTCGGAAACCAGCTGGGCAAAATCTTTATCCGGCGTCACCATATAAGTTTTAAAACCTTCTTTTTCAGCTTGTTTGGCAAGTGTTCCAATTAAATCGTCAGCTTCAAAACCCACTTTTTCAATAATGGGAATGTGCATGGCTTCCAAAATTTTATGAATATAAGGAATGGCAATTTTAATGGCTTCCGGAGTTTGCAAACGGTTCATTTTATATTCAGGAAACGCTTCAGAACGCAAGTGGGAGCCGCCGTTGTCAAAAGCAACCGCCAAATGGTCGGGCCGCTCTCTTTTTATGACATCAAGCAACGAATTTGTAAAACCCAAAATGGCCGAAGTGTCCATTCCTTTAGAATTTATTCTTGGGTTTTTTATAAGCGCATAATAGCCGCGAAAAATTAAAGCGTAGGCATCTAAAAGGAAAAGGCGTTTTTGTGTTGACATTGAATTGTGATATTGAAATATTTGTTTGTGTAAAAGTAATAAAATCAATTTTAAGAATACATTAATCATATTTTGAAACTTAATAGGAGTATCCACTGTTAAAACCCTCTTAATTTTTTAACCTGCAATGAGTCAGTCATAAAATAAAAGTAAATTTGCTTTATGACACCTTAGGTTGTTTTTTGCAGCATTTCAACATCGACCCCAAAAACATTTTTGCCGTTCATTTTGAATATTCAAAAGGCGTATATCTTGTCATTGTCTAATTTCCATTGGATAAAGTAACTTTCAAAATCATCAATAAATAGTTGACTGTCTGCCAAACTAAAAAAATATAAAATAGATTGGTAAAATAGAGCGCTGTTAAACCTAAAAATACTTATATTTACTTATTGGTTTTCAAATAGCTTATTCAAAGTGATTTGGCGAAAGAAAATCACCTCTTTTTTTAATTCTACAACTTTTTCAAATAGTTATACAACTTTAATTTAAAAGTTATAGAATTTTATTGCCTAAAATTGTACAACTTTCTGCAGAACTAATTAGCAATCGACAAGAACTATACGTATCATTGTTGTGATTTATTAAACGATTTCGGTCATTTATCTAACAATCGCAATTAATGGCTTTACGGCGCTTTAAATATAAAAATAATTGTTAAAAAAAAGAGAAATATGGCATTAAAATATCGCATTACCAAACGAAGAAACAACATTCAAAATACTGATGAACCCCAATACATTATGCAGGCGGTGAGTAAGGGCGTGATTGATTTGGAGAAAATATGCCGCGACATCAGCAACTCATGCACCATAAGGGAAAGCGACGTGGTGGGCGTGGTGAGTGCTTTGGGACATAATTTGCGCGACCATTTGGGACAAGGCTATACGGTAGATTTGGGGGATTTAGGCCGATTTAAGCTTGGATTTAAAGGCCATGCGCAACCCGATCCTAAGTTGCTTGCCGCAAAGAGCATCAAAAAATTTGTGCTCAATTACCAGCCTTCCAAACGCATTAAGAACACGTTAAAGGGCGGAATTTCATTGGAGAAGGAATAAATAAATTTAGTGAATGGACTCATTGTTCAATAAAGGCATTGGCAGCTGTTAAATCCCTCTTAATTTTTTAACCTGCAATGAGCCAGTTGTAAAATAAAAGTAATTTTGCTTTATGATGATACGTTGGATTATTTTTGTGGCATTTATTTTATGTGTGGATTTTTATGCGTTTCAAAGCATAAAAACACTCACCAAAAGTAAAATTGTTAAAATTCTTTATTGGGCAGTTTCCTTGGGTATTTTAGCCAATTTAATTTATAGATTGCTGGTTTTTAACGACTCCAGAGGTTTGACACAACCCATGATGCTGGCTTTTGGATTGCTCATTTTATCTATGGCGCCAAAATTTATTGCTTTAACCGTACTATTTGGCGAAGATATTTTTAGGGTTTTTAAAGGCTTTTTAAATTACTTTTCAAAATCTTCTTCAAAAGCATTTTTGGCCGACAGAAGGGAATTTGTGAGCAAAGTGGCTTTGGCCCTGGCCGCCATACCGTTTACTTCAGTTTTGTATGGAATGGCGCGCGGAAAATACAATTATCAGGTAATCAACCACACATTGTATTTTGACGATTTGCCCGAAGCGTTTCACGGATTTAAAGTAACCCATATTTCCGACATTCACAGCGGCAGTTTTGATGATATCGAAAAAATAGCGGCAGGCATCGATTTAATCAATGAACAGGAATCGGATTTAATGTTATTTACTGGAGATTTGGTGAACAATACCGCCGATGAAATGATTCCCTGGATTTCCCATTTTAGCAAACTGAAAGCCAAATATGGCAAATATTCCATCTTGGGAAATCACGATTATGGGGAATATGTGCATTTTGATTCCGAAGCAGAAAAGGAGCAAAATTTTAAGGCCATAAAAGATTTACATCCGCAAATAGGTTTTAATTTATTGTTGAATGACAGTGTTTATGTTGAAAAAGGAAATGATAAAATTGCCTTGGTTGGCGTTGAGAATTGGGGAACTCGATTTAAAAAAGTGGGCGATTTAAATTTGGCTTCTTCAAAAATCAAGCAGGAAGATTTTAAAATATTAATGAGTCACGATCCATCTCATTGGGATGCCGAAATTAAAAATCACCAGAGTAATTTTCATCTCACGTTGAGCGGACATACACACGGAATGCAATTTGGCATTGAAATTCCGGGCATAAAATGGAGTCCGGTGCAATATGTTTATGAACAATGGGCCGGTATTTATGAGGAGTTAGGGAAGTATATCAATGTAAACAGGGGTTTTGGTTTTTTGGCTTTCCCAGGCCGTGTAGGAATTTGGCCTGAAATTACGGTAATTACACTGAAAAAGAAGTAGGTGTAGTTTGTTTCAATAAAAATGTTACATTTGTAAGTATAAGGCTTTTATTTTTTAAACATTGCTTCAAAAAAATAGTTAGATTATGGCAAAATTCGGAGAATTAATTAGTTCAGAGATTCCTGTGTTAATCGATTTTTACGCAGAATGGGAAGAAGAAAAATCTGATGATTTACATGATATTTTACGAGATGTGGCTGCCGCACTTGGCGATAAAGCAAAGGTTATAAAAATTGATATCGAAAAAAACGAGACGCTTGCCAATGCGCTTAGAATTAAAGGAAATCCTACGTTTATTATCTACAAAGACGGGGAAATGAAATGGCGCCAATCCGGTGACCAGGATGCAAATACTTTAATTAGTTTGGTTCAGCAGTATCTTTAAAGTCTAAAGTTGAAAGGATTTTGAATTATGGATTTTGAATTTTAAATTAAACAAATCAACGTCTAAATAAATCCACAAATATCAATTGGAAACACAAATGGTTAAAGTGCTTTTTAGTCTTTTTTCTCTTTTCTTTTTTCACCTCAATACTAAATGTTAACTACTCAATACTTCTAAAATTGAATCCCTGATAACTATAATATTCCAAAACTTTTGGCAATACAAATTTTAGTTTTTCTGAAGCTTTAATGCTGTCATGAAAAACAATGATACTGCCATTTTCGATATTCCGAATTACATTTTCCAAACACTTTTCATTGGAAATTTCAGTGTCAAAATCGGCGCTTAAAACATCCCACATAATTATTTTATAGCCCATTTTCCTAATTTTTTTTGATTGAGAGAAGGAAAGCCGTCCATAGGGCGGCCGAAATAGTTTTAGATTTTGCCCTTCGACTGCACTCAGGGTGACGGCTTTTAGTGTTGCGTATTCTTCAAAATATTTCTCTGATTCTTCTATGTTTTGAAGGTAAGCTGCCGTTTTTGTTTTCCAGCCATTTAAATGGTTGTTGGTGTGATTACCAACCGCGTGATTTTCTTCAATAATTTTTTGGAAGATTTCAGGGTGCTCCCCAATATTTTTTCCGATGCAAAAAAAGGTGGCTTTCGCCTTATATTTTCTGAGTTCATTCAAAGTCCATTCCGTAATTCCTGGGGTCGGACCGTCATCAAAAGTGAGATAAAGCACTTTTTCTTTGGAAGATAAACGCCAAACCCAATTACTAAAAAGGAACTTAAAAAGAATCGGTGTTTTTATAAAATAAGGTTTCATCTGTTTAAATTTTATTTTTTAACGGTAACAGATGCTGCCTGCCTACTGCAGGCAGGTTCGCAATAAATCATTTCTTGGTGTGTCAAAATTTGTTATGCTCGTTTCATGAGTTATGAATTATTTTAGCATTTTTGACTGCGCCTGTCTGCCATAGGCGCAGTCGAAACCTAATTTATTTTTCTTCTTCGTTGATTAAAAAATCAAATAATTTTAAATAACCAACATATTCTTCTTTAATGGTGTTTGCATAAGCAGTATCATCAAAGCGAATCGCTGTTTTAACAAGTTGGTCGTACATCAATAAACTGCGTTCAATGTCGTTAAATACAGCTTCAACGGTTGATTCGTCAAACTGGCTGTAGTACCGTAAATTTTCCTGTAAAACAATTTTTAATTCCGCAGTTAATTTTCTTGCTTTTTCTTTTTTGCCCAAGCCATAGTATAAATCTACGTAACCAATAAGCATGCTGTAGTGGCCAAATTTATTTACAGGCATTTTTTCCAGTGAAAGATCAACAATTTCTTCCGCCTTGGCCACGTTGTTTTCTGCAATTAAAGCCCTTGCCAAACGTTCGAGATTGTTACGATAGGTTACTGAGTTTTTTCTTGTTTCGGTATCTAAATAAATGTTATCGTCGGTAATGTTTCCCCAATCCCACTTTTTGACATTTTTGTACATGATATCGGTATTTATACGACCCATTTCAAAGAAATTCCCGTCATCAGGCGTTAAAATTGGCACCAATTTATAAGTCATTCCATCCAATTGCAAATAGTCTTTCAGCCAAATATATTCTTCATCAGCCTGCGCGCCGCCTGTAAAATAAATGGGTTGTTTCCAATTGTTATTGGCCAAAATGTCGAGCATTAAAATGCGGCTTTTTGTAAGTGCGCCATTAAATTCGATATCAATATAAGGCAAAATTAATGCGGAATCTTTTTGGGCAACAATGCCATTTTTCAACACCATTGCTTTGTCCACAGGAACCCTAATTTTATTCGTTGGCAATATTTTTTCTGGAATGCCGTCTTCATCCAAATCGTAAAAAGTAATGTCTTGGTCGCTTTCAATCCATTTCATAAAATACTTGATATCCACCACCGAATCCTTCAATTGAGGGATAATTTCAGGAAAATAATAAGCAACATCCATCGTTCCCCATTTGTATTTGTCGTGCGTTAATTGCGACGGAATAGGAGCGGCGTCATATGTTTTTCGCTTCATTTGGTCAATATACCAATCGGTTTGAAAAAGGCTGGTATTGATCAATTTAATGTCGGTTCGGTAATTTTCAACTTCCTGCATATACCATAGCGGGAAAGTATCATTGTCGCCAATGGTAAACAAGATGGCATTTGGTGCGCAAGAATCCAAATAAGCGGTTGCATTTAGGCGGGAAGTATAACGATTTGACCTGTCGTGGTCATCCCAATTCTGAAAAGCCATCAACATTGGAACAGCCACCAATGCCACAAGCGTAACCGCAATAGCAACCATGTTTTCGGTGGCGTATTTTTTTAATTTTTGAAAAATGGCCAATACGCCAAATCCTACCCAAATGGCAAAAATGTAAAATGAACCTACCACCGCATAATCGCGCTCCCTTGGCTCAAATGGTCTTGGATTGGTGTAAAATATAATGGCCAATCCCGTAAAAGCAAAAAACAGCAATAAGGTATAAAAATCGTTTTTGTTGTGTTTCACTTGAAAAAACAGTCCGATAATTCCCAATAGAAATGGAAGAAAATAATAGGTATTTCTGCCTTTGTTGTTGAGCACATCAGAAGGCAAATCCGATTGAAGGCCCAGTCTGAATTCATCAATAAATTTAATGCCGCTCAGCCAATTTCCATTTTGTAAATCGAGCTGTCCCTGTTCATCGTTTTGTTTACCGACAAAATTCCACATAAAATATCGGCCGTACATATACCCAAATTGGAAATCGACCATGTATTTTATGTTTTCAATAAAAGTAGGCCGGCTCTTGCTGCTTTGGGGGATTCCTGCAATAGATTTGTAATTTTTAATTACGGAAGCATCCGTATTTACCATTCTCGGAATAAATCCTTTATGCTTACTGTCCCAGTTTGGCAAGGCATCTTTGTAATTATTTACAATAATATATTTACCCGCTTTTTCGTCTTTTTCATATTTTGGCTTATCATCTCTTGTTGGGTCGCTTTTGTCAACATCGCGATCATACATAACAGAGTAGTAAGTGTCGTAAAAAACATTGGTGTCGCCATATTGTTCCCTGTTGTAATAAGCCAATAATTCACGCGCACTCGACGGATTATTTTCGTTGATGGTGGTGTTGGCATTGGCCCTTATCGGAAGCATTATCCAAGAAGAAAAACCAATCATGATAAAAAGTACAGACAGAATAATGGTGTTTGCTTCAACCTGTTGTTTCTTTTGTGTGTATCGTATTGAAAAATAGAAAAAGGCAATTAACAATATTCCCGCTATAATACTTCCCGAATTAAAAGGCATTCCCAATGAATTTATAAAAAACAGCTCTAAAGCACTGAAATATTTTAAGGTGTACGGGAACAATAATTTAAAAACCAGCACCAACACAAAAACCGCTACAATATTGGCAACAATAAATTGCTTAAAGTCTAAATTTTTATATTTTTTGAAGATGTAAAGAAACACAATTGAAGGAATTACCAATAAGGATAAAATATGGACGCCAAACGACAATCCTACCACAAAACTGATAATCAACAACCATTTATTGCCTCGCGGCTGATCCATTTCAGCTTCCCAACGCAAGCCCAGCCAAAATAAAAGCGCCATTAAAAATGAAGACATGGCATATACTTCCCCTTCAACTGCACTAAACCAAAAACTATCCGAAAAAGTATAGGTCAATGCACCAACAACACCGCTTCCTAAAATGGCGATTGAGGTGCTTTTGCTTAATTCTGAAGCGTTGTTCACTAATTTTTTAGCCAATATGGTGATGGTCCAAAACAAAAATAAAATAGTGAATGCGCTGGCCAATGCCGACATAAAGTTGACCATTCGGGCAATTTCCGTTACTTCATTGGTAAACAACGCGAAAAATGCACCCAACATTTGAAATAAAGGCGCTCCCGGCGGATGGCCAACCTGAAGTTTTACAGAAGTGGCGATATATTCACCGCAATCCCAGTAACTCACTGTAGGTTCAAGCGTTAACGTATAGGTTATTAAGGCTATTGCAAAAGTTGACCATCCAAGAATGGTGTTCCATTTAGTAAAATTGAATGCGTTCATAATTAAATTTAAAACCGAAGCGAATTTAGTAAAATAAAAATTAATTATAGAAAGTTATGATGATATGAGATGACAATAAGGTGTGAATGTGTTTTTAATAGACATTTTCTTAAAAAAATACTTCAAATTATTTGTTGAATTAAAACTTTAGGCTAAATTTGCACCCGCAAAATGACCCATGGTGTAATGGTAGCACTCCGGTTTTTGGTATCGTCAGTCAAGGTTCGAGTCCTTGTGGGTCAACTAGCAAATTAGAAATTCCCTTATAAATTAACACTTTATAAGGGTTCTTTTTTTTATAGCACCCCTGTCTGCACCCTTACCAACTAACTGACAAGAATCATTTATTATTTTGATTAATATCATTTTTTTTTAAAATTCGCTATTTTAAATTTATTCCTACAAATTTCCCCACTTTTATTATTGTTTATGTAAAGAAGTATAGGGAAAATATTTTATTGCCAATAAATGAGACAACTTAAAATATCAAAACAACTTACCAGTAGGGAAACTGCGTCATTAGAAAAATACTTTCAAGAAATAGCGAAAGTTGATTTAATTACTGCCAATATGGAAGTTGAGTTGGCGCAACGTATTAGAGAAGGAGATCAAGTGGCTTTGGAACGATTGGTTAAGGCCAATTTAAGATTTGTTGTTTCGGTTGCAAAGCAATACCAAAATCAAGGAATAGCATTGCAAGATTTAATAAATGAAGGAAATCTGGGTTTGATAAAATCGGCAAAACGATTTGATGAAACTCGCGGGTTCAAATTTATCTCCTATGCCGTATGGTGGATTCGTCAATCTATATTGCAAGCGTTGGCGGAACAATCTCGCATTGTTCGTTTGCCACTAAATAAAATTGGCAATATTGGTAAAATTAGCAAAATGTATGCAATTTTAGAACAGGAAAAAGAGCGGCCTCCTTCAGCTGAAGAAATTTCAGAAAAGTTGGCTATGTCTTTGGGTGAAGTTCAAAAATCTTTGAAAAATTTGGGTCATTATGTTTCTTTGGATGCGCCATTAATGGAAGGTGAAAATTCTAACCTTTATGATGTATTGAATATCAAGAAATTTCCAAATCCGGATAAAGCCTTATTGCAGGAATCTTTAAAAATTGAGATTAAACGTGCGCTACAAACACTAAAGCCAAGAGAAGCAGATGTTGTTCAGTTATACTTTGGTTTAGAAGATGCACATAACAAGACACTTGAAGAAATTGCTGAAATGCTTCATTTGTCAAGGGAGCGTGTTCGTCAAATTAAAGATAAATCGATAAGACGATTAAAAAGTTTATCAAGATGTAAAATCTTAAAAACATATTTAGGTTAATTAGACACAGCGATAGCTTAGAAAATTTACCCAAATTAGCCGATAGACTTATTTTTCAAATAGTTACCAATGGTTTAGGCAACGAATCCTTAACGCCTGTATTTTTCGATTACTTCTAAATTTTCAGGATATGCAATATACGCTCTTCCCATATCGTTTTTTAATTCCAATCCATTTGCCTTGCCAAAATCGGTTATTTTATAATCCATAATATAACCTTCATTCTCCATCAATTCAATAAAATTCGCCTGGTCAATTCCCATGAATTGCGCGATTATTGAGGCGGAAAGTTTTTTTCGTTCCACAATTTCTGCTTCATTTTCAGGAATTTTGAAATGCTCCTCAACAATTTGTGAATTTTCCACAGAGGTATTTGTATACTTCTCAACAGGTTTTATATTTTCGGCAATTGGGCTGAAAAAAACAGAAAGTTCATCCACCAGTATCGTTGTGGCATCAATTTCTTTAGTGCCAACAATTCCGCTGAAAAGTCCTTTTTTATTTTTTAAAACTGGGACCGCTTTAAATTTTAAATAGGAACTCTCAAAAATTTGATAAAATTTTATCGTTGGGTCTTCCTCATTATTTTCAATGCCTAAAACATTGGCTTTAACCGATGAAACGCCTTCTGAAATAAGGCTATTTGCCCCATCCATAGCTTTTCCGAAAAGCCCTCTTGCGGAATGTTTGACCAAAATTCCCGATTCAATATTTTTCGCCAATGAGTAATCATAAAGATTTAGGCTCGACAAAATAAAATGGGTGTCATTTAAAAAGAATTTTGCGTGAAGCTTTTCATTATATCTAATTTCAATATCAGGAAATTTTTTCAAAAAATCCAAACTGTCCTTTTTGATGCTTTTATAAATGTTGTTTTCATTTTCCCCAAATAGCACCTTCAGTTTGAAATCGGTTTTGTTTATTTTTTCAGACAAAGCATCTTGTATTCTTCTGTCTAAATCAATGAAAGGGGATATAAGCAATAATTCATTTTTGGAATTTTTTATCAGGTTTTCAACGGCAGTTATTAACTGATTGTCGAATAAAAATTGGGCATCAATAGTCATGTTTTTCTCTTTTATAGGAGTATTAACTCATTTATTTAAATTTATTGTATTTAAATGATGAAATTTCTGATTTAAAAATCAATTTTATCAATCTCTTTCATAATCCTGTCTGTTTCGCTTAAAGCCACAATTATTTTTTGATAGTGAAATATATCTTCTGTGCTCAATTCCCTTCCCTTGCGGTCTTTGAGCCATTTTTGGGCTGGCTGATAGCCACCGATATAAAAATTCCAGGCCACTTCTGGAACGTTGGCAAAATATTGGTTTTCGTTGAGGTACACGTTGCCGTTTTTGTAGTTGGGTTTAACAACAATATTGTTGCCATCTATTGGGTATTGCGTCATATATTTCTCCACAACGGCACTTTCCAGCAAATGAATTTGCCGTATTTCTCCGCCTAATTTTACCAATTGCCAAAACAGGTCTTTGTCTTTTGGATAGGGCACACGTGGAAAATCTATTTTCAAAAATGCTGCGTATTTTTCCCGATAGGTTGGGGAATGCAACACGGCATAAATATAATCCAACACATCAATTGGTGCAAATTCCCATCCATTGGAGGGGTGCCCAACGGGCGGGGTGGTTTTTTCGTTGGTGAATGTTAAAGCCAAACCATCTGCAAATTGCTTTACAATTTCAAGGTTGAGGTTGGGGGTTCTTTCAATATTTCCATGTAATGTTTGTTGGGCGTTGGTTTCGGGATATAGATACAGCGGAAATAACATACCACCTCCTCTATAATACATATTAAAATCTGTAATAGTATTTGTAATAAAAGATAAATTCCAAGGCATTGTTCCAACTACTTGTCCTTGTCTTCCTATAATTAAACCAATATTTTCTCTTTTTAGAAAATGTTGCATAACTTTTTCCCTTGTTCTTTCAACAATTTTAGTGTCATAATAAATATATTTATCATCAAATGGTCGGTATGAAATTCTTTTGACAAGATTCGTGTTAGCTTCTATTTCATAAAAATGTTCTACTTTGTTAATTAAATCCGCTTTTGTATCATTAACTAGAATAGCATCTTTAGCAGTCACAATTCCCACATTATTAATTAGCAATAATTCATTTACTTTAAACCCTTCATCATAATCGCTTTTAGAGTCAAAATCTTTGGGTACAAAAAACAGTTCGGGTTCTTGTGGGTTTAGCGCTGCAAAAGCGATAGTTGCCAACGAATTTTCGTTTAGAAAATCATATTTATCTTCTCGTTTTCCGTAGAGGTCAAAATGGAAAACTTGGGCTAATTTTTTCATTTCAGATATTTTTTGGTTTCAACTTCTTTTAGGATATTCATTTGATGAATTGCCACGAGGTTTAGTTTTACTAATCGTTCGGATTGTGCAATGTTTTCCTGAATCCAAACCGCATTCAGGTTTTCGAGATTCGAAAGGCAAATGAGTTCATTGATGCCCGCATAATCTCGAATATTCCCTTTGGATGTTGGGTTTTGCTCCCGCCATTGTTTTGCTGTTTTTCCAAAAAGTGCCACATTCAATACATCGGCTTCTGAGGCATAAATCATATTTTTTTGCAAACTTGTTAGTGTGGCAGGCGTTAAAAATTGCTGAACGGCATCGCTGTGAATATAGTAATTCATCTTTGCCAATTCTCTTTGAACAGACCAACCAATTTGTTTTTGCTCTTTTTCTTTAAGGTGTTGAAATTCTTTAATTAGGTAAATTTGGAATTCAGGACTTAGCCACATCGCAAAATGAAAAGCAATATCCTTATGTGCAAACGTTCCGCCATATCTTCCTGCTTTTACCAATAAACCTTTCGCTTGCGTGCGATCAATCCATTGCCCCACAGACATAACAAATCTGTTGATGCCAGCATTATTTTCAATTACCCCGAATTCGGGGTAATTGAAATCAGGATTGTTAATTTTCTCCCAAATTCCTAAATATTCTAAGGTATTTTTATTGGTAATCCATTTGCCAATTAACGCACTTCCTTCCTTAAAACCTCCAGACATATCGGTTAAGGAAATAAAATCGGTATCGTTTTGGGCAAAAACTGTGATTTCAGTATTTTTTACGTTTATTTTTGCCATATTTTAGTGAGTTTTCTTTTTTACAAAAATATTGATAGAAACACCTTGCATAATGTAAAATACATTTTGGTCTGTTGAACCATCTGGGCAAGTTTCTTTTTTCTTGGAATTTCCGTGTAAATCGATGGTGTAAATTTTATCGAAAGTTTGCATCAAATGCCACCGCATTCCCCTAAAAGTAGGATTGTCTAAATAACCGTGAGGATTGATAAACGCCAGGATTCCTTCGCCATTTTTTTCTATCAAATGGGAACTAAATCGAATGAATTTTACATAATCGTCATTGATCCATTTTGGGTTTCGTTCTTTTAATTTCTCTTTTCCACCCGGTTCTTTTTTGTAATCTTCCATCAAATTCATGATCCATTCCCCTTTGTTGGAACTTTCGCCACTATAAGGCGGATTTCCCATCACCACCATCACAGGCGTATCACGTTTTATGGCATTGGCTTGGTCGGCTTCATCAGACAGCCAGGAACTAAATAATGTCGCGGTATCGGGATGCGCTTCTTCAAGCGAATTGGTCAGGAAAATACGAAAACGTTGGTCGTCTGTGGGTTTGTAGCCTGTTTCGGTCAACAGCATATCCATTTTAAGGTGTGCCATCGCATAACTCGCCATTAACAGCTCAAAACCGTTTAAGCGCGGAATGAGGTCATTGGTAACATACTTGCTCCAAATGCCTTGTTGCCCTTCAAATTTTTTATGGATGTGTTTCACCACTTCGGCAAGAAATGTTCCCGTTCCTGTTGCGGGATCAAGTATTTGCACCTTGTGCACTTCAACCTCAACGTCAACTTCTTTTATTACAGCATTCTTTTTGGAAGCGGTTTGGGTAATGGCTTTTTTCGTAATTTTTGTTTTGCTGGTATCGGCCAGGCCTTGCGGTAAATTAAATTCTGTTTTTAAAATATCGTCAACGGCACGAACAATGAAATTTACCACAGGTTGCGGGGTGTACCAAACGCCGCGGGCTTTGCGCAAAGCGGGGTTGTATTCCCCCAAAAAGGTTTCGTAAAAGTGTACCACAGGGTCTTCCTGTTTGGTGCTTTTCCCAAAGTTTTTCATGATAAGCGCCACATCACTCGCCAAGAAAATATTGACCAATTCATCAACAATCCACGTCAACCGAATATCGAGGTCAAAACCCGCAATGTCCTGAAATAACTTCCTTAAAAACGGGTTGCTTTTAGGAATTAGTTGCGCCGCTTCCATCCGTGAAAAGGTTGGCAAAGTTGGGTCGTGATAGCGAGCGGCAAACATACCGTAAGCAATGGTTTGCGCATAAATGTCTGCAAAAGCCTTGTTGTCTATATCGTGAATCAACATTTGCTGAAACGAAAGCATTTGTGATTTTATGGTGGACTGGTTTCCCTGTTGGTCGTCAAGGTTTAGCGACTTTTCAATAACATCTGCCATTAATTTTGCCTTGCCCGCCATCATTTGAGCTAACTTGGTTGGTGATTTGATGGTTTGCGAAACGGTTTGGGCAAAATTTGTGATGAGTTGGGTAAATTGGTCAAAGTTTTCGGGAATGGGAACAATTTGGCCACCCCGTCCTTCGGACACCCCTCCAGCGGAGGGGAATTGTAGTTTTGCAATGGAAATTTTGGTGGTAAATACACCTTCTTTATAAAAATGGAACTCCAAATAATCAGTAAATATCAAATTTGACAAACCTGCTTTATAGCGCTCAAACTGCTCCTTTAAAGTCTTGCTGCCTAAGTCAACCCCAATGTCTTTTGCTTCAATATAACCAACGGGAACGTCTTTACGGGTCAGCACATAATCGGGAGCGCCACACGCAACTCTTGCGGGTTCATTGGTCACCAAAATATCGGGCAAAATACCCATAATGAGGTTTTGCAAATCACCCCGATAGGCATGTTCTCTTGCGTTTCCTGTGAGGTATAATGTGTTTATTTTTGATAGGTATTGTTGAATGGTCATTGGCAATTTTTGTAAATAATTTTTGCTAAATATAGGGCTTTTTTTAGTCATTTTCCCAGTATAATTATTGACTTTGTTTACTGCATTAATAGGTTTATTCCCAACACCAAAGTCAAATACACGATTGTTTTTTTGCGATTATATTGTTAACTTTAGTAGAACTTGTATGAAAACCATCAAATTTAATAAATCCCGCAAACATACTGGTTTTCGGGATTTTCTTTTTTAATCAGTTTGTGCGTCTGTAAACTGATTATAATCACTTTCCTTAATAATTTTAACTGTTTAATATCAGTGTGTTAACTGACGAAAGTCATTGAATTTATTGACAAATCTCATAGCGTAATTTTATAGAATAAACGAACTTCAATAGCGAAATTGTTTTCCTCCTTAATATTTTAAAAAAACAATTAAAATTAAATATTATGAAAAGTTTAAAAAAAGTGAGTCGTGCCCAATGGTGCTTATTTGCACTCTTTATTGGGTTTGTATTTTTAATGCAAAATTGCCAGGATGATGATGCCGTCATTTATGAGGAAAACCAAATTAAAACTGAATTGAATGCAAGACCTGTCAAAGTAACTGTTTGCCGTTATAATGAACGCAAAGGCACCTATTCAGTAGTGACAGTAGTTGAAAAACGTGTGCAACCCGGAGATGTTGTCCTTGATGCGGATGGCGATGGTTATGCGGCAGATAATCAATGCACCTTGTTAAATGGCTTAGATTGCGATGATACCAATGCTGCCATACACCCTGGCGCTGTTGAAATTTGCGGTGACGGCATAGACAACGATTGTAATACGGAAACTGATGAAGTTTGTGGAACCTATGTTCCCGATAACAACTTTGAACAAGCCTTAATTGATTTAGGTTATGATATTGTATTGGATAATTATGTTCATACCCCAAACATTAATGCAGTTACTTCTCTTGATGTATCTAGCAAAAGCATTAGTGATTTAACAGGCATAGAAGATTTTGCAGCTTTACTATCCTTAAAATGTAATAATAATAATAATTTGACAAGTTTAGATGTAAGCGAAAATTCAGTTTTAAGAGGTCTAGAATGTAATAATAACCAACTCACGAGTTTAGATGTAAGCGAAAATGCTGATTTAAGGATTTTATATTGTAGTGATAACAACCAACTCACAAGTTTAGATGTAAGCAATAATATTGCTTTAGCGGAATTGCAATGCAACAGAAACAATCTCAATAGTTTAATTATTAGTGACGTTAATTCACTATATGCTTTACAGTGCTATAATAACAATCTCACAAGTTTGAATGTAAGTTCTCATACTAATTTGTATAGTTTAGTCTGTGATAATAATGATCTGACAAGTATAAATCTAACCAGTAATATTGGTTTATATTATATAGTTATTAATAATAACGATCTCACAAGTTTGGATGTAAGTAACAATACTCTTTTAACTTATTTAAATTGCCAAATTAATCCAAATCTTTCTTGTATAAAAATATATGAAGGTCAAAATACATCTGGTTGGATTAAAGATGCTACCGCTAATTATGCTATAAATTGCACACCAGAATAACATAAATAAACAAAACCAAAAGAGGGCAACCCAAAAGGAAGCCCTCTTTTTTATTGGGTTTAATAAAAATGATCAATTCCCTTTAGTCTTTTTTCTCTATTCTCTATTCTTTTTTCATTGACTAAATTAACTTATTGTCCATTATCTATCGTCCATTGTTCCCTAATTTAAATATCTTTGCAAGTATGAAAGGAGTTGTTACAAAATCTACAGGAAGTTGGTATAATGTTTATGCCGAAGATGGCGACAGGGTTGATTGCAGGCTGAAAGGAAAGTTTCGTATGAAAGGCATCAAAAGCACCAATCCGGTGGCTGTTGGCGACCACGTAAATTTTGAATATGAAGAAGGAAAAGGTATCGGCGTTATCAATAAAATTTTTGAACGGAAAAATTATATTATTCGAAAATCCGTAAACCTCTCCAAACAAACGCACATCATCGCCTCCAATATTGACACCGCTTTTATACTGGTTACTATCGACAGTCCGCCAACCTCGCCCGGATTTATAGATCGTTTTTTGGCCACTGCGGAAGCCTACAGCATTCACGCCGTCATTCTTTTCAACAAAATTGATATGTATACGCCAGAGCAACTGGAAATAAAAGCGGAATATGAAGCTATTTACACGTCAATCGGCTACCAATGTATTGATGTTTCTGCCACAAAACACATCAATATAGATAAGGTTAAGGCGTTAATGAAAGACAAAACAACCATGTTTTCGGGGCATTCGGGCGTGGGGAAATCCACTTTGGTAAATGCCATTGAGCCTAGCCTAAATTTAAAAACCGCTGAGGTTTCCAAACAGCACAAACAAGGGCAACACACCACCACTTTTGCCGAAATGTACGAATTGAGTTTTGGCGGATTCATTATTGACACGCCCGGAATCAAAGGATTTGGGGTGGTGGATTTTGAACCTCAAGAAATCGCCGATTATTTTCCTGAATTTTTTAAGCTGAAAGGAAAATGTAAATTTCACAATTGTTTGCATATGAATGAACCAAACTGCGCCATAAAAGACGCCGTTGAAAACGAAGAAATTGCCTATTCACGGTACAACAGTTATATTCAAATGGTTGAAGGCAATGAAGAAAATTACAGAACGGATATTTATACTTAGGAGTCGGAAGGTACTATCTTTAAAATCAAATTTTAAAAGATATTTTTTTTTTATAAATTTGCATTA
>MGWK01000064.1:30149-36675 GCA_001800975.1 Flavobacteria bacterium RIFCSPLOWO2_12_FULL_35_11 | reverse complement strand
AGAATTCTAATTTTATATTAGAATAGGTAAGGGGGACTTTCAGTCCCCAGTAAAACAAACCTCTGCACTTTCAGTGCAGAGTAGTTTAGTTGCTTATTTAAGACTTTCTTTAACTGCCACTGAAGATTTTGGCAAAATCAAGTTTATAATAACGCCAATAACGGAAGCCAATCCTATTCCGGCCAAAGAGAAATTTCCATAGCTCATTTGGGCGCCTCCGATGCCAATGGTTAAAATAACGGAAACAATGACCTGATTTCTTGTGATGGTAAAATCGGTTTTTGCATCAATTAAGGTTTTTATTCCAATGCTGGCAATCATTCCGAAAAGCAACAGCATAATGCCGCCCAACACTGCCGGCGGAATCGTTTTTAAGACCGCGCTTATTTTGCCAACCATTGAAAATACAATGGCGGTAATTGCCGCAATCCGTAAAACTCTTGGATCGGTAATTTTAGTTAAAGCAACGGCGCCGGTAACTTCAGAATAAGTGGTGTTTGGCGGGCCACCCATTAAACCGGCAAAGGCAGTGGCAATTCCGTCTCCCAGTAATGTTCGGTGCAATCCGGGGTCTTTCACAAATTCTTTTTCCGCAACGCCGCCAATCGCATAAATGTCGCCAACATGTTCAATAATTGGTGCAATGGCAACAGGAAGCATATATAAAATGGCAGCCCAATTGAATTCTGGAGTCGTAAATTTAGGAAGCGCAAACCAAGCCGCTTCACTTACCGAAGTAAAGTCTACCAATCCGGCAAAAATGGAGATGAGATACCCTACAATAATCCCAATAAAAATCGGGATCAATTTTATCAGACCTTTTGTGTAAATAACAATGACAATAGCGGTAATTAAAGCTGAAAATGCAATTAACCAGTTTGATTTTGCCATATCAACACCCACAGAAGCCAATGACAATCCGATAATCATAATAACGGGGCCAATCACCACGGCAGGAAATATTTTTTCAATCACTTTTAATCCCCACATTTTAACAATAAAAGACACCACGCCATAAACCAAACCAACGGCAATGATACCTCCCAAGGTGCCAGGATAGCCATATAATTTAGTTGCCGCGATAATTGGCGCTATAAAAGCAAAACTGCTTCCTAAAAAAATGGGAACTTTCCCTTTGGTGATCAAATGAAAAATTAGCGTTCCAACACCAGCGGTAAACAAGGCAACAGACGGGTCAATGTCTATCAATAAAGGAACCAGCACCGTTGCGCCAAAGGCAACAAATAAAAATTGAATCCCAACAATAATTCGCTTCATTGGGTTAGTGATGTCGGATGAGTTTGGGCTTTGGGCAGTTTTTTTAAACATGTTTTAAAATTTGGTCGAGCTAATTTAAGTATAAAAACAAAACAACCTAAAATTAAAACTTAAGATTGATTTTAAATTAGACGCTTTTGCAAATAAAATTCCTTTCCGTTTTTTGGGCGTTACCGCAAGGGTAGGGCTTTCACTACTCGCATTTTTTAGTTGTGAAAAACAACTAAAAAAGCGCTCAAACAGGCCGTTCAATCCCTAACGCAAATCGAATTAAGAATTACGATTTGTGAATTATGATTTTTTGGCTAACGAACATCCTCCGCTGGCGCGAGCGTCACGCTCGTGCTTCTATTCAACATCTTTTGAGGTTTAGCAAGGTACAAGCTCGCACTAGCGAAAGAAATTTTCAATAAAATAAGTGAAGGCATTATTCAAATTTGTTTTTGCCGGTTCTGACAATCCGATGCCAATATCCCAGTTGTATCCTTGAATTTTAATCAAATATGCTTTTGGATTTTTAGTGTAAATTGTTTTGCAAAGATTCAAAATTTGATTTGGGGGCACAGAGTGGGTTGAGAAAGAAACTTCTTCCGCAGGATTAAGATGCTCAAATGAAAACCCGATTTTTAACTCCGATTTACAGGCATCAATAAAAATAACTGTTTTATAGGCCGAAATTAATTCCGAATCTTCTACCATCAACTGGTATTTTTGTAACAAATTATCAGCATTAAATCCTTCGTTTTCCAGCAGCTCTAAAAAATTCCAGCCTAAGCCATCATCTTGGCGTGTATTATTTCCAATCCCAATGACAAGTGTGTCATCTAATTTTTTCATCGATGATATTTCCGTAAGCATCTTCCAATTGCACAATTAAAGGCATTTCACCCAAAGCATGTGTGGCACAACTCAAACAAGGGTCGTTAGCCCTAATCGCTATTTCAATTTGGTTCAGCATTGGTTCTGTAATTTCGGGTTTGTTGTTTAAGACACTTTTCGCCACCACTCTTACGCCTCGGTTCATGGCTTCATTGTTGTGCGTTGTGGAAACAATTAAATTGCATTTGGTAATTAAACCTTTGGCATCTGTATGATATTCGTGGATTAGCGTGCCTCTTGGCGCTTCAATAATGCCAATTCCTTTTTGTCTTGGCGTGCCTTTGCGCACCAAATCATTGTTCATTAGCGTATCATCCAACAAAAATTCTTTCATCGCCTCAGCACTGTACAACAACTCAATTAATCGTGCCCAATGGGTATGCATTGTCATATTATTGGGCTTGTTATGCGTGTATTCCTTAAAAATTTGTCGTTCCTTTTCAGCCAGCGGCGTTCCCATATAAGCGCAGGTATTTAATCGGGCCAAGGGTCCAACACGGTTCCATCCGTTTTCCCTTCCGTATTTGGTCATATAAGGAAACTTCAAATAGGACCAAGGTTCAACGGCTTCTTTAAAGTGGTCACGATAGTCAACATCTGCAATATTTAACAATTCATTTCCCTCAAAATCAACCGACCTTAACCGACCATCGTACAATTCAAAAGCGCCGGTTTCTTTGCGAACCAAGCTCAAATGATTGGAAGGAAAGGCTGCAAAATTGTCAATCCAGCTTGCATTTTCAAGGTAATAGTTTTTTATAAAATCGACCATTTCTTTTGACCAGGCAATCATAGTGTCAACGTTAGGAATAAGCATGCCGTCCAAAAAATAAGCGCGTTCTTCAGCTTTAAATGTCTTGTGCACGCCACCCGGAACGGCTAAAATTCCGTGAATTTTTTTACCAGCCAAGGCTTTAATGATTTCTTGCCCAAATTTACGCATCAAAATGCCTTTTTTGGCAAGTTCCCTGTTTGTGGCAGCCACGGCAATCACATTTCTTTTTTCCGCAGGGGCGTCAATTCCGAATAATAGATCTGGAGAAGCCAAATAGAAAAAGTGCAAAGCGTGCGATTGAAAAACTTGCCCGAAATGCAATAATTTCCGCAATTTTGTGGCCGTTGGCGATAAATTTTCAGGATCAATCCCAACCAGTTGGTCAATGGCTTTTGCCGCTGCCAAATGGTGGCTTACCGGACAAATACCACAGAGGCGCTGCACCAATACGGGCGCTTCCCAATAAGGATGTCCCTGAATAAATTTTTCAAAACCCCTAAATTCCACAATGTGTAAAAAGGCATCATTTACCATTCCGTTTTCGTCGAGTTTTATGGTAACTTTTCCGTGTCCTTCAACACGAGTAATCGGATCAATAATTATTTTTCTCGCAAGCATTTTAAGCTATTTTTGGATTAATCATATTTGAATTTAGGATGCATAATGGAATATTCTTCTTTAAACAGCAAATTTTTAACCACATTCCAAATATGGTTTGCATCTGGCGGGCAACCTGGTATATGAAGGTCTATTTTTACAATTTCGTGATTTGGATAAACGTTGTTTAAAATTTTAGGAATGTCTTCGTGATTTGGAATGGTTGTTTCGTTTTCTTCACTTGTCATAGATTCTAAATAAGATTCCTTTAAACATTCTTCCAACGGAAAAGTGTTCCTCATGGCAGGCAAGCCACCCCAAATGGCGCACTCTCCAACTGAAATTAATATGTCACAATTTTTCCTGAATTCGCGCAGCACTTCAATATTATGGGTGTTGCAGCAACCGCCTTCAACAAGTCCAATATCGCAGTGTTTGGTGAAATTTTTAATGTCGGTTAAGGGAGATTTATTAAATTCTATGACTTCAAATAAATCTAAAATTCCTAAATCTACGTCGAGCATAGACATATGGCATCCAAAACAGCCGGCAAGCGAAGTGGTGGCGACAATTTTCTTTTTTGTGGTGGCCCTTTGTTTTTTTATGCCATTTAAAGGCACTATGTTTTCTTCGGGAATGATGTCAAATTGCCGGTCTCCAAATGGCTTGCTGAACGATTTTCCTTTGACTAAAATAGAACCGGTCGGACAAATTTGCATGGCGTGGGCAGCTTGCAGTTCTGACAATTTGGACTCTTGTTCATAATCAATGGCAACTATGGTTTTATTCCCTTTGTTTGTGAAATTGAACACTTTGTAGCCATCAAAAGTTTTTACTTCTTCAACACAGCGCATGCATTTAATGCACCTGTTTTGGTTTACCACAATGCGTTCGGGGCGTGCATCGGTAATTCTGTCTATAAATAAATGTGGAAATCGCGTGTATTTGATACCGGTTTCGTAGCCTAAATTTTGCATTTGGCAATCGCCGCTTTTCTCGCAGGAAGGGCAGAAGTGGTTTCCTTCAACAAACATCATTTCCAGAATTGCTTTTCGGGTATCCAGCAATTCTGGGGTATTCACTTCTATATCCATATCATCAGCCACATGAACGGTGCATCCGGCAATGGCGCGCCCGTTTATTTTTACGGTGCAAACCCTGCAGGTACCCAGCGGATTTAAGTGTTTAAAATGACACAAGGTTGGAATAAAAATGCCGTTTCGTTTTGCAGCTTCTATTAAGTTGAGTCCTTTTTCAGCTGTACAAGATCTTCCGTCGATTTTAAATGAACAATTTTCCATGGGTTTTTCTAAATTATCAATAATTAGTTGTAGGGTATTTATTATTTGTTAATTTTCACAACTCACAATTCACAACTTGAACTTTTAACTTTCATTGTGTATCTTTTATCAAAGAATCATAATTATAAACGGCGGCTTCCATATCAAATTCCACGTTTAAATTTTCATTTGCTTTTATAATTTTCTGATTGAAATATCCCTCAAATTTATCGAGTGCCATCACCAGAGTATTTGCCGAAAATTGTCCCAATCCGCACCTGCTGGTCAGCTTAATGATTTTTCCCCATTCTTTTATTTCTTCTAAATCCTGTGCGGTACAGATCCCTTTTTTAATTTTTTTAATTTTTTCATGCAAAATCTGATTTCCTGCACGGCACGGTGTACAAATTCCGCAAGATTCCTCTTTGAAAAATTTGGTGTAGTTCTCTAAAATTTTTGTGATGCTTCTAAAATTGTTAAAAACCATGATAGATCCGGCACAGATTAAATCTTCCTTACAAATTTTGCGATCAAATTCGGTATTGTTGATGCAAACGCCCGACGGACCGCTTATTTGAACAAAATGAGGAGATGTGGCCTGGCAGAGGTGCAAAATTTCGCTCACGGTCATTCCCCATTCAATTTCATAAATACCCGGTTTGGCAACATCTCCAGAAATACAAATGACTTTTGTGCCAATGCTTTCTTTTGTGCCAATGGTTGAAATAAAATTACAGCCCAATTCAATGATTCTGGCGGCCATGGCAAAAGTTTCCACATTGTTTACAATGGTTGATTGCCCTAAATAACCATATTCCGTTGGGAAATATTTTTTGATTCTCGGCTCCCCTCGTTTTCCTTCCAACGATTCAATTAAAGCCGATTCTTCCCCACAAACATAAGCGCCGGCACCAAGCTGGATTTGAATATTAAAATTAAATTTTGGGATGCCTAGGATATCGTTGCCCAAAAGATTGTTTGCAGTAAACTCGCGAAGGGTATTTTCAATTTTCTCAAGCAGGTAGCTGTATTCGGCGCGTAAATAAATGAAACCATTGGTGGCGCCCGTAACATAAGCCGAAATTATCATTCCTTCAATGACCAACCCGGAAAGGTTGTTCAAGAGCGATTTGTCTTTAAAGGTTCCCGGCTCTCCTTCATCGGCATTGCAAATTATATATTTCTTTGCAGTATTGCTTTCTTTGCAGCTTTTCCACTTTTTGCCAGTTGGAAAAAATGCACCGCCGCGACCGTCGAGGTGGGATGCCGTTATAAGGTTTAAAGTTTCTTCTGGTGTGTGGTTTTTTAATTTTTTTAAGGCATTCCCCATTTCATATTTTCTATAAAAAATGGTTTTATTATCTGCAGGAATGTATTGTATTTTACTCGTAGGATTGCTTGAAATAAATTGCAGCGTATTGCCGTTTTTCAATTGTTGAATAATGGTCTTCACTTTTTCGGATGTTAGATTGGTAAACGGAAAAAAGTTGATCAATGCGGCAGGTTCCTGATCGCTCAATCCAATACAGGAAGTTTCGAAAAGCGAAAACAGCGAACTTTCACCATAACAGCCAAAAGTGCAGCCGGTTTCTTTTTCAAAAGCGGCTTTTATTTGTTCAAATCCTTTAAACTCTGAAATAATGCTGTTGTTTAAATAAATGATGTATTTTCCCGTGGGTTGCCTGTGAAAGAAATGGTAAAAAGAGACGACGCCTTC
>MGWK01000064.1:13389-30099 GCA_001800975.1 Flavobacteria bacterium RIFCSPLOWO2_12_FULL_35_11 | reverse complement strand
AAATATAACCAAACTTATTTTGAAACTCCCAAAGCTTGTTTAAAAGACCTGTTCTATTCATTTGGTAATAATTTACAGTTTCTGATTCTAAAGTTACGAATAAAATAAGATTTAGTACCTGATTTTGAAAAGTTTAAAACGATTTATATTTAATTCAAAGTTTTTACATGGTTGATTAAAAATTGGTAATTATTGAGATAAATACCATAAATTAAAATGGTAAAAGAAGTAATTTTATTATTATTTTATTTTACGAATTGTGTAAAAAAATGAAAAATTAATATTTAATAATTTCATTATGTGTAAAAAATAACTCAGATACTAATTTTAAATTAATGAATTTAAAAATATTATCATGTCGTTTTGCTTTTTAATCAAGCCAAAAAAAAGCCTTTTTAAATTTTTAAAAAGGCTTTTAAATGATTGTTTGGAGTAAATTATAAATTAAATTTTACGCCCATTATAATATTTCTTCCAATATTTTGAATGCAGTCTGCTTTTAAACGCGACAGATGCGCAATATAACTTTCATCAAATAAATTGTTGCCGTTTAAATTGATTTCAAAAGTCTTTTTTCTAAATATAATGGTACCTCCAATTCCAAGATTTACCAATGAGTAACCATTGGAGGCCGTTTCAAATCCGCTGACATTGTCCTGATTGAAGGTGCTCGAAACATTTAAGGAAGCAAATCCATCGGACAGCCAATTTTTAATGTTAAACTCGGTTCTTAAGGTATTGTTCCAATTATTTGCGGGAATTAAAGGCAAATAATCACCGTTTTGTTTTTTGCCGGTAACCGTTTCAAAACTGCTTTCTATATGCAGCCAGTCTAAAGGATGCGGATGAAAATGCACGCCAATTTCACCGCCATACAATTTTGCGTCGTTTTGGATATAGTTAAAAACATCATTATTTTCAAGCGTTTCACCTGTTGGCGATGTGTAAATATAATTGTTCAAATGATTGTAAAAACCATTTACCGAAAATTCAAAATGATCTGTGTTGTATTCAATATTTAAATCGGTTTGAATGTTTTGTTCGGTTTTTAAATCGCTGTTTCCAATTTCGTATCTGTTGGTTCCTTCATGAACGCCGTTAGAAGTGAGTTCCGCCAAATTGGGTGCCCTAAATCCGGACGCGGCATTTAAACGGACTATTAAATTGTCGTTTAAATTGGTTTTATAGCCCAATGAAGCATTAAAACTGTTATAGGATTTATCAATGGCTTCAAACGAACCTTCTTCACCAGGAATTCCATAGGCTTCTGAAGTAATGGACCTGTTGTCAAAACGCAACCCGGCCAATATTACATTCGATTTCCATTCAAAATTGGTAGTTCCGAAAAAACCGATATCATTGGTTGCAGCATCAGGAATTAAATACTCTTCCCCAAAATTTTCGTTGTTTTGGTGCATTCCCTGAATGCCGAGGATGGCTTCAAATTTGCCTGATTTTGGTAAATTGTATTTTGCATCATAGTTAAAAGTATTCAGTTTCATCTGTAAAACCGCAATATTGCTGTCTTCAAATTCGCTCCTGTCATTTGAGATATAACTTAAATCCACGTCCAATTTTGAATTTGTGAAAAACAAAATATTGTTAAAACTCAACAAATGATTTGAAACACCCTGTTTCGGATACATCGTTTTTTTGTTGGAGGTTTGTTCTGCAATACCGTCTTCTGGCATTCCCAAATCCAATTTATTGTAATTGTATCTGAAAACACTGGAGATTTTTGAATTGCTGTAGCCAATGCCTGTTTTAAAATCGGTTTCGTTATAACGCGTATTTGTAATCCGATCTCCGTTGGAAATTTCATAATCTGAATGGGTATTGTAACTTCCTCTTGCTAAAAATTTCCAATTATCGGAAGATGTTTTTAATCCTGTTGAAGTATTGCTTCCCAAAGTATTTGAAAAAAATTTCTGGTCAAAATTGGCAATAAAAGTGTTGGCTTCCGCAAATTTTTCAGGCGTGAAATATAAAACGCCGCCCAAAGCATCTGACCCATATAGCAAGGAGGCCGGACCTTTGATGACTTCCACGCTTTCTATTCCGGAATCGTTTAATCCCAAGCCGTGTTCGTCGCCAAACTGCTGATTTTCAATCCGAACGCCTTGTGAATACACCAAAACACGATTCCCGCTTAATCCGCGAATGACAGGTTTTCCAATGGAAGTTCCTGTTGAAACTTGCGAAACTCCGGGAATGGTTGTAAGTCCTTCAATGAGTGTTGAGGTTCCTTTTCGCTGTAAGGTTTTAATGCTTTCATGTTCTACCTTCATCACGTTTTGTGATTGTAATTTATTAAAAGCGGTGGAAACTATGACTTCATCCATTTTAAAGACCGCCTCTTCCAATATGAAATCCAATTCAGTTTCTTTATTTAGTAAGCTGATAATTTTGGTTACGGTTTTATAGCCTATGGAAGCTACCGTTATTTTTATGGCGTTATTGGGCAAATTAAGCAATTCATAATCTCCGTTTTCATTTGTTGAAGTTCCTTTTTGAAGTTCTTCAATATAAACTTCAACGCCCAATAAGGGCTCTTTTTGGTTGTTGGTAATTTTGCCCGACAGTTTGTTTTGCGATTGCGCAAATAAGATAAATCCTATTGAAAATAGGAAAGCTATATATAATTTCATTTGAGTGTTTTTATTGATAAAAATTGAAATTCAGTTTCTATGTCAATAAAATTGGGGGCGCTCTGGAGGATTTGTAATGAAATTTTGCAGAAGCCGTTTGGGCTTCAACAGTAATTATTTTTTCTTCATTTTCTAGTTTTTCAGCAAGGTGAGTTTCTGAAGAAAAATCAATTTTAAGGGTATTAATTTTGAAATGTAAAACGGAACAGTCAATTTCATGATTGTCGAAATGAACGATGTTTTGCGATTTACAAACCGAATGCTCATGGTTTTCAAATGAATGATTAAACTGTACTGCAAAGGGCAGCAGCACAGTTGTAATCAATACAAAAGAAATGATATTTTTAAAAAGTATTTTAATTTTGCGTTAATTTAGTTTGCTAAACTACAAAATTAATCTTTCACGCCCAACTTGGCTAAAATTACTTCCAAAAGACACCATTTTGTGAATGCCGATTGAAATAAATTGGCACCAACAAAGGCTGTAAGCCAAAGCCAGTCTACGTTTACTTTTATGGCAAGCAACAAACTGATTAATATAAAGGCGCCTGCAACGGCTCTTACGATTCTGTTTTTCATTTTTTGATTTTTTTATTAATTCGATTTTTCAATATTTAAGACAACGACGTGAATTTTAGACAATGTTTTTTGCTTTGAATTAAATTCATCTGCCCTGGTGAAAAATGCATCAACATTTGCTTTTTCCACAAAAGCAAAGTAAATGATGGATTGGCTTTCGTCCATTTCACCGGCAAACCAGTTGCTTTCAACGGATTCTTCAGACAAATCCCTAAAACCGTGCACCTCTTTATAAGAATAAATATTGATATTTGACTTTTTCAACATGAGTTTTATGTCCTTGGAAAACTCCTGAATTGCGGTTATGACTAGTAATTTCATATGTTGATATTTTTATGGTTTTTAATAATCCTGCCTGTTGGTATACAGGCTGGTTCATCGGAAATGGCATCGCATATCCGTTATGCAAATTATATTATTCTTCTGATGCTGATTTATCGTTGTTATCCGAGTTATTTTCCCATTTCTTTTTTTCGGTCATATAGTAAATCATTGGAACTACGATCAGAGTTAACATGGTTGAAACGATGGCACCGGCAACCAATGATATGGCCAAACCTTGGAAAATTGGGTCAAACAAAATAATGGAAGCGCCAATAACCACGGCTCCTGTTGTGAGTAAAATTGGCGTAGTGCGCACGGCACCGGCATCAATAATGGCTTGTTTTAATGGAACTCCGTCGTTTAATCTAATTTCAATAAAGTCAATCAACAATACAGAGTTTCGTACCATAACACCCGCCAAAGCAATCATACCAATAAAAGAGGTTGCGGTAAAGAATGCGCCCAAAATCCAGTGGCCCAAAACAATACCAACCAAGGAAAGCGGAATGGCAAGCATCATCACTAACGGTGTTTTAAAGTTTTGGAACCAGCCAACAATCAGCATATAAATGATGATAATTACCACCAAAAACGCTGTTCCCAAATCACGGAAAACCTCTAAAGTGATTTGCCATTCACCGTCCCATTTCACAGCAAAGTCGCTTTCGTCTGAGGGTTGTTCCAAATAAAGTTCATTTAGTTTGTACCCTTTTGGCAATTCAATTTTTTGTAATTTCTCTTTCATTCCCAAAATGGCATATACCGGACTTTCCAATGCTCCGGCCATATCAGCCGTCACATACACCACTCTTTTCTGGTCTTTTCTGAAAATGGTTTTTTGTAAAGTGTCTTGTTTTATGCTTACCAAATCGCTTATAGGAATCACGTTGCCCTGATTTCCTTTAATTTTGATGTTTTGAATATCCTGCAAACTGGTTTTATCGGCATCACTTAAAGCCAAGACAATATCAACCTGATCAAAAGATGTTTCATCATATAAATAGGAAATTGGGTATTCTTTTAAAAGATAAGTTAAGTTTCCAACAATTTGTTGAGGTGCAATGCCGTTAAGCATGGCTTTTTCCCTGTCAATTTCAAGTCGGTATTCGGTTTGGGCATCTTCAACCATCCAGTCAATATCCACCACATCGGCCGTATTCTCCAAAATTCCCTTAACCTGTTTCGCCACTTTAATTTGATCCTTGTAGTTTGGGCCATAAACTTCTGCAACCAAGGTAGACAATACCGGCGGTCCTGGCGGAACTTCCACCAGTTTTACGTTGGCGCCATATTTTTTGGCGATTTTTATAATTTCCGGACGCACTTTTTTAGCGATGTCATGACTTTGTAAATCCCGATCTTCTTTAAGCAATAAATTCACTTGGATATCGGCCATATTGCTTCCGCCACGAATGTCGTAATGACGAACCAAACCGTTAAACGTAATAGGGGCTGAGGTTCCAATATAATTTTGGTAATTTACCACCTCAGGCGTTGTCGCGATATATTGTGCAATCTCTTTGGTCACGGCGGCTGTTCTTTCCAGCGTTGTTCCTTCAGGCATGTCAATAACCACTTGAAACTCGTTTTTGTTGTCAAATGGCAACATTTTTACGGCTACCGATTTTGTAAAGAACATCAATACGGACACTGCTAATAAAAACACAGTAATTCCTATGGTTATCAATCGCTTTTTTCGGCTGTCCAACAGTGGCTGTTCTAATTTTTTATAAATTTTATAAATCATCCCAGCTTCCAATCCCTGTTCTTTTTTGTGTTCCTGGTTTTCTTTTTCACGCAATAAATGATAACCCAAATAAGGTGTTACCGTTAAAGCAACAAAAAGCGAAAGTATCATGGCAATAGAAGCACCAATAGGCATCGGACTCATATAAGGTCCCATCATTCCCGAAACAAAAGCCATCGGTAAAATAGCGGCAATCACAGTAAAAGTGGCCAAAATGGTCGGATTTCCTACTTCATTAATCGCGTAAATGGCGGCTTGTTTAAATGGCAATCGCTTCATTTTAAAATGCCTGTGCATATTTTCAGCGATAATAATACTGTCATCAACCACAATTCCCACCACAAAAACCAAGGCAAACAAGGTAATTCGGTTTAAGGTGTAGCCCAACAAATAATAACTGAATAAAGTTAAGGCAAACGTTAGCGGCACCGAGAAAAACACCACCAATCCGCCGCGCCAGCCCATCGCCAGCATCACCAAAATGGTAACGGCCAAAATTGCCACGCCTAAGTGAAGCAACAATTCGCCCACTTTATGCGAAGCGGTTTCCCCATAGTTTCGGGTGACATCAACGTGAACATCAGCCGGAATTAAAGTTTGTTTCAGGTTTTCCACTTTATCTAAAATCTTTTCCGAAATTTTCATGGCATCGGCTCCTTTAACTTTTGCGATTGAAAGAGTTACGGCGCTGTATTCATCGGAATTTGATGTGTATTTTTCGTTATTTTTTCCATAACCAAAAGACACATAGCTATTTGGTTTTTCAGGGCCGTCTTGTATGGTGGCAACCTGTTTTAAATAAACGGGCATGTTATTGTTAACGCCAACCACCAAATTTTCGACATCTTCTGAGGAGGTTAAAAATTTTCCTGTGGTGATTAAATATTCCTGGTCATTTTTAACAAAACTTCCGGATTGCGAACTGCTGTTGTTGGCTTGAATCATTTGCATAATTCCCAAAGCATCAATGCCATTTTCAGCCATTTTATCTTTATCCAAAACCACTTTCAGCTGACGATTTCTTCCGCCAATCACTTTGGTGATAGAAACATCTTTCACCTTTTCTATTTCAGAAGTCACTTCTTCCGCTATTTGGCGAATTTGAAAATCGTTATAAGTATCACTCCAAAAAGTAAGTCCCAGCATAGGAACATCATCAATAGAGCGGGTTTTTACCAAAGGCTGGGTTACGCCCGGAGGAAACATTCCTTGATGGCGCATCAATTCATCATACAATTTTACATACGAGCGCTCCGTGTCCTCGCCCACATAAAACTGCACAATCATCATCGATTGTCCGTTCATGGCAATGCTGTGTACGTGCTGTACGCCTTTTATGTCGGAAATAATTTTTTCCAACGGTTTTACAACCCGGCTTTCAACCTCGGTTGGACTTGCACCCGGATAACCAACCAAAACATCGGCCATAGGAACAATAATTTGTGGTTCTTCTTCTCTTGGAATGAGAAATGAACTGTATATGCCAATGGCCATCAACGCAACCATCAACAGGATAGTCAGCTTAGAATTGATGAATATGTTGGCTATTTTACCTGAAATTCCTTCTTGCATTTTTTAAAGTTTAGACCCCTAATCCCCGAAGGGTAATAAAAGGGAATTAATTAATTTTTTTAATATATTTATTGGCGTGTCCCTCCCGAAAAGGAAGGGCCGGGCTTTTGGCTATATCTTTTGTTCCGCTGCGCTTCACAAAAGGATACCGCCTCAATCCCTCACGCAGGTATTGATTATATTTGTAAACTGTTTACTGAACACTCACTTTCGCTCCGTTGAATAATTTTCCTTCGGCAGAAACGATAAATTGCTCATCTGCAGCCAATCCCGACAACACTTCAATATTGTCTCCAAAACTTTTCCCGGTTCTTAACCATCTTAAAATGGCCACATTTTCACTTCCAATAGTATAAATACCTGTCAATTGACCTTGTTTTACCAAAGCGCTCTCCGGAACTAAAATGAGGTTTGTGTCTGTTGATTTTTCAACAGGAAATTGCACGGAAGTATACATGCCCGAAAGTAATTTTGCATCTGTTTTGTCTAAAACCACTTTCACCAAATATTGTCCGCCGGTATTTTTTGCCGAAGAACTCACTTCTGTAACAGTGCCTTTTAAAAGTTGATTGGTGGATTTTACCACAACATTGGCGGCTGTTCCCGATTTGATTTTAGTAATTTCAGATTCAGGCACCAAAGCCGTCACTTGAAAATCACCCGGAGTTTCCATGCTGATCAAGGGCATGCCCGGATTTGCCATATCGCCTTTGTTGATGAATTTACCTGTTACAACACCATTAAAAGGCGCTGAAATATTGGAGTAGGAGAGTTGCGCATTTACCTGATTTTTCATTTGGGTGGCACCTTCCAGTCGTGCTTTTGCCATTTCATAATTGGCAGTGATGTCATCCATTTCTTTTTGGGAAACGCTGCTTTGTGCGTACAATGCTTTAAATCGGTTGTAATCTTTTTCAGCATTTTTAAAAGCGGCTTTGGCTTCAGTAATTGAGGCAGTTACCTGTGCGCTTTGGGCTGAAATGTCTGCGCTGTTAATACGCAACAATAGCTGTCCTTTGGAAACTTTATCGCCTACATTCACATAAGTTTCGGTTACATAACCCATCATTCGGGTGCTTAGGTTTGCGTTTTGTACCGCTTCAATTTTACCGCTTGCCGATAAATAGGTGCCATTTTCAGCTGATGGTGTGCTCACTTTTACGGCAATAACGGGTGTTTTATCTGTTAAGGCGACTTTATCTTTGCCGCAACTCGCCGTTAAAATTAAGGTTGCTATTGCGAATATTGTTGTGATTTTTTTCATTGATTTTATATTTTTAAGAATGGTTTTGTATGTTATTTTTTTTGCCGTTTACCGACTTATTTGGTTAAAAATGCGACGTAAGCTTTTGTGAAATTATAATTAAAAACAGTTTGAAGGTATTCCAGTTGTTTTTGCATATATTGTGTTTCGGAAATTAGTAAATCGGAAGTTTTTTCCAAGCCTTGCTCAAACCTGTTTGTTCTGATTCTTAAAGCTTCTTTTGATTGTTCCGAAGCCAAACTTGTAAGGTGCAATTTGTTTTCTGCATCTTTAAGCTGGCGTTTGGCCATATTAAAATCTAAATTGCTCTGATTCTTATATTGTTCCAAACCAATTTCGGCTTTGTCAAGTTCCGCTTTGCTTTTTTGAATTTTCCCGATACGTTTATAACCGTCGAATACATTCCACGACAATTGGGCGCCTACCAAATATCCTTTGGCATCCGTTCCAAATAGTTGGTTGTCGTACATTTCATAACTTCCAAAGGCATTTAAACTTGGTAAATAGCCCATTTTATTTGCTTTATGTAGATTGTTGTAAGCTTCTGTACTTTGTTGCATCGCGTCAATATCCGCCCTGTTTTGGGAAAGGTTTTCATTATAAATGGCCAAATCCAGTTCCGCTTTTAATTCTGTGGAAGGTTTTAAAACCGACTCATTTTGCTCGCCCATTAAAAATTTTAGGTTGTCTGAGGCATTTTGCACGCTGCTCTTGGCACTTAACAACTGATTTTCAACTTCAGTCATATGAACTTCCACCGATAAAATATCGGCCTTTTGCATATAACCCTGTTTAAAATTATTGTCGGCAATTTTTTTGTTTTCAAGCGCGGCCTCTTTGGCTTTTTCCAAAACTTCCACCGCTTTATAAGCAACTTGCAATTGCATATAGGCTTTTACAACTTCAAGTTTTATATAATCTTTTGTTCTGTCCGACTGCAATTCGACCGCATTCATTTTTGCTTTTGCAGCCTTGCGCATAAACAATCCGTCCGCATTAAAAATAGGTTGCTGAATTTCGATTTTAGTGGCGAAATTTTTAATTTCATTTGGGTCATTTAAAAGTGCCGGATTAAAATCGGCTTGGGTCAATATTTCCTGATTTAATTTTGAGCCAAAAGCCATCAACGGATTTGTAGTTGTAATCGCCGTATGGGAAATGGAAATATTGGGTAAAAAAACGGAATTTGTCTGATTGAAATCGGCCTTGGCGGCTTGGTAATCTTGGTCTGAAATTTTAATGGTATAATTGTTCTTTTCAACTTTTACCAACACTTCGTCAAGAGATATTATTTCTTGTTGCGCATTAATAATTAATACGTTAAAAAGAAAAATTCCAATGAATACACTTTTTTTTAGTTGCATAGTTTTATTTTTTATTGGCGCAAAAGTAATTGGGGCTGAAACGTAACGCAGTAATAAACGTTACAGTGATATGTAACATTTATGACATGATGTTTCATGATTACTCCATACCCATTAAATTACTAAAATTGCTTTAATAATAAAATGATTTTAAGCAATATGTTCAGTTAAACGCTAAATAAAACTACAAAAACCCCTAAATTTAGGGGTTTTTGTTAAATAAGTTTATAAAAGATGTTTGGGATAATTCCCTGATTGCTATTTGGATTTCACGAAAGTTGAACAAACCAAAATGGTATTGAATACCTTAAAAAATTCCGAATTATTGAGGAGATGTTTCGTTATCTTTCGGTTTTTCTTCAAAAATAGTTGTTTCGCTAACCTTGATGATGTGTTTTCCTTTTCTCACCTTCATGTTTAAGGCTTCAACACCCAAAGAAAATGCAATGGCAAAATATAAATATCCTTTTGGAATGGCACCAACTTGCTGATTAAATATTTCTGCATGTGACAAATGGGCACCTTCAGTAATCAGCATAAAACCAATTAAAATTAAGAATGACAATGCCAGCATTTGAATGGTTGGATGCGCATTTACAAATCGTCCTACCGGCGATGCAAAAACCATCATTATTAACATGGAAATTACCACGGCGGTTATCATTATAAGTAAGGCTCCGGGAATTCCATTGGTCATACCCACAGCGGTTAAAACTGAATCAAAGGAAAAAACGATGTCAATCATCACAATTTGTATCACCACCCCTTTCAGCGTTGAATGCTTAATTTTATTTGGAGTGGCAGGATCGTGCTCAATGCCTTCAACTTTATCTCGAATTTCGCTGGTGCTTTTGTACAATAAAAAGAGTCCGCCTAAAATTAAAATGACGCTTTGACCGGTTACTCCGAATTTTAACCAGGATAAATCAACAGAATAGAATGGATTTTTCATGGATATTAAATAAGAAATACCAAACAAAAGCCCAATTCTAAAGAGCATTGCCAAGACCAAACCAATTCTGGTGGCCTTTTTTATTTGTTTTTCAGGGAGTTTGGCTGCGGCAATTGAAATGAAAATGATATTGTCAATTCCTAAAATGATTTCTAAAAAAGTAAGCGTCAAAAGTGCAATCCAGGCATCTGCGTGTAAAAATATTTCCATGGTTTTTTAGTTTGATTTTTTTGTTATTTCCCCTTTTTGTACATAGTTTGAATTTCCGATCACGGCCTCAAATTCATAGGAATTGTCTTTGATGCTTGTGATTTTTATATGGATGGGATCTTCATCAAT
Organism: Flavobacteria bacterium RIFCSPLOWO2_12_FULL_35_11; assembly: GCA_001800975.1. Lineage (GTDB taxonomy): Bacteria > Bacteroidota > Bacteroidia > Flavobacteriales > Flavobacteriaceae > Lutibacter. Next base: position 19,310 of record MGWK01000064.1, on the reverse strand, counting down.
GGCGGTTTTTGGATGCAACATTTTAAGGGTGTAATTAAAATTGTTTTTCCATGAGATGGAAAGCGTGTCGATCCGGTCTTCATATTTTTCGATTTGAAGAGAATCTTTCCTGATAATAATGGTTTTTTCATAACCTTTTCCGGCAGGAATTTCAAAAGTTCCCGATTTAAAACGATCTGGATCCGGCTCATTATTTTTACAAGAAAATAGTGCTAAAAGCAACAAAGATAAAAGGATGATATTTTTCATTATATTCCAGTGTAATTACTTGGTGTTATGGCTTTTAATTCTTTTTTGATGGCGTCTGAAACGGTTAAGCCATCTATAAAATCGGCCATCGATTTTTGGGTGATTTTTTCATTGGTTCTTGTCAATCCTTTTAAGGCTTCATAGGGATTTGGATACGCTTCCCTACGCAAAATTGTTTGAATGGCTTCAGCAACCACCGCCCAATTATTTTCCAAATCTTCGGCAAATTTTTCTTTGTTGATGATTAATTTGTTCAGCCCTTTTAACGTTGAATTGAAGGCGATAATGGTGTGGGCAAAAGGAACGCCAATATTTCTGAGAACGGTTGAATCGGTTAAATCGCGTTGTAAACGGGAAAGTGGCAATTTTGCCGACAAATGTTCAAAAATGGCATTCGCAATTCCTAAATTTCCTTCAGAATTTTCAAAATCGATTGGATTCACTTTATGTGGCATGGCAGAAGATCCCACTTCGCCTTCTTTAATTTTTTGTTTGAAATAATCCATAGAAACATAGGTCCAAACATCCCTGTCAAAATCTATAAGAATGGTATTGATTCGCTTTAACGCATCAAAAATTCCAGCCAAATGATCGTAATGTTCAATTTGCGTGGTTGGAAAAGAATGGTGCAATCCTAAAACATTTTCTACAAAATGGGTCCCGAAAGTTTTCCAGTCCATTGTAGGATACGCCACTTTGTGCGCATTGTAATTTCCTGTTGCACCACCAAATTTTGCGGCAAAAGGAATGTTTTTCAGTTGTTTTAGTTGCTGTTCAATACGTTCAACAAAAACGGCTATTTCCTTTCCCAAACGTGTTGGAGACGCTGGTTGGCCGTGCGTTCTTGCCAACATAGGAATTTCCGCCCAATCGTTGGCCAACTGATTCAATTTGTCTAAAAGCAATTTCAATTCCGGCTCATAAACAGCTTCAAAAGCGTCTTTTAAAGATAGTGGAATTGCCGTGTTGTTAATATCTTGGGAAGTCAATCCGAAGTGAATAAATTCCTTATATTTATGTAGTTGTAAGGCGTCAAATTTTTCTTTGATAAAATATTCCACGGCTTTAACATCGTGATTCGTAATTTTCTCTATATCCTTAATTTTTTGCGCATCATCCGTAGAAAAATTGGTATATATTTTTCTTAATTCATTAAAAAGTGAACCATTAAAATCTGCCAATTGCGGAAGCGGAATTTCACATAAAGCAATAAAATAGTCAACTTCTACTTTTACGCGGTATTTAATAAGTGCTTCTTCTGAAAAAAACAGCGCCAAAGATGCAACTTTGTCTCGGTATCGGCCGTCAATTGGCGATATGGCATTCAAATTTGTTAAGGACATTTTTTAGTTTTATGTTGAAAGGTGTAAAATTAATCAAATAAATTATAGTTTGAATAAAAAGTAAAAAGTAAAAAGTAAAAAAATGGAGATTGAGACAAAAGAATAATATGTTAACTTTTGTTGTTAAACTTCATTAGGAGTGCATTTATTGGCTATTGCCCATCGTCTTTTTTATCTTTTTTTTCGGCGACAATTTATATAGCAAATAGCCAAACCCAACAATTATATGCAAAATCACCACAATCATAATGGTGTAAAACCAAAAATTCGAAATTTCCATAATCAAAAAAAATTATGCCTAAATTTACAAAAAGAAAATAATATCTTTAAATTTTTAAAATTCACATATTATGAGGTCTTCAATTCTGATAGTTATGACATTTTTATCAAGTCTTCCAGTTATTTCTCAACAAGTTTATTCAAAAAAACAACCGTTTGCGCACACTTTTTCCATAGTGGCCAGAGACACGGTTACCGGTGAAATGGGCGTTGCGGTGCAATCGCATTGGTTTTCTGTAGGCAGTACGGTAACTTGGGGACAAGCAGGAGTTGGTGTTGTTGCCACGCAATCGTTTGTGAATCCGTCATTTGGCCCAAGAGGCTTAAGTTTGCTGGAAAATGGTTTGACGCCAAAAATGGCGGTGGAAACCTTATTGGAAATTGATGAAGGCCGAGATGTTCGCCAGTTGGCAATATTGGATATTCATGGCAATGTGGAAGCATATACAGGGAAAAACTGCATTGAAGCGGCTGGACATATTGTTGGTGATAATTTTTCGGTTCAGGCAAATTTAATGGATAAAAACACCGTGTGGTCTGCAATGGCTGAAGCTTTTAAAAAATCAACGGGAACCTTGGCTGAACGCATGTTGGCGGCTATGGAAGCGGCCCAAAATGAAGGCGGCGATATTCGCGGCAAACAATCTGCAGCAATTTTGGTTGTTAAAGCTAAGTCAACCGGAAACAGCTGGGAAGATAAAACGGTAGATTTGCGCGTGGAAGACAGCGAAAATCCGTTAAAGGAAATGCGCAGGTTGCTTACCATCCATACCGCTTATGATTTTATGAATAAAGGGGATTTGGCGGTGGAAGTTGGCGACAATAAATTGGCGAAGGAACATTATATGAAAGCACAACAATTAAATCCCGATAATTTGGAAATGAAATATTGGTATGCCGTAACTTTGGCGAATAATGGCGAGCTAAACGAGGCAAAAGCCATATTTAAAAATATTTTTAAACAAAACAGCAAATGGAAAGAATTAACGCCAAGATTGGTTAAGCCCAAATTGCTATTGATAACAGACGAACAATTACAGGAAATTTTAAAACTATAATCTATGAAAAAAGTACTTTTAGTAATATTGGTGGCATTCATTTTAATTCAATTTGTAAGACCTGAAAAAAATGATTCAAAAAATGAAATGAATGCGATGAGCACGGTCATGGAAATCCCGGTTGAAGTGACTAAAATTATCGAGACATCGTGTGCAGACTGTCATTCAAATTCCACAAAATATCCTTGGTACAGCGAAATTGCTCCGGCATCGTGGTATTTGGCGCAACATGTGAAGGAAGGAAAAGAAAATTTGAATTTTTCTGAATGGACCACCTATAACAAAGACCAGCAAGAACATATTTTAAAAGATATAAAAGAAGTGTTGAATGAGCGTGAAATGCCTTTGAAAAGTTATTTGTTGATTCATAAGGATGCAAAACTGACGGAGAATCAATACCAAATATTATATGATTGGGCAAATACCGTAAAAGTTGAATAAATATAAAGGATTATGAAAATGCTACAATTTAAAGGTTTGTACTTTTTTCTGATATTATTGGTGTCTGGAACCGCAATGGCCCAGGAAAAAATAAATCAGTTGGATGAGCAGGGAAGACGCACCGGCGTTTGGAAAAAATATTACGACAATAAGAATATTCGTTATGAAGGCCAGTTTGAAGCAGGCAAGGAAATAGGCGTTTTTAACTACTATGCCGAACTGAATTCGGAACATCCAATACTTGTAAAAAAATATACAGAAGGCAGTGATAATGCCAAAGTAAGTTATTTTTATGAAGGAGGAAAGTTGGAAAGTGAAGGTGCCATGAGCGGTAAAAACCGGATTGGTAAATGGATCTATTATAATACAGACGGAAAAACAATTATTTCTGAAGAAAATTACGAAAACGGCTTGCTTCACGGCACAGCCACAACTTATTTTGCGCCTGGAAAAATAACGGAAGTGTTGACATTTAAAAATGGGCTGCTGCACGGAAATGTGCTTCGTTATTCCTCAGAAGGAATCTTATTGGATGATTTGCAGTACGAAAACGGTAAATTGCACGGATCCGCAAAATATTACAATGTAGCGGGAAAACTTATTCGTAAAGGCAATTATGAAAATGATCAAAAGGCTGGAAATTGGGAATATTTTGAAAATGGAGAACCAATACCAGCAAAAAAAGTAAAGGAATAATTTAAAAAAAATACAGCAAATTGAACATCGAAAAAATTTTCAGCAACAATAAAAAATGGATTGAAGAAAGGCTTAATATCGACGAGAATTATTTCAAAAACTTGTCATCAGGCCAAAATCCCGAAATTTTATATATAGGCTGTTCAGATAGTCGTGTTTCTGCAGAAGAACTGATGGGCGTTCAGCTAGGCGAAGTATTTGTTCATAGGAACATAGCCAATATGGTTCCCAATACCGATCTAAATGTGATGTCGGTCATCAATTATGCGGTAAGTCACCTAAAAGTAAAACATTTGGTTATTTGCGGACATTATTATTGCAACGGGGTTAAAGCCGCTATGCAATCGGCGGATTTGGGAATTTTGAATCCGTGGTTAAGGAATATACGCGATGTGTACCGATTACACAGAAAAGAACTCGATTTTATAGCCTGTGAAGATGAAAAATACAATAGGCTTGTAGAATTAAATGTGCAGGAACAATGTGTAAATGTGCTAAAAACTGCCGATGTCCAAAAAGCATTGCTTGAAAAACGGATCACGGTTCATGGTTGGGTTTTTGATATTCATTCAGGGGAATTGATCGATTTAAAAATTGATTTTGAAAAAATACTGGAAGATATCAGGGAAATTTATCGCCTGCATTAAGACTTTTTTAATATGAACGCTGATATGAATTTAAATCCGGTAGTTTCCGCAACCTGGCTTTTTGAAAATCTTGAAAACCCAAACCTGGTTATTTTAGACGCGAGCCCGAGGGAAAATAAATCCAATTTAATACCCGAATTTACGAATATCCAAATTAAAGGCGCCCGCCAATTTGATATGGAAACCGTGTTTTTAAACAAGGAAAATTCAATTCCAAATATGATTCCCGGCGAAAGGGTTTTTGAAGAGGAATGCCGAAAATTAGGGATTAATAAGGAGAGTTTAATTGTTGTGTACGATAATTTAGGCGTTTACACGAGTCCGAGAGTCTGGTGGATGTTCAAGGTAATGGGACATTCCGAAATTGCTGTTTTGGATGGCGGATTGTCTGCCTGGAAAAGTGAAAATTTACCAACGGAACCAATTCGTAAAAATGAAACTTTATCAGGAAATTTCACAGCGAAATATAAACCTGCTTTGGTGATTGATTCCAACGCTTTGTTGGAAAATATTGATTCAAAAAAATTTCAGGTAATTGATGCCCGATCTGAAGAAAGATTTTGCGGGGTGGTTCCTGAGCCAAGGGAAAATATGGCAGGCGGCCACATTCCAAATTCCATAAATCTTCCGTTTGAAAAAGTGTTGCATCAAGGAAAAATGAAACTTAAGAATGAACTGACCAAAATTTTCAAAAATTTAAATATTGAAAATCAACCCTTGGCTTTCACTTGCGGCTCCGGAATTACTGCCTGCATCATTTTATTGGCAAGCGAACTGATTTCCGAAAATAAAAATGTGCTATATGATGGCTCATGGTCGGAATGGGGGCAAACGGGAAAATTTCCAGTAGAAAAGTAAAAATTGGCTTTTTGAAAAGGCATAAAGGTAACCAACATCTTTCAAACCAAATCAAAAATAGCCATACAATTCACAAACAAATTTTAGCTTATTATAGCAAAAAAGTATTTTGTCAAGCATCAGGTAACAAGGTATAAGGCAGTAGTTTACAAGCGTGTTGCTTGATAAAAAATATTTTTTCAAAAAATTGGGAATTTGAAAATTAATTATTACATTTGTCGCTAATATTATTTTAAAATTTTTTAAAGATGAGTAAAGGGACAGTAAAATTCTTCAATGAAGCTAAAGGATTTGGATTCATAAAAGAAGATGGTTCGAACAAAGAACATTTTGTACACATTTCTGGATTA
>MGWK01000064.1:0-13380 GCA_001800975.1 Flavobacteria bacterium RIFCSPLOWO2_12_FULL_35_11 | reverse complement strand
ACATTTTGTACACATTTCTGGATTAATCGACGAAGTACGCGAAGGTGACGAAGTTGAATTCGATTTACAGGAAGGTAAAAAAGGATTAAACGCAGTAAATGTAAAAGTTATTTAATATATACTAATTACCTTTTTTCAACCAAAGCCTATCACTCTGATAGGCTTTTTTTATCTTATTATGATAATTTGCTGAACTTATAACTTTCGCCTTTCAACTTTCAACATTCCAACTTAAATTTTTCCCTCAAAAAACTTATCCATATCTTTGCAAACTAAAAATAGTTAAAATGAAACGCGTAATTGTCGGACTTTCGGGTGGTGTGGATAGCAGTGTGGCGGCCTATTTGTTAAAGGAACAGGGCTATGAGGTGATTGGTTTGTTTATGAAAAATTGGCACGATGATTCCGTCACCATTTCCAATGAATGTCCTTGGTTAGAAGATAGTAATGATGCGATGTTGGTGGCTGATAAATTAGGCATTCCGTTCCAGGTGGTGGATTTAAGTGAGCAATATAAAGAACGTATTGTGGATTATATGTTCAAAGAATATGAATTGGGACGCACGCCAAATCCGGATGTTTTGTGCAACCGGGAAATAAAATTTGATGCTTTTTTGAAAATTGCTTTGGAATTGGGGGCGGATTATGTGGCAACCGGACATTATTGCCGAAAAGGAGCCGAGCTTGTCAATGGAGAAACCGTATACAAATTATTGGCCGGTAAGGACAAAAATAAAGACCAATCCTATTTTTTATGTCAGTTGTCGCAAGAACAATTGTCGAAAGCCTTATTTCCGATAGGGGAGTTGACAAAGCCTGAAGTTCGTAAAATAGCTGCCGAGCAGGATTTAATTACTGCGGAAAAGAAAGATTCACAAGGATTGTGTTTTATCGGAAAAGTGCGTTTACCGGAGTTTTTGCAACAGAAATTAAAACCAAAAGAAGGCGTAATTATTCAAATACCAATTGATTCTGAAATTTATAAAAGGGAAATTCCAACTTTTGCATCCAAAGAAGAAGCGTTGTCTTTTTTCTCCAAAAAATACAAGTACCAAATTTCCGACGGAAAAATAGTTGCCAAGCACCAAGGTGCGCATTATTTTACCAAAGGACAACGCAAAGGCTTGGCCGTTGGCGGCACCAAAGAACCTTTATTTGTGATAGATACCGACGTAAATGAAAATGTAATTTATGTTGGCGAAGGCAAAGACCATCCGGGTTTGTACCGCAATGTTTTGTTTGTATCCAATGAAGAATTGCACTGGATTAGGCCCGATTTGGCATTGAAAAATGGCGAAAACTTATCCGTTTTGGCTCGCATTCGTTATCGTCAGGCATTGGATGAAGCCACTTTATACAAAGTGGAAAAAGGATTGTATGTGGAATTCAAAACTAGGCAATCTGCCATTACCCAAGGCCAGTTTGTGGCTTGGTATATAAATGAGGAATTGTTAGGTTCTGGCGTAATATCATAATTTTTAATCTATTGCCCAATAAAAAGATAATAGACCGCTTCGCTATCAGAAAATAGAAAAGAGACTTTTTACTTCTGTATTTAAAATAATAGTTGAATCTTAATTTTCAATAAAAATCTGTACTTTCGAAGTATAAACTCAATAAAAAATTGACAAGTGAAAACAAAACTGCTTTTAACAATTTTATTTTTATTTTCACTAAATATTGTTGTGGCGCAAGAAGATGCTTGGGTATATTTTAAAGACAAACCCAGTCAGGCTGTATTTACTGCTGCTCCTTTAACGATGTTGTCGCAACGTGCTTTAGAAAGAAGAACACGTTACAATATTGCCCTCGATTTTAAAGATATTCCTGCTGAAGCTTCTTATATCAATCAAATTAAAAATGAAACAGGAATCACGGTTAAAGCCAAATCGAAATGGTTAAATGCGCTTCATATTCAAGGAACACAAGCTGATATTTCTAAATTATTGACTTTAAATTTTGTAAGTAAAGTTGAATACGCCAATAAATCCATAAATCCTTCCGGTAAAAACGGCAAACAGCAAAAAAGGCTTCAGAAAACAGACAAACTGGATTCCACAATCGATTTTAACTATGGAAATTCGACCAATCAAATTCAAATGTTAAATGGAAATGTGCTGCATCAAAATAATTTTACCGGTGAAGGCATGCAAATCGCCATTATAGATGCCGGATTTCCTAATGTTGACAATTTTGCTGGATTTAAACGGATGAGAGATCAAAACCAAATTTTAGGCGGTTATGATTTTGTGAACAGAAGTGAAAATTTTTATACAGGAAGTTACCACGGAATGTCGGTGTTGTCAACCATTGCAGGTTATGTGGACAATCAGTTTATAGGAACGGCGCCTGATGCAAAATTTTATTTGTTTATTTCTGAAGACGCTGCAAATGAAACGCCTTTGGAAGAAAGCTTGTGGGTGGAAGCCGCTGAAAAAGCGGACAGTTTGGGGGTTGACGTCATCAACATCTCGTTAGGGTACACTACTTTCGACAATCCAAATTACAATTATGTGTATGCAGATATGGATGGAAAAACGACTTTTATTTCCAGAGGTGCAGAAATTGCTTTTTCCCGCGGAATGATTGTGGTGAATTCGGCAGGGAATGAAGGAAATGCTTCCTGGCATTATATTAGTGCGCCGGCTGATGCTGCTTCGGTGTTAAGCATTGGCGCCGTGAACGCAACTGGTGTTATTGCAAGTTTTAGCTCTTATGGCCCCACGGCCGATAATCGTGTAAAGCCCGACGTGTGCGCGCAAGGTGCCGGAGTTTATATTATCAACGCCTCAGGTGCAATCGCCATTTCAAACGGAACTTCGTTTTCATCACCGGTATTAACCGGCGTTGTTGCGTGTTTGTGGCAGGCTTTTCCAAATAAAACCAATGCGGAAATTGTTCAGATTGTGAAGGAATCGGCCCATTTATATGCCAATCCAACAGCACAGGAAGGTTATGGAATTCCCAATTTTGAATCCGTTTTTACCTTGCTTAATAATGAAGAAACTGAAGAGATTCTGGAAGTTGTGGCCTATCCAAATCCGGCCATTACAGAATTAAAATTTAAATTTCCCGATCAGGTGACAGAAATGGAACTTGTGATTTATAATATTTTGGGAAAACGAATACATTCAGAAACAATGGCCAAATTAAATCCGACAACGGATATCTCCGATTTGCCGGAAGGCTTGTATCTTGTGCAGCTGAAATTTGACGATAAAATAAAAACGATTAAAATCCTGATAAACTAAATGGAAAATAGCATCACCAAATTATTCAACATTCAATATCCAATAATTCAGGCTGGAATGGTTTGGAACAGCGGCTGGAGATTGGCTTCCGCAGTAAGCAATGCGGGCGGATTGGGATTGATAGGCGCAGGTTCTATGTATCCGGATGTTTTGCGTGAACACATTCAAAAATGTAAAAAAGCCACCCAAAAACCTTTTGGCGTCAATGTGCCGATGCTGTATCCAAACATTGAGGAAATTATGCAAATAATTGTGGAAGAAGGGGTGATAATCGTATTTACTTCCGCAGGAAACCCAAAAACGTGGACATCCTTTTTACACGAAAAAGGGATTATTGTGGTTCATGTGGTGAGCAGCGTGGCATTTGCGTTGAAATCGGAGCTGGCTGGTGTGGATGCTGTGGTTGCTGAAGGTTTTGAGGCCGGCGGACATAACGGACGCGAAGAAACCACAACTTTTACGTTGATTCCTATGGTAAAAGAAAAATTAAAAATTCCTTTAATTGCCGCTGGCGGTATCGCAACAGGAAGAGGCATGCTGGCGGCGATGGTTTTAGGCGCCGATGGCGTTCAGATTGGAAGCCGATTTGTGGCGAGCAATGAATCTTCGGCCCATATAAATTTTAAGGAAAAAGTGGTGAATACCCAAGATGGAGATACTTTGTTAACCCTAAAAGAATTGGCGCCGGTAAGGCTGATAAAAAATAAATTTTTTAATGAATTGAGCGAATTGTACAAACAATGCCCAACTGCCGAACAATTAAAAGAAAAATTAGGGCGCTCAAGAGCCAAAAAAGGCATGTTTGAAGGTGATTTGGACGATGGAGAATTGGAAATTGGCCAAATTGCCGGATTGATACACGAAATAAAACCGGCGGCTGAAATTGTAAAAGAAATTATGGCAGAGTTTAACGAGGTAAAGAAATCTTTTTGTTAAAAAAACAAAACTGTTTTTTGTTATGAGGAACCAGGCCGGCCAGAAAAGCTTATTTCAGCGTTATTAATCAATAGCGTAAATAGGTTGTTAAAAATAAGAAAAAGGCTTGATTCATTGATAAAATTCTGGATTACTTAACTTTAGGTAATTTAGGCACTGAATTTTCACAAATTATAATTGCAGTTTTCAATTTATTGAAAACTGCAATTTTTTTTAATAAATATCCCAAAAGGTACGTTGTTTGTCCAATTCTTCTTCCTGTTTTTTATATTCCTCAATAGAAATAACTTTTAAAAATGAAGGATGTTGTTCAATTCCAAACTCGATTTTTTTCACGATTTCATCAACAGTGTCGTTTTCGTAATCTATTTCAATGGGCTCTTTAATCACCATAGATTGCAACACATTCCTTTTTTTGATGAGCAGCCCTTTCTTGTCGTAGGCTCTTCTGAAACCATCAATAACAATCGGAATCACAATAGGCTTGCAGGTTTTTATGATGTGAGCGGTACCGCGTCTGATTGGTTTAAAAGGTTTGGTGGTTCCTTGCGGAAAGGTAATTACCCAGCCGTCATCCAAAGCTTTTTTAATACTGCTGATGTCCGACATTTTTACTTGTCTGTTCACATTTTCCCCGGCACTTCTCCAGGTTCTTTCTATGGAAACTGAACCCACATAGGCAAATATTTTTGGCAACAGACCCGATTTCATCGTTTCTGATGCGGCGACATAATAGATGTTTAATTTAGGATTCCAGATATAGCCAATGTTTTTTAAAGAATCAACCCTTCCTTTTAACGAGGCATTAAAAACGTGATACATCGCGGCAACATCTGCAAAATAAGTTTGGTGATTGGAAACAAACAACACATTGCTAGGGGGAAGATCTCTGATGATTTCAGATCCTTCAATCTTTAGTTGGTTGAAACGCCGATATCTTCCGTGAGAAACAACTCCAATAATTCTTACGAGCCATCTTTTTACAAATAAGATATGGCCAAAAGGATTTCTTTTAAAAATTGGCATGTAATTGACAGAGTTTTTAATGAAGCACAAATTTAATAAAAAATAAATTAAATTTCTTTTAATAACACTTTGATTTCATTTAACATCATGGCGGTTGCTCCCCAAACAAAAAAATTGCTTAAATTAAAACAGGGGACAGGGATGTTTTTTGCGTAGGAAGTGGTAACGATGGTGGTTGAAAAAGCATTTTCGTCCAACAAATCTTTCAGCAAGACTTCTATATTCTCTTCCACTTCCTCATTTTTTGTAAGAATGGGCGTGTAGTTCAGCAATCCTAAAAAAGGGGTAACCAGAAAATTGCTCGGTTGGATAAAAACGTCAGTTATTTGCTTAAAAATACGCACATCATCGGGCTGAATGCCAACTTCTTCCTGAGCCTCACGCAAGGCAGTTGTTTTAAGGGAATCATCGGAACTGTCGAATTTTCCTCCGGGAAAACTTATTTGTGATGCATGGGTTCCGTTATAGTTTGCGCGCAAGGTCAATAAAAAGCAAGTTTCTCCTTGGACATTGGGATAAAAAAGGGCCAATACGGCCGCTTTTTTTGCATTTTGGGCAGCAAGAAATTCCTGGGTATATTTTTCTCTGAATTTTGGCGCCAGTTCAAATTGGGCATCCAATCCGCCAAGCGATAAGTCCGACAGTTTTGAAACATTATTTTTGAAGTGGTGGAAATCCATGGATTAACTATTAACTGGAAAAATGAACAGAGAAAAGCATTAAAATACTTTAAAGTTAGAAGAATTATTTTATTTCAAATTTAGCAGCCATCGCTGCACCTATAATACCGGCTTCATTTTCTGCTTCCGCAGGAGCTATTGGTGTATCGACTTCAATTTTGTTGATAAACTTGTGTACTCTTTTGCTCGCACCGCCACCAATGATAATAAGGTCCGGCGACATAATAAAATTTAAGTGATTAAAATATCGGTGCAGTCTTTTTCCCCATTTTTTCTGACTTAGTTTTTCTCTTTTGCGTGCAGAATCAGCTGCATAAGTCTCAAAACTGTCCCCATGTCTGTTAAACAGGTGGCCAAATTCGGTATTGGGCAATAGTTTTCCGTCTAAAAATACAGCCGACCCAATTCCTGTTCCCAAAGTAATCATCATAACAACGCCTTTTTTGTCTTTTCCGGCGCCAAAGTTTATTTCGGCAATTCCTGCTGCATCGGCGTCATTTACAACGGTAAATTCATTTCCTGTGGCATTTTTAAAAAGTGCCGCAACATTGACGTCCTTCCATGCTGCGTGTAAATTTCCACCCGACATGCATTTACCGTGTTTTAAAGGTGTAGGAAATCCACAGCCAACCGGACCTTCCCAGTTAAAGTGTTTCACGATTTTTTGAATAACTTTAGCAATTACCTCAGGTGTGGCGGGTCTTGGTGTAGGAATTCTTTTTTTTTCGGCAGAAAGTGCGCCTGTTTCAACAGTGACTATTGCGGCTTTTATTCCTGTGCCTCCAACATCAATACCCAATATTTCCATAATGCCAAATTTTTAGTATGCCAATTTAAGCATTAAAAAGTTAAATATTAAAAAGTTTTTTTTGTAAATATGATTCTAATTTCATTACAAACCCCCTTTCCTTAGGAAAGGGTTGGGGATAGGATTAAAAATAAAAAGTTTGAAAAAAATATGGAATATGGAAAAAAGACCAACTGCACAAAACTTACAACTAAAAACTACATCCGTTCTTCAATCCATTTGCTGAATTCGTAAAAATTCTTTGGAGAGACGCCGTGACCGACAGGAAATTCCTTATAGCAATGTTTGATGTTCAGTTGTTTTAAAAAATCGGGCGCTTTATTGGCCCATTCAACCGGAATCACCTGATCCACACTTCCGTGGGAAATATAAAAATCCAATTTGGAATAGTCCTTTGAGTTTAAATCGTCAGGCAATAAATCGGCGTTGACATAACCGCTCAACGCGATAATTTTTTGCACTTTTTCAGGGTAATTAAAGGCTACGGCATAACTTAAGATGGTACCTTGGCTAAATCCAAGAAGGAAGGTTTTATCAGGGGAAATGCCATATTTTTGTTGCACTTCATCAATAAAAACAGTAATGGTTTCTCTTGCTTTAATGGCTTCGGGCATATCGGAAAACTTTCCTTGCGGACTGTTGAAGTGGATGGTGTACCAGGAGTAACTCCCAAATCCCAACGTTTGGGGGGCTCTTGCGCTAACGATAATCAGATTATCAGGCAGTTCGCCCGCAAATGAAAACAAGTCTTCTTCATTGCTGCCATAACCGTGAAGCAAAATGAGCAATGCCGTATTTTCTGATATTATTTTTGGTTCTCTGACAATATAACTCAAGGATAATTTCTCCATAATATAAATATAAAAGTCGCGCTTTTGGGCGCGACTTCAAAAGTAACTTTTAAAATTAGGTTAACCAATACCTTTAAACCAATCTTGAAATAAATCTCCCACCAACGGGACTTTTTTCTCTTCGCCATTAATGGCGCCGATGAATCCAATTATCCAAAGCACAAACAAGCCGATGCCAAAAATTCCTGCAACGAATCCTACATATCTTGCAATAAAAGAAATAATTATTGAGAACAGCGACAATCCAATCATTTGGCGAATATGAAAAGCAGCAAAAGAATTGTGTTTTTCATTGTTCATAATAAAGGCAATTAAAGTTCCGATCCATGTAATATAGCTGATAATCGCTACTGTTTTTCCATCTTCAATAGTTTGATTTTCCATAAGTTTGATTTAGTTTATGACCGTTAATATTTGATTTACGATTTACAATTTGTGAATTATGAATGTTGAATTATAAATGTTGAATTGTAAATATGAATTAATCCAATAACTTAATATTTTCCAAACCCAAACCTTTCCGAAGGAAAGGTAAAACATTTAACATTTAACATTTAACATTTAACATTTAACATTTACATTTAACATTTAACATTTAACATTTAACATTTAACATTTAACATTTAACATTTAACATTTAACATTTAACATTTAACATTTAACATTTAACATTTAACCTTTAACCTTTTTATCGGGGTTATGGGGCCACTATTTTATTATTCGAAATAATGCCATATACTTTTCCGTTTAAATTTTTATTCATAAAAATGGCGTTTTTAGAAGAAGACAAAATGTCGTTCTCACTAAAAGTATGGTCAAAATTGGGATTAAAAAGGGTGATATTGGCAGGTTTTCCTTCTGCAATGGGATAGGTTGGCACATTAAATCTTTCCCGCGGTTTGGCGGTCAAACATTCGATTAAAGTTTCCAGCCCGAGGATTTTATTTAAGGCGCCAAACAAACTTTCCAGTCCGATAGTGCCGAATTTAGCATTGTTGTATTCCACTTTTTTATGTTCAACATCAATGGGATTATGATCGCTGGTTACCATATCAATAACGCCTTCTTTTACACCTTTAATCAACGCTTTTATGTCTTTTGAAGTTCTTAATGGAGGCAAAACCTTCGTGTTTGCATTGAAATCTTTCAGTTCATCGTCAGTCAGCACCAAATGATGTGCGGCAACGCTGCAGGTAACATTTAATTTTTTCTTTTTGGCCTCTTTAATAAGTTCAACCGATTTTGCCGTGGAAATTGTTGGAATGTGCAATTTTCCTCCGGTATATTCGAGTAAAAATAAATCTCGAACAATTTGCAATTCTTCAGCCAAGCAAGGGATTCCTTTTAAACCAAGTTTTGTGCTGTTGATTTCTTCATTAACCAAGCCAATTCCCGCAATGGAATTGTCTTGCGGAAAACTTAATAATAGTGCGTCAAAATTTTGTGCATACTGCAATCCGATTTTCAACAGATTGGCATTTGAAATGGCTTTATTATAATCCCCAAAAGCAACGGCACCGGCGTTTTGCATATCATACAATTCCGCGATGTCCTCGCTTTTTCCGCCTTTGGTCAGGTTTCCTATTGGGAAAAGTGCGGTGGCCGAATGGGTGGCTTTGTTTGTTAAAAACTGAATGGCCGATTTATTGTCTGTGGCCGGATAAGTATTCGGATTAACGGCAACCGCAGTAAAACCGCTTCTGGAAGCTGTTTTTAATCCGTTTTCAATTGTTTCCCGATCCTCAAATCCGGGCTCGCCAAAGCATACGCTCGAATCGAACCAGCCTTGCGAAATATGCAGGTTGTCAAATTTAATTTCTTTATAATTTTTAGGGTTTTTAAGTTTTTCTCCAATTTTTGTGATGATACCGTTTTCAATTAGAATGTCTTTAATTTGATTGTGAAACGGACTTGAACTGTCGATAATGGTAGCAGATTTTAGAAGTAAATTCATATTTTGAAATATTTTAATAACAGCATTTCAATGAACAAAAATAGCACAGAAAATGCTAAAAACCATTTAAAAAGCCAATTGATTTTTTGTTGATTGCCAATTTCATTAAAAAGGTCATCAATTGATGCCGAAACAGTCACATTATCAGCATTACCGGCCAAAGATTTTAAATCGGCGTAATTGGCATCGCTCTCTTCTCTGTTGTAATTTAAGGAGATGGTTTCCAACGCCTTATTATTGCTGGAGACTTTGTAAAATCCGCTTTGCAAAATGACATCAGATAAGGTAAGATCCACTTTGTTTTGGGACACTTTTTGAAGCGGAATAAACGCATTGGTTTCGTTTGAAATTTTCAACACCTCATCTTTGCCGATGGATGCCGCTATTTCAATGACGTTTTCTGCCGCAATGTTGTAATAAAGTTGCGCTGTTTTTACGCTGTTTTTGGCAAAATTATAAAAAACGGGAACCACTAAAGCCGATTGCGTAAAATCTGAAATACCTTTATTTAAAGGTGCTGAAATCCAATAGAAAGCACTGTTTTTGGATTTTGTGACCGAAATAAACGGACTGTTATTGTCAAATTTGAGTACAGCGGAACTGTTTTTATAATTGTTTTGGTAATGCATGGCTGCTTTCGGGTATTGAAAATTAGTCACTTGCTTTTCAAAAACATCTGCAATTAAAGGATGCCCGAAATTAATGGCGGTGATTTTATGTTCATTTTCAATTTTAGCGTTTATTTTTCCTGCCTGGAGGGCGGTTAAAAGTCGGTTATACGAATCTATATTTGCATTTTGGGAAGGTATCACCGCCAAACTTCCGCCATTTTCCATAAATTCGCTTAAACTTCGCAGCAATTCGGCAGGAATATCAGCCAATTCATTCAAGATGATCAAGTGTTGGTTTTGAAGCCTGTTGTAATTTAATTGTTGCAGAGGGGTAGCGGTAAAATTAAATTCATTTTCAGTATAAATTTTTGGTAAAAATTCAGCTGGATTTCCAATGCTCAAAACATTAATTTTTTCGGGGCTTGAAATAGAAAAGTAAAAGTCGTTGTCGAATTCCATCCCGTCATCGACCAAAGCTATTTTTCCGTTAAAATTATTGGAATCAGGAAGCGTAAATTGAATGGAGGAACGATTGGAATTTGTGAATTTTGCGCTTGTTTTTCCCATTAAATTTTCCTCCTGAAATAAAGAAACTGGAATGTTTGAGGTGATCATTTGTGTGCTTTTTACCAGTACGTTCAGCGTTGTTTCCGTTGCCGATTTGCGTTCAACGGACACGCTGTCCAAATAAATGTTTTGCGCCTCTTTTGGTGTGAGCTGCAGCAGGGAAACAGGTATGTTTATAATTGTAAAATCAATTTTATTTTTGATGTTAACATTTTGAAAATCAGATATTAATATGATCTTATTTGAGGTATTGGTTTTATTTGAATAATTGCTTTTTGCTTTCAGTAAAACAGTATTTAAATCAAGCTTATTTGGTGAATAATGAAGGTTGATCAACTCATTCTTCAAACTTTTGGCGTCTAAATCCTTGAAATTTTCATTATTGGTGATCAGCGTAAAAGTGCTGTTTTGAATGTTGTTGTTTTCAACAATATTTTGGGCGACACTTTTCAACAATTCGCCTTGTTCACCCTTTGCCTGCATGCTAAAGGAATTGTCTAAATAAATGGTGACATTCCCGTTTTGCTGTGCTGATGATTTGGAAAAATACGGTTGGGAAAAGGCTAAAATAATACAGCTTAAAGCCAACAATCGGCTAATTAAAACAAGCCATTTTTTTAGTTTGGCGCTTTTTCTGGTTTGTCTTTCGATATTTTTTAGAAAAGCGACATTGGTAAAAGGGACTTTAACGAAGCGTTGTAGTTGAAATAAATGAACAATTATCGGGATGCTCAATAACAGAAGTGCGTATAGAATTTCTGGATGCTTAAATTGCATTGTTCAAAATGGTTTATCAAAGATATAAAAATAGGCGGAATCTATGAAAAATAGTTTTTCAAAATGCCCAAGGCATATTTGCTCGCAATGGAATTGGCAAATTTCGGAAAATCGATGGTTGCATTATCATTTGCCTTGTCGGAAATGACGCGAATGATGGAAAACGGCACTTCATATTCAAAACAAACTTGTGCTACCGCAGCACCTTCCATTTCCACGCAAATAGCTGTTGGAAGCTTTTTGTTCAGTTTTTTAATTTTTTTGAGGCTGGAAATAAACTGATCACCGCTGGCAATGTCGCCATAAACCACTTTGGGCAGCTGGATATCAAAAAGTTGGGAATCTTCTAGCGCAATAAATTCGTGATAAGTATCCAAAAATAAATTTGTGGCCGTCAATAATTTTTCAGAATCGTTCGTTTCCAGAAACATCTTTCTTAAAATGGGGATTTCAAATTTTTCGTAAAACGGAAAAGCATTTAGGTCGTGTTGGTACAAATTTTTGCCAATCACAATGTCGCCAATATTTAATTTGGGATGAATGGCGCCGGCCACACCGGTAAAAATGATTTCCTTAACATTGAAATCGTTGATCAGTTGGGTGGTAGTTGCGGCAGAAGCGACTTTTCCCCATCGGGAAAAAACAAGGACTACTTTTTTATCGAACAACATCCCGGTATAATAGGTTCTCATCCCTTTTACGGTTTTCGAAACATCCTGAAGTTCATGAAGCAATGCCTGAATTTCTTCTTGCATTGCGCTGATTATACCGACCATTTTATAAAGTTTTTTTGCTGATTTTGCCGTCTATCATTTCCAATTTCCGGTCGGCCATCTCCGCCAATTCCTGATTGTGCGTCACAATCACAAAAGTTTGGTTGAATTTATCGCGCAGATCAAAAAATAGCTCGTGTAAATTTTTGGCGGACGCAGTATCTAAATTGCCGCTTGGCTCATCGGCAAAAATAACATCGGGATTGTTGATTAAGGCTCTGGCGACCGCGACACGTTGTTGTTCTCCGCCCGACAATTCGTTTGGTTTGTGGTGCATTCTGCCGGAAAGCCCTAAAAAATTGAGCAATTCCTTGGCTTTGGCTTCTGCATCCTTTTTAGAAGTATTTCCTATAAAAGCGGGAATGCAAACATTTTCAAGTGCCGTAAACTCGGGAAGCAATTGATGAAACTGAAAAATAAAACCTATATGCTGATTTCTGAACTTAGAAAGTTCGTTGTCTTTTAATTCGAGGATGTTTTTTGTGCTGATGGAAAGTTTGGAATCTTTTCCTTTACTTGGGTAATCCAAGGTGCCAAGAATTTGCAGAAGCGTTGTTTTTCCGGCCCCGGAAGGACCAACAATAGCAACAATTTCCCCTTTTTTTATGGTTAAATCCACGCCTTTTAAAACCTCTAAATCTCCGTAAAATTTATGAATATTTTTAGCTTCTATCATGTGGTAAAAGTAAGCTTTTCCTTTGGAAAATTGTTTAATTGTAATTGTTTAATCGTTGAATTGTTTGTTTAACTGTTTATTTGTTTAATCATTAGAATTCCCCGAGGCTCTGCCTCGGGGTTAGAGAGGAAAGTTTGAAAACCTAAGGTTTTCATAAAACTAAAAATTTACTTTCTTCCGATAGATACCTCGATGGCTCTGCCTCGAGGTAATTCATTTGATTGGTCACAGAAAAGGGATTTAAACCCTGCACTTTTAGTGCAGGACTTTAGTATTGCGAAAAAATTTATATTTTAGTTCTATGAAATCAGAATATAGGAAAGGGTCGCATACAGTAACACGGATGACCTGTCATTTAGTTTGGGTCACAAAATATCGCTATCAAGTTTTAAGAGGAGATGTTCAAGTACGTTGTAGAGAATTATTAATACAAATTTGTGAGTCAGAAGGAGTTGAGATTTTAAAGGGAG
>MGWK01000063.1:2449-15081 GCA_001800975.1 Flavobacteria bacterium RIFCSPLOWO2_12_FULL_35_11 | reverse complement strand
TTAAAGGAATGGCGATGTCTTCGGTGAATATGCTGGCTATCCCGTTTTATTTGGGAATCAGCATTTATTTGGGCTCCATCAATAAAATAATTATTGAACAGCCTTATATTTTCTTATTTATCTTTGGCGCGGCAACCGGTTCATTTTTATTGTTTTACACCTACATATTTTTCGCAAATGTGATCAGTAAGAAAATTTCATTCATTGCAACCAACATTAATATCATCTTAAGTTTATTATTTTTGTCATTGGGGATTTTTACCCTGATTAAGCTCTTAGGCTAGCTTAAATGTCATCTAATAGCTTCATAATGAAAATTTTAGGTATAAAATGATTGAAACAAGATACAAAACACCAGAATCTATATAAATATGATTTACGCCATTGAAAAAAACTTAAATAGGGGAATTCAGCTATTAAGTTGCATTACTGACAATGAGTACAACAATACAACCATTGCGCCATATTATTCAAGTATTGGAGTGCATATGCGCCATATTTTAGATGTTTTTGATTGTGTTTTTGATGGACTGGAATCTGTCAATATCAATCTAATCAACAGGAAACGAAACGAATTGGCTGAAAATTACACACAATATGGAATCGCATATTTTGAGGATATTATTCAGCGGTTAAAATTAATTGAAAAGGCAGATTTTAATAAAATTGTGATGGTCACCGATGATTTGGGCTTGGGCATTGTTTCAGTGAATTATACGTTGGGCGGTATTTTAATTCAGGCGCACAGCCACGCCATTCATCATTTTGCAAGTGTGGGTTATGTTATTTCCCAGCTTGGAATTGCACTTCCTGATGTTGATTTCGGATTTAATCCGACTACGCCTAAAAAGAATTTATCACTTTAGAATTTAGTGTATTTACCTTTTTTAAATACCTTTTATAATTGAAATAAACTGCAATCAGGTAACTTAAATTGGTGTAGTTTCCCTTCTTTAGTTTTTTGTTTTTAACACCAATGACATACATGATTTTCCAATGATTTTTAATTGATTTTAGGGACTTAAAATAACTTCCTTTTGAAGGATCGTAAATGTGCGTAGGCTCAGAAATTATACCATTGACTTCAATAATTTTCAGGTTTTCACCTTTCATTAATTCTTCAAAATTGTGATACTTTATATCGATTCTTCCATAATTCCAGCCTTCAATCTTGACATTTAAGTTGTCTAAAAAATGCTCCAATTCGCTATTTATTAAATGATTGCCATTAATAAACTGAGTTCCTTTAGAATGGTTTCCAATAATGTTTAGCACCACTTCTTCATTCAATTTTGGAATCATTTGAAGCCTGTCTTTATTTATTTCAGAAATATATTCCGAATAATGTTTGGCTCTTTCGTTATTCATAATGAGTTCCAAAAGTGTTGAATTTCCGTCGCCAATAATCGTTAAATATTTTTTTAGGGTAACCGAAGTAATTTTTCCGGTTTTTTCGCCCGGAATTCTGTGATAAAACAGTCCGCATTCATGTTGATAATCCACAAATTCTTGAATAATTAAATTGATGGAATTGTATTTTTTAAGATAAACAGAAAGTTCAATTTCATCCTTAATTTTTGTGACCAGCAATCCTCTAAAACCAATATCAGGTTTTATGATTAGAGGAAAATCAATGTTATTTTCCGAAATTTTTGCTAAAATGTCTTGAATATTTTCGTGCTTTTCGACATAAATAGTTTTCGGACAATAGTTGGAAGGCAGCAATTGAATGGTTTTATATTTTGATTCTAACCCGTGACCTGAACCTTCTATTCCCGGATTAACGGCTGAAAAAAATCCGAAACTTCTCGCTTTTATAGCCAAATAAAAAGCATAAGGCAACAGCGGAACATAAAAAAGATAGGAGGGCCAGTATTCCCAGTTTGTAATTTTTTTTAAATTACGGATTCCCATTATTTGCTGTTAAAAAAAGCATTTAAAATTATTTTAATGCCTAAAATCCCTAAAACAATGGCGGTTATGGCCAGCACTATTCCAACAATAAGCCAAATATAATTGTTCTGTTGTTTTATCGCTTTAAAGCCGATGGTGATTAAAATTGGAGCCGCAACCAAAAGAGGCAAAGTGGCCAATTCATATTTTAAGCCTCTAACCAATTCGTTTCTATCTGTTCCCATTTGTATAGTTAAGGATGGCACTTCGTACGTTTTTGTGTTTTTTTAGCAGTTCAACAGCTTTTTCTTCTGAGATATTCAATTCCTCCATCAGCATTTTAGTTCCCCTAATCACCAGTTTATCGTTTGTTAATTGCATATCGATCATTTTATTGCCTTTTATTTTTCCAAGTTGGATCATAACGCTGGTTGAAATCATATTTAAAATAAGCTTTTGGGCAGTGCCAGCCTTCATTCTTGAACTTCCGGTCACAAACTCTGGCCCTACCACAACTTCAATATGGTGCTTTGCCATTATTGCCAACGGACTTCCAACATTACACGTAATGCATCCGGTTAAAATACCGTTTTTTTTGCATTCTTGAATGCCATTCACTACATAAGGTGTTGTTCCTGAGGCCGCAATCCCGATAACAATATCACTTCTGTTAATGTTGTAACTCTTTAAATCTATCCAACATTGTGTGGTGGAATCTTCAGCAAATTCAACAGCTTTTCTGATGGCAGTCTCACCACCGGCAATAATGCCGATGACTAGATTATTTGGAACGCCAAATGTTGGTGGACATTCAGAAGCATCAAGTATTCCAAGTCGCCCGCTGGTTCCCGAACCGACATAAAATAACCTGCCGCCTTTTTTCATTTGTTGCACAATTGACTGCACCAATTTCTCAATAGCAGGAATCTCTTTTTCAACGGCAAAGGGAACAGTTTTATCTTCGGAATTGATGTGCGTCAGCAATTCAAAGACATTCATTTTTTCTAAATGATTGTAATTGGAGGCTTGCTCAGTAGTTTTTGTGAAATCCATTTTTCAAAAATACTAATTTTTGATTGGTTTTAATTTTTTGTGTCAACTTATTTCAAATGGTAATTTTTATACATAAAAAAAAGCAAGAACTTAAATTCTTGCTTTTTTTACGAATTATAAAAATCTCTTTTGAAATCTTTTCAAACCTTAATTAATAAGCTTTTGAAGCTACATTTACCGAAGATATTGATGCAATAATAGTATTCAATGTTTTGCTAGGTCTCATTGCTTTATTAGCCAAATTATCGTCAATTCTGTAATAGCCGCCAATGTTTACTTGAGCTCCTTGTGCGATGTTTAATTCATTTACAATAACAGCTTCATTTGCCGTCAATTCTTTTGCGACTTTGGTGAAAATTTTCTTTAATTCGGTATCTTTATTTTGGGCAGCCAAAGCTTGAGCCCAATAAGTTGCCAAATAAAAGTGACTTCCTCTATTGTCCAGTTCACCAACTTTACGAGAAGGAGACTTGCTATTGTCTAAGAATTTGTCTGTCGCTTCATCCAAAGTTTCAGCCAAAACCAATGCTTTTGGGACGTTATAGTTTTTTCCTAAATGTTCTAAGGAAACTGCCAATGCTAAAAATTCACCTAATGAATCCCATCTTAAATGGCCTTCTTCAACAAATTGTTGCACATGTTTAGGTGCAGAACCACCAGCGCCTGTTTCAAACATTCCTCCACCGTCCATTAAAGGAACAATGGACAACATTTTTGAACTGGTTCCTAATTCCAATATCGGAAAAAGATCCGTTAAATAGTCACGTAATATATTTCCTGATACAGAAATGGTGTCCAAACCTTTTTTAACGCGGTCTAAAGTATACAAAGTAGCTTCTTCAGGCGTCATTATCTGAATGTCTAAGCCAGTTGTATCGAAGTTTGGTAAGTAGGTATTTATTTTATTGATGATCTGTGCGTCATGCGATCTGTTTTTGTCTAACCAAAATATTGCAGGAACATTCGTTGCGCTTGCTCTGCTTACTGCAAGTTTAATCCAATCTTGAATTGGTGCGTCTTTTGCTTGACACATTCTCCAAATGTCTCCTTTTTCAACATTGTTTTCTAAAAGTACATTTCCTGAAGCGTCCAAAACTTGTACAATCCCGTTTCCTTGAATTTCAAAGGTTTTGTCATGTGAACCATATTCTTCAGCTTTTTGGGCCATTAAACCAACATTGGGAACTGTTCCCATTGTTCTTGGATCGAAAGCGCCATTTTTTTTGCAAAAATCTATGGTTGCAGTATAAATACCGGCATAAGTACTGTCGGGAATTACCGCTTTTACATCTTGTAATTTACCGTCAGCATTCCACATTTGGCCAGAAGTACGAATCATTGCAGGCATTGAAGCGTCAATAATTACATCGCTGGGCACATGAAGATTGGTAATGCCTTTCGAAGAGTCAACCATTGCTATAGCAGGTCCATTATCTAAACAAGATTTGATATCTGCTTCGATTGCCGATTTTTGAGCTTCAGGCAAGCCTTGAATTTTACTGATCAAATCTCCAAAACCATTATTTACGTCAACGCCAAGTTCTTTAATAAGCGCGCTGTGTTTTTCAAAAACATCTTTAAAGAAAGCAGTCACGGCATGTCCAAAAATGATTGGGTCAGAAATTTTCATCATCGTTGCTTTCATGTGCAATGAAAACAATACATTTTTTTCTTTGGCATCTTTAATTTGTTCATCCAGAAATTTTACTAAAGCTTTTTTGCTCATAAAAGTAGCGTCAATAATTTCGCCTGGCAATAGAGTTGTTTTTTCTTTTAAAACGGTTACAGATCCGTTTTGATCGGTAAATTGAACCTTTACGTCAACTGCTTTAGCAACAGTGATGGATTTTTCATTAGAGAAAAAATCGCCACCTTTCATAGTGGACACATGTGTTTTTGAATCTGCCGACCAAGCGCCCATAGAATGCGGGTTCTTTTTGGCAAAATTTTTCACGGCTTTTGGTGCCCTGCGATCGGAGTTTCCTTCACGCAATACTGGATTTACGGAGGAACCTTTCGCTTTATTGTATCTTAGCTGGATGTCCTTTTCTTCAGCCGTTTTGGCTTCATCAGGATAATTTGGAATTGCGTAACCCAATGTTTGCAGTTCTTTAATGGCTGCTTTTAATTGAGGTTCAGAAGCAGAAATGTTGGGTAATTTTATAATGTTTGCCTCAGGTTTTTTTACCAATTCGCTTAATTCAGTCAAGGTATCGGGCACGCGTTGAACAGGCATTAAAAATTCCGGGAATAAAGCTAAAATTCGGCTCGCCAAAGAAATGTCTTTAGTTTCAACTTCAATGCCTGCCGGTTTTGTGAATGCTTCTACAATTGGCAAAAATGAATAGGTAGCTAAAGCGGGCGCTTCATCAGTTTTAGTATAAATTATTTTAGGTGTTTTACTCATAATTTTTTGTGTTTTAAAAACTATAATTATCAATAAAGTCAGAAATTATAGCAGGGTAAATTAATTTCGTTTAACGTTTCGCAAATATAGCGAATAATGACGGAAAAATTGCCCTCGAAAACGTTATAAATAAG
The DNA here is from genome assembly GCA_001800975.1 of Flavobacteria bacterium RIFCSPLOWO2_12_FULL_35_11. Lineage (GTDB taxonomy): Bacteria > Bacteroidota > Bacteroidia > Flavobacteriales > Flavobacteriaceae > Lutibacter. The sequence goes on along the minus strand of MGWK01000063.1, from coordinate 9,594 downwards.
GGTGTAATTTTGCGTTTAATCCAAAAAAAGGGTTGAAATTTTGATGTAATTGCAATGGCAGAAAAAACAAAAGCCATAATAATGATTGCTCAGTATTATGGCTATTTGCTGAAACATTTTTTTTAATAAGTTATCAGTTAAAATTTAGTCGTTTTCGTCAATCTCCGTAAAGAATAACCTACACTTAAATTTTTTACCGCAACTTGTTTTTCTTACGAATCAAGTTCTTATTAAAGTAGACGTTTCTTTTAAAACAGTGTCTAAAACTTTGTTGTAATTCCTAAAAACTACTTGATTTAAGATGCTGTTTTAAAATGTGCTTTTAAAACCATGTTCCATTTATTCATGCTAAATACTGGGCACATTACTTGTTAAAGCTCGGTTTTAAAAACTATGTTCAAGAACATAAGGAACTTCACATCGAGGTTTTTTGGTTCAACTTTAAAATTTGCATTCTAAGGTTTATGTTAAGCGCTCATGCTAATTCCTTTTGTAAAATAAACACCTAAAAATCAATTTTCCAAATTTATAATCGTTTTGTTTTCAACAAGATATGAACCTGACTTATTAACAAATGTTAATAACCAAAAAACCCGTTTTGAAATTTCAAAACGGGTTTTTTATATTATTTAAGGAATGCGGACTAGCGTCTTTTTTCTTTAATTCTTGCTTTCTTGCCTGTTAAGCCTCTGAAGTAGAAAATACGTGCTCTACGTACGCTACCTTGTTTGTTAACTTCAATTTTTTCAATTGCTGGCAAGTTTATCGGAAAAATACGTTCTACCCCTACGGTTCCTGACATTTTTCTGATGGTAAATGTTTCAGAACTGCCTGAGCCTCTGCGTTGAATTACAGTACCTCTAAAGTGTTGGGTACGTTTTTTTTCGCCCTCTCTAATTTCGTAGTATACTGTTACAGTGTCTCCTGCCTGAAATTCTGGTAACTCATTTGCGGTTACAAATTTGTCTTGTACAAATTTTAATAAATCTTCCATTGTTAATTTTTTAATGGGTTTTTCAATGACCAACATTCACGATTTTCGTCAGAGGTTAATTTTGAGTGTGCAAATTTAATAAAAAAGATTAGTCTTCCAACAAATCTGGCCTTATTTTTTTTGTTCTTGCCAGCGCTTGTTCGTTACGCCATTCATCAATTTTTGGAAAATTGCCCGACAACAGTATTTTAGGCACTTCAAGCCCTTTATATTCAGCTGGTCGCGTGTAAACTGGCGGTGAAAGCAAATTGTCCTGAAACGAATCGGTCAAGGCAGAAGATTCGTCGCCCAAAACGCCTGGAATGAGTCTTATAATAGTGTCGCATAAAACGGCCGCACCCAATTCCCCGCCGCTCAAAACATAATCTCCAATAGAAATTTCTTTGGTGATCAACAATTCCCGTACGCGCTGATCCACACCTTTATAATGTCCGCACAAAATCAATATATTTTCAGCCAGTGAAAGCGTATTTGCCATTTGCTGGTTTAAAGTCGGCGCATCTGGCGTCAGATAAATGATTTCGTCATAATCGCGTTCCGTTTTTAACTCCGATATGCATTTATCAATCGGTTCAATCATCAAAACCATTCCCGCGCCGCCGCCAAACTGGTAATCATCAATTTTTCCATAATCATTCAAGGCGTATTTTCTTAAATCATGAAAATGAACTTCCACCAAATTTTTGTCGATGGCACGTTTAATAATCGAATATTCAAACGGACTTTTAATAAGTTCGGGAGAAACGGTAATGATATCAATTCGCATTTGGCAAAGATAATTAACAATTGTCAATTAAAAATAATATTTTGGGCCTGCCCGCCTTTTTGGTGGGCGTTCCCACAAGGGTCGTGCTTTCCGTTTCAATCTTTTTTTCGGAGAAAAACCTCAAAAAAGGATTTTCACTACAATCACTAACGCAGCAACAATCCAAAATTCAAAATTCAAAATTTCAAACATTTCACCATTCTGTCAACACCGTAAATATCTTTTTTAAGTTCAATGTTTTTAAACCCTTTTAATTTTAGCGATTCAATGGTTTCTATCCCTAAATATTGGTTGATTTCAAAATACAAAACGCCATTTTCCGTCAGATGTTTTTTGGCCAGTTCGGCAATTTTATCGTAAAACAAGAGCGGATTTTCATCTTTTACAAACAAGGCAATAGGCGGTTCGTTGGACAATACGTTTTGTTGCATCTGCGATTTTTCCAATTCACGAACATAAGGCGGATTGCTGACGATAATGTCGAAATTAGTTGCTAACTTTTCTGTTTTTAAGATGTCGGCCAGTATAAAATCAACTTTCACTTGGTTCATTGCTGCGTTGTTTTTCGCCACATTTAAGGCTTCCTCAGAAATATCTAAAGCAAAAACATCTGCATTTGGCAGGTTTTTGGCCAACGAAATGGCAATGCAACCACTTCCGGTTCCTACATCCAAAATTTTAAGTGAATTGCTGTTTTTGTGGTTTTGGAGTATCCATTCCACCAACTCTTCAGTTTCCGGCCTGGGAATCAATACATTTTTATCCACTTTAAACAGGAGCCCGTAAAAGGCAGTTTCACCAACAATATATTGAATGGGAATTTGATTTTTTAATTTCAATAAGGCGTTTTGCAGAAAATCAAAATCGTCGTTGTCAAGTTCAAAATTGTGTTCCAGCGCCAATTGAATCCGAGATAAATGCAGCTTAAATTCAACCAAAATAGTGAAAAATGACTGAATTTCAGTTTCAGGATATAAATTGGAGAGTTCTGAAAAAAAATGACGTTTAAATTCCTGGATCAGCATTACAATTCTTTTAACATCCACAAATTACAGGAATAATGTCCAGTGTCGCCCATTGGCGCATCCAAATCTTTAAATCCGGCTTTCCGGTACAATTTTCTGGCATCTTCCATATACGGCAAGGTCTCCAAATAACACTGTTCAAAACCAAATTCTTTGGCTTTTTGCAGACAGGTTTCCATCATCTTGCTTCCCAGCCCAATACCTCTTGCTTCAGGCAAAAAATACATTTTTTGCAGCTCACAAACATTTCCTTCATAATTGTCCAGCTGTTTTATGCCGGCACCGCCAAAAATTTCGCCTTCTTTTTCAATCACATAATAAATGGCTTTTTCGGTGGCATAAGCTTCATATAAAGTATCCAAAATTTTATCGGCATACGCAGTGCCAACTTTTGGAACGCCAAATTCGATCAAAATTTCACGGATTACTTTGGCTATTTTCGGATTGTCCTTCCGTTGAATTTCTCTGATTTTAAAGTTGTTATGAGTCATTTTAATGTGTTATTTTTGTGCTGTGAATATACACGAAAAATATATAAATCGCTGCATTCAATTGGCGAAAAATGGCTTGGGCGCTACCTATCCCAATCCGCTGGTTGGCAGCGTTGTTGTTTTAAACGATAAAATAATAGGAGAGGGCTGGCACCAAAAAGCGGGCGAACCGCATGCAGAAGTCAATGCCATCAATTCCGTAAAAGACAAATCCTTGTTAAAAAAGGCAACCATTTATGTGAATCTTGAGCCCTGTTCGCATTACGGAAAAACACCGCCCTGCGCCAATTTAATTGTGGATAACGGCATCAAAAAAGTGGTGATTGGCAGCGTTGATTCCAACAGTAAAGTGAGCGGAAAAGGGATTTTGCATTTACAAAACAATGGCTGTGAGGTAATCGTCGGTGTTTTGGAACAAGAATGTTTAAATTTGAATAAGCGCTTTTTTACGTTTCATAACAAAAAAAGACCATTTATTATGTTGAAATGGGCCGAAACGCAAGACGGATTTATAGATAAATTACGCGATGAAAATTCGGAAAATTCCCCAAATTGGATATCGAACGTTTATTCGCAGCAGCTGGTTCATAAAATGCGTGCCGAAGAACAGTCAATTTTGGTGGGAACCAATACGTCCTTTAATGACAATCCGAAATTAAACGCAAGAAATTGGTTCGGATTGAATCCGGTTCGAATTGTGTTGGATCGGTCCTTAAAAATTCCTTTTGATTATCATTTATATGACGGAAGTGTAAAAACAATCATTCTGACTGAAAAAGCGCCCATTAAAAGTGTAAACGAAAACACCCATTTTGAACAACTGGATTTCAGCAAAAACCTTGCAGAACAAATTTGTGCCGTTTTGTATGCACATGAAATTCAATCGGTACTTGTTGAAGGTGGTGTACAAACCCTTCAAACTTTTATAGCTGAAAATTTATGGGATGAAGCCTTCGTTTTTGTCGGAAACAAAAAATTCGAAAACGGACTCAAAGCACCTGAATTAAAAAAAGCGTCATCTGAAATTCAGAAAATTTCAGATGACACTTTAAAAATTTATGTGAATTATTGATTATTCGGGTTTCTCAAACATTTCAATTTTTGTTTCTCCGCTCGATTTTTTAAAACCCCTGAACATTCCCGTTGAGTTAAAATCCCAGTGAACATCACCGTTTTTATCCAATAAAATGATGCCGCCTTCACCGCCAAGCGGGCCAATTTGGTTAAAGAGCACTTCATGCAAAGCTTCTTTTGGTGTTAAATTCTTATACTTTATTAAACTTGAAACTTCATGGCCTGCTACGGTTCTCATAAAATATTCGCCGGTTCCCGTGCAAGAAATGCCGCAAGTTAAATTGTTGGCATAAGTTCCTGCTCCAACGATTGGAACATCGCCAATCCTGCCATATTTTTTATTGGTCATTCCTCCGGTGGAAGTTCCCGCAGCAATATTTCCGTTTTTATCAATCGCAACAGCGCCAACGGTACCAAATTTATGGTCGTCAATTAATTCATTTTTAATCAAATATGCGGTGTGATCCAATTGTGTTTTTTCTTGTCCTTGAATTTCGCGCAGCTGATTTAATCTTTTTTCGGTAAAAAAGTATGCGCTGTCCACCATTTCAATACCGAATTTTTCGGCCATAATTTCAGCGCCTTTTCCGGAAAGCAACACATGTTCAGAACTGTCCATCACCATGCGAGCAGCCAAAATCGGATTTTTAATGTGGTTAACTCCGGCAACAGCGCCTGCTTTTAACGTTTTTCCGTCCATAATTGCAGCATCCATTTCCTGATTTCCTTCACTGTTATAAACCGAACCTTTTCCTGCATTAAATAAAGGAGAATCTTCCATCACATTAATGGCGGCCTGAACGGCATCCAAAGAAATTCCGCCTTTTTCCAAAACAGCATATCCGGCATCAAGCGCTTCCTGCAATTTTTCGGCATAAGCATCTTGTTGTTCTTGGGTGAAATATTCTCTTTTAATACCGCCGGCACCTCCATGGATAACGATGGCGAAGGAATTTGGTTTACGTACTGTTTCAGTTTCATTTTTGGGAGCATTCGCATCGCAAGACATTAAAACAAGTGTTGAAAAAATTATGGTTGCAGTTTTTTTCATGGGTTGTAATTTGATTTTCAAATATATTAAAATTAAAATGGAAATTTCAGCATTTGCTTTTGATATATTTGTGCTTTAAAACATTTACGGTATTTCTGAAAACGACACATATAAAACCATCGAAGTAGCCCAAGGAGAAGCACTTTTTAAAGAGAAGGGCAGTAAATTTATTGGCTATGTTTTCCCTATCGAAAAAGAGGATGACGTTAAAGTACATATTGAAGAATTAAAGAAAAAGCACCATGCCGCAAGGCATTGGTGTTATGCCTGGCAATTGGGCGTTGAAGAGAAAAGCTATCGGGTTAATGACGATGGTGAACCAAATAATTCGGCAGGAAATCCCATTTACGGACAAATTTTATCAAAAGACATCACCAATGTTTTGGTGGTGGTGGTTCGTTATTTTGGAGGAACTAAATTAGGCGTTGGCGGACTCATAAATGCGTATAAAACAACTGCAAAATTAATTTTGGATGAAGCTGAAATTGTTGATAAGACCGTTAATGTTTATTTTCAACTGACTTTTGAATATATAGATATGAATAAAGTCATGCGAATTATCAAAGAAAACAATCTCGAAATTTTAGATCAAAAAATGAATTTAAATTGTTCGTTTTTAATAGCTGTCCGCAAAAAAAATGCGGCTAAAATTGTTCAATTATTTAATGATTTGCGCTGTCTTAAAATTCAGGAAATCAAGCGTTAATATCACGCAGTTTTTTTAATACATATTCAGGTGCACGGGTTGGTTTATTGGTTTTCATATTTACAAAAACCAAGGTGGTGTTTGCTGTTGTTAACAGTTCATTTTCTTCATTGAATACTTCATAGGAAAACTCAATTTTTGCGGAAGGCATTTTTGTTAATGTCGTTTTTAAGGTAATCAAATCATCATATTTTGCTGGCTTTAAATAGTTTATATTTAAATTCATCACAGGCAACATAATGCCATCTTCTTCCATTTTTTTATAGGTTATTCCTAATTTTCGCAGCCATTCCGTGCGGCCCATTTCAAAGTATTGGGCATAGTTTCCGTAGTAAACAAAACCCATCTGATCCGTTTCACCATATCGCACTCTAAATTGAATTTTGTCTGATTTCATTTTTTTTATTTTATGACCATCATGTTACGTAAAAAAAAAATAAGAATCAATAGTGATTTTATTTTTTTATGCTAAAATTTATTCACATTTTTGTAAAGCCAAAAATAGCTTAAGGATTGCTTTAAGTTAATCAACTAAATTTTAACTTTAAATTTGTTTTCGATAAAAAAATGAGTAAAACTGCATCATCAGTTTGGGAGGAATGTTTGTCTTTTATTCAGGACAACATTAAACCGCAAGCTTACAAAACTTGGTTTGAGCCAATCAAACCGGTGAAACTATCTGGTGAAGCACTTACAATTCAGGTACCTAGCAAATTTTTTTATGAGTGGCTGGAAGAGCATTACATTAAGTTATTAAGAGTGGCTTTGGTTAAACAATTGGGAGAAGATGCCAAGCTGATTTACGATGTTCGCATGGAGAACAATTACAGCAGCAACAATCCGCATACCGTAAAAATTCCTAGCTCAAACAGAAATCCGATGATTCCTCAGGGAATTGCATTTCCAATAGATGTTAATAAGCGCGAATTGAAAAATCCGTTTATTATTCCGGGCATTCAAAAAGTTAAAATTGAATCACAGTTAAATCCAAATTACAATTTCGAAAATTTTATAGAAGGCGATTCCAATAGATTGGCC
>MGWK01000063.1:0-2397 GCA_001800975.1 Flavobacteria bacterium RIFCSPLOWO2_12_FULL_35_11 | reverse complement strand
CCTTGTTGATTTACGGCGGCGTAGGCTTGGGTAAAACGCATTTGGCCCATGCCATTGGTGTTGAAATTAAAGATAAATATCCAGATAAAATTGTGCTTTATATTTCTTCCGAGAAATTTACGCAGCAATATATAGATTCCGTAAAAGGAAATTCAAGAAATGATTTTATTCATTTCTATCAAATGATTGATGTTTTATTGATTGATGATGTACAGTTTTTATCGGGAAAAACCGGTACGCAAGACGTATTTTTCCATATTTTCAACCATTTGCACCAAAACGGAAAACAGGTAATATTGACTTCGGATAAAGCTCCGGTTGATATGCAGGATATTGAACAACGTTTGCTTTCCAGATTTAAATGGGGATTGTCGGCCGAACTTCAGGCGCCTGATTATGAAACCCGTGTTTCTATTTTGCAAAATAAATTGTACAGAGACGGGGTAGAAATGCCGTTTGAAATTGTAGAATATATTGCAAAAAACATAAAATCAAATGTTAGGGAACTAGAAGGAGTGTTGATTTCTTTAATTGCGCAAGCATCATTTAACAGAAAGGAATTCACTTTGGCTTTAACAAAACAAATTGTAGATAAATTTGTTAAAAACACAAAACGCGAAGTTTCCATTGAATATATTCAAAAAATTGTTTCAAATTATTTTGAATTGGACGTGGCAACCCTACAATCAAAAACTCGTAAACGTCATATAGTTCAAGCGCGTCAATTGGCTATGTATTTTGCCAAAAGAATGACAAAAGCTTCATTGGCCAGCATTGGTTCCCAAATTGGGAAAAGAGATCATGCCACAGTACTTCATGCTTGTAAAACTGTTGATAACTTAACAGAAACCGACAAGCAATTCAGAAAGTATGTGGATGATATTACCAAAAAACTTACTTTTTAATACGCTGAAATGACTAAAATATTGATGGTCTGTCTCGGCAATATTTGCCGATCACCTTTGGCAGAAGGAATTTTAAAATCCAAACTTTTTAGGGCTAACGTAGTTATTGATTCCGCCGGGACCGGCGCCTATCATATCGACCAAAAGCCAGACAGTCGTTCCATTGCTATCGCAAAAATAAATGGCGTTGATATTACTGATCAGCGGGCCAGAAAATTTTTGGCGGAAGATTTTGATGCGTTTGACTTAATTTATGTAATGGACAATGCAAATTATCGGGATGTTATAGAAATGGCAAGAAATGAGGATGACATTGTTAAGGTTAAAATGATTTTAAATGAAGTATTTCCAAATGAGAATTTAGATGTTCCAGATCCTTATTTAGGCGGGGATTTTGGATTCAAAAATGTATATAAAATGTTGGATGAAGCTTGTGAGATCATCGCAAAAAAAATAAATCCAGATGGATAGCAAAAAGGGAAATTTATATTTATTGCCAACAACTTTAGGCGACAATGAGCCTATGGAAGTGCTTCCTTTTTTGGTTAAAGAAATGATTGAAAAACTGGATTATTTTATAGTTGAAAACGAAAAAACAGCACGAAAATTTATAAAAAGAATTGCACCGGGAAAATCACAACCATCATTGATATTTTTTAGTCTGGACAAATACGCTGATCAATTGGAAGTTAGTACCTATTTGGATGTTTGCTCAAAAGGTATTTCTGTGGGCTTGCTTTCTGAAGCCGGCGTTCCTGCCATTGCCGATCCGGGTGCTGAAATTGTTAAATTGGCACATCAAAAAAATATTAGGGTAATTCCTTTGGTAGGTCCATCTTCAATAATTTTGGCGATGATGGCCTCGGGTTTTAACGGTCAAAATTTTGCTTTTAACGGATATTTGCCCATTGAGGCTTCAGAAAGGAAAGAAGCAATTAAAAGTCTGGAAAAATTGTCGAAGGATAAAAATCAATCACAAATTTTTATTGAAACTCCCTATAGAAATGAAAAATTATTTGTCGATTTAAAAAGCACCTTAAATCCCGCCACAAAACTTTGTGTTGCCTGCGACATTACTTTGTCATCAGAATACATTAAGACCTTGGAGATTAAAGATTGGAAAAATGAACATCCCGAGTTAAACAAAAGACCCACCATATTCATTATTCATAAAGATTAAAAAAAAAGGCCTCAATAATTTTATTTAGGCCTTTTTTTTTAATCAAATAAATTTATTGGTCACAGAAAAGGGATTAAAGCCCTGCACTTTTAGTGCAGGACTTTAGTATTGCGAAAAAAATTATATTTTAGTTCTATGAAATCAGAATATAGGAAAGGGTCGCATACAGTAACACGGATGACCTGTCATTTAGTTTGGGCCACAAAATACCGCTATCAAGTTTTAAGAGGAGATGTTCAAGTACGTTGCAGAGAATTATTAATACAAATTTGTGATGCAGAAGGAGTTGAGATTTTAAAGGGAGTTATAAGT
>MGWK01000062.1 GCA_001800975.1 Flavobacteria bacterium RIFCSPLOWO2_12_FULL_35_11 | reverse complement strand
TGCTGCTGAACAATAATATCATCGAAAAAACGAATAACCAAACATTTGATTTCCAATCCAATAACATTCAATTTAATTTCTCCGGAATATCTTTTAAAAGTTTGGGAAACATTACCTTTAAATATCGATTATTAGGGCTTGAACCTGATTGGATTGAAACCAAAAACAATACGGTAAGATACTCCTCATTACCTCCAAACAACTACACTTTTGAAGTAAAAGCAATCTCAAAAAACAACTTGGAAAGCAGCAATCCCTCCCAATTTATGTTTAACATAAAACCGCCCATTTACAAAACTTGGTGGTTTATAATGATTGCAGCAGGAACCTTACTATTGTTTATCATTTATTTATTTTACAGAAGAAATCTGAAAATTAAACAGGACGAAAAAATTAAAGAAAATATTTCAAATCTGCGATATAAAGCTTTAAATGCACAAATGAATCCTCATTTTATCAACAATTTGCTGGTAAACATTGAAAACTTGGTAAATAAGGGAGAACTTGAAGAAGTAAAATACAGTTTAAGTAAATTTGCCGAATTGGTAAATTTAATACTTCAATCAACCAAAGCAAACCTTATTAATTTAACGGATGAAATTGAAATGGCAAAGCTGTATTTGGAGCTTCAAAAATTGAGATTCCATAAAAATACCACTTACACCATAAATACAGAAACTATTTCACAAGAAGAATTGGAAAATATTTTGGTTCCCCCAATGATTTTGCAGCCTATCATTGAAAATGCATTTAAACATGGTTTTAAAAATGGCGGTAAAACGAATTGTATTTGTGTTGACTTTAAAATTGAAAATGAAGAATTTTTAATCTGTGAAATTTTGGATAACGGCGTTGGAATTCAAAAAAATGAAAATTCCATCACATCAAACAGTTCGGGAATCTCATTTTCCAATATTAATGAACGGCTTCAATTGATTAATGAGTCCAAAAGTGAAGAAAATTTAGTGATTATATCAAATGTGACAGATGAATTTAATACCTTAGTGGGATTAAAAGTTACCCTAAAAATACCCCTAATAAGTTTTTAAATTATCTTTATGATAAGTGCCATAATTATTGAAGACGAGAATGCTGCCTACCAACATCTCAGAAATATTTTAGAAAGAAATTATGGCTCCCAACTTATTATTGTTGGTCATGAAACTGGGGTGGAAAAAGGAATTAAATTGATAAATGACCTAAATCCCCAACTCGTATTTTTGGACATTCAATTACAAGACGGCGATGGTTTTGAAATATTGGATCACTTTTCAAATTCTTCTTCATTTGAAGTCATTTTTACAACCGGACTTAAGGATTACAAAGAAAAAGCAATGGATTATTTTGCTTTTTATTATTTAAATAAACCGATACAAGAAGATCAATTAATTACCGTTGTAGATAAATTTTTGTCGAAACAGTCCGCTTTTGATTCTGAAAAGTACCTCACTTTTAAAAATCAAATGGAAAACAAACATCATAAAATCTCTCTTCCGATGAAGAATGGAGAATTTATTATTGTTGACATTGATGATATTTTATACTGTGAAGCAGATGGAAGTTATACCAATTTTTATACAAAAGACAATAAAATTTACACAACCTCAAACAATTTAAAAAAAGTGGAAAGTATTTTAACGCACGCCACTTTTTTTAGAATACACCGTTCCACACTTTTAAACTTAAAGCACATTATTCAATACAACAATACGGGAGAGCTTGTGCTTTCAAACAAAAAAAAGCTGTTGGTTTCTTCAAGAAATAAAACAAATTTTTTAAGAATTCTAAAATTGATGAATTATTCTGTCAGTTAAATTTTCTTTCTGTCCACAAAAAACCAACCTGCAAAAATAATCAGAAGTAATCCGTACGAAATTAAGGTTATGGTGCTTCCTTGTTTAATGACGGTAGGTTCAAATTTAAATTCAATTTTGTGCTTTCCTTTTGGAATTTCCATTCCACGCAAAACATAATTAACCCGGTAATGCGGTGTTAAACTTCCATCAATATATGCATTCCAGCCATCTTTGTAATAGATTTCAGAAAAAACGGCAAATTGATTTGTATTTGAATTGAAATCGTAAACCAGATTATTAAGCGCATAAGATGTTAATTGAATCGTTGCTTTTGAATCTTTCGGGTAATTTGCATTAAAACTTTCGGTAACAAATCTTTTGTCAATAACGGCTTCCGTTTTAGTTTTCAAACTGTCCAAAGCCAATATTTCTTCATTCGCATTGTCAACAATTTTAATGGTATTTACCAACCAGGCGTTTCCATTTGGATTTGGATTCTGTTGCACCGTTTCGCGCCGACTTCCATCTTCAAAAATAAAGTATTTGGTGTTCAACATATTTAACACCTCAATATTGTTTTTCATAATGTGAAAATCGTACAACTCTTGATATCTTTCCAATTTTGCCGCGTGATAGCCACCGATGGAATTGTGAAAATAGGAAGTGCTTCCGTCATTCATTGGATCCACCATAAAATTGGCAACCCTGTAATAACTTTTATCTTTTAATATTTCCTGATTAATTTCTGAAGCCACGAAAGGTTTGTCTATTTCCCTTGCATTTTGAAAATCGGCATTGTTTACATAACGTTTATCCACCGAAACCAAATCAAACAAAATTAACCCGGCCAATATTAAAATGGCATAATTTTTATTCAATTTTTCTTTTATGAATAGCCACAAAACGCCAGCAGACAAAACAACAAAAATAAATGTCCTTAAACTGTCAGAAAAGAATATTGCTTTTCTGTCGGCAATAATTGCCTCCAGCAATCCCGGCAACAATTGGTCATAACCTGCATCTCGTGATCCTTCAAAATCAAAAAGACTTGTACCGAAAACAGTAAAAATTAATGCAATGCTCCCAGTTATAATAAAAGTGCTTTTTAAAGCTTTTAGTTTTATTTCAGCTGCATTGGTGTTTTTGAAAAATTCATTTAATCCCAATATTCCCAATAAAGGAATTGCCAGTTCCGCAATTACCTGAATGGAAGAAACCGCCCTGAATTTATCGTACATTGGAACATAATCAATAAAAAAGTCGGTTAAAAAATTGAGGTTTTTTCCCCAACTGAGCAATATTGAAAAAATAACGACTCCAACCAGCCACTTTTTTAGTCTTCCTTTTACCAGAAAAATTCCTAAAACAAACAAAAACACAAGCACCGCGCCTATATAGGCTGGAGCTTCCACAATTGGCTGCTGTCCCCAATACATTGGCGCAAATTCAGCAAATTCTTTCGCTTGTCTTGGATCTGTTTTGTCTTTTAAAAAGGTATAAATATTTGAATCGAATCCAATATTTTCATAGTTTCCGCCACCCATAAATCGTGGAATGAACAAGTTAAATGTTTCTAAAATTCCATAACTATAGTCGGTGATATATTCTTTTGACAATCCGTTAGAAGCTTCTTTTGGCGAACCATCAGGATTAATCGTCAATTCACTTTTGCCTCTTGTACTGTGCGAAACATATTCTTTAGTCGCCAACAAACTTGTCGCATTTGTGCCAATCGCCAAAACCACCGCAACAATTAAAATGGCAATACTTTTAAAAAATGCAGGCAGCTGCTTTTCTTTAAAGGCATCAATTAAATAGAAAACGCCCAAAATTAACACCGCAAAAAACAAATAATAGGTCATTTGTGGATGGCTAGCCTTAATTTCTAAAGACATCGCGAGCGCTGTTAACACAAAACCCCACAAATAATTGCGCTGCAACACCAATAAAATACCCGCCAAAACCATTGGCATATACGCAATTGCGTGCGCTTTTGAATTGTGGCCAACACCTAAAATAATAATGAAATAGGTGGAGAATCCAAAAGCCAAAGCGCCTAAAATCGCCAATTTATATTCCACTTTTAATACCGTCAACAATATAAAAAAGCCTAAAAAATACAAAAATAAATAATCGACCGGTCTTGGTAAAAATCGTAAAAAACCATCTAATTTTTTAACATAATCATTTGGATATAAAACACTTAAATTATAAGTTGGCATTCCTCCAAAAGCAGAATTGGTCCAGTAAGGTTCGACTTTATTTTCGGCTCTGAAATCGTTAATTCCTTTTGCCATTCCGGTAAACTGCTTAATGTCATTTTGGAATATTTTTTTTCCTTCCAGAATCGGAGAAAAATAAGCAATGGAAATTATAATAAAGGTTGCAATGGCTATAAGGTATGGAACCGCTTTTTTTATAGGAAAATTCATTTATTTATCGTCTTTAACTTCTTCATAATCAACATAATCGCCAATGTTTTTATTTCCTTCTTTATAATCCGAAGGTTTTTTGGCAATAATCGTTTCACCAACTTTACCGGTTGTATTTTGTTGCTGATTATTAAATTGTTGTTGCTGATCTCTCATTTTTTTCTCCACATTGTCTATAATTTTACCTACAAACAATGGCAAAATATACCTTCCTATAAATTTAATAGCATAATATACAATTACTATAATTGCTAGCGTTCTTAACAATCCCATTTCATCAAGTTTTTATAATCTCCAAAAATAACAATTTGAGAGGAACTAAAACGTTTAATTATATAAAAACTTATCTTTGACACACCAATCCATCTAAACTATGAAAAATGTTTTATTTTTAGTTGTCTTTTTAGCAAATTTTCAGCTGGTTACTGCGCAATATACCGAAATTATCAACTCAAAAAGACCCGGGTTTTCTGAAAGTCCGTACGGTGTTGGCACCAATGTTTTTCAGTTTGAAACCGGCATGTTTTATAACAGCAATAATGATAAAAGTTTGGAGGCTTACCCTAAAACCTTGGGTGGCGAATTGTTTTTTAGGTACGGTAAATTTAAAGAACGATTGGAACTTAACGCCAATGTTGCTTACCAACGCGACGAAGTTAAAAATGATCCCGATCCAAATTATCATATTAAAGGAATAAGTGATCTTACCGTTGGCGCAAAATATTTGTTTTATCAGCAAGAATTTAAAGATAAGTCGAAGGAAATTCGAAGTTGGAAACGCAAAATGGCCTTCGACAAAAAGCGCTTAATTCCTTCTGTTGGGGTTTATGGCGGAGCGCACTTAAACTTTTTGGGGAAAGATTATAAAAACGAAGAAGGAATTAGTTATAAAGGGGCTGTTTTGCTGCAAAACGATTTTTCAGACCGGTTGGTTTTATTAACAAATTTAATTGCCGATAAAATTACTTCTGAAGAAAAATATTACTCCTATATTGTTACGATGACGTATGCCATTAATCAAAATTGGTCTTATTTTATTGAAAATCAAGGAAAATATTACAACGATTTTTCGCCTAATTATCAGTTCGGAACAGGAATAGCCTATTTGGTTACAGAAAATTTACAATTGGACGCTTCTGCCAGAACCAATTTTTTGGACGACTATTCCTATTTGTATGCAACTGCCGGTTTTTCTTGGAGATTAGATCGCCACAAGGACTCTTTTGTCTATAAAAATGCACCAAAAGAAACGATGTCTAAAACACCAAACAAAAAAGGATTTTTTTCCAGATTATTTAAGAAAAAGCGTAACTAATATCATTTAAATTCTATGATTACACTGCAAGAAATGATGTCAAAAAAGGAAATGAAAGCATTCGTTGAATTTCCTTTTAAACTGTATAAAAACAATCCTAATTGGGTTCCTCCTATTATAAATGACGAAATTGAATCGTTCGACAAAACCAAAAATCCAGTTTTTCTGCACGCTGACGCACGTTTTTTTGTAGCGTTGAAAAACAATGAAATAGTTGGGCGTATCGCCGCAATTATCAACCATCTTGAAATTAATGAGCAAAATGTAAAAAAAATGCGTTTTGGCTGGTTCGATTTTATTGATGACCTTGAAGTTTCAAAAATGTTATTGGAAAAGGTTGAAGAAATTGGCACACAAAATAAATTGGAATTTATGGAAGGGCCGATGGGCTTTTCAAACCTAGATAAAGTTGGCGTTTTAACCGAAGGATTTGACCATATTGGATCGATGATCACCTGGTACAATTATCCCTATTACAAAGAACATTTTGAAAAACTTGGTTTTACGGTGGAAAAGGAATACAACGAAAGTAAATTTCCTTTCAGCAATGTAAAAACCGAATTTTTTTCTAAAGCAAATGAACTTGTCAGAAAACGTTACCAGCTAAAACCCCTCAATTTCACCAAAACAAAAGACATATTGCCGTATGTGGATGAAATGTTCGATTTGTTCAATGAAAGTTACGCATCATTGTCATCCTTTGTTCCTATTTCCGGCATTCAAAAGACCTATTTTAAAAAGAAATTTATTCCATTTATCAACCCGGAACTGATTGTTTTTGTTATTGACAAAGAGGAAAAACTTGTTGCGTTTGCCATCACCATGCCCTCATTTTCAGAAGCGTTGCAAAAATCAAAGGGTAAATTATTCCCTTTTGGAATTTTTCACTTATTAAACGCCAAAAAATACAGCAAAGACATTCTGTTTTATTTAATAGGCGTTCATCCAAGCTATCAAAATAAAGGTGTTCATGCCATTATTTTTGAAGAATTCTTTAAAACATTTACTAAAAAAGGAGTTGAAAACTGTTTTAGAACACCAGAACTTTCTACAAACAAAGCAGCTGCGGCACTTTGGAAAAATTTTGATCCTGTTGTTTATAAAAGACGGTGCACCTTCAGAAAAGATTTATAATGCAATTATTTTACAATCCAGAGTTAACAACCGAAACAAAACAGTTTTCTTTTGATAAAATTGAAAGTCGGCATATTGTGCGGGTTTTGCGAAAAAAAGAAAGCGATAAAATTTTTATCACCAATGGTTTAGGCCAGTTATTTACTTCGGAAATACTGCTTGCCGACGATAAAAAATGTTTGGTCAAAATTGTGCGTTTGGAAACCCAAGAAAACGACCGGAATTATTATTTGCACCTCGCCATTGCACCCACAAAACTAAACGACCGTTTTGAGTGGTTTCTGGAAAAAGCAACCGAAATTGGCATTGATGAAATTACGCCAATTATCTGCGAACATTCTGAACGTAAAGTAATTAAATTCGACAGGATGGAGAAAATAATTCTTTCCGCAGCAAAACAATCGCTTAAATTCCATTTTCCAAAATTGAATGAACCTATCACTTTTAATGCGTTTATGCAATCAAATTTTAGCGGACAGTTATTTATTGCGCATTGCGAGGAAACCAGCAAAAAATCATTGAAATCGGAATTAAAACCCGCGTTAAAAACCACCATCCTTATTGGTCCGGAAGGTGATTTTTCAACCAAAGAAATTCAACAAAGTTTGGACAATAACTTTATTCCTGTATCTTTGGGAAAAAGCCGTTTACGAACTGAAACTGCCGGATTGGTTGCAGTTCACAGCGTGGCATTTGTAAATGAATGAATTTGATGATTAAATTTCCGAACTTAATAACTTTTTTCCATTCACTTAAAATAAAAGTGACATTTGTAACTTTTGCCTTTTGCCTTTGGCCTTTGGCCTTTATTTCTGCCCAACAAGTTGCTGTTCTAAAGTACAGCGGCGGAGGAGATTGGTACGCGAATCCAACAGCTTTGCCCAACCTCATAAATTTTTGCAACAAAAACATAAAAACATCCATTAAAGAAAATCCGGAAACGGTTGAAGTGAGCAGCGCTGCTATTTTTAATTATCCGATTGTTTTTATGACCGGACATGGAAATGTCAGTTTCTCTGATGAAGATATTGAGAATTTAAAAAACTACTTAATTTCAGGTGGGTTTTTACATATATCGGATAATTACGGACTTGATAACTACGTAAGAAGAGAACTCAAAAGAGTGTTTCCTACATTGGATTTTCAAGAAATACCAAACAATCATCCTATTTACCATCAATCTTTTAATTTTGAAAACGGCTGTCCTAAAATTCATGAACACGATAACAAACGTCCACAAGGTTTTGGACTGTTATATGAAGGAAGATTGGTTTGTTTTTACGACTATGAATCCGATTTAAGTGATGGCTGGGAAGATGAAGAAGTTCATAGCGATCCTTTTGAAGTTCGTGAAAAAGCACTAAAAATGGGCGCAAATATTGTTGAGTACGCCTTTAAAAACTAACGATGACAGAAAATTTAGATTCCTTAAAAATAAATTTTGACACCGAAGGTCTTTGGGTACTTAACATCACATTGGCCATTATCATGTTTGGAATTGCGCTAGGAATCACCTTGGATGATTTTAAACGGTTATTTAAAAAACCAAAAATTTTATTTACAGGCGTTGTTTCTCAATTTATTTTATTGCCAATGGTCACTTTCATTTTTATAAAATTTGTGAATCCAATGCCAAGCATTGCACTGGGAATGATGATGGTTGCAGCTTGTCCGGGCGGTAATATTTCAAATTTTATGACACAAATGGCTAAAGGAAATGTGGCATTATCGGTTAGCTTAACTGCTTTTTCCACCTTGATTTCATTGGTTATGACACCATTTAATCTGTATTTTTATGGAAATTTATATGCGCCCACGGCAGAAATTCTTCGGACAATTGAATTAAACCCTTGGGAACTTATAAAATTGGTAACCTTAATTATGGGAATTCCTTTAATTCTGGGTATGTGGGTAAGAAAATCGAAGCCTAAGCTGGCAGCTAAAGCATCTAAAATCCTAAAACCTGTTTCTTTGCTTATTTTTATGCTTTTTATCATTATTGCTTTCTACGATAATTTTGATATTTTTATAAATTATATTGAATATGTGCTTCTTTTGGTCATTGCACATAATTTACTGGCATTGTTAACTGGCTTTTATTTTGCCAAATTGATGAAACTGTCCTTTAAAGATCAAAAAACAATTTCAATTGAAACTGGCATTCAAAACTCCGGATTGGGATTGTTGCTCATTTTTAGTTTTTTTAACGGACTAGGCGGTATGGCGTTATTGGTGGCATTTTGGGCTATTTGGGATATTTTTTCAGGCTTGGCATTGGGTGGCTTTTGGTCTAAACAAAAAATAACAGCATAAGTTTGAGAAACCTTTGGTATAATTTTATTAGAATTTATGTAAAAATTGGATTGTTCTTTTTATTCAAAAAGATGTCAGTTTACGGGAAAGAAAATATTCCCAAAAAAGGTGCAGTAATTTTTATTGGAAATCATCAAAATGCATTAATTGATGCTCTCGTGGTGCCCACAACCAATAACAGAAGCATTCATTTTCTTACCAGAGCAAGTGCCTTTAAAATTGCCATAGTCAGCAAAATATTGCGATCGCTTAATATGATTCCCGTTTTTAGAATAAGGGATGGCGTTCGCATTATAGAAAAGAATATTGCAGTTTTTGAACAGTGCATAGAAATTTTGAAACAAGAAAAAGCGATTCAAATTTTTGCAGAGGGAGAACATCATTTAAGACGAAGGGTGCTGCCATTAAAAAAAGGATTTGCGCGTATTATTTTAAGCACGCTTCAAAAATATCCCGACTTAAATATTTACATAGTTCCCATTGGCATTAATTACGATTCCCATTTAAATTTTCCTTCTAGCACTTCTGTTTATTATGGGAAACCAATAATTGCCAATCAATTTATTGATCTTAAAAACCCTGATTATAAATTTACGGAGATTACAAATCAGGTTTCAATCGCACTAAAAAATTTGACGCTTCATGTTAAAGATTCAGTTAATTATGAGGAAATTATCGTAAAATTAGAAGCCTTAAATGTTGATTATTTAGATCCGTTTGAAGCCAATGAACTGGTTGAAAATATAGAGACAACACCTTCAATAACACAAGTAAAAAAGGGAAAAATCAATTGGTTTGCCCCTATCCATTTTCTTGCTAAATTAAACAGTATTTTTCCTTTGTTAATTTGGGAATACATCAAGCCAAACATTAAGGATGTGGTTTTTACAAATACGTACAGATTTGCACTAATTACAACGCTGTTTCCACTGTTTTATTTAATTCAGGCCGCAATTGTCTATTACTTTTTTAATTGGAAAATAGCGGTTATTTACCTTTTTAGCTGCATTTTATTAGGCTTTATTTCAGCGAAAACAATGACAGTTAGTCAATAATTGCATCCTGTATTAACTGCTGAATTTCTGTCCTTATGTTATATTTCACTAAATCCATATTTGCCGAAGTTGGGAAAACCCTATTCGATAAAAATACATACACCATTTCCGATTTCGGATCAGCCCAGGTATAAGTTCCCGTAAAACCGCTATGTCCAAAACTACTGTCAGAAACGCAGCCGCATGTGGCCATTTCGCTCTCTTTTAGTTGGGACTTATCGAAACCAACGCCTTTTCTCACCCCTTCACTAGCATAATAACGATGGTTAAATTTATCGATGGTTTCCTGTTTAAAATATCTTTGTCCGCCATAATAACCTTTTTGAAGGTACATTTGCATTATTTTGGCAATGTCATTCGCATTGGAAAAAACACCGGCATGACCACCAATTCCTCCTTGCATTGCCGCACCCATATCGTGCACATCGCCATGCACCAATTTATAACGGTAATAATTGTCTTTTTCAGTAGGAACTATCTCATCTTTGGAAAATTTTTCCAAAGGCAAATAAGTTGTTCTGTCTGCACCCATTGCCCTATAAAAATGGAGTTGTGTCAATTCGTTTAAATTGCTTTTATAGTGATGTTCAATATATTCTTTGAAGATATAGTAAGGCAAATCACTGTATTTGTATTCCTTCTTTTTAAGAAGTTCTGAATGAGCGATAAGATCAAACATTTCATCATCATAAGTACTGAGCAAATACAAACTATCTGTAATTTTAATATTGAATTTGTCACTTCTTTCAACGCTGTAATACTTGGCTGAAGGCTTTTTAGTCGCACTGTCAATTGTATTTATATAAAATGGAAGCCAGGGTTTTAACCCTCCATAATGCGAAAGCACTTCTTGTACAGTTAATTTACGCTTATTTGTTCTCTTTAATTTATGAATTAAGCTTCCTAAAGTACTGTTTAAATGCAAAACATTGCGCTCTTCAAGTTCCATAATTAGCGGCAATGTGGCCACTATTTTCGTGAGCGATGCAATATCGTATAAATCACTGTTCAACACAGGAGTTTTCTCTTCATCTGTATGAAAACCAAAACTTTTTTGATACACTACTTTTCCTTTTCGGGCCACTAGAATTTGCATTCCCGGAGCCATTTTTCCATTTAAAGCAACAGTGGCCACCGAGTCTATTTTACTCAATTTTTCACTGCTTAAACCCACCTCTTCTGGAATCGAATAGCCTAAAACACCTAGAGAATTAGACATTAATCCATCATTTTCCAAAAATTGACCAGCAATAGAAACGGGCAATTTTCCTTTGATATCCAAAGCGCCAAATAGCATTTGTGCCGAAATTTCTTGGGCAATTTTACTGTTTTGAAAAGAGACTAAAACGCCTTCAATATTTTCAAAATTTTCGAGCTGCAATAAACTGTACGGACTTGCAAAAACATCTAAAATAACATTGTTGCTTTTGGCAATTTCTTGCAGCTTGAGCAATTCTTCGTCTTTAAATTTATAGTCTTTCCATGGACTGTCATTTGATTTGTGAAATCCGACAATTACCAAATTATAAGGCTTTAGCGTGTTCATTAAAATATCGAGCGTATCATTTGAAATTTCATCAACCTCGGCATAATTTTTTAACATATTTAAAAAATCGCTATGATTTGCATCACCCAATTTTACATAGGCAATTTTCTTCCGCTCTAAATGTTGAATTGGAAAAATTACTGATTCGTTTTTGAGCAAGGTAATTGAATTTTCCACTAAATTCCGATGAAGCAATTCATCTTCAATGGAGTTTAAATCTTGCTGCAAATTTGTCAATTCAATGCTTTTGTATTTATTCAATCCTGCCCAATATTTTGCTTTTAATATTTTTCTGACGGAATAATTTATTCGTTCTACGGTAATCAAGTTTTCTTTTAAGGCAGCCTTAATGGTGTCAACGGCCAAAGGTACATCCGTTGGAATTAGCAAGATATCATTGCCGGCCAGCAATGCCTCCAAATTAATTTCGCCCAATTCAGCATAATTGGAAACGCCTTTCATATTTAGCGCGTCCGTTAAAATTAAACCCTCAAAATTTAATCTCTCCTTTAATAATTTAGTAATAACCATGTAGGAAAGTGATGTTGGGCAATCTTTATTTTCCTCTAATCCTTTCACACTCAAATGCGCCACCATAACACTGGTTAAATTATTGTCGATCAACTTTTTATATGGATACAATTCAATGGAATCGAGCCTTTTAAAATCGAAATCCAATATGGGCAAAGATTTATGGGAATCGGAAGCGGTATCGCCGTGGCCGGGAAAATGTTTGGCATTGGACAATACATTTTGGCTTTGCATTCCTTTAACAAAGGCCAAGGCTTTTTGTGTTACATTTTCTCTGTTTTCACCAAAAGAGCGATTCCCAATGATTGGATTTTCCGGATTTATATTGATATCCACCACCGGGGCAAAATTAATATGGATGCCCAATCGTTTGCATTGTTTTCCTAATTGGGTGCCAAAATCTTCCAATAATTTATTGTCTGTAATCGCACCAAGTGTCATATTCCAAGGAAAACGATAGGTGTCTTTTAATCGCATATCCAATCCCCATTCGCCATCAAAACCAATCAGCAACGGAATTTTGGAAATAGATTGGTAATTATTGGTTAAAGCAGCTTGCTTTTCCGGAGTTCCCTGCATAAAAATCAATCCGCCGATATGGTAGTTCTCAATTAAACTGTCTATACAAGCACTGTGATTTTCATCCTTATTGGAATAAGCCTGAACCATAAACAACTGACCAATTTTTTCATCTATCGTCATTTTATTCATCAAACTATCCACCCATTTTGTTTGGGCTTTAACATCATTTGTTTGCAAAGGATCCAAGTTTTGCGCTTCCAATAAAGCACAATTCAGCAGTAAAACCAGGAACAATATTTTTTTTATCATTTATTTAATGTGGATTGAGTGATCATTGTTTTGATAAGTTGTCTACCAACATTATCAAAAATGAAACCAAAAACAATTAAGATTTGTTTTTTAATTGGTGACTGTCAAAAAACGTTTATGCCAGCTTTTATCAGCTGTCACTTCCCAATTTTGTTCAAAATCCGCTTTATTGGTGAGCATATTGTTGAAAACCACTGTGTTTGAAGTAATTTTTTGCTGCTTGGCATAATTTTGAAAATCGGTCATACTCACCACATTGATATTGCTGTGATCTCTGAATGAAATATTTAATTTATTGGTTAAATCAACTGCAAATTTTTGTTCAAATTGCTTGATCAAATTAACTGAAGCATCAATGGAACAGCCCGAAACTTCATTGTAATTTTCATCAACCGCAATCACAATAAACTGGTTGTATTTTATTTGGTATGAGGCTTTTAAATCGTCTCCATGACGTTTCCATGCGTCAATAAAACTTTCTAAATTATGGCTTATTTCTGCAACTTCCTTTTCTGAGAATTCTCTGTTGGATTGGTATATCCAAATTTTAGAGGCATCTTCCAAACTGTCAAAATTTACTAACATATTATATTTTTTGATTGAATTTATTTTTTAAATCTTCCAGGGTTAATTCAACTTTTTTGGGATGTACCCTGTCCCTTATTTCACCCAATACTTTTTTGGTATACAAAGGGAAATCGGCATTTTGAATCCACGAATAATAACCTTTGTCATCTCTTAACACTTTCTCAACTTTATAACCCTTATATTTTCCGAAGGTAAAAATTTCTTCATTTTCTTCATTAAATAATATAAATCCAGCCAAATCCGCTCTTTTAACGTGGGTGGAATAATCATTTAAAAACTGAACGTCATTTTCCAAATCCTCATATTTCTCTAACTGGGCCAACAAAATTTCATAAGTTGCATTGGTGTCTGCCTCGGCAGAATGTGCATTTTCTAAACTTCCGCCACAATAAAATTGATAACCGGCACTTAAAGTTCTCTCTTCCTTTTTATGAAATATCACTTGTACATCAATAGAAACCCTATCTTTCATGCTAAAATCAACATTGGCACGTAACATTTCTTCCGCCAACAACGGAATGTCAAACCGGTTTGAATTGAAACCTGCCAAATCGCATCCGTCAATCATTTCACTTACTTTTGATGCCAATTCATTAAAAGTTGGCTCGGTAACCACTTTTTCATTTGTAATTCCGTGAATATCGGAAGCTTCTTTTGGGATTTCCATTTCCGGATTTACCAACCATGTTTTGCTTTCTTTATTACCGTTTGGAAATACTTTTAAAATAGAGATTTCAACAATTCGATCTTTGGCAATATTAATTCCGGTTGTTTCCAGATCAAAAAAGATAATCGGTTTTTGTAATTTTAATTCCATAGTTTTTTTGTTAGTTTGATTGGTAAAGATACTATTTGTAAGGTGAATTTTAGAAATTCTGAAAATAGTTTTATAAACTTTTTAACAAAATATACTTCAAATTAAACGCTTACTCACTCGCCAGTTGGGCTTTATAATTTTCTATTTCCAATCTATATTTTTCGGGCAATTCCGGCTCCTTAAAATTATATTTTTTCAACGTTTCCACAATAATATTCGCCACTAAAAAACGGGATGTAGGCTTATCATCGGAAGGAATCACAAACCATGGCGCTTGTGTTGTTGAAGTTTTGTTAAGCAAATCCTGATAACAGGACTTATATTGACTCCAAAGATTGCGTTCCTTTAAATCGCCCGGAGAAAATTTCCAATTCTTTTCTTTAAACCGCAACCTTCTTAACAATCGGTTCTTTTGCTCTAATTTTGAAATATTAAGAAAGAATTTTAAAATGACGGTTCCGTTAGCTACTAAATTTTTTTCAAATTCATTGATTTCTTCCATTCTTTTATGGTAAAATTCATCGGACAAATCATCCAAACTTTTTACCGTAGGAATATTTTCAGAAAAAATATATTCTGGATGAACCCTTGTGACCAGCACATTTTCATAATGCGTTCTGTTAAAAACACCAATCTTTCCGCGTTCAGGCAAAGCAATATAATGACGCCATAAATAATCATGTTTTAGTTCCAATTCCGTTGGCACTTTAAAACTATGAACCACCACGCCTCTTGGATTAACGTCTTTAAAAATTTCTTTTATCAAACTGTCTTTTCCTGAAGTATCCATTCCTTGGAGGCAAATTAACACTGCGTGCTTTCCTTCAGCATACATCGTATCTTGCATCTTGCTTAGTTCTTTTCTCGCTTTTTTAAGTTTTTTTTTCGCGTCTTCAACAACTTCCATAGCACTCATTTCGCTTAAATTTACAGTGCCGATAACTTGATGGTTCTCCATTTAAAATATATTTTTGTTAAATATAACCCGTTGGGTGCAATTATTTAGATTAAAGAAAGTGTTATAAATATTGGTCAAGATACTGAAATTCAGTATCT
>MGWK01000061.1 GCA_001800975.1 Flavobacteria bacterium RIFCSPLOWO2_12_FULL_35_11 | reverse complement strand
GCATCCATTGGTGAATACCTATGTTGATGCTGCGGGAAAAGCATTTTTAATTGGTAAAAAAGATGGTAAAATTCACGAGTTAAAACCGCAGTCGGAAGTATGTTCACGAGACAATGCGCATAAAAATGTCAGTTGTTCCACTTGTCATTCCTCCTGGACATCGCGTTGCATTGGTTGCCATAACGAATTTGACAAAGATGAGCCAAGAGCCTTTGATTTATTGGATAAAAAGTACGGAAAAGGGCAGTGGAAAGAGCATGTTGCCGAATTTTCTTCTTCCCAACCCGCGATGGGCGTTAGGGAATCTAAAAATAAAAGATTGATTGAACCTGCGATTCCCGGAATGATTATAACAATTGACAAAGGAAGTTATGCAGGCAAAGAAATTGGAAAAGATGTTTCTTTTTACAGGTTATATGCCTCAAATTCGCCGCATACCACAACCAAAAGCGTACGCGATTGCAAGTCGTGCCACACAAATTCGGCAACATTGGGTTACGGAAACGGAAAATTGGTTTATGATATTAAAAACGGTAAAGGGAAATGGAATTTTACGCCGGAATATGAAAATAACCCAAATGACAACTTGCCCGAAGATGCCTGGATTCCGTTTTTAACCGCACCCAAAAAAGGTATCATAAATTCCACACGATTGGATTTTAGGCCATTCACAGTTAAAGAACAACAGCGATTGTTATTGGTTGGCGCTTGTTTGCAATGCCATAAAGATGATTCTAAAGAGATGAAGCAAAGTTTGGTTGACGGAATAAATCCGTTATTAAAAAAATTAAGTAAAAATTGTATATTGCCTGCTTATAACTAATTTTTGCTGAAGTGAATAAAATTAAAATTGCCTTTTTTGCATTTATGCTTGCATCAATGTTGGATATTGTTGGAATTCTTTTTTCAATACCAATGCTCATCTATATTTTTAAACCGCTTATTATCTTTTCATTGCTGTTTTTGTATGTATTTTCCTTGCCAAAACGAATTAAATGGTACGTAATAGCCTTGGAATTTTCCTTTTTTGGGGATGTTTTATTGCTATTTTCGGGAGAACTATTTTTTATGGGCGGACTGGTTTCATTTTTAATGGCGCATTTTTTATTCATAAAAATTGTGATTTCCAGAATTAAGGAGGTCAATTTTTTAAAGGCA
The DNA here is from genome assembly GCA_001800975.1 of Flavobacteria bacterium RIFCSPLOWO2_12_FULL_35_11. GTDB lineage: Bacteria > Bacteroidota > Bacteroidia > Flavobacteriales > Flavobacteriaceae > Lutibacter. The sequence continues at coordinate 47,492 of MGWK01000061.1, read as the reverse complement.
CTATTTTCTGCCACGCCATTTTTGGCGGTGTTTGGTTTGCTGATTTTCATTTTAAAGGATTCACTTCATGAAATGTTTGCACCTGTAATCATTTATGGATTAACGATAGCGACATTTGGAGCCGTTTCTTTCCTCTATTTTTTGAACACAAAATCAAAAAAGTCATTGCTAATGCTTTTTGGCGCGGTTATTTTTATGATTTCAGATTCACTTTTGGCCATCAATAAATTTTACAATCCGGCCCATTTTCTTGAAGTATTTGTGATGATAACCTATGTGCTGGCGCAATATTTAATTTTCCGTTCTATGATTTTAGATACAGAAAAAAAGCAGCAATTAACACCAAATATTTAGTGAAAATAAACTGCTTTTAATTTAAGAAATTTTAAGTATTATTTTGAAAACACTTCGTTATGCTGTTCTTGAACACGAATAAAAGTGGTTCTTTTTGTCAGTTCTTTTAACCTGCTTGCGCCAACATATGTGCAGGTTGAACGCAATCCTCCCAAAATATCCTGAACCGTATTTTCAACCGCGCCACGATAGGGAATTTCAACAGTTTTTCCTTCAGAAGCCCTGTAATCGGCAATGCCGCCCACATGTTTGTTCATGGCAGTTTCAGAACTCATGCCGTAAAATTGTTTGAATTTTTCGCCATTAATTTCAATAATTTTTCCTCCGCTTTCGGTATGTCCGGCAAACATGCCGCCCAACATCACAAAATCTGCACCACCGCCAAATGCTTTTGCCACATCACCAGGAATTTTGCAGCCTCCGTCGGAAACTATTTGTCCGCCCAATCCGTGCGCCGCATCGGCACATTCAATAATGGCCGACAATTGAGGATAACCAACGCCTGTTTTAACACGGGTAGTGCAAACAGAGCCCGGGCCAATGCCAACTTTAATCAAATCGGCACCTGCCAGCAACAGTTCTTCAACCATTTCACCGGTAACTACATTTCCGGCCATGATTATTTTATCGGGATATTGTTCTCGGGTTTTTTTTACAAAATTCACAAAATGTTCGGAATAGCCGTTGGCAACATCAATGCAAATAAATTTTAGCTGTGGATGTTGGTTAAAGATGGCAGCCAATTTTTTTGAATCTGCCGATCCTATTCCTGAACTTACGGCAATAAAATCTGTTAATGTTTCACTGGCAGTTTGCATAAACTCTTTCCATTTTTGCAAAGAATAATGTTTGTGAATTGCCGTAAATAATTTATGGTTTGCCAGTGCGGTTGCCATTTCAAAGGTGCCGACGGTATCCATATTTGCCGCCATGATTGGAATGCCGCTCCATTTGTATTTGCTGTGCAAAAAAGTAAATTCTCTGTCTAATGTAACCAAGGACCTTGAACTTAGCGTTGAACGTTTTGGGCGAATCATTACATCAGTAAAGCCCAATTTTAAATCGGTTTCTATGCGCATTTTTCTTTAAATATTTTAAATGATGATACTTTTTCCTTTACTTGCTAAATTTTTATCGTTGTCGAAATAAAAATCAATTCTTCCTAAATTAATGCCATAACAACCAACCTGGTTTACCAATAGATTTTCGCCAACGTTATTTTTTGCGATTGTTGGTTTGGGCAAAAAAGTATGGGTGTGACCGCCAATGATTAAATCGATATTTTTTGTTTTTGAGGCGAGAACCAAATCACTTATTTTATCACTTTTGTAATGATAGCCAAGGTGAGACAGGCAAATCACCAAATCACAATGTTCATCTTCTTTTAAAATTCGGCTCATATCCTGCGCAATTTCAAGCGGATCTAAATACAAGGTTTCTTTATACATTCTTGGGTCAACCAAGCCTTCGAGTTCAATTCCAAATCCAAAAACACCAATTTTAATACCGTCTTTTATGAAAATTTTATAAGGTTTTACGTGGGTATTTAACACGGTATTTTTAAAATCGTAATTGGCCGACAAGAAGTCGAATTGTGCGTGAGGCAATTGGGCAAATAATCCGTCAATGCCATTGTCAAAATCGTGGTTTCCGATGGTTGCGGCATCATATTTCATCATACTCATCAATTTAAATTCCAATTCACCGCCGTAAAAATTGAAATATGGCGTTCCCTGAAAAATATCGCCGGCATCCAACAATAAGGTGTTCGGATTTTCTTTCCGAATGGCTTCTACCAAAGTGGCACGTCGGGCGACACCGCCCTGATTCGGGAAATTGCTGTCGGTGCTTGGAAAAGGATCAATATGGCTGTGCACATCATTGGTGTGCAAAATGGTAATGTGTTTGGTGTTTTTCGAAGCAAACGATTGCAATGAAAGTCCGCCAAGCGTTAAAAAAGCAGTTGCCGCAGTCGATTTTTGTATGAAATTCCTTCTCTTCATCTGCCTAATTTTTTAGTGTTTTTTCATGTCTAAATCGTCCGTCCAAACTAACTTTAATGGTGTCTGTTTGCTTAAAATAATCGATAATGGCGTTTCTGACTTTATAATCGAGCTTGTGAATAGTTACCGGATTTTTAAAAAAATTCATATTGTCTCCGCCGGTTTGCAAATAATCGGAAGTCAGCACAAAATAGGTTTTGGAAGTTTCTAAAGGTGCATTGTTTATTTTTAGGTCATAGCCATTTTCAGTAACCGCTAAATTAAACTGTTTTGATAGCGGATGCGCTTTATTTTCGGAAATTAGGTAATTTACCAATTCCATTATTTTTTCAGCAGTCAGTTCAACCACCACCAAACTGTTTTCAAAAGGCATCAAGTTAAAGGCATTTTCGTTGGTGATATTTCCCTTTGAAATCGTGGCCCTGATGCCGCCGTAATTGAACATGGCAAAATCAATATTTTTCCCGGTTCTTGATAAAAACACCGGATTTGCTCTTTCATAACACAAATCTGCCATTAAATTCCCCAAACTGCTCTCCAAATCCTCATCGGTTCTGTTCAAATTTATGGGGGTGTAGCTGATTACTGTGGTCATTTCTTTTTCAACCTTTTCTCGGTACGGTTTAATGGTATTTTCAAAGGTTTTGTCCGAAGCAATGGTCTCATTTATAACAGTTTGTTTTCCTTCTATTCGGACCAGTTGCGGAGGTTTGCTTTTACAGCTGAAAAGCGCTGTGATAATAATAAATGAAATAATAAATTTTTTCATTGGTGATATACAGATGATTTTAATTAATTTTGTGTTCACAATGGTAAATATAGATGATTTTTACAGGATTTAAACGAAAAAGCAATCAAATTTTTTTTAAAAAAACACTGCCAGGCATCCTCAAAAACGAACTGAAAAGGCCGTTTAATGAAGTTAAAAAGGTATTGATTTTTTTAGATGCCACTGCCGACAGAGCGAGTATTGTAAGTGAATTGACATCAATATTGAAAATTTCTGAAAGCGATATAAAAGTGGTTGTTTTTCTAAGAAAATTGAAAAATGAAAACATGTCAAACGATATCATTACACCCAAGGATTTTGGCTGGTACGGCAAAATTGACTCTGAAAAGATAAAAAATATTTTAACAAATAAATACGATTTGTTAATTAATTACAGCAAAGTTGACAATGTTTACCTCAACATCCTATTATTGCAAAGTAAAGCGACATTTAAGGTTGGCTTTGCGCATTTAGACAAGCGGCTGTATGATTTAATGATTAGGTGTGAAACTGATGAGATTGCCTTGTTTAATGAAGAATTATTAAAATATTTAGTCATTTTAAAGATAGTACAATGATAGAATTGTTAGGAACTGGAGTTGCATTGGTTACGCCATTTAACGAAGATAAATCGGTTGATTTTGAAGGGTTAAAACGTTTGGTGAATTATCAAATTGACAATGGCATTAATTATTTGGTGGTTTTGGGAACTACCGGTGAACCGGCTACCTTAACTTCTGAAGAAAAGGAACAGGTTAAAGCAACTATCATCAAAGCCAATAACGGCAGACTTCCTTTAGTGATTGGTATTGGAGGAAATAACACTATGGCTGTTGTGAATGAAGTTAAAACTTCAGATTTATCGGCATATTCGGCAATACTTTCCGTTTCACCTTATTATAACAAGCCAACTCAGGAAGGAATTTATCAGCATTTTAAAGCCATTTCAGAAGCAAGTCCGTTGCCAATTATCGTTTACAATGTTCCTGGAAGAACTGCTAAAAATGTGGAGGCAAATACAGTGATCAGACTGGCAAATGATTTTAAAAATATTGTGGGGGTAAAAGAAGCGGCTGGAGATATCGTTCAGGCGATGCGGTTAATTCAGCACAAGCCCAAAGATTTTATGGTTATTTCGGGTGATGATATGATTGCTTTGCCCATGGTTTTGGCTGGTGGCGCAGGCGTAATTTCTGTAATCGGACAAGGTTTGCCAAAGGATTTTTCTGAAATGATTCAGCAAGGATTAAAAGGCAATGTTGCAAATGCAAATGCGCTGCACTACAAAGTGATGGATTCTATAGATTATATATTTGAAGAAGGCAATCCGGCCGGAATAAAAGCGCTGCTGAAAAGTTTGGGTATTTGCTCAGAAAATGTACGGCTGCCATTAGTAAATGCTTCTTATGATTTACAGCAAAAAATAACTAACTTTGCAGCTAATTATTAGTTTTTACATTTAATTTATCATAAAACAAAATTAAAAAAGTATGTTATCTGAAAGAATGCAATCCGTTTTAAACAAACAAATAAGAATTGAAGCAGAATCTTCTCAAATATATTTAGCGATGGCTTCATGGTCGGAAGTAAAAGGGTTGGAGGGCGTTTCTCAATTTATGTATGGACAATCTGATGAAGAAAGATTGCATATGCTTAAGTTTTTTAAATATATCAATGAACGTGGCGGCCATGCAATGGTTTCAGAATTAAGCGCGCCAGCTCTTGAATTCGGCTCCATAAAAAACATGTTTGAAACCTTGTTTAAACATGAAGTTTTTGTTTCCCAAAGCATTAATGAATTAGTGCATATTTCTTTGGAAGAAAAGGACTATGCAACCCATAACTTTTTGCAATGGTATGTTGCTGAACAAATAGAAGAAGAAGCACAGGCAAGAACTATTTTGGATAAAATTAATTTAATTGGCGACGATAAAGGAGGTTTATACTTGTTTGACAATGATATTAAACGACTTACCGTAGTAAGCTCTGTTGCACCAACAGTCTAATAATTAACAAACAATTAGGATTCACGAGTGCTATTTATAGGAAAAGCTAGTTATTTTTGTGGTTCATAGTCAGGTAAAAAATCATTTTAATAATCCATAATAAATAACTAATTTTGCCAAATGCAAAAAAATAAAATTTATATTTTCATTTTGTTAGTCGCTTTGGGTTTTTCATCTTGTAGTGAATATCAAAAAGCATTGAATAAAGGGACCAGTGAAGAGCAATATCAGATGGCTGTTAAGATGTACGATCAACAAAAGTACACCAAAGCCATACAGTTGTTTGAGAAGATAACGCCGAGTTTTAAAGGAAAACCTCAAATGGAGCGTATTCAATATATGGTGTCGCAAGCGCATTATAACACCAAACAATATAGTTTGGCCGCTTATTATTTTGATAAATTTGTAAAAAGCTACCCAAAAAGTTCAAAGGTTGAAGAGGCTGCCTATTTATCGGCTTACAGTTATTATTTGGCTTCACCGGTTTACAGCTTAGATCAAAAAGATACGAAAGAAGCCATTACGGCGCTTCAAACTTTTATTTATAAGTTTCCAAACTCAGATAAAGTTCCTGATGCCAATAAAAACATCAAGGAATTGACCTATAAACTAGAAAAAAAATCTTTCGAGATTGCCAAACAATACTATCACACCCAGGATTATGTAGCAGCAATGGTTGCTTTTGACAATTTGCTTGCAGATTATTTAGGCACTTCATTTAAGGAAGAAGCGATGTATCTGAAATTTAAATCGGCCTATAATTTAGGGACTAACAGTATTGATATCAAAAAAGAAGAAAGAATTAATGAAGCCATAAAAGTTCATCAGCGATTTGAACGAAATTTTCCCAATTCAAAATATTTAGCCGAAACTAAAAAAATGGTTTCCGATTTAAGCAATGAATTAAATGCTATAACTGTCATAAAAACTCAAAACTAATGGATTATAAAAACACAAAAGCGCCTTCAACAACCGTAACTTACGACAAAAATAAAATTGAAGCGCCAACAGGCAATATTTACGAAGCGATCACGATTATAGCAAAAAGAGCCGATCAAATCAGCATCGATTTAAAAAACGAATTGGTGGAAAAATTAGAGGAGTTTGCTACTTATACAGATAGTTTGGATGAAGTTTTTGAAAACAAAGAACAAATCGAAGTGTCTAAATTTTATGAAAAATTGCCAAAGCCAACAGCACTTGCCGTGCAAGAATGGTTAGATGGTAAAATTTATTACAGAAATCCAGAAGAACCTCAAAAATAGATGTCCATCTTAAGCGGTAAAAAAATACTATTAGGCGTTACTGCCGGTATTGCTGCTTATAAAACAGCACATTTAGTGCGACTTTTTGTGAAATCGGGCGCGCAGGTTAAAGTTGTGATGACACCTGCAGCCAAAGATTTTGTCACACCACTTACACTTTCAACATTATCCAAAAATCCGGTTTATTCTACCTTTTTTGAAAAAGGCGATGAAGAAAACGAGCAATGGAACAGCCACGTAGATTTAGGCTTGTGGGCCGATTATATGCTTATTGCCCCGGCTACTGCAAATACCTTGTCTAAAATGGCCAATGGCGTGTGCGACAATTTATTGTTAGCAACTTATTTATCGGCCAAATGCAAGGTTTATTTCGCTCCGGCAATGGATTTAGATATGTATCAGCATCCGGCCACAAAACATAGTATAGAGAAATTACAAAGTTTCGGGAATGTTTTTATTCCGCCGGCAAGCGGTGAACTGGCCAGTGGTTTGGTGGGAGAAGGACGCATGGAAGAACCTGAAAATATCATTTCATTTATTGAAAATGAGATTGTTAAAGGATTGCCGTTATACCAAAAAAAGGTGCTGGTTACTGCAGGGCCAACTTATGAAGCAATTGATCCTGTTCGGTTTATAGGAAATCATTCTTCCGGTAAAATGGGCTTCGAATTGGCCAAAAAAGCGGCTAATTTAGGTGCCAAAGTTTATTTAATTACCGGAAATTCAAATGAAACGGTCTCAAATTCCTTAATTCAAAGAATTGATGTGGTAAGCACTGAAGAAATGTACCATGAAGTCCATAAATATTTCGACAGTGTTGATATTGCGATTCTTTCGGCTGCCGTGGCAGATTACAAACCGAAAAAGGTGGCAGTTTCCAAAATTAAAAAATCGGACGATACTTTGACCATTGAATTGGTAAAAACGCAGGATATATTGGCATCATTGGGGAAAGTTAAAAAACAGCAGTTTTTGGTTGGTTTTGCGCTGGAAACAAACAATGAACTTGACAATGCCATTACAAAATTAAAAACGAAGAATTTAGATTTAATCGTGCTAAATTCATTGCAAGATAAAGGTGCCGGATTTAAAAAAGAAACAAATAAAGTTACAATCATTGATAAATTCGAAAAAATTTCAGAATTTAGTCTAAAATCTAAAGCTGAAGTCGCTGAAGATATATTTAATGTAATTTTGAATCAAATTTTATGCGTAAAATAGTTCAACTACTTATTATTCTTTTAGTTACGGTTCAGTTAAATGCCCAGGAATTAAGGTGCACCATAACGGTTAATGCCGATAAAATTCCGAGTTCGAACAAACAAATATTCAAAACCTTAGAGAATTCATTAAATGAATTTGTAAATCAAAAACGTTGGACAAATTTTAAGTATGAACCTCAAGAACGCATTAATTGCAATTTAACGTTGACCATATTGGAGCAATCGGGTGATGATTTTAAAGGGCATATTCAAATACAGTCCTCACGTCCGGTTTACAATTCAACCTATTTAACGCCGGTTTTTAATTTTAAAGATGACAATTTTTCCTTTAGTTATGCAGAGTTTGAACCATTGCAATTCAATGAAAATACCTTCGAATCCAATTTGGTTTCTGTGGTTTCATTTTATGTTTATACTATTTTAGGAATGGATGCCGATACTTTTGCTTTAAACGGAGGCACTCCGTTTTTTACCAAAGCGCAAAATGTGGTGGTGCAGGCGCAACAAAGCGGATACGCCGGCTGGAATCTAAATGATGGATCCAAATCCCGATTTATAATGATTGACAATATTTTATCGCCAACTTACAGTTTGTTTCATTCAGCGATGTATGAGTATCATTTGAAAGGATTGGATGTGATGCCTAAAGACAAGAAAAAAGCCAAACAACTAATTGCAGAGTCCATCGGATTATTAAAAACCATCTACGATTCGCGTCCGAATGCCTTTTTATTAAGGGTGTTTATGGATTCAAAAGCGGATGAAATAGTGACCATTTTTTCGGATGGGCCTTATTATGACACCATTAAACTAAAAGAAGACTTACTCAAAATTTCCCCTCTTAACGCGGCTAAGTGGAACGACATCAAGTAAATTCTTAACATTAAATTTCAAGAATGCTTACAAATCTTTCCATAAAAAATTATGCATTAATAGATAGTTTATCTGTTAGTTTCCGGGATTATTTATCTACAATAACTGGTGAAACCGGCGCGGGTAAATCAATTTTATTGGGAGCGCTTGGACTGGTTTTAGGGAAAAGAGCAGATACTTCCACCTTGAAAGATGCCAATAAAAAATGTGTTATTGAAGCTAAATTTCTTATTTCAAATTATCAGCTGGAAGGTTTTTTTGAAGAAAATGATATTGATTTTGAGAACGAAACCATTATCAGAAGAGAAATTTCTCCAACCGGAAAGTCGCGGGCTTTTGTAAACGATACGCCTACAACTTTGCAGGTTTTACAGGATTTAAGCGAAAAACTGATTGATGTTCATTCCCAGCATCAAACCCTGCAATTGTCGGATGTGAATTTTCAATTTCAGATTATTGATGCGCTTGCGGGCAATTCGGCAAAAATTGAATCGTACAAACGCGGTTTGAAATTATTTACCCAGTTGACAAAAGAGCTCAATGAACTCAAAAAAAATCAGGAAACTGCCGTTCAAAATTACGAGTACAACCTGCATTTATATGAAGAACTGAAAAAGGCCAAATTGCAGTCCGATGAACAGGAAGTTATTGAACAGTCACTTGATAAATTAAACAATATTGAGGAAATAAAACTAAATTTATCTGAAGCGCAGACACTTGCGCTAAGCGAAGAAATTGGGTTGCAGACACTTTTAAATTCATTTGCCGCGAGCCTGCACAGAATTGCAACTTATTCAAACGAATATGCAGCGCTTTATGACAGGGTTTTAAGCGTTAAAATTGAGTTCGATGACGTTGCCGGCGAGATTGAAAATTTCAATGAAAATGTAGATTTTGATCCGTTGGAATTGCAAAAACTGAACGACAGATTGCAATTGATTTACAATCTGCAAAAAAAGCATGCAGTTACCACTATTGCTGAATTGCTCGAAAAACTAGAAGAACTTTCGGTAAAAGTTGATGCCGTTGAAAACTCTTCTCCCTCTATTCTGGAAAAGGAAAATGAAATTAAAGGTGTTGCCGAAAAAATCGATAAGCTGGCTCAATCCATATTTCAGGAAAGAGAAAAAGCAATTCCAATCCTGATTTCTAAATTGGAAGACAGTTTGGGAAATCTAGGGATGGAAAATACCCGTTTTAATTTCATCATTAGCCATACAAAGCAATATTTTCAAAATGGAAAGGACGAATTGCAACTTTTCATTTCAGCAAATAAAGGCGCTAATTTTGGAGAACTGAAAAAGATTGCCTCAGGAGGTGAATTGTCGCGGATTATGTTATCTGTTAAGGCCATTCTTTCAGAATATTTAAAATTGCCCACCATCATTTTTGATGAAATAGACACAGGCGTATCTGGCGATGTTTCCCAAAAAATGGCTGAAATAATGCAGCAAATGAGTGTTAATATGCAAGTGATTACCATTACGCATTTACCGCAAATTGCCGCAAAAGGAAAACAACATTATAAAGTTTACAAACAAGATATAGAAAATAATATAGTAACAAGGTTAAAAGAATTGACTGAAAGTGAAAGAATTGATGAAATTGCTGAAATGTTGGGCGGAAAAGAAATTTCAAAAACGGCAATTGAACACGCAAAGCAGTTATTAAATTAAGAAATTACTATATTTGCAGCCTAAATTAAAATTAAATCAAAAACAAATACAATTATGTATAATTTACTTAAAGGAAAAAAAGGAATTATTTTAGGGGCATTGGATTCAAAATCAATTGCTTGGAAAGTTGCAGAAAGAGCTCATGAAGAAGGTGCAATATTTGTTTTATCAAATGCTCCAGTTGCATTGCGACTTGGAACTATAGCAGAACTGGCGGAAAAAACAGGTTCAGAAATAATTGCGGCTGATGCTACCTCAATTATGGATCTTGAAGATTTAGTGGATGGTGCCATGAAAATATTGGGTGGAAAAATTGATTTTGTTTTACATTCAATAGGGATGTCCGTTAATGTTCGCAGAGGAAATCACTATACACACCAAGATTATAATTTTACAAAAACAGGTTTTGATGTTTCTGCTTTATCTTTTCACAGATTAATGAGTGTTTTGTATCAAAGAGATGCAATGAATGAATGGGGAAGTATTGTGGCATTATCTTATATGGCCGCTCAACGCGTTTTTCCTGATTATAATGATATGGCAGATAATAAGGCATATTTAGAATCGGTTGCACGTAGTTTTGGATATTTCTTCGGTAGAGATAAAAAAGTAAGGGTGAATACAATTTCTCAATCTCCAACGCCAACTACTGCCGGAAGCGGTGTAAAAGGTTTCGATGGATTTATTGCTTATGCAGAAAAAATGTCGCCACTTGGAAATGCAACAGCTTTAGAATGTGCGGATTATACCATAAGTTTATTTTCAGATCTTACCAAGAAAGTGACACTTCAAAATTTATTTCACGATGGAGGTTTCTCTAATATGGGTGTAAGTACCGCCATTATGGAAGATTTCATGAAAGATTATCAACCAGAACCTGAAAAAGTTTCTGAAGCGTCTAAAAAGGAAGAGAAAAAATAGTATTTTATACTTTAAATATTAAAAAAGCGGTGATTTTAAAATCACCGCTTTTTTTTATTTTAATAATTGTATTCTAAATAAATTAAGAAGTATGAGTATTATCATGGTTTGGGTAAATTAATTACTATAATTTTATGAACTTAAAATAATACAATATTATACTATGCGACCACTTAAAATTGTAGTACTGGCCAAGCAAGTGCCGGACACCAGACATGTTGGCCCAGATGCTATGAAGCCTGATGGTACCGTTAATAGAGGAAAACTTGCAACGGTGTTCAACCCGGATGATTTACATGCGTTGGAACTTGCATTAAATATAAAAGACAGAGTGCCCGGAACCAAAATTACCATCCTAACAATGGGACCTCAAAAGGCAGCAGACATTATTAGAGAAGGCTATTATCGAGGTGCCGATTATGGTGTTATGATTTCTGACAGAAGATTTGGAGGTGCAGATACTTTAGCTACCAGTTATACGCTTGTAAAAGGGATTAATAAACTTGCTCCTTACGATTTAATTTTAGGAGGGAGACAAGCAATTGATGGAGATACAGCTCAGGTTGGACCCCAATGTGCAGATAAATTGAAAATTCCGCAAGTTACTTATGTGGAGGAAATTATTGAAATTAATGAAAATGAAATTATAGCCAGAAGACGTTTAGATAAAGGTATTGAAATTGTGTCTTCTCCATATCCTTGCTTAATGACTGTTCATGGATCTTCGAAAGCTTGCAGATCGAGAAAAGCCAAAAAGGTCATGCAATATAAATACGCCAGAACCAAAACAGAGCTTAGAACTGCCGATGATTTAATATTGTCATTACATGGAAAAAGACCTTATCTAACCATTCCTGAATGGAGCGTTGAAGATATCGGAGCAGATTTGGAAAAAATCGGATTGTCGGGCTCGCCTACAAAAGTTAAAAGCGTTGAGAGTATCGTTTTTACGGCAAATGAAGCTAAAATATTAAGTGATTCGGATGTTGATATTGAAATGATGATCAAAGAATTGATAGCGCATCATACCATTGGGTAATTTATAAAAACTTAAAAGTATTAATTATGAAAAGTGTAATGGTATATTGTGAAGTTGAAAATCAAAAAGTGGCAGACATAAGTTTGGAATTGCTATCCGCAGGAAAGCGTTTAGCCCAAAAATTGGGATGTCCTTTAGATGCTATGATTTTCGGCTCGGGTTTAAATGGAATAGAAAGTCAGATTGCGCCTTATGGGGTGGACAGATTGTTTATTGGAAACAGTATGAGGTTAGAACCATACAGAACATTGCCTCATGCCGCACTGGCAACTCAAATATTAAAAGAAGAAGATCCTCAAATAGTATTGTTTGGAGCAACTTCTGTTGGAAGAGATTTAGCGCCAAGGCTGGCCTCACAATTAAATTGCGGATTAACAGCCGATTGCACTATTTTAGATATTGGGGATCATTTTGAGAAAAAGGAGAAGATAGAGTACAAAGATTTACTCTACGCCATTCGTCCAGCTTTTGGTGGCAGCATTATGGCAAATATTATCAATTGGGATATGCATCCTCAAATGGCAACGGTACGTGAAGGTGTCATGAAAAAAGAAATTTTTGATGAAAACTACAGCACTGAGATTGTTGAAATTGATGTAAATTCAGTTTTAAAAGAGGAAGATTTTGTTGTAAAAATAATTGAACGCCATATTAAAAAATCAGGGGTAAATCTAAAAGATGCCCCCATTATTGTTTCTGGAGGATACGGCGTTGGCTCTAAAGAAAATTTTCAATATTTAATAGAGCTGGCAAAATTATTGGGCGGTGAAGTTGGTGGCTCAAGAGCCGCTGTAGATGCCGGATTTATTGATCACGATCGTCAAATAGGACAAACAGGCACCACAGTGCGCCCTAAATTATACATTGCTGCCGGAATTTCGGGTGCCATACAACATACTGCCGGTATGCAAGATGCATCTATGATTATTTCAATTAATAATGATCCCGATGCGCCCATAAATAAATTGGCTGATTATGTAATTAATGGAGATGTTGGCGTGGTTGTTCCAAAAATGATTAAGTATTACAAGGAGAATGCAAAATAATTGGTAATTAAAATTAATGAGTTTTGTATAAATTACTAAGATTTTTGATAAAACTCCCTCAAACTAAAAAATAATAAAATGGATAATTTTTTCAAAGATACACCAGATTTTAAATTTCATTTGGAACATCCAATCGTAAAAAAAATTGTAAAATTAAAAGAGCAAAATTTTAAGGAATCAGAACGATACGATTATGCACCTTTAAATCATGAAGATGCCATTGATACCTATGAAAAAATACTTGAAATTGTTGGTGAAATTTGTGCCGATACGATAGCAACCAATGCCGGAGGCGTTGATATAGAAGGGCCGCATATTGAAAACAACGAGGTGGTTTATGCCAAAGGAACTACGGCAAATTATAAAGCATTGTATGATGCCGGTTTAATTGGAATGTCGCTACCAAGAAAATATGGAGGCTTAAACTTTCCGTTGCTGCCTTATGTGATGGCTGCAGAAATGGTTGCAAGAGCTGATGCTGGTTTTGCCAATATTTGGGGGCTGCAAGATTGTGCAGAAACCATTTATGAATTTGGTTCCGAAGAACAACGAGATAAATATTTACCCCGTTTTAACAGAGATGGCGTAACTGCCGCAATGGTTTTAACTGAACCCGATGCCGGCTCCGATTTGCAATCGGTAAAGTTGAAAGCGACCTTTGATAAAGAAAATAACACCTGGATATTAAACGGAGTTAAACGGTTTATTACCAACGGAGATGCAGATCTTTCTTTGGTTTTAGCCCGTTCAGAAGAAAATACTACTGATGCCAGAGGATTGTCGATGTTTATTTATGATCGTACAAATCATGCGGTTGAAGTTAGGCATTTAGAAAAAAAATTAGGAATAAAAGGTTCTCCAACCTGTGAATTGGTATTCAAAAACGCGCCTGCCGAATTGGTGGGAAAGGAACGATTTGGGCTGATTAAATATGTAATGGCTTTAATGAATTCGGCTCGTTTAGGCGTAGGGGCACAATCCGTGGGAATAGCTGATGCAGCATATCGGGAAGCATTAAAATATGCAGAAGAACGCGCGCAATTTGGAAAATTCATTGTCAAATTCCCTGCAGTTTATGAAATGCTTACAAATATGAAAGTACGCTTGGATGCATTGCGTTCGTTACTTTATGAAACAACCAGATTTGTTGATATTTTGAAAGCGTATGAAGAGGTTTTAAGAGACGGTACTTTAGAAACTGAAGAAAGAAATGAGATGAAAAACTATGCAAAACTCGCCAATGTTTTTACGCCGCTTATAAAATTAATTGCAAGTGAGGCTTGTAACAGAATGGCTTACGATTCTTTGCAAATTCATGGAGGAACTGGTTTTATGCAAGATTTTCCAATTGAAAGAATTTATAGAGATGCCAGAATTACTTCAATTTATGAAGGAACTACACAATTACAGGCAGTTGCCGCCATAAAAGGTGTGACTACAGGCGTTTTCTTGGAGCAAATTAAACAGTATGACAGTGAAGTTATTGAAGGAGATCATGAAATAATAGAAAAACTTCAAAAAATGACTGTTAACTATGAATTGGCCAGTCAAAAAGTGATGGAAACCAATAATACGGAATATTTAGATTTCCATGCGAGACGGTTGGTTGAAATGGCAGGAAATATAATTATGGGATATTTATTGGTGGTAAATAGCCAGCGTGATGAGAAGTTTAACAAATCGGCTAAGTTATTTGTAAATTTAGCGAGTTCTGAAAACAATGAAAAGTTCGATTATATTGACAATTTTGATATTGATAACCTTGAATTATATAAGTCAACAAGTGAAGAAATTTTACAAGATTTAGCACTCATAATTGAAGGGGAATAAGGCTAATTATAATTAAAAAGCACAAATTTGAATATTTGTGCTTTTTTTGTTTAAAAAAATATACATTAGCCGTAAATTACAACCTTTGAACCTTACTTATTCTATTATAATTCCTGTTTTCAACCGACCTCAAGAAATTGATGAATTGTTGGAAAGTTTAACCAAACAATCCTATCCAAAGGATTTTGAAGTACTGATTATAGAAGATGGTTCTACCTTAAAATCAGAGGATATTGTTTCAAAATATGCAGACCGTCTTAACATAAAATACCATTTTAAAGAAAATAGCGGGGCAGGAGCCAGCAGAAATTTTGGAATGGAATTGGCCACAGGCAAGTATTTTATCATTTTGGATTCGGATTGTATCATTCCTCCCCATTATTTGGAAGCAGTTGATTTCGCTTTAGATGAAAATTATACCGATTCATTTGGCGGCGCTGATGCGGCCCATGATTCTTTTACAAACCTTCAAAAAGCAATAAATTATAGTATGACTTCCTTTTTAACAACCGGAGGAATCAGGGGAAGTAAAAAGTCGGTCGATAAGTTTCAGCCACGCAGTTTCAATTTTGGCCTTTCAAAAAATGCGTTTAGGGTCACAAAGGGTTTTAGCACGATGAAAATTGGGGAAGATATCGATTTAACCTTCAGATTGTGGGAAAATAACTTTCACACACAATTTATTGAAAAAGCTTTTGTGTATCATAAAAGAAGAACTTCATTGAAGCAGTTTTATAGACAAACTTTTCTTTTTGGAAATGCAAGACCTTTTTTAAACCGAAAATATCCGGATACCGCCAAAATTACTTATTGGTTTCCAACACTTTTCATGTTGTTTTTGGTGGCGTCACTTGTGTTTTTGTTTATAGGATTTAAATTGCCGGCCGGGTTATTTGCAATTTATTTTGCGGCGTTATTTTTAGATT
Source organism: Flavobacteria bacterium RIFCSPLOWO2_12_FULL_35_11 (assembly GCA_001800975.1). Classification (GTDB taxonomy): domain Bacteria; phylum Bacteroidota; class Bacteroidia; order Flavobacteriales; family Flavobacteriaceae; genus Lutibacter. The sequence goes on along the minus strand of MGWK01000061.1, from coordinate 31,561 downwards.
CCTTCATCAAAAACAAAAAAATATCCGTAGCCGCTTTAAGCATTGTAACAACCTTGATACAATTTACGGGCTACGGACTGGGTTTTTTAAGGGGATTGTTTGGTATTAATTAATTTGGATTGTTTAATTTGAATCGTTCGGAAATAATCGCCAGCTCATCAGCATTTAAATTTGAAGTTTCTTTTAATTTGTAACTAAAGGCAGCCACTTCCGCATCGGTGCCGGGACAACCCATATTGTTGCCTTGTCCTTTTAAAACAAAATTATTTTTCACCATTTTTGAATCGGCCAATAAATTTTTGTCGCCATCAAAAATCAGCAAATAAGGGATTCCTTGTTTTTCTCCGCCATATTTATTTAACAATGCTTCTGCGCCTTCATTTTCTAAATGTTTTTTGATGGCAGGTTCTAAAACGACTAAATGGGCAATCACATAGTTTTTGTCGAACAATTCTTTTGTTAAGGCATCGTTCATTGATGCATCCATTTTTTTACACCAGCCACACCAAGATGCGTGAAACATCACCATCACATTTTTATTTTCTTTTTTGGCTTGTTCAAAAGCAATACTTAAAATTTCATCTGCATTTTTTGGTTTTTCTTGTGCTGATGAAAAATTGAAAATCAAGAGTGTTAAGGCTATCGTAAAAATTGTTTTTAAATTCATTTTTTAGGAATTTATGGAATTGTTTTAATAAAATAATTTCAATTTGATATTAAACAATAGCCGCAAATGTGCGGCTATTGTCTGGTTAAATATTTAAATCTAAAAAGGGTTTGGTTTTACTCAACCTTGTCTTTTCCTTTGGTTATTTTTATGGTAAGCTCGTTTTTGTCTTTATCCAAATCCATAAAAATTGAATCGCCTTCTTTTAGTTTTGAAGTGACAATTTCTTCAGCCAAGGCATCTTCAACGTATTTTTGAATGGCACGTTTTAATGGTCTGGCGCCATATTGTTTGTCAAAACCTTTTTCAGCAATATAATCTTTTGCTTTTTTGGTCAATACCAATTTATAGCCTAAATCGTCAATACGTTTAGATAATTTGCTTAATTCAATGTCAATAATTAAGTGAATATCTTCTATTTCTAAAGGATTGAATATCACCACATCATCAATTCGGTTTAAAAACTCAGGAGCAAATGATTTTTTTAAGGCGCTTTCAATAACGCTTTTTGCATTTGAATCGGCTTGGGATGTTTTGGAAGCTGTTCCAAATCCAACACCGGCACCAAAATCTTTCAATTGGCGTGAACCAATATTGGAAGTCATAATGAGTATGGTATTTCTAAAATCGATTCTTCTTCCCAAACTATCGGTAATATGTCCTTCATCCAATATTTGCAATAACATATTAAAAACATCCGGATGCGCTTTTTCAATTTCATCAAAAAGTACCACAGCATAAGGTTTGCGTCTGATTTTTTCGGTCAATTGACCGCCCTCTTCATAACCCACATACCCTGGAGGCGCACCAATTAATCGGGAAACGGCAAATTTCTCCATATATTCGCTCATGTCTATTCTCACCAAAGCCTCTTCACTGTCAAATAATTCCATTGCCAAAACTTTTGCAAGTTGTGTTTTACCTACTCCAGTTTGTCCTAAAAATATGAATGACCCAATTGGTTTGTTTGGATCTTTAAGTCCAACACGGTTACGTTGAATGGCCTTCACAACTTTACTTACGGCTTCGTCTTGACCAATAACCTTTCCTTTGATAAGGATTGGCAAATCATTCAAGCGTTTACTCTCGGCTTCAGCAACTCTGTTTACGGGAATGCCCGTCATCATTGAAACTACTTCGGCAACATTGTCTTCCGTTACAATTTCACGATTTAATTTTGAAGTTTCGTCCCATTTTTTTTGTTCCGCTTGTAACAGGCTTTCAATGCGTTTTTCATCATCGCGCAAGCGAGCGGCTTCTTCATATTTTTGACTGTTTACGGAAGCGGTTTTGTCTTCCCTTACTTTTTCCAACTGCTCTTCCAATTGTAAAATTTCTTTCGGAACAACAATATTTGTAATATGAATTCTGGAACCTGACTCGTCTAAAGCGTCAATTGCTTTGTCCGGCAAAAAGCGATCTGTCATATACCTGTTTGTTAGCGTTACGCAAGCTTTAATGGCGTCATCGGTATAAACAACATTGTGATGATCTTCGTATTTGTCTTTTATGTTTTGTAAAATTTGAATGGTTTCTTCAACAGAAGTCGGTTCAACCATGACCTTTTGAAAACGACGTTCCAAGGCACCGTCTTTTTCAATATTTGTTCTAAATTCATCTAAAGTCGTAGCTCCGATACATTGAATTTCACCACGCGCCAAAGCGGGTTTTAACATATTGGAAGCATCTAAAGAACCAGTGGCGCCACCTGCGCCAACAATGGTGTGAATTTCATCGATAAATAAAATGATGTCATCATTTTTTTCCAATTCATTCACCAAAGCTTTCATGCGTTCTTCAAACTGTCCGCGGTATTTTGTGCCCGCAACCAAACTTGCCAAATCCAATGAAACAACGCGTTTGTTGAATAAAATTCTGGAAACTTTACGTTGAATAATGCGCAAGGCCAAACCTTCGGCAATGGCAGATTTACCAACGCCCGGTTCACCAATTAAAATTGGATTGTTCTTTTTTCTTCGGCTTAAAATTTGTGAAACCCTTTCAATTTCCTTTTGACGGCCAACCACCGGATCTAGATTTCCTTCTTCGGCCAAACGTGTTAAATCCCGTCCAAAATTATCCAATACAGGTGTTTTGGTTTTTTTTAGCGGTGTTTTTTCGCCTCTTGCCTGTTCAAAAGGATTTGATTTGGAGCCTTCAAAATCGTCATCATTAGAATCTTGGGCTTTTGGCAAATCTATTTCTTCATCGAAGAATAATTGTTTGAAAACGGTTTTAACATCGTCATAACTTACATCAAAATGCTGCAATAACTTTGTGGTCGGGTCGTTTTCATTGCGTAAAATACATAACAGCAAATGTGCGGTATTTACAGAATCGCTTTGATATAATTTGGCTTCTAAAAAAGTCGTTTTTAACGCTTTTTCGGCTTGTTTTGTCAGATGTAAACTTTTCTTTTCGTCGGTCTCTTTTAAAGCATTAATAGGATTTAAACCTTCAATTTTTTTACGTAAATGATCAAGATTTATTTCTAAGGAATTTAAAATTTCTATAGCTTTTCCTTCTCCTTTTCGCAACAATCCCAAAATGAGGTGCTCAGTACCAATAAAATCATGGCCTAAACGTAAAGCTTCTTCTTTACTGTAGGCAATTACATCTTTTACTTTTGGTGAAAAATTATCGTCCATTATTTTATGTTTATATTGTAAATTTAACTGATTTTTTTCTTTTTTAAACACAAAAAGTGAACCACTTTTTCATAATTTATTTTACAGGTATTTTTTAATAGTCAAAAATTGCTGAAAATCAGTGTGTTAATGCGGGTTTGAGCAAACTATTCATTGTTGATAAAAAGTACAAAAACAACGTGACAAAAAGGTTGTAAAAAAGTGAAAAATCGTATATTGCTTTGTTAAAAATTGACACAAAATTAAATAAAAATTTATGGCAGACGGAGAAAAAATTATACCAATTAATATTGAAGATGAAATGAAATCTGCTTACATTGATTATTCAATGTCAGTAATAGTTTCAAGAGCATTGCCTGATGTGCGAGATGGGTTAAAACCCGTACACAGAAGGGTGCTGTTTGGTATGCATGAATTAGGAATTAAAGCAACAGGGTCTTATAAGAAATCAGCAAGAATAGTTGGAGAGGTTTTGGGTAAGTATCACCCTCATGGAGATACTTCAGTTTATGATGCCATGGTTCGTATGGCCCAAGAATGGAGCATGCGGTATATGATGGTTGACGGACAGGGAAACTTTGGTTCCGTAGATGGCGACAGTCCTGCGGCAATGAGGTATACCGAGGTTCGTATGCAAAAAATTTCGGAAGAAATGCTTGCGGATATTGAAAAAGATACGGTAGATCACCGACTTAACTTTGATGATACTTTAGAAGAACCAACAGTTTTACCCACAAGAATCCCTACTTTATTGGTGAATGGCGCTTCAGGTATCGCCGTTGGGATGGCAACAAATATGGCTCCCCATAATTTAACGGAAGTTATAAACGGAACTTTGGCTTATATTGAAAACAGAGATATTGAAATTTCTGAGTTGATGAAGTATATTAAAGCGCCCGATTTTCCAACAGGTGGTATCATTTACGGCTATGAAGGCGTAAAAGAAGCTTTTGAGACAGGAAGAGGAAGAATCGTGATGCGCGCAAAAGCGATTATTGAAGAAGTTCATGGTCGTGAAAGCATTATTGTTTCTGAAATTCCATATCAGGTGAATAAGGCAGAAATGATCAAGAAAACTGCCGAATTGGTCAATGATAAAAAGCTGGAAGGAATTGCGAATATTCGTGATGAATCTGACAGAAACGGAATGCGTATTGTTTACGTTTTAAAACGTGATGCCATACCAAACATTGTTTTAAATAATTTATTCAAATATACTGCGCTTCAAACATCATTCAGCGTAAATAACATTGCCTTGGTAAAAGGGCGTCCGGAACAATTAAACCTAAAACAATTAATTCATTATTTTGTTGAACACAGACATGAAGTTGTTGTGCGAAGAACAGAATTTGAACTTAAAAAAGCAGAAGCGAGAGCCCATATTTTAGAAGGTTTAATTATTGCAAGCGACAATATAGATGAGGTTATTAAAATAATCAGGGCTTCCTCAAATGCTGATGTGGCAAGAGAAAGTTTGATGGTTCGTTTTGAGTTGTCTGAAATTCAGGCACGCGCTATTGTTGAAATGCGTTTAAGACAATTAACCGGTCTGGAACAAGATAAACTTCGTGCTGAGTATGATGATATTATTAAATTAATTATCGATTTAAAAGATATTTTGGCGAATGAAGAAAGACGTTTTGAAATTATTAAAAATGAGCTAATAGCCATTAGAGACAAATATGGGGATGAACGCAGATCGGTAATAGAATATGCGGGCGGTGATTTATCTATTGAAGATATGATCCCTAATTCAAATGTTGTGGTAACAATTTCCCATGCGGGCTATGTTAAACGCACCAATTTGGATGAATATAAAGTTCAAAACAGAGGAGGACGCGGACAAAAAGGGGTGGCCACAAGAACTGAAGATTTCTTGGAACATTTATTTGTGGGCACCAATCACCAATATATGCTCTTCTTCACCCAAAAAGGAAAAGTATTTTGGATGCGTGTTTATGAAATACCTGAAGGAGGAAAAACTTCAAAAGGAAGGGCTATTCAAAACATCATAAATATTGAACAGGACGATAAAGTAAAAGCATTTTTGGTTACGGAAGATTTGAAAAATGAGTCTTACGTAAACAGCCATTATGTGATTATGGCCACTAAAATGGGTCAGGTTAAAAAAACTTCGTTAGAGCAATATTCCCGACCTCGGGCAAATGGAATCAATGCAATCACCATTAAAGACGGCGATGAACTTATGGAAGCCAAACTGACCAATGGTGAAAGCCAGGTTATGTTAGGATTAAAATCGGGTAAAGCCATTCGTTTTGAAGAAGGTAAAACACGCCCTATGGGAAGAAATGCATCTGGTGTGAGAGGAATTACTTTGGCCAATAAACATGATGAAGTGATAGGCATGATTGCTGTTGACGATCTAAACAGCGACATATTGGTAGTTTCAGAAAACGGTTATGGAAAACGCTCAAAACTAGAGGACTACAGAATAACCAACAGAGGCGGTAAAGGTGTTAAAACCATTAATATTACCGATAAAACTGGTAGTTTGGTGGCCATTAAAAATGTAATGGATGATGATGATTTAATGATTATCAACAAATCCGGAATTACCATCAGATTGGCTGTGGGCGACTTAAGAGTTATGGGAAGGGCCACTCAAGGAGTTAAACTTATCAATATTAAAGACAATGACTCCATTGCAGCAGTTGCGAAAGTGATGCATGAAGAAGATGTTGTTGATCTTGTTGATGAGAACGACATCGAAAATACCATCGAAGATGAAAATGGCACGGAAATTGAAAACAACGAAGAAGATAATTTAAATCAAGAATAAAACAGTAATAATAAATCAGAAAAAAATGAGAAAACAATTAATAATTCTGTCAGCTTTTTTTATTAGTATGACAGTATTCGCACAAAACGATGAACTGAAAACTGCTGAAAAAGCGGTTAAATCAAATGATTTTGCTACAGCAATAACAGCAATTAATCAGGCTGAAGGTTTAATAGCAAATGCAGATCAAAAAACAAAAGCTAAATTTTATTATTTAAAGGGTTTGACATTGTATCAAAATGGAGCGCCTCAGGCAGATATTGATAAAGTTGGTGCTGCATTTAATCAGTTAATTAGTTATGAAAATGAAACCAATAAGCCTAAATATTCTGCTGAGATTGGCCAATTGCTTAATAAAATGATTGTTTCTGTTGCGGAAAGTGCTTCTAATGATTACAATAAAGCGATAGAAACTAAAGAAAATACCGATTATCTTAAAGCGGCTAAAGAATTTCAACAAGTGTATGCATTAAGCCTAAGAGATACTTCTTATTTAGACAATGCAGCCTTAGTTTACTATTTTGCTAAGGATTATGACACCTCTATTAAATTATATGAGCAACTTTTGGATTTAAAATACACAGGAATCACAACAGTTTTTATTGCAACAGACAAAGCATCTGGAGAAGATGTTGTTTACGGTGATAAAAAAGCTATGGATTTACAGGTTAAATTAGGATTGGCTCAAAATCCAAGAGAAGAGAAAAAAGAATCAAGACGTGAAATGATTTTCAAAAATTTAGCACAAAATTATTCTGATAAAGGAAATAATGAAAAAGCTTTAGAGATCATATCAAAAGGAAGAACAGAATTTCCAAGCAGTTATTCTTTGTTAATTGACGAAGCAAATATTTACTATAAAGCTGGCGACAATGCTAAATTTAAAGAACGTTTAGAAGAGGCTATTCGATTAAATCCTACGGAACCAACCTTGTATTATAATGTTGGTGTCATGAATATGGACCAAAAAAATATTGATGAAGCCATCAAAAATTTTGAAAAAGCCATTGAATTAAAACCTGATTATGCAGATGCTTACAATAATATTGGTGCTGCAATTATTGAAAAAGCCGCTCCTATTATTGAAGAGATGAATAAAAGTTTGGCTGATTTCAAAAAATATGACAAACTTCAGGTGCAACAATTTGATATTTACAGAAAAGCATTGCCTTATTATGAAAAAGCGTATGAGTTGAATCCTAACAGCATTAACGTTATTCAAACGCTCATGGGATTGTATGAAAATTTAGAAATGACTGATAAACTTGAGAAAATTAGAGTTGTTTACGAAAAAGTAAAACAATAATTTTTGACGATATTTTAAAAAGAAAAAGCCCACGATTTCGTGGGCTTTTTTATATAATCTTTTTAATGACTCTTAATTTATGCGTGTGCCTTTGCGTATCCACATTAAAAATACCGCTGTGGTCAATTCTGTCAATTCTAATTTTACCGTGTGCGTGAATAATATAATTGTCGTTCATGATGATACCAACGTGGACGATCACCCCTTCTTCATTGTCAAAAAAAGCCAAATCCCCAGGTTCACTTTCTTCAATAAAACTTAAAACTTCACCTTGAGTTGCCTGTTGGCCAGCATCACGCAATAATTTATAGCCGCAAAGTTTGTACACCATTTGCGTAAAACCGGAACAATCTATCCCAAAAGACGTTTTCCCACCCCATAAATAGGGTGCATTTAAAAATTTAGCGGCCATTTCAATCAGCATTTCTTTGGGTTGTTTCCCGGTAAAAACCTGTCCTTCATAACGGTAATTTACAGGTCCCAATTTTAAATTTTTATCCTTATAAAAGGGAAGAGATGCACCAATTGTGATGGTTGAAAATGACTCATTTTCATCGGTAACAAAATCTATTAATTCACCCGCCAAGGCACTGTTTGACACATCCATTTCCAGATAATTTTCTTCTGAAAGAAAAAGGAATTGGTTGGTGTCAATCCAGCCTTCATAATTGTCATATGCTATTCGTATTTTACTCCATTTTTTTTGAATTTCAAGCACTTTAAAATGTTCTCCAAACAGAAGTTGGGAAACCATTTCACTTTTATCGCTTGGCTCAATTCTAACAGGAACAATACTTAAATTACAAATTCCGTATGACATAAAATAAATTTACAGGCGTTCAATTATAATAGCACTTGCACCGCCGCCGCCATTACATATTGCCGCTGCACCATATTTTGCTTTATTTTGTTTCAATACTGAAGCCAATGTAATTACAATTCTTGCGCCAGACATGCCAAGCGGATGTCCTAAAGAAACAGCGCCGCCATTCACATTCACTTTTGAAGCATCAATGCCTAAAAGTTTAATATTGGCCAATCCAACTACTGAGAAAGCCTCATTAAATTCAAAATAATCAATATCCTCTATTTTTAAACCGGCTTTAGCCAATGCTTTAGGAATTGCCTTTGCCGGAGCGGTGGTAAACCATTCAGGTTCATGTGCGGCATCTGCATAACCAATTATTTTGGCGATTGGTTTAAGATTTAATTCTTTGGCTTTGTCTGCGCTCATAATTACCAAAGCTGCAGCGCCATCATTTAATGTAGATGCATTTGCGGCAGTTACGGTTCCGTCTTTGCTAAAAACAGGGCGTAAGGTTGGGATTTTTGCCAAATCAACATTTTTGTACTCTTCATCTTCAGCAAAAATGATAGGATCACCTTTTCTTTGCGGAATTTCAACCGGAACAACTTCATTTGAAAATTTCCCTTTTGCCCAGGCATCTGCAGATTTTTTATAGGATGCTATGGCAAAATTATCTTGATCTTCTCTTGTGAATTTAAATTCATCAGCGCATAAGTCACCACAAGTTCCCATATGTTTTTGATCATACACATTTATCAAACCATCAACCAACAATCCATCGGCAACAGTAATATTGCCCAGTTTGGTGGCTTTTCTTCCTTCAAGATAATGCGGAATTTTACTCATATTTTCCATACCGCCAGCAACAATAATTTCAGCATCGCCAGTTTTAATTGCTTGTGCGGCAAGCATAATCGCTTTCATTCCTGAAGCACAAACTTTATTGACTGTGGTGCAAGGAACGGTATTTGGAATGCCGGCAAAAAGTGCCGCTTGCCTTGCTGGCGCTTGGCCCAATCCGGCAGAAACTACATTTCCCATAAAAACTTCATCAACAAGTTTTGGGTCTAATTTTATTTTATTTAAAGCGCCTCTAATAGCAACTTCCCCTAATTTTGGGGCTGGGATATCAGACAAACTGCCTAATAGGCTTCCTATTGGCGTTCTGGCAACGGATACAATGACAACTTCTTTCATTTGTAGCTATTATTTATTTATTTATTATTGGTGAAAACGAATTCGCATAATTTCAACAGTGCATGAACTGCAATTCCATTATGCTCATTTCATTTTGTGTTTAATCAAAAATTCAATTGCGAAATTAAGCAATTTTATACAATTTTTTAGTTTTTCGAGGAGGGTTTATTCCATTTGATTTTGTATTCACTTAAAAAATAGTGGATTTTTATTAACCTGATGAATTAAAAATAATGTCGGCTAAAAATGCGCGTAACATAATAATTGTTATTTTTGGAGCGCAAATAAAGATTTAGTGAAAAAAATAATAAATAAATTACTTGTAAATCACTCCTTAATCTATAAACTATTCTTATACATTATCACTATAGTTTTAGTTGTTTACTTATTCCCAAAAGGAGGACAATTTAAGTATGAATTTCAGAAAGGGAAACCTTGGCAATATGAAAATTATTACTCGCCATTTGATTTCTCCATTAAAAAATCCAATCAGGAAATTGAAGCGGAAAAACTGCAAATTAAGGAAACTTCAAAACAATTTTTTGAGTACAATGAAGAAATTGTTTTAGCTGTCAGGAAAAACACTTCTGAAAAGATTTTGGAATATTTGGCCACAACCAATTTATCCAAGCAAAACAAAAACAGGCTATTACAAAAAGCGGACGAAATTTTAAACGAAATATACGAATACGGCTATTTGGATCCGCTCAGTGAGCAAAAAGTTGATAAAGTTGAAATAACTTTAAGAAAGGGAAATGCCATTCAGGACATTCAGCCAACCAAACTTTTTATATCAACTCAAATTTCGGACTTCCTTAAGAGCAAATTTGGAAAGCAGGCTTTATCAAGAGAAGAGAAGGCGATTTTAACAATTATTTCAAACGAATTAAAACACAATGTAACCTTTGATGAAAATTTTACGCAAAAAGCATATGATGAAAATTTAAGCCATATTTCCTATACAAAAGGGTTGGTTGCTGAAAAAGAACGGATTATTTTTAAAGGAGATATTGTTGAAGGTGAAAAGTTGGTTAAACTAAATTCACTTAAAAATGAATTTGATTCACAGGTTTGGAGCAAATCCAATTCCAATTGGATTGTTTTGGGATATTCATTATTGGTGGCATTGTCATTTTTAATGCTGTTGCTTTTTTTAAGAAAATACCGACTGGACATTTTTGACAATAACAATAAAGTAACGTTCATATTTTTTAATATGGTACTGGTTATCTTGTTAATTACGCTTATTGTTAAATATGATGCCAAGTTTATTTATGTGGCGCCCATAGTCATATTGCCGCTGGTATTAAAAGCTTTTTTCGATTCTAGGTTGGGTTTATTTGCGCATACATTAACCGTATTGTTGCTAGGTTTTATAGTGCCTAACAGTTTCGAATTTGTTTTCTTGCAAATAATTGCGGGAATAGTGACTATTTTAACGATTTCAGAGTTGTATAAAAGAGCAAACTTATTTCTTTCTGTGTTGCAAATTACATTTGTTTATTTTGTGGCCTATTTTGCTTTTTCTGTTATTCAGGAAGGGAATGCCCAACATTTAAATTTTGAAAAACTGACTTATTTTGCTATGAACGGCGCGGCAACGCTATTTGTTTTGCCGTTAATTTATATATTCGAAAAGCTTTTTGGTTTGGTTTCGGATGAATCTTTAAAAGAATTGTCGAATACAAATTCAAAATTATTGCGTGAATTGGCCGAAAAAGCACCGGGAACATTCCAGCACTCATTACAAGTTGCCAATTTGGCTGAAGCCTGTGCCAATGAAATTCACGCAAATTCCATGTTGGTAAGAACCGGGGCATTGTATCATGATATCGGTAAAATAGAAAATCCTATGTATTTTACGGAAAATCAGGTTACCAATGTGAATCCCCATAATGAACTTACGCCAACCGACAGCGCTAAAATTATTATAGACCATATTATTAATGGTGTGGAAATGGCGAAAAAGAATCATATCCCCGACAGAATTATTGATTTTATAAGAACACACCACGGAACTACCTTGGTTTATTATTTTTTCAAGAAAGAAGAAGAATTGAGCGGGAACGTTTTTGCCGAAAGCCATTTTCATTACCCTGGGCCAATACCATTTTCTAAAGAAACGGCCATATTGATGATGTGTGATGCCGTGGAAGCATCTTCTAAAAGCATCAAAGAACCTACAGCCAAGTCGTTTGATGAATTGGTTGAAAAAATTGTAAACAAGCAAATGGATGACGGCCAATTTATGAATGCCGATATTACTTTTAAAGAGTTGCAAACCATTAAAAAGGTGTTAAAGAAGAAGTTAAAGAATATTTATCATTTGCGAATTGAATATCCTGAATAAATAAGTGCCTATTTTCATTAAAAAAGTCAAATAAATGTTGTGTGAATGCATTTGTAATGCTACATTTGCACTCGCAAAAATAAGTTGCATAAAGCAAATATTAGGAGAGGTGCCGGAGTGGTAACGGAGCAGATTGCTAATCTGTCGACGGGTAACTGTCGCCAGGGTTCGAGTCCCTGTCTCTCCGCTTTTTTATTTTTAGGGTTGTAGCACAGTGTCAAGCACGTCAAAACTGAGCTCAGAAAGTTTGGGTAAAAATTTACGCGGGGTGTAGCGTAGCCCGGTTATCGCGCCTGCTTTGGGAGCAGGAGGTCGCAGGTTCGAATCCTGCCACCCCGACCAACCTAGTTTTAGGTTATATCAAAACACTGTTAATCGTATGATTATCAGTGTTTTTTGTTTTTTATGATATCAATTGATTTCATTTAAAATCAACTAAAAGGTGTGCAATTAGGTGTACACTATCTCACAAAAATTGTCGTAATTTTAAAGAACTTTTAAGAACAAATAGGCTTTTGTCTTTACAAAAATTTGTTAAACTAAAAATTTATAAAATGCAGACAAACAGCACCTTTTCACTTATTATCTTCACAAGAAAATCAAGAGGCACTACGAGCCAACTATCAATCTATGTTCGTATTACAGTTAATGGACAACGTTCAGAAATTAGCCTTAAAAGGACCATTTTATTTAAAGAATGGGATTCTTCAAAAAATAGAGGACGTGGAACCACTAATAAAATTAGACTATTAAACACTTATTTGGACCAGGTTTATAGTCAATTATTGGACTGCCATAAACAATTATTGGAAGAAGATAAAATTGTTTCCGCCAATGCAATCAAAGCTCGTTATCTAGGGGAAGATGACACGCATAAAACCTTGAAAGAACTGATTGCTTACCATAACTCCACTATGATTACGGTATTGAAGTTTGGCACCATGAAGAACTATTATACCACTGAAAAGTATTTGCATAAGTTTTTAGATCAAAAGTTAACAGAAAGTGACATTTACTTAAAACAATTGAACTATCGGTTTATTTGTGATTTTGAGCAATACTTGAGAAAGTGCAAAAATTCAAAGAAGCAATATGTTTTGGCTAATAATGGCGTGATGAAGCATTTGGAACGCTTTAAGAAGATGATTAACCTCGCAGTAAAATTGGAATGGATAGCTAAGAACCCTTTTAATCAAGTTCAATTAAAATTTGATAAATATGATCGACATTATCTGTCAGAAAGAGAATTACAATTAATTGAGAATACCTATTTTAATCAGGAACGCTTAGAAAAAATTAAAGACTGTTTTTTGTTTTCTTGTTATACAGGCTTGTCTTATATTGATTTAAAAGAACTTACTGTAAATCAAATCAGCAAAGGAATAGATAACAACCACTGGATATTCACCAAACGAGAAAAAACAAATGAAACGGTTAAAGTGCCAATCTTGCCAAAAGCACAGCAAATAATTGATAAGTATACAGCTAACACAGAAACTATAAGTTCAAAAAGATTACTGCCTATTTGTTCAAATCAGAAAACAAATAGTTATTTAAAAGAAATTGTTGAGGCTTGCGGAATACACAAACATATTACGTTTCATGTTGCCAGACATACTTTTGCAACTACAGTAATGCTTTCCAATGGTGTACCAATAGAAACGGTTTCTAAACTTTTAGGACACACAAAACTATCTACAACTCAAATATTTGCAAGAGTTGTTGAATCGAAAATAAGTGAGGATATTGGTAACCTTTTGATGAGGTTTAAGGAAAAAGAGGCCTGAAAGAAAAAAACATGTCTTTACCTATCAATTTGCCATTAAAGTAAAAGACATGGCAAAACGATTTAAAGAACGTGTCTGGGAAATTCTGAATGATTATTTTAAAAACATCCAGCATAAAATTAAAATTTATTTTTTTAATTGGATAATGTTTAAATGTTCGGGAAAAACAGAAATAAAATAGTGCGCATCTTATCCCCCAATTTTCTGCGAATCATAGAAAACGCTATATTCATTTGACTTTCTACCGTTTTGACAGATACATTAAGATACTCAGCTATTTCAACATAATTGAGCCCTTCCCTCTTGCTTAATAAAAAGGTTTCTTTACATTTAGGAGGCAATTGTTCTATTTCATGTTGTACAAAAGACATTAAACGAGATAACTCTTCATCTTCCACTTCCCCTTCATATAGGAGATTTATGCTCTCAAAATACTTTTTTTCCATCTTACTGATGGAAATTTCTTTTCGGTATAGATTTATAAATTCATGATAAACTGCTTTATAAAGATAACTTTTAATAGATAAATCAGGTTTTATTTTGTTGCGTTGTTCCCAGATTCTGATAAGTACATTCTGGACAATGTCCTCTGCTTTAAAAGTATCTCTGGAAAGCCCAAAAGCATATTCACACAATGGTTTATAGTAAGTTTTTATAAGATGGGCATAAGCTACCTCATCACCTTTTTTAAGATGCTTAATGAATTCATAATGTGTAGAAAATGCTTTTTTCAAGGATGAAGATTGGATTAATTTTGTAAACATATAACTTTTATTTTAATTATTTAATTGTAAATTAATTGTAAATTTTATTTGAGTTATTTAGGGGTAAAGGAGGTTGACTTTTGTATTAGGAATATTAAAGCACAAAAAAAACACCTAAAAGTGAACATAGAACCCTTAATTGTCAAATTTCTTTCTAATGATACTTTTGATATTTCAAAGGAAGAATTAGAGTATTTAGAAACGTGGATTGAAAATCCTGAGAATAAATCTGTTTTTTCAGAGTATATAAAAGTTAATGTAGCTATAGAAGAGCATCTAAAAACTTATGATTTAGAAAAGGCCGAGCAAAAAATAATGCATCAAATAAAACAAGAGAAAAGAGTTTCCTTTAAAAGAAAAAGGAAAAAGGTTATAATATTTATCTCGGCCGCATCCATTCTATTAATGGTATCTTTAACTATTTTTTTAAATAAAGGTGGGGGTGCGCCAAATGTAGAGCCCATCATTACAAACAATGTAAACAAAACAATCCAGATAGGCACCAATAAGGCAATCTTAACGTTGCAGGACGGCTCCGACATTACTCTGGAAAAAGGACAAAACTACCAAACCAAAAACGTGAATGGCAACGGAGCAGAACTGGTATATCACAGCAAGTCTAAATCCAACAGCACTTCAAAACCAGCTGTCACATATAATTATTTAACCATCCCGAGAGGGGGTCAGTTTTATGTGCAATTATCTGACAGCACTAAAGTTTGGTTAAATTCTGAAACTAGAATTAAATATCCTGTGGAATTTATTGAAGGCGAAACACGCCAGGTAGAGTTAATTTATGGTGAAGCCTATTTTGATGTTGCTTCCAGTACCCATCACAAGGGTTCAAAATTTAAAGTCCTGACAAAAACA
Organism: Flavobacteria bacterium RIFCSPLOWO2_12_FULL_35_11; assembly: GCA_001800975.1. Classification (GTDB taxonomy): domain Bacteria; phylum Bacteroidota; class Bacteroidia; order Flavobacteriales; family Flavobacteriaceae; genus Lutibacter. Next base: position 16,364 of record MGWK01000061.1, on the reverse strand, counting down.
CAAGAAGTTGAAGTATTGGGAACAGAATTTAATATTAAGGCATATTCCGACGAAAATAGTATTTACACAACACTGGTCGAAGGAAAAGTGGTTGTGGATTTTGGCTCTAATAAGGCGAAATTATACCCAAATCAACAATCCATTGTAAATATTGGCGATAAAAATTTAGCAGTTGTTTTTGTTGATGTTTATAATGAAATCTCATGGAAAGACGGAATTTTTAGCTTTAAAAACAGGTCATTAAAAGATATTATGAAAGTGTTGTCCCGATGGTATGACACTGAAGTTATTTTTTCTAATAAAGATCTTGAAGAAGTTAAATTTGTTGGAGTATTAAGTAAAAACCAAAATATAGAGGATATTCTATTAACTTTAAAAACCACTAAATCTATTAATGCCTATGAAATAAAAAACAATACAATAATTTTAAAATAAAAATAAAAGGGAACGAAGTTTACACCGATCAAAGTACCACTATCCCTCCCTTTTTTGAGTATTAATTAATTAATTTGTTTAATCAATCAACTAATATGCAAATTTATGAAAATTAAATTAAATAAAATTTTTTTCAGCAATAGAAAAAAACTCTTAGTAAATATCATGAGAACCTTTATTTTCTTATTCTGTTCAACAATTTTTGCTTTTACGCCAAATAATATTTTGTCGCAAAACGCGAAAATTGTAATAGAGAAAGATAAAACGCTTACAATAGATGAAGTTTTTGATTTAATTAAATACCAAACCGATTACACATTTATCTATCAAGAAGGTTTGTTTAAAAATGCTCCTAAAATTTATCTTAATAGAGGGACAATCAAAGCCGATAAGTTGCTTGAGAAAAGCCTTGCTTATGGAGATTTTAAATTTAGCGTGTCTGATAATAAAACTATTATTTTAGAAAAAATACTTGAGAATCCAAGTTCACTGCTACAACAACAAATTGTCGGGCATATTACAGACAAAAACGGGATGCCTTTACCAGGAGTTAATGTCGTTATTAAGGGAACAAATAAAGGTGTTACTAGTGATTTTGAGGGAAATTATTCCATTGTCGCTGGCAGTAATGATGTGCTGGTTTTTTCTTATTTAGGGTATGTTACGCAAGAGGTCGCAACAAGTAATAAGGTAAAAATAAATATTGTTTTGCTGGAGGATGTTGCTGAGCTAAAAGAAGTAATTGTTACAGCCATTGGGACAAAGTTATTTGTTGACGAATCTGGGTCAACCAGCTCTATTGTTAAAAGTGAAGCTGTTACTAAGTCAGGTGAAACAGGAATTATTAATTCCTTGTCAGGTAAAGCTTCTGGTGTACGAATCGGTAAATCTAATGGAGATCCTGGGTCGGGTTCCTCAATCCAAATTAGAGGTGCCAATACCATACAAGGCGCAAGCCAGCCTTTAATTATCTTGGATGGTGTTCCTGTCAGTAATGATAATGATGGAGATGTTACACTAAGTCGGCAATCCAGATTGGATGATATCAACGCCAAAGACATTAAAACCGTTCAGGTTTTAAAAGGCGCTTCAGCGGCGGCACTATGGGGTTCACGAGCTGCGAATGGCGTTATTGTTATTACTACCAATAACGGAAGTTTAGGGAAGAAACCTACAGTGCAATATTCCTTTACACATTCAACTGACGAGATTAGCGTAAGAACGCGATTACAAGATCAGTATGGCCAAGGACAAAATGGTGTCAGAAATATTGCTGTTGCTGAATCATGGGGAGACAAGATTTCTGATCGTTTAGGTGGAGCCGATGTAGTCAATGAATCAGGGCAATACTTTATTTCAAACACCACAGGGAATATCTATTATCCCGTAACCCAAAAAAATTCCCAAGAAACTTTTGTTGAAAGTAATTTCGATCAGGTTTTCCAAAACGGTACCTTTGCCCAACATAATATTTCAGTAAGTGGCGGTGGCGAGAAGGCTTCATATTTCTTTAGTTATGAAAACCTTAATCAAGAAGGGATCATCAGAAATTCCGATTACAAAAGACATAACTTACGGTTAAATTCTCAAATAAAACTTGCCGACTGGTTGAGTTGGAGCAATAAAATAGCTTATACAAATACAGCCGCTAACCAAATAGTGCAAGCCGGGGAAACTACAAATGGTGTTTTGTTAGGGCTATTGAGAACATCTCCAGATTTTGATATTACTGATTATATAGGAACCTATGTAGCAAGTAACGGCACTGTTTCTCCCAACAGACAGCGTACTTACCGCAGACATCTAGGGGAAACACTGGCGCCGATATATAATAACCCTTTATGGACCATAAATGAGCAAAAAGCACCTACAGAGGTGAATCGATTTATAATATCTCCAGAGTTAACAATGGATCCATTAAATTGGTTAAAAATCATTTTAAGAGGTGGTTTGGATTATTATACAGATTCCAGAAGCTCCTTTTTTCCAGTGGGTTCAGCAGTTACAAATTCAAGCTCGTGGAATAAAACTGATATTAATAATAGAGAGATTAACTTTGACGGTATAGCGATAGCAACGCAAAATATTACCGAAAATGTAGATCTAACAGCAACTTTAGGGGTAAACTACAATGACAGACTACGATTTTTTAACAGCAATACCATTAGCCCTTTTGCTGTAGATGCGAGCCTTCCTACTCCTGCCCTTAACCCAAATAATTCAGCCTCATCTTGGGGTAGATCCGAAACAAATATACGTTCCAATCGGGGATATGGTATTTTAGGGTTCAATTTATTCGATCAACTGTTCGTTAATGTTTCAGGAGCATTAGAGGCCGCATCCACTATAAAAGGAAGTTACTTTTATCCATCGGCAGATGTGGCCTGGCAATTTAGCGATATAATTGAATCAGAAACCTTAAGCTTTGGGAAATTACGGGTTGCATGGGGAAAAGTGGGAATACAGCCTGCTCCTTATAAATTCAATACCTTGGCAACTACCGGTTTTGCAACTTTTGGAGGCAGTTATTTAGTTGACTCTGAAAAAGGAAATTCTAATTTGAAACCTGAAATAAAAACTGAATGGGAAGTTGGAACAGATTTAAGGTTTTTTAAAAACAGGTTAAGTTTGGGGTTAACCTATTATGAAAATGAAACAAAGGACATCCTTTTTGCGGTAAACACGAATCCAAGTTCGGGATATACTACCAAATATACCAATGCAGCTGTAATAGAAAATAAAGGTTTTGAATTAGACCTTAACGGTATAATTGTAGATATCGAAGATTTTAAAGTTTCATTAAATGCCAATTTTAACAATAACAAAAATTTGGTAGTTGATATTGCCGGGGCGGAAACTGTTGATATTGGAGGGACTTCCAAAGCGGTTAAAGGTTATCCAATGAGTTCTTTTTGGTTGCCGGGATCACTACGCAATGATGACGGCAGTATAGCACTGGATGCCAGAGGTTTTCCGCAATTAGATCTCAATAGGAGAGTACTTGGAGACCCTAATCCAGATTGGCGTGGTGGTCTAGGTATGGATCTAAATTGGAAAGGGCTCGATTTTAGTTTTCTGTTTGAGCACTCACAAGGTGGGGAATACATCAATAGAACCAATCTTGTACTTTATGGTTTTGGAAATCATGTTAATGTAGCGAAAGAAATAACACTTACCGAAGATTTAACAAATATAGCTGGCACTGTTTTTACAGCAGGAACAACTGTTCGTGGTAATATAGAAGATTTTGGTGCTGGAAATGTTCTTCTTGATGAAAAATATTATCGTGGTATTGGAGCTGGATTAGGCTTTAACAAACTTAACGACCTTATTATTGAAGATGCAACTTGGACCAAACTGCGTAACGTTACTTTGGGATATACATTTAATGGACTTAAAGTATCGTCTAAACTTTCACTCGAATCTTTAAGGGTTTCTGTTACTGGTAGAGATCTTATACTTTGGACAGATGTTATTGATGTGGATCCAGAAACTAATAACTATGGGGTTAGTAATGCTTCTGGGATGAATTATTTCAATAATCCAGGCACTCGATCTATATTGTTTAATCTTCAAGTTAATTTTTAAATCTTAAACTATGAAATCTATATATATTAAATACATATTTGTTTTAGCAACGATGCTTTTAAGTAGTTGTGAGGGACTTGTTGATGACCTAAATAATAATCCCAATCAACTAACTCTTGATGATATTGATCCAGGTCTTTTCGTTAATGGCGCAGAATTATCTATCATTGATATTCATTTGGGTTATACTAGCCGAATTGCTGGTTACTATTCAGGTCAATTGGTTGGATTTGAGCAAGTTGAATACGAAAGGTATCTCTATAATGTTACAAGCTCAACGTTTAGTTGGGCTGGTTATCAGAGCGTGCTTACCCCTATGCGAGAGGTTCGCAGTAGAACAACCGAAAATCCATTTTATCAAGGCATTACAAAAGTGATGGAAGCACACGTTATTGGAACCTACGCTTCTTTATTTGGAGATGTGCCTTATGTGGAAGCGCTAAGTGATGTTGAAGATCCTAAGTTTGATGGCCAAATAGCAGTTTTTGATAATTTACAAATACTTCTGCAAGAAGCTATTGATAATCTTGAAAATGCAACTGGAAGTGTAATCCATACTGATTATATTTTTAGTGGAAACAGAATAAAATGGCTGCAGTCGGCGTGGACACTCAAAGCACGCTATTATATGCACACAAAGGAATATGACAAGGCCTATGCTGCTGCACAAAATGGTATTTCATCCAAAGCTAACAGTATGATGTTTAAACCTTTAAATACTTCTGGTGAAACCAGTGTTAAAAATAAGTATTTCATCTCGTTGAGTAATACTCCAAATGTAGGTACAGGGAATAGTCATTTAATTCAGTTATTGAATAGCAGCAGCGGTATCTCACGTAATAATGCCAAAACCAATGAAACAGCACGTTTGGGATATTATACAATCAATAACAGTGGCCCTACTGCCAATTTTGGTGTCGCACATGAACTTGAACCACAGCCAATTATTACTTATCAAGAAAACCTGCTTATCCTTGCCGAAGCTGGAGCGCGTACCCAAAGTTTTGCAACGGGTTTAGGACATTTAAACACCCTTCGTGCCTTTCTTAACACTGGAGCTTTTTTGAACGCTAGTTTTTCGTCATCACCATATTTTTACAGTGCCTATATTGCATCAGATTTTGATGCCGGCGGTATGGAAAATATGGATGGAATAAATGCTGACAGGGCTTTGTTGAGGGAGATCATTGAAGAACGTTACATTTCAGGATTTACTACTTTTATGCCCTTTGATGATTCCAGAAGGCTGAGAAAAAGCGATATGGATATTGCCGTACAATTTCCTTTAAATACAGCAACTGCAACTCAAAATGTGGAACGATTTCTATATCCCGATAGTGAAACGCTGTCCAATCAAATGGCACCGGTTGACCCAGGTTTATTTGCGGTTACCAAGGTAAACCAGTAATCCTATCTAATCTTACCAATATAGCCTGGGGTTTTAGTTATTTAACCCTAGGGTGTATTGGCTTATAATAATATTAAAGTATTAGAGGCTGTAAAGCATATATGTTACAATATAAGTGAATGGACTGTTTAAACAGAATGAGTCTTCTGGCTGTTGATTGTAATTGAATTGAGAGTGTTTGATGCAAACGGCTAATACTGGGGAATATATAATTTGAATCAGTAAATTTTTTAGAAATTCTTAACTTTTAAAATATGGTTGAAGAGAAACACACAACATTAGAAAAATATTTTCATAGTTTCAGGGAGAATACCATCGGGATAGATGCAACCATTAATACACCTTATGGAATTAAACCTCTTGTTTATGCCGATTGGATTGCGAGCGGAAGATTATACAAGCCCATAGAAATCATATTACTGGACCATATAGGACCAATGGTTGGCAATACTCATTCAGAAGCCAGTCATACAGGGCGGTTAATGACCTCTTTATACCATGAAGCACATTCGGTAATTAAAAAACATGTTAATGCATCATCGGATGACGTTATTATTACATCCGATTCAGGCATGACAGGTGTTTTATGTAAATTTCAGCGCATATTGGGGCTCAAAATTCCTGAAAAATATTTCAACCAAATTCAGATTCCTGAAGAAGAGCGACCAGTAGTTTTTTTGACCCACATGGAGCATCATTCCAACCAGACTACTTGGTTAGAAACCATTGCTGATGTTGTCGTATTAGAACCTTCTGAAAAATTATTTGTAGATGCAAATAATTTGACAAAAGAATTGGAAAAATACAAAAATAGAAAAGTAAAAATTGGGTCATTTACCGCTTGTTCCAATGTAACAGGAATTGGGTCTAATTATCATGAATTGGCTGAAATAATGCATAAAAATGGAGGATATTGTTTTGTGGATTTTGCGGCTTCGGCTCCTTATGTAAATATAGACATGCATCCTGAAAAAGATCGTCAACATTTGGATGCCATATTTTTTTCCCCCCATAAATTTTTAGGAGGACCTGGCAGTGCGGGCGTACTTGTTTTTAATAAATCCTTATATAAAAACCGAATTCCCGATCATCCCGGTGGAGGCACCGTAACTTGGACCAATCCTTGGGGCGGACATAGTTATTTTGACAATATTGAAGTGCGGGAAGATGGTGGCACACCTGGGTTTTTGCAGGCCATAAAAGCAAGTTTGGCAATTAAGCTGAAGGAAAAAATGACTGTGGAAAAAATTCGCATTCGTGAAAATGAACTTGTTAAGGAATGTTTCGAGAAATTATCAAACATGTCTGGGTTACATTTACTTGCCAATGATGTTAGATATAGATTGGGGGCGTTCTCATTTTATATAGAAAACGTGCATTATAATTTAGTCGTTAAATTATTGAATGACAGGTTTGGAATTCAAGTAAGGGGAGGCTGTTCATGTGCTGGGACTTATGGGCATTTATTATTGGAAGTAAGCAAAGAACAATCCAAACAAATTACCGATGAAATAGATAGTGGCGACCTCTCACATAAACCGGGTTGGGTTCGTTTATCACTGCACCCCACTATGACCAACAAGGAATTGCAATATATTTTAGAAGCAATTCAGAGTATTATTAAAAATGTCAATGAGTGGATAAAAGATTATGAATATTCACCTGTGTCCAACGAATTTTATCACAAGGATGAAGCCAAATATATTATAGATGTATCAACATTTTTCGAAGTATAATTTTACCATTAAAATAGAATAACATGAAAATAAACAAAGTTTTTACACACAAACGTTCCATTTGGTTAGCCAGTATTTTTATATTTTTAATAATGTATACAGGAAGCAGTCAAGTAACGTTTCCCGATAACGACATATCTGATCATCGATCAAATAAATTTGCCATTACCAATGCAACGATCATTTACACGCCTGGGATGATGTTGCAAAACGCTACGTTGTTAATACGAGATGGCCATATCGAAAAAGTGGCCAGCACAAAAAGCGTGCCTCTGGGATATACCGAAATCGATGCTAAAGGAAAATATATATATCCTTCTTTTATTGATATTTTCAATACTTATGGAATGCCCGAAGTAAAGAGGCCTCCGAGAGCCAATAGTGAACAAATGCAAACGAATACGAAAGGTTCTTACAATTCAAATGAGTCCATAAAATCGGAATATAATGCATCAGAACATTTTTTAATTGACAAAAAACAAGCACAACTATTTCGTCAACAAGGTTTTGGGCTAATTTCAACATTTAGGCCTGATGGCATTGCCAGAGGAACTGCTTCATTAGTTGCCCTTGGAGAAACCAATGAAAATAATGAAATGTTGCAAACGGATGCTGCAACTCATTTTTCAATGAATAAAGGCAGCTCAACCCAAGATTATCCCGCCTCGCCTATGGGAAGCATTGCGCTTTTGCGACAAACATATTATGATGCCCAATGGTATGGCCAATTTAAGGATAAGCCATTTAATGATCAATCTTTAGACGCTATTTTAGAAACAAAAAATCTTCCGCAAATATTTGAAACCAATGGTTGGTTGCAGGCCTTAAGCGCACAAAAAATAGCGAACGAATTTAATATTGACTATATTATTAAAGGCGGTGGAGACGAGTATCAACGAATAGATGAAATTAAAGCGTTAAATGCAACCTTTATAATTCCGCTTAATTTTCCTGAGGCTTATAACGTTTCCAGTCCTTTTGATACTGAAAGAATTTCTTTGGCCGACTTAAAGCACTGGGAATTGGCACCAGCTAATCCGGCACGTCTTGAAGAAAAAGGTATAGAATTTGTAATCACTTCACATGGTTTAAAAAACAGCGATAATTTTTTATCTAACCTCAGAAAAGCGGTAAAATATGGTTTAAGCCCTAAACATGCCTTGAATAGCCTAACATTGCTTCCGGCAAAATTATTGGGTCAAGAAGATAAAATAGGTACTTTAGAAAGTGGAAAATTGGCAAATTTCTTGATTACTTCAGGTGATATTTTTGCTGATAATACTGTCATTTATGAAAATTGGGTACAAGGCAAAAAATATATTGTTGACCAAGAGGTTGATTCTTCAATTCTTGGAACCTATACTCTTTCTGTTGATGGTGAAGATTACTCTTTAGTGGTTGAAAATGTCAAAAAGGGTTATAATGCAATTATTCTTTCTAAAAATTCAATCGAAATAAAAACAGATTTTAAATTATCTGGAGATATGGTAACCATTCAATTTAATAAAGATTCTGAATCTTTTTATCGTTTAGAAGGTTGGGTAAATAACGACACTGAAAAAATGGTTATACAAGGTAAAGGGCAACGCAATGACGGTAAATGGATTGAATGGGGAGCCACTAAAATAAAAGACCCATTGCAAAATGTAGCAAATCAACAGAAAGAAATGCCTTTGCTAAAAAGGGAATTGGGTGATGTTATTTTTCCGTTTGTTGCCTTCGGGAGCTCTGAAAAACCCAAACAACAAGATGTTTTAATAAAAAACGCAACAGTTTGGACCAATGAAAAGGAGGGTATTTTAACAGAAACTGACGTACTGCTTAAAGGTGGAAAGATATCCCAAATTGGAAAAAACATAAATGCCCCAAATATAAAAATTATAGATGGCAAAGGAAAGCATTTAACCGCGGGGATTATTGATGAACATTCCCATATTGCATTGACCTCCATAAACGAAACTGCAATAGTTTCAGCAATGGTTAGAATGACCGATGTTTTAAATTCAGAACTCATTAATATTTACAGTTCATTGGCAGGTGGTGTTGTGGCCGCTCAAATATTGCACGGCTCGTCCGACGCAATTGGAGGCCAGTCTGCACTTATAAAGTTAAGATGGGGAGAAAATCCGGAAGGATTGCAAATAGAAAATGCGAAGCCTACCATAAAATTTGCTTTAGGGGAAAACCCGAAAAGAGCAAGTAGAGGAGCTTCAATTAGGTTTCCAAGGTCATTAATGGGAATGGAACAAGTATATACCGATGCGTTTACACAGGCAGTGGCATATAAAAAAAATTGGCAGGAGTTTAATGCTTTAAAAAAGAAAGACAATACCGTAAAACCTAGAGTGGATTTGGTTAACCAGGTCTTGTTGGAAGTCATGGAAGGCAAACGATTTATTTCTTGTCATGCCTATCAACAAGGCGAAATGTTGATGCTTATGGATGTTGCGGAGCGGTTCAATTTTAAAATCAACACCTTTACGCATGTTTTGGAGGGCTATAGAATTGCTGACAAAATGTTGGAACACGGTGTTGGAGGTTCCACTTTTTCAGATAAATGGAATTTTAAATGGGAAACCAGGAACGCAATTCCCTATAATGCCACTATAATGCACAATGAGGGCGTTGTTACTGCCATTAATTCCGACAGTGCGGAAACCATTCGCCATCTTAATCAAGAGGCGGCAAAATCGATTAAGTATGGCAATATGAGTGAGGAAGACGCTTTAAAATTAGTGACCCTTAACCCAGCTAAATTGTTGCATTTGGACGATACCATGGGTAGTATTAAGGTTGGAAAATCTGCCGATGTTGTATTGTGGTCAGATAACCCGTTGTCCATTTATGCCAAAGCCGAAAAAACAATAATAGACGGCACTGTATATTTTGATATTGAAAAAGATATCCAATTGAGAAAGGACATCCAGACGGAAAGAACCAGAATAATTAACGCAATGAAGAAAGAAATTAAATCAGGCGCTAATGTACTACCGCGAATTTCCACACCACAACCAGAACTTACCTGTGAGTATATAGAGGCTCAAAATTAACTTTAAAACCAAGAATGATGAATTTTAATATACACTATAGACTCCTTATTTTAACAGCTATTTGCTGTCTGCCTTTCAACCTCTTTTCACAGGGGAACTTGGCCACAAAAAATACAAAGGAACCTACCGCATTGGTTGGAGGCACCTTACATATTGGCAATGGTAAAGTGATAACAAATGCAGTTATAGGTTTTAATAATGGTAAAATATCAGTAATGGGCACTACAGATTCCATAAATCTTGATTCTGGAACCTATCAAATATTCGATGTTACCGGACAGCATATTTACCCGGGTTTTATTTTGCTGAATTCTTTGATAGGGATTCAAGAAATCAGCGCTGTTCCGCAATCAAATGACACTAATGAAGAAGGAAACATTAATCCTAATTTGAATACGGCTTATGCATTTAATTCAGAATCAGATTATTTGCCTGTTTTAAGATTTAACGGCATTTTTACAGTTGAAACAGCCCCAGTGGGCGGTTTGGTTTCTGGAACATCATCAGTAATGAAACTTGATGGCGGGGATTGGGAGGAATCATTGTACAAATTTGGGGCAGCCATTCATATAAATTGGCCAAATTCCATGAGGTCATCGTTTGATGAAGCAACACTTACTACCCAATTAAAACCAAATAGCAGTTACAATACAAACATTGAAGAATTGAAAAATCTATTTAATCAGGCAAAAGCCTATGGCAAAGAGGTTAATAAGGTTCCTAACTTAAAGCTGCAGTCTATGCAAGGGTTATTTAATGGTACGCTGTCTTTATTTATTCATGCCGAAAGTCCGAAAGAAATCATTGAAAGCATTCAGTTTTCAAAAGAAATGGGCATAGACCATATTGCACTTGTATCAGCAGAATCAGCATTGTTGGTCAAGGATTTTTTAAAGGAACATAAGATTCCTGTAATCCTGCCACCAACCCATAGTATGCCTGATCAAGACGATATGGACTTCGATATGCGCTATAAACTACCTTACCTTCTTGCTAAAGAAGGCATTGTAGTGGCAATAAGTCATACAGGAATGCTTTCCAACTCCATAAATTTACCGTTTTATGCCGGTGTGGCTGCCGCTTATGGTCTTGATAGGGAAGATGCCTTAAAAACAATTTCTTTAAATGCCGCAAAAATTTTAAAGGTTGATAGCACTTTAGGGTCATTGGAAGTTGGAAAAGACGCTACATTGTTTGTGTCAGAAGGGGATGCTTTGGATATCAGAACAAATAAACTTACGCATGCTTTCATTCAAGGAAAAAGAATGGAATTAGAAGGTAAGCAACAGAGTCAATATAAACAGTACTCAAAATCACTTGGCCACAATGAATAAACTATTACAAGGGATTGAAGATGTTATCGTAGCGTTTAGTAATTGGATTTGGGACATCCCTTTATTGATATTACTGATAGGTGGTGGTATTTATTTTTTAATTTATTCAAGGTTATTGCCATTTAAGCATTTTTGGCATGCTATCGAAATATTAAAGGGCAAATATGACAATACAGATAACCCGGGACAATTAAGTGCTTTTCAGGCATTATCCACTGCGCTTTCTTCTACCATAGGAATGGGAAATATCTCAGGTGTTGCCATAGCAATCACCATGGGTGGACCTGGCGCTTTGTTTTGGATGTGGATAAGTGCCATTATTGGAATGACAACTAAATATTTTACGTGTTCTTTAGCGGTAATGTATCGTGGAAAAGACGATAAGGGTGAAATACAAGGTGGACCCATGTATGTCATAATGGAAGGGTTAGGAAAAAAATGGAAACCTCTGGCAATATTTTTTTCAATAGCCGGACTTATAGGGTCTCTGCCAATTTTTACTGCCAATCAATTAACACAAGTGTTAAATGATATTTTACTTCCTACTTTAGGATATCAAAAATCAATGACCTCGTCACTTATATTAGGCATTCTAATAAGTATTTTAGTTTCCATGATAATTTTGGGTGGCATAAACAGAATTGCAAGTTTTGCAACCAAACTTGTTCCTGCAATGGTTATATTGTATTTCTTATCGATCAGTTATATTTTAATAGTTAATTATACGGCTATTATTCCCACTTTTTATCTCATCTTTCAAGATGCTTTTTCTGGCGATGCTGTTTTAGGTGGCAGTGTTGGAAGTATCATAATTATTGGTGTAAGGAGGGCGGCATTTTCAAATGAAGCTGGGATTGGCACAGCACCCATGGCTCATGGCGCATCAAAAAATCAAGAGCCTGTTAGAGAAGGACTGTTAGCTATGTTAGGGCCATTTATTGATACAATTATAGTGTGTACCTTAACTGCTTTGGCTATTCTTGTAACTAATAGCTGGTTACAACCAAATATAGAAGGAGTAACAATCACATTAAAGGCCTTTATGCAGGCCATGCCAAATTATGGATCATATTTACTGGTAATTATAGCATCCATTTTTGCCTTTACCTCACTATTTTCATACTCTTACTATGGCTCAAAATGTACCTCATTTCTGTTCGGGACAAAATATATGAAGGCTTATAATTATGTTTATATAGTCAGTATTACTATAGGTGCAGTTTCTTCTATGACAGGAATTGTGAGTTTAATTGATATAAGCTTTGCACTTATGGCAATCCCGACCATGATATCCGCAATAATATTGTCGCCAAAAGTGCTACAGGCCACTAAATTATATTTTAAAAAACTTGAAAATGAATAAACTCTTAATCAAAAACAAAATGAAAAATGTATTCCTTTTAATATGTTTGGTATTTGCACTAAACATTTATGCCCAAAATCCTGCTTTTAAAGGGCAAGGTACCGTAAACCAAGTTTCAACTGTTTCAAAACCCGTGCAAAAGCAATGGAAAGGTGTCTTCTCTTTTGAAGATGATACTATTTATTTTTCCAATAATTTTGAAGGCGGTCGATTAAATGGTATTGTAAAGGATAATGACAGCACATTCACCGTGCTAATAACTTCTGAAAACACTCCAATAAATACGAGCCCATGGTACGCATTTAAAATATGGTCTAAACAGAAAAAGCAGATTATTGTGAACCTAACTTATGGTGAAGGCAATAAGAACAGATATTACCCTAAATTAAGTAACGACGGATTAAACTGGACAGCTATCGATTCTACAAATTATATTGAATTTGAAAAAGGAGATAAAAATTTTGATCCAAAGTCGCTTCCAACGAAAGTGCAAATGAAGTTAAACGTTAATCAAGATACTTTATGGGTAAGTGCCCAAGAGCTTCAAACTTCAAAGCATATTAAAAAATGGAGTGAAGATTTATCAAAAAAACCATTTATTTCAAACAGGCAGATTGGTAAGAGCAAGGAAGGAAGGCCTCTAACTGCTTTAACCATAGGTGAAGAAAACACTAAAAGAATGCTTATTGTTATTTCCAGGCAACATCCACCTGAAGTTACTGGATATTTGGCAATGAAAGCGTTTGTGGAAACCATAAGCTCCGACTTAAAAATAGCTAAAGAATTCAGAAAAAAATTTACAACCTATGTGGTGCCACTAATGAATCCTGACGGGGTTGATAATGGATTTTGGAGACATAATGTTGGCGGGATAGATCTAAACAGAGATTGGACTTCTTTTAATCAGCCTGAAACATTGGCGGTGAGTGAATTCATAAAAGAAAGGGAAAGAAAAACAAATGGAAAATTTTATTTCGGAATTGATTTTCATTCTACTTATGACGATATATATTATACCATAGCAGATACTTATAAAGGCAATATGTCTGGATTGGTGCCAGAGTGGTTAGCTCATGTAAAAAAGGAAATTCCCGGATATAATCCAAATATTAGTCCTAGTGATAAAATGGAGCCGGCCATTATATCGCGCAATTATTTTTATGTTTCTCATGGTATGGAAGCACTAGTTTATGAAATTGGGGATAATACAGATAGGGATTTTATTATTTTGAAAGGAAAAACGAGTGCTATTGAATTGATGAAATTGATGCTTTCTAAATTATAGCACTAACCTCTATTTTGCACGAGAAATAACCAAACCAAATTATTAGATATAACCCTTGCAGATTGGGTTATCTGTTGCACTCCAGATGGAGTATGCATTTAATTTTTATCAACTTTATAACATTATTTACAATGAAAAGAACATTATTATCGGGATTAATTTTTAACAATTTTAAAACATTATTTACAATGAAAAGAACATTATTATTATTAGGATTATTTGGCTTTATGAGTTTAACAATTTTAGCTCAAATAAATACGCCAGTTCCAAGTCCAGGAGCGTCGTTTAGTCAAAAATTTGGGCTTACAGAAATCAAGATGGAATATAGCAGACCAAGTGTAAAGGGCAGAGAAATTTTTGGAAACGTTGTTATTTATGATAAAATTTGGAGAGTTGGAGCAAATGCTTCAACTATATTTAGTACTTCAGATTCAATTACAGTTGCTGGGAAAGGACTGTCAAAAGGCAAGTATGTTGTGTTGGCAATTCCAAATAAAGATGAATGGACAATTATTTTCAATAAGAACCTTGAGGTAAGTTATGAAAATTACAAACCTGAGTTTAATACTTTGGAAGTTAAAATAAAACCGGAAAGAACAAATCAATTAATCGAAACTTTCACCATACAGACCGAAAATATTATCAATAATTCGAGTGATTTGGTACTTGCTTGGGAAAATACACTTATTAGAATCCCATTGGTAAATAATCCGAATACAAGAATTATGTCTGAAATTAAACAAAAATTGGCTGGACCTTCAAAAAAGGACTATGAGACTATTGCAGCTTATTATTATGAAAAAGGTATTGAATTGAAATCTGCTCTTGAATATATTGATAAAGCAATTTCTCAAGGTGAGGGTTATGGCAATTTAAGAATGAAAGCACTGATTTTGGGCAATATGGGTAACAAAAAAGAGGCCATAATATGGGCAGAAAGATCTTTGGCAAGGGCAAAGAATTCTAAAAACGCTGATTATATAAGAATGAATGAAGAATCTATAGCCGAATGGAAAAAACAATAATTCTGTTTTTACATCATCAATAAAGTATTCAAAATAGCGATGTGAATTATTTCATCATTAATTTGAAGAGGAATTATGCTCTTATGGAGATCAACATAACAGCAATAAAATTAATGCATTTGCAGTTAAATAGGCAGCTTAGTTTTGGGTTGCCTATTTTCATTTTGCCAAATATACTTTATGGCTGAAAAACTCATTTTTCGTTGGATAAATAATTAACGTGAGTTCGAATTAAGCCAATAAACCAATGTTTATTTCTATATCGAACTCGCGTTAAATAGGAATAAATTTCAACAAAGTGTATAAATTTAAATTGATTTTGCGATTAATTAATCAAAAATAAGTGAGGATATTGGTAACCTTTTGATGCGGTTTAAGGAAAAAGAGCTCAATAGAGCAATAATCTAAATCACCTTCAAACTCCACATACATAATAAATAGTTTCCTATTCGATTGACTTAAACTTAATTCCTTTGCAAATTTCTTTTAGCATTTCGCAAGGATTAACTTCAATCGCTAAGGCAATTTTATATAGTTCGGTAACTCTTAATTTAGTTTTAGGATTGTTGGACAATTCATTTAGTCCAGTTGTATGTAATATCCCCATTTGTAAGATAATACTAAATTGGACATTTTCATTATTGATGTTATTATTATGATGGCCGATAAGCGGTCAATTAGTGGCCAATTCTGCCAATACTATTTATACTAAAGATACATTGCTAAGGTTAATTTTAAAATGACACATCCTTTCCATTGCAAAATAGATCTTGAGAGGGAAAAAATAAAATATAGTTTAACTGTTTATTTTGAAATAAAACATTTTTGTCTTTTGTCAATAGTTAATTTGATAACAATCACATAATAACACGGTAATTTGATAACAATCATAGCGTAATTTGATAAAGATCATTTTAGAGAAAGTATTGATGATGTAATTTTGGCATATTAATTAAGTTCATTGATTTAGAAAATAAAAAACAAATCTTCATAACTGAAAAGTATTGAGGATTTATGAAGGGTTATAGACATTTGCTAATTTAACTTTCTTTGGTGTTGTTTTAGAAATGAAGTGATGCTAAGGATTCGTTAAAAGTTACCAGATATACTAAATTCTTCAGGAAACAGGAAGTTTCGGCT
>MGWK01000060.1:93985-102357 GCA_001800975.1 Flavobacteria bacterium RIFCSPLOWO2_12_FULL_35_11 | reverse complement strand
CATTGGATCCTTTCGACGAAAAATTTGACTGGAAAGCGGTAGAAGAATCTCCAAAAATTGATAATATGGAAGATATGATGCGCGACAGCAAAGAACAGGATAAATTCCGTTTGGAGAATAGGGAAAAAAAGAAGCAATAGGTATTTTATGAAAGTCAGTAAAAATAAATTATACACCATAATACATGCAATAATAGCCTCTTTCGGACTGTATTTTTGTATGTATGCCTTTCGGAAACCTTTCACCATAGCAACTTATGAAGCCATTTCTTTTTGGGGGATTGATTATAAAATTTTATTGATTATTGCTCAAGTTTTGGGATATATGCTCTCAAAATTTATAGGGATAAAAATTATTTCTGAATTAAAGCCCAAAAACAGAGGGTTGCTTTTGGTGGGGATGATATTCTTTGCCGAAATGGCTTTGCTTTTATTTGCTGTTACGCCCCAACCTTACAATATTGTCTTTATGTTTTTTAATGGCTTGCCGTTGGGTATGGTTTGGGGTATTGTGTTTTCCTATTTGGAAGGAAGGCGCTTTACTGAAATTTTAGGTGTGGCTTTGAGTTCAAGCTTTATTGTGTCTTCAGGTTTTGTAAAAACTGTTGGGAAATTTGTGATGGATGATTGGCATATTTCAGAATTTTGGATGCCTTTTGTAACGGGTTCTTTATTTATCCTGCCCCTGCTCTTTTTTATTTTTTTATTGGAAAAATTACCCAATCCTGATAAGGAAGATCAACTGCTTAAAACCAAACGAGTTCCTTTAACGCCAAAAAAACGAAAAAAAATATTTATAAAATTTGCGTTTCCTATTATTATTTTAGTGATTTTTTATGTTATGCTCACTGCGTTTAGAGATTTTAGAGACAATTTTGCTCGGGAACTATGGGACACTTTGGGCTATCAAGATAGTGCGAGTGTTTACACTACAGCTGAAATACCTATAGCCATAGCTGTATTAATAATGCTTGGCTCATTAGGTTTCATTAAAAATAACAAGAAAGCTTTTGTAATGTACCACTATCTATTACTATTTGGAACAATCCTTATAGGAATAAGCACTTGGTTGTTTCAAATACAATACATATCTCCTTTTGCTTGGATGAGCCTTACCGGTTTTGGTTTATATATTTGCTATGTGCCTTTTGGATGTATTTTCTTTGATAGAATGGTAGCTGTTTTTAAAATTAAAGGAAACTCAGGCTTTTTAATTTATATAGCAGATTCATTTGGATATTTGGGAAGTATGCTCATACTAATCTATAAAAACTTTGGACAACCATCTCTTTCTTGGCTGGAATTCTTTATTGACGGCACTTATTTAATAGCAATTTTAGGCACAATGATAACTATAATGTCATTATTGTATTTTAGAAAAAAAATGAAAAAAAACAGCATAATAGAAACTTCCAATTTTCAAACAGTATGAATGTGAAAAATGAATTTAACTATGATTGGAAGCCGAATTTCAAAACAAATTATCACGAAAACTTTTTACTTCAAAAATTAAATAAAAAATGATCAAACTTATTGTATTTGATATGGCAGGAACTGTCATTAATGAGAATAATGTAGTATATAAAACATTGCGTAAAGCTATTAATTGGCAAGGTTTCAATTTATCGCTAGAAGAAGTTTTATTGCATGGTGCAGGTAAAGAAAAACACCAAGCGATTAAGGATATTTTAATTTCACAAAATCCAAATTACACTTTGAATGGTGTGTCAACAACCATTTTTAATGATTTTACTGAACTCTTGAAACTAAACTATGAAAATTTAGCGGTAGAAGCATTTCCTAAAACAGAAGAAGTATTGGAAAAATTAAAAGAAAAAGGCGTTAAAATAGTGCTAAATACAGGTTATAATAGAGAAACAGCATTACTGCTGCTAAATAAATTAAACTGGGAGGAAGGAAAACAGTATGATGCCCTTATTACGGCAAGTGATGTTGAAAAAGGGAGGCCAGCAGCTGATATGATTTATAAAGCAATGGAAATGTTTAATATTACGAATGCAGAAGATGTCATAAAAATAGGAGATTCCATAATAGATATTGAAGAAGGCAAAACAGCAAATTGCAGCATAACCATTGGCGTTACAACAGGGGCTCATACTGAAGAACAGCTAAAGAGTGCGAACCCAACCTATATAATAAACAGTCTAATTGAATTAACACAAATACTTTTTTAACATGAAAAATTTTATAATAGACACCGTTGATGCAATTGTTATTGGAGCAGGGACAATAGGTTCTTCAACTGCATGGCATTTGGCAAAACGAGGGCTGAAAAATGTAGTGTTGATTGACAGAAACACTATTGGAAGCGGAAATACTTCAAAAGCAGCATCATTAATGACATTGGTCAGAACTAAAGAAGAATTAATCCCTTTAATTCAAGAAACATACAGAAACATTGAGGAAATAGAGTCAATTACAGGTGAAAAAACTGGTAAAAATACAGTAGGAACACTACATATTGCATCCTCTGAAGAATCAGTTTCAAATCTGGAAACAATAGTGGCCATTGCAAATAAACATCAAATCAAAAATAAGGAAATTAGCCTTGAGGAAGTAAGATCAAAAGTGCCTTGGTTAGATACTTCAACTATTCAGAAAACTTCTTTTATGGAAGATGATGCTTATGTAGATGCTTATTTGTTGGCAAATACATTTGTAAAAGCCTCAAAATTGGAAGGCGCAACAATAATGCAAAATACGGAAGTTCTTGAATTGCTTTCAGAGAATAATGAAATTACTGGTGTACTAACGACAAAAGGCATTATTAAAGCACCAATTATTATTGATTCCGCGGGGGCTTGGTCAAATCTGCTGTCATTACAATTAAATATACCGATACCAATGGCTCCTGTAAGAAGCATTTATTGGATTACGGAAAACATTGGCAAATTATTTCCACAAAACCATCCTATGGTGGTAATGCCCGATGCCATGGCATATTCAAGACCGGAAAATGGTTCATTACTTTTTGGTTTGAGAGAGGAAAATAGTCCTCATTTTCATCCTAATGAATTAAATCCGAAACCCAATGCTGATTTTTTGGGTCCTAAAGATGATGCTTGGGATATTTTAGAAAATTATGGAAAAGATTTTATCAATTACTTTCCTAAATTTGAAGAAACAGGAATGAAAAATTGTATTACAGGAATTTCAACGTATACTCCGGACGGTTATTATACGGTAGGCCCTTTTCCAAATTTTAAAGGCTTCTATGCAGCTACAGGTTGTGCGGGTTGTGGTGTTGCCGGTTCAGGGGGAATTGGAAGATTAGTAGCAGAAATGGTGTTGGAAGTTCCTTTATTTGCAGAAGCATCCGCTTTTAGAGTTGAAAGATTTTCTGATTTTGATCCGTTATCTGAAAAATTCAGACAATTATGTTCAGACTCAAGAAGCAAGAAAAAAGATGGCGGGTAGTAAAATTTAGTATTGATGTTATGGGGTTTCATTAAAAAAATACAATACAAGCATTTTTGCTGTTTTTGAACTCTTATTAATTGGTACATGGGGAATTCGTCCGTCAAAAAACAATGAATCCCCTTCATTTAGCTGCACTTCCTCATGATTTATGATATATGATATTTCGCCTTTTAGCATATATTTAAATTCATAAGCGTCAGTGGTAATTTTATCTCGTTTGCTATTTGGCATAACTTCCAGTAAAATAGCTTCAAAACCCATAGATTTTAAACTTTTGTTGAATATGAATTTGTAAAGAAATCCTTCTGCTTCCACTTCTTTTTCTATTTCAGTATATGCATCATGTCGTGTAACAATATAGTTGTTGTTATTTTCACGTTCCATCCCGTCAAAAAATGAACAGACCTCAATTTGCAAAGCGCCTATGATATTAAAAAGAACCGGCAATGACGGGATAGTGCGTCCATTTTCAATTTTGGAAATTAAACCATTGCTAACACCCGCATCATTGGCTACCTGGCTTATAATTAATTGTTTTTCTTTCCTGATTTTTTTTATTCTTTTACCAATATCAAGTAAGTAATTTTCCATAACAACGCACAGTATATTTAATATTAAGTGGCTAAGATCAACTTTTTTTAGGAATTTACATATACTTTAAAAAATAGTGTGCAGTAATTTTATCAAAATCTCCGCAATCATATTAATAGAACAAAAGTTTTTTTGCAATATTTTTAGCCATTATTTTACTATAGTTTGACCCCCAGCATTATTTCGGTGCCTTATACTCAAAACAGCTTCCAATTCCGCACAATAAGAGCTTCCTAAAAAGTCAGCACTTATTTTTTGCCATTGCCCTCTTTTAATACGTTTCCATTAGAATATTCGCAACAAAACAGCATGTTTAGCAGGTAATAAGGTGTTCGCAATCCGCTTCATTTTGAGTCAGAAATGAAGTTTTACACACATACTTTTGAAAATTGAAATTTTACTTGGGAATTTGTTGCGACACTTTAATCATTAATAATTAAAAACAAAGCCCTGTTAATCATTTGATTAACAGGGCTTTGTTTTTAAGTGGTATTGTGCCTATTTTAAAAAACAGATTTAAATTTTAGCGAAAACGTCCGCTTGCACATAGGTATGCATTCCTGTGGCGGCTTTTCTTCCGTCACCCATGGCAAGAATTACCGTTGCTCCACCTCTAACAATATCGCCTCCGGCAAAAAGACCCAGAATTGAGGTCATCATATTTTCATCAACTTTAATGGTATTCCATTTGGTGATTTCTAGTTCGGGCATACTTTGTTGCACAATTGGGTTTGGAGAAACACCAACTGCGATAACCACGCTGTCAACATCAATATCGTATTCAGAACCTTCAACGGCAACCGGGCGTCTTCTGCCGGAAGCATCAGGTTCACCCAATTCCATTTTTTGCACGCGCATTTTTTTTACTTTTCCTCTCTCGTCAGCAAAATATTCAATTGGCGAGGCAAGGTTTATAAATTCAATGCCTTCTTCAATGGCATGTTTTATTTCTTCTGCTCTTGCTGGCATTTCTTCCATAGAACGTCTATACATAATAATTGCTCTTTCTGCACCCATACGTTTTGCGGTTCTTACAGAGTCCATTGCAGTATTTCCGCCACCAACAACTACCACGTTTTTACCGGTATGAACAGGCGTGTCGAAATTTTTGTTGCCTCCGCCCATTAAATTTACACGGGTCAAAAATTCGTTGGCACTTTGAATACCGCTATAATTTTCACCGGGAATATTCATGAAATTTGGCAATCCGGCGCCACTGGCAATAAAAAAGGCTACATATCCTTCTTCTTTCAAATCATCAATAGTTGCTGTTTTTCCCACAATAAAGTTGGTTATGAATTTTACCCCCATATTTTTGATGGTATTAATTTCATAGTCAACAATGGATTTAGGCAAACGAAATTCGGGAATTCCATATTTTAAAACACCGCCAAGATCGTGCAATGCTTCAAAAACGGTAACATCATAGCCAAACTTTGCCAATTCACCGGCAACGGTCAATCCTGCAGGTCCGGAGCCTATCACCGCCATTTTAATGCCGTTTGGTTCAGCCAAAGTCGGAATGGTTGTTGGTCCGTGTTCACGTGCGTAATCGGCTACAAATCTTTCAAGATGGCCAATTGCGGCACCTTCTTTACTTAGTTTTTTAACATAAAAACACTGTGCTTCGCATTGAATTTCCTGTGGACAAACCCTGCCGCAAATTGCCGGTAAGGAGTTATTTTCTTTAAGAACTTCGGCGGCACCAAGCACGTCTCCTGCTTCAAGATATTTTATAAACTTTGGAATGTTGGTTCCTACCGGGCAGCCAACAATGCAAGTTGGAACGGCACAATCAAGGCAACGGTGAGATTCACCCAACGCCATTTCCAAAGTTAAACCTTTATTTACTTCAAGATTGCTTTTATTTCTTACATTAGGATCTGCCTCGGGCATGCGAACCCTTGAAATATCTGTTCGCTCTTTGGCTTTTATTTCTTTACGTAACTTATCGCGCCACTCGGTTTTGCGTTCGGCTTTATAATATTCTTCGTTTAATTCTTCTTCCATTTTACGAATATTTTATGGGATATAAATTTTTCAATTAGTTAAGTGCGGTTGCTTCATAAGATTTTACGTACTCATCATAGTTTTCTGATTCTTTTTCTTTGTAAGCGCCTAACCTGCTTAGCATTTCATCAAAATTAACTTTATGGGCGTCAAATTCTGGTCCGTCAACACAAACAAATTCTGTTTTTCCGCCAACAGAAACCCTGCAGGCGCCGCACATTCCAGTGCCGTCGACCATAATGGTGTTTAAACTGGCCATGGTGGGAATGTCATATTT
Source organism: Flavobacteria bacterium RIFCSPLOWO2_12_FULL_35_11 (assembly GCA_001800975.1). Taxonomy (GTDB): domain Bacteria; phylum Bacteroidota; class Bacteroidia; order Flavobacteriales; family Flavobacteriaceae; genus Lutibacter. The sequence continues at coordinate 96,039 of MGWK01000060.1, read as the reverse complement.
TTTTGTGGTTAAAGCGGCGAACTTCATCATAATGGCCGGGCCAATCACAATGGCCTGATTTACTTTTTCTCTTAGAATGACTTCTTCCATTCCCTGAGTTACCAAACCTTTAGTGCCTTTTGAACCATCATCGGTCATCACAATAAGTTCATCCGAGTATTCAGCCATTTCATTTTCAAGAATTACCAGGTCTTTATTTCTGGCTGCAATGATGGTAATAACTCTGTTACCTGCCAATTTCATTGCTTGTACAATAGGAAATAGAGGCGCAACCCCAACGCCGCCACCAGCGCATAAAACGGTTCCAACATTAGCAATATGGGTTGCTTTTCCAAGTGGTCCAACCACGTCCAATATAAAATCACCTGCATTCATAGCGCAAAGTTTATGTGATGAAACACCCACTCTTTGAACGATTAAGGAAATTGTGCCTTTTTCAACATCGGCATCTGAAATTGTTAACGGAATTCTTTCGCCATTTTTATCGATTCTTAAAATGATAAAATGTCCGGCTCTGCGACTTTTAGCAATATATGGGGCCTCAATAACCAATCTTGCCACATTTTCTGAAAGGAATTTTTTTTCGATTATTTTAAACATATTCTAATTCAAAATTGTTAAACTATTTAAGAAGAAATACGCCAAAATTTGGAAATAATTTTCAACGCTATTTCTATTGCAAATTTATTAATAATAATTGAAATAATTTACTATAAAAGCACTTTATATTATGGTATTATCAAACAATATGGCTTTTAGGTGCTGATATTATTATGATATTTATCATATAATGAGTAATTAATAACAGGAGGTAGGCGCTAATTTGGAAGAAAACGCTTGGTCTGATCGAAAATTAAAAATTGTCTCAAATGTTACAAAACTTGAAGATTTTATTACGCAACAAATGAACTTAAAATAAGAAACCATAAAAACTAAAATTTAGTTTTTATGGTTTCTTATTTTAAGTTGAAAATTATTTTATGCGGAATATTATTCCCATTTCAAATCATCTATATAATAAATGTCGCTTGCCGTTCCGTCTGAAGCTCCTCCATTGAAAAATAACACTATTTTTTTATGGTTTGCAGCAGCTTGGTCGCTAAAATCAAAAGTATATTCCGTCCAAGCATTTGCGGTGGTAATGGCACCCCAAACTTCTTTGGCTCCAGAAGTTCCTCCTTCTAATTTAGCCAATAAAGGCACTGCTTTTGTGGAATAAATCTTTATTTTTAATTTATTTTTTGTCGATAAATTCATCGCAGCCCCAAGGTCAAATACCAAAGCATCCCAAGCATCTGTACCGTTATCGGTAACTTTTAAAACAGCATCACTGGTATTAATACCTGTTTTGTAAGGGTTCGTAACAATTTCTGTGGTGATGCAGCATACCACTGCATAATTTTGCTGACATTCAAAATTATTCACAATACTTAAATCTGGAATCACTCCAGCACAAGGATCGTATTCAGTAAACCGGATATCATCAATATAATAGACATCTGAGGCTGTCCCGTCATTTTGGCCACCATTGAAAAACAACACTATTTTTTTATGATTTGCGGCAGCCTGGTCGCTAAAATTAAAGACGTATTCTGTCCATATTCCGGTTACAGTAATAGCGCCCCAAACTTCTTTGGCTCCTGAAGTTCCTCCTTCTAATTTTGCCAATAAAGGCACAGCTCTTGTTGATAATATTTTAATTCTCAGATAGTTTTTGGTAGACAAGTCCATGGCCCTGCTCAAATCAATCACTAAGGCATCCCAAGCATCTGTTCCGTTATCGGTAACTTTAAGAACAGAATCACTGATATTTATGCCACTTTGATCAGGATTAACAACAATTGAATTGGTAACATAGCCCGGAATGGTTGAATTTTGCTGACAATTAAAATCGTTTACAATACTTAAATCTTCAATAACACCATTACAAGGATCAGAAATTTCGGCAAATTTTAAGTCGTCTATAAAATAAACTTGTGTGCCATCCGTATCAACTCCTGCATTAAAAAACAAGACTAATTTTTTATGATTTGCGTTAGCCTCACTGCTAAAAT
>MGWK01000060.1:0-93974 GCA_001800975.1 Flavobacteria bacterium RIFCSPLOWO2_12_FULL_35_11 | reverse complement strand
TTCTAATTTTGCTTTTAGGGTACCGGTAACTGGCGCATACATTTTTATTTTGAATGAATTGTGGGTGGTTAAATTTATTGGAGCGCCAAAATCAACAATGACAGCGTCCCAGGCACCGGTTTCATCAACATATTTTCCGGCAAATTTACTGCTGTTTATCGCATTTTTGTTAGGCGTTGCGGTAAGTGTCACTTCAGGAATATCTTGATTTTTTTGGCAGTCAAAATCATTTATGGTGTGTATATCTACAGCCACACCAACACAAGGATCTATGGAAGTATCCCATCTTAATTCATCAATATAGTAAACATCGCTTCCATTTGTATCAACACCAGCGTTGAAAAACAAAACCAATTTTGTGTGATTTTGATTAAATTGGCTGCTAAAATCGAAGGAATATTCAACCCAGTTGGTTGTGTTTGAAATGGTGGCATCCACTTCAATTCCGCCAGATGTTCCACCTTCGAGTTTGGCTTTTAAAGTACCGGCAACACTTGTTAGCACTTTAATTTTAAAAGTATTTTTTGTTGAAAGGTTTATAGCAGCGCCATAATCTACAATTAAAGCATCCCAGGCTCCGGTTGGGTCGGTGTATTTTCCGACGAACCTGCTTGTGTTGGCACCTGCTTCATCCGGATTCAAAACCGCTTCTACACCTGAAAGCAACATATTGTCTTGGCATTCAAAATCATTGATAATGGAAGGATCTGCAGTTTCCGGAGTTTCACAAGGAATAGATTCAATTAAAGGATAAAAGGTGTTTTCATCACATGATGCCATACTTATTATCAACAGAATAACAAGTAATAAATTAGTTGGTTTAAATTTAAAAGTTCTCATAAAATTCGGTTTTTGTTATTGTTAAAACTGCTATTTTGGATTTGATTCAATTAATAATTTTTATTTCAGCGTAAAGTTTGTTTCAATCAATGCTTCACTATTGGTTCCCACAAAAAGTTTAAATTCACCAGCTTCGGCTTTAAAACTCATATCTTTTGTGTAAAATGCAAGATCATCAGAAGTTAGCGTAAAAGTTATTTTTTTTGATTCATTCGGTTTCAGCATGACTTTTTCAAAGCGTTTAAGTTCTTTAAGAGGAAGAGTAACACTCGCTACCATATCTCTCATATAGAGTTGCACAATTTCTTCCCCCTTAAAAGTTCCGGTGTTCGTAACCGTTACGCTAATATTTATGGTTTCTTTAAATGCATAAGTTTTTTTGTCAACAGCAAAATTGGCGTATTTAAATGTGGTGTAACTTAAACCATAGCCAAAAGGATAAAGTGGTGAATTGGAAACGTCGAGGTATCTTGAACGATATCTTTGTTCAGGACCTTTCAATTCATAGGGTCTTCCTGTATTTTTCACATTGTAATAAATTGGAATCTGGCCAACATTTCTAGGGAAAGTCATCGTTAATTTTCCTGAGGGATTGGCGTCGCCAAAAATTAAATCGGCGATGGCGTAACCACCCATTGTCCCGGGGAACCAGGCTTCTAAAATGGCATCCATATTTTCATTTTCCCATTCCAATGTTAAAGGCCTTCCGTTCATTAAAACCAACACAATCGGTTTGCCTAATTTTTTTATTGCTTTTAACAATTCTTTCTGATTTCCGGGCAAATCAAGATTTGTTCTGCTGGCGGCTTCACCCGACATTCCTTCTGATTCTCCCATAACCATTACCACAACATCGGCTTTTTTGGCGATGTTTATGGCATTTTGAAAATCGGAAGTGTTGTCTGAATTAATTTCGCATCCCTGCGTAAACAACAAATTGGCCGGATTTGAAATTTTTTCTTTGAAACCCTCCAAAACAGTTACAGGTTTTGTATAACGATCGCCTGCTGCTGTCCAAGACCCGATAATATTGTATTTGTCATTGGCCAAAGGGCCTATCAATGCAACTTTTTTATCTTTTGAAAGTGGAAGTGTTTGGTTGTTATTTTTTAATAAAACAGCCGATTTTCTTGCCATATCTCTTGCTGCCTCCAAATGTTCTGGCGTCATTAATAATTCCTTTTCCCTGGTTTCATCGCAGTATCTGTAAGGATCTGAAAACAAGCCTAATTTATATTTTAAGGCCAAGATTTTTCTGGCTGCGGTTGTCACCTGTTGTTCAGTCACTTTCCCGTCGGCAATTAGTTCTTTTAAATAATCCATATAAGCGCCACCTTGCATATCCATATCCACACCGGCATTTAAGGCAATTTCTGCAGCTTGTTTGTTGTCTTTTGCTACGCCATGAGGAACCAATTCATTAATGGATGTATAATCGGTGACCACAAATCCTTCAAATCCCCATTCTTCTCTTAAAATATCAGTCAGCAAGTATTTGTTGCCGCTTGCAGGCACACCATTTACGTCGTTAAAGGCTGTCATGAAAGTAGAAACTCCAGCATCAACAGTCGCTTTAAAAGGAGGTAAATACGTGGTTCTTAATTCCCTTTCCGACATGTCAACCGTATTATAATCCCTTCCGGCAATAGGAGCTCCGTAAGCTGCATAATGTTTTGCACAAGCCAAAATGGTATTTGTTGCAAACAAATCGTCTCCTTGAAAACCTCTAACTCTTGCTTTTGCTATTTCCGATCCCAAATAAACATCTTCTCCGGCACCTTCTGAAGACCTTCCCCAACGCGCATCTCTAGAAATATCAACCATAGGGGCAAACGTCCAATGAATTCCTTCTGCGGATGCTTCCGTAGCCGCTATTCTCGCACTGTTTTCAATGGCTTTTAAATCCCAACTGGCAGATTCTCCCAATGAAATGGGAAAAATTGTGCGATGTCCGTGAATGACGTCATAACCAAATAACAGCGGAATTTTAAGACGGGTATTTTCAACGGCAAGTTGTTGCAATTCTCTCGTAAATTTTACCGAGTATGCATTAAAAATGTTGCCAACTTTTCCTTCTTTAATTAAATTTTTATAATTTTCATTGATGGTTGGCCCTGTTTTTTCCCAATCGGTCGACATAAGCGTCAGCTGCCCAATCTTTTCTTCAAGCGTCATGATTTTAGTTAGACTGTCCAAAAAAGACTCCATTTTAGCATCAGATTTTGTTTTATCGGTGCTGCTTAAATCTTTTTTGGCAACGGTTGTCTTTTCTGTACAGCTTGTAAAGCCAAACAGTATGATGAAAAAGGGAATGATAAATTGTTTAATTTTCATGTTATTTTAAATTTTTAAGCTGAATCTGATAAAAAAATCAGGTTTAACATCAGTTTTATTATAGCATAAGTAATCTGCTTTTCTTTTCTTAATTAAAATGTGGACTCGTAAATTCCAGTTTTTTTAATCCTGCCTGCACTTCAGGACTCGACATAAATAAATTCCAAAGCAATCCGGTTCTGTGATTTTCAATCATAATGATTATCGGACCTTGGTCAATGGCCAAATAATTGGTGGCATACCAATTTTCTGTTTGGTTAAAAGCGTCATAAAACCCATATTTTCCCCAGAGTTTTCCATTGAAATTGTAATAAAAATTTCTGAGTGCCTGCATAGAATATTCCGGTGTATATGGAAATGAAGACAATGCCGCCGTTGGAGAAATAACGCCTAAATCGTTTGTTGGACTGTGTGCCGAATAACCGTTGTGGTTGTCACTCGCCGTAAGTCCCCAGCTTCCTGCACCGTATCCAACAAATTGCTTCGGATTTTTAACGCAATATTCTCTATTTATGAGTGTATGATTTACGTTTTGTTCCCAATAATTCGCATATTTATCCACTAAATTTCTAGGATCCAAACCCAAGTAAGAGTAATGCGCAAAAAATAGTGGGCCGCCATAACTTGGTCCTAATGGTAATTTCCATTTTTGGTAATAAACGGTGCCATTTGTAAAATCATTTCCGGTTGCCCAGCCATTGTGATAAGCAGTTTTGTTTATAGTATGGCTTGTTGAAGATGCTGCCAACACATAAGTAATGAGTGTTTCGTTATATCCTCTTATTTCATGATTTATGGCCCAGCCAAAATTAGGAGACCAATGCCAAGTCAATACTTCTTTGTTATTGGTGTACCAATCCCATTCCACAGCATTCCAAAGTTGATTAATTTTAGCTCGAAGCGAATTTTCTTCAGCGGTATCTTTGTTAAAATATTGCCGAGCCGTTAATAAACCCTGAATCATAAATGAAGTTTCAACAATATCTCCGCCATCATCTGTTGCGAAAAAGGGCCTTACTTTTCCTGTATTTCCATAATACCAATGCGGAAAAGCACCATGAAAGCGATCTGCATTTAACAAAAAATTCGTTATTTTTAGCAAGCGTTCTATGGCCTGATCTCTTGTAATATAATTTCTTTCCACGCCCACAACAATTGCCATAACGCCAAAACCGCTTCCGCCAGTGGTAACAATATTGGAAGCTTCACCACCGTAAGCTTCTAAATTTGATCGCTCTAAAGCCAAACCGCTTACAGGATGTGCAAAATCCCAGAAATACTTGAAAGTATTTCTTTGAACCAAATCCATCAACTCGGTATCTGTGAGTTGTTGAGGCAATGGATCAGGTGGATTTGGGTTGTTATTTTCACCTCCTGAACAAGATTGTAAAGAGGTGTAAAATAGACAACAAGCTATTAATGTAAATATGTGGGATATGTGTTTCATAATTTATTATGGTCAATAAAGGATAAATCCTTTTATATAATCAAAAGACTTTTTGCTTAAAATTTGAATGTCAGATTTTAAACTATTCCTTATGCAAAGTGCAAAAAGTCTTTTGATAATTTTTTTAGTACCCTGGGTTTTGAATTAATAATCCGCCGCTTAAATCAATTTGAGCCTGTGGAATTGGAAATAATTCATGTTTGCCGTCAACAAAATTTTTGCCGTGGGCTCTAAGCACTGTGCCGGCTCTTCCTTGACGCACCAAATCGAAATAGCGATCGTGTTCAAAAGCAAGTTCAACCCTGCGTTCTTTCCAAACAGCCATTTGATTAACAACAGGCGCATTTCCTAAGCCAGCTCTTTCTCTAACATCATTTAGCGGTGTTGCTGCATCGCCACCAACTACTAAGGCAGCTTCAGCATTCATTAAAAGCACTTCGGCATATCTTAAAATACGAACATTTTTGTTTGATTCCCAGTCGTTTCCGTTAAATGTTTCCGCAGTTTTGCTCACATAAGCTTTCTGGTTATACATTGGGTTAGAAACTGTATTTGGTACTAAAAGTCCATCCCACAAGGTTTCTCCCCTAAAAATAATAGTGGCATCTCTTCTGGTATCATTTGCTTCGTAGGCATTCGCCAAATCTTGTGTTGGCGTATTGAATCCCCAGCCCCAGCCACCGGCTCCACGGGCACCTTGACTTACAAAATAGCCCTCAACACCTTTGTTGGGTGTTTCGCCTCTTGCCTGTATTTCAAAAATAGATTCTTCATTATTTTCACCAATTTCTTTCCAGATGTCTTCATAATTGTCTGTTAAGTCATAGCCCAAGCCCATTACTTGGGTAGTTAAATCTTTTACTTTTTGCCAACGTTCTGGAATTGACAAATCGGAATCTTCCTGTTTATACATATGCATATAAACTTTAGCCAATAAGGTTAAAGCCGCTCCTTTGGTGGCCCTGCCAAGATCTGGTCCTCCATACTGCGTTGGCAAGTCTGCCGCGGCTGCTTCTAAATCTTCTATAATAAATTTAAAAACTTCTTTCCTTGTAGCTCTTGTATTTGCAGCTTCAATATCAGCCGGATTTTGGATATTCGGTACATTTTTAATTAATGGAACGCCTCCAAACATTTGAGCCAATCTAAAATAAAACATGGCCCTTAAAAATTTACTTTCTCCAAGAAGTCTTTTTTTAAGCGTTTCATCGATTGCTAAATCAGGCAAAAATTTAATGGCTTGGTTTGCTCTTGCAATTCCCTGATAATTTGCTTCCCAAACTTCGTTAAAGGATAAGGATGTAGGCGAAAAACTAATCGCGTCCATAAGGTCTTTATCACCGCCGGTATCACCGGGATCACTGCCTTTGTCTGCATCATCGGAAGTCATACTGCTTACGCCATTCCAGGCAAAGGAACTCTCGTTCCAATTCAAAAATTTATTATAAACTGCATTCACCAATTCGGTTGCTGCAGTTGGGCTTGATAAAGCTTGTTCAGGAGTTTCTGACGATGGATTTACATCGAGAAACTTGTCGTCATTACAAGATAAGAAAGCTAAAAGCATCAAACTCATAATTACTATATTTTTATTTTTTTTCATAAAGCCGAAGTTTAAAAATTAATGTTAATGCCAAATAAATAAGAAGAAACAGAAGGATAAGCATCTAACTCGATTCCTGTAGTTCCTAAAGGATCTCCACAGCCGCAGCCTGGCAGTTCTGGTGTAAATCCTGAAAAACTTTTGAAGATGAAAGGATTTTGCGCCAAGCCATAGATTCTTATTTTCTGAATTCCATCCAATATTTTAGGGAAGGTATAGCCCAATGAAATATTGTTTATTCTGAAAAAGTCGCCACTTTCTAAAAAGTAGGTGGAAGAAAGCGGAACTTCATTTGAAGGCGCCGGATGCTGATTTTGGGTATTTGTTGCAGAAAAAATATTGTCGGCAACACTTTGTTCTATGTTTTCGCCACCAAAGCGTTGTGCTTTCTTGCCATTGTATATTTTACTTCCTGCATTGCCATAGCCATCTGCGTTAAAATCCCAATTGGCGTAGGTTAAGCCAATATTAATTCCATAATACATATCTGGCTGGTAAGAACCAAAAAACTGACGATCCTGTCCGTCTATAACGTCATCATCATTAACGTCATTATAAATTAACTCCCCGCGTTCATCCATTCCTAAAACTTCATATAAGTAAAAGCTTCCAATTGGTTGCCCTTCTCTTAACAGTTTGGTGTATTGTCCGTTATCTATGGATCCACCTGTTTGTTCAAAAGCAAACTGATTGGTAATTTCTTCTAATTCATTTTTGTTTGTGGTTAAATTACCGCCAATGTTATAATTGAATTTATCGTTTATTTCATCTTTCCAATTTAAGGTGAATTCAAATCCTTTATTTCTAATTTTCCCTGCATGGGTAAGGGTGGCGCCACTTGCACCAAAAGCCTGTGGCAAGCTAATTGGCAATATCGCGTTTTTATTAAGTCGGTTATAATAATCTAATTCTCCTGAAAGGCGGTTTTCAAGAAGCCCAAATTCAATCCCAAAATCAATTTCCTCAGTTACTTCCCAGCTTACATTATCATCTATAATCGCAGTGATGGTTGAGCCTGGTACTATATGTTGATCAGGACCCAACACATAATCAAGGCCCGAATTAAACGTAAGGATATTTAAAGGAATGTTCTGGTTCCCTAATTGACCCCAACTGGCTCTAAATTTTAAATTGTTCAGAAATTCAGAATTTTCTAAAAAGCTTTCTTTTGAAATTACCCATCCCAAACCAACAGATGGAAAATTACCCCAATTATTGTCTTTATTTGCAAATACACTAGAACCATCTCTTCTTATAGTACCAGTTAATAGGTATTTATGCATATAATCATAACTAACTCTGGCAAAATAAGAGCGTAAGGTTTTTAAATTGGAAAGTTCACTTGTTGCAATATCAGTTCCTGCTTCTCCATTATTTAATGAAAATAAATTTGAGTCATTAGGAACATTATTCCTTGTACCTTCTAATTTATCACTTTGTTCTTCTTCCGTAGTTGTACCAAGTACAACTTTAAAATTATGATTTTCCCCAAACGTGTCATCATAGGTTACAAACGCATCATATACCCAATGGTAAAAATCACTTTTCTTTACAGTTAAGGTATTTAAGTTTGTTGAAGCAAAATCTGAAATTTCCCTGTTAGGATCGCCGGCAAGAAATGCTGCAAGATTATTGTTGAAGTTATATGATTTCCCATAACCGCTTTCGATCCCAAAACTGGTGTTGAATTTTAATTTTTCAATGATTTTATATTCAGCCGTAAAATTCCCCTGAATAATCAAATTTTTAATAAGTTCATTACTTAACTCAAGTTGGGAAACCGGATTTCCAACGTTGTTGTACTGCGCTCCGTTATCATCAAAAGGAACACCATATCTTCCGGCAAAAACACCATCAGCATAACGAACCGGAACCAAAGGAGATTGTTTATAAGCGTTTGTGAATGCGCTGTAAGGTTTAGGTGTTGTTCTATTCAGAGATAGCGAAATATTGTGCCCAAATTTTAATTTAGGCGATAAGTTATAATCAACCTTATTTCTTAAATTTAATCTTCTGTAATCATTGCCGATTAAAATTCCTTTTTCATCATAAAAATTTGCACTAAAAAACGCAGTTGTTTTTTCATTTCCGCCGCTTACAGAAATATTATGATTCGCTACGCTACCGGTTCTGGTGATTTCATCAAACCAATCTGTATTATATTGTTGGTTTGCAGAAAAACGATTGTATCCAAAAGCAATGTTAGAAAAGTTGGCAAATGATGCCGCATCAGCCATATTTACTTTACTTAGCGCTGTTTTTGTTCCGTAATAAGAGGAAACATCAATTTTAATTTTACCTTCTTTACCCGATTTTGTGGTCACCATAATCACACCGTTTGCGCCTCGGCTTCCATAAATAGCCAAAGATGAAGCATCTTTTAAGATATCCATAGATACAATATCATCACTGTTGATATTGTCTATCCTGTCTGTAATTATTCCGTCTACCACATAAATTGGATTTATGCCTCCTAAAACTGTACCTGTTCCTCTTATACGAACCACCGGAGAACTTCCCGGAGCGCCTGAGCTTATGATTTGAACACCCGCAGCTTTACCCTGCAAAGATTGTGCTGCAGTTAAAGCGGGTTGTTTTAAAAGATCATCTGCTTTAATGCTGGTGATGGAGCCCGTTAAATCTCTTTTTTGAACAGAGCCATATCCTATAACAACAACTTCTTCCAAACTCTCGGCGCTATCTTCAAGTGCAACATTAATAATGTTAGCCGTTCCAACTACAATTTCTTTAGGTTTCATCCCAACATAGCTAAATACCAATACGTCATTTTGATTGGCGACAATACTGTAATTTCCATCAAAATCAGTTACAACTCCTTTAGCGGTGTTTTTTATTAAAACATTTACCGAAGGAATAGCCACTCCATCCGATGAAGTAACTGTACCTGTAATAGTTCTTCCCTGAGCAAAAATTAAGAAAGGAATGAATAATAAGGCGTAAATTATTTTTGTTTTCATTTAAATTAATTTAATGTTAAGTAATTGTTAAAGTTAAAAGGTTTACCTCTTTAAACAAATGATTGCCTATACACTTTAGTTACGCCATATATTTTAAAAAATGGTTTTTTTATAAAAGATGTAATATAGCGCCTGCTATTTTTTAAGTAATTATTAACGATAACTTTATAAATGAAGTAGTAATGAAGTAGTTTTTGTCAGTTAAAAATGATGAAAAATGCGTTTATTTTAATTAAAATTTTGTAAAAATCCCCTAAGGCTAGCTTCTTTGGCGACTCCAAGCTTTATTTTTAACCGATATCGGTTTGTTTCAACACCCCTAATTGAGATATTAAGTAAAGGGGCAATTTCCTTACTGCTCATATTCATTCTTAAATAAGCGCAAATTTTCAAATCTTTATGCGTTAAACCTGGAAAGCTGGCTTTTAATTTGTTAAAAAACTCTTCATGAACTTGATTGAAATTGTATTCAAAAAGCTCCCATCCATCAACATGTTCAATGGAATTGTCTATTTGCTTTATTAATTTTTTATAGGAATATTGATTGTTGAAATTATTTTTATTGGAAAGCAATTCATCTTTTAAATGAAGCAAGGTTTCATTTTTTTTAACCAAAGACATGGCGGTATCCGCCAACTGTTTGCTTTTGAGTATTATTTCATTATTAAGCGATTCATTTTTTAGCCTTATAATTTCTTTTTCATTTTCCTGTGTTTGTTCTTTCAATATTTTCTTTTGTGTTTTTTCATACATTGACTTAAGCAGTTTTTGTTCTTTTTTAATCTTTCTTTTATAAAAATAATAGATGATAATGCCTGCAAGAAGCAGTAATAATGCATAAATAATAAATCCCGGGGTGCTTTTGTACCAAGGTGATAAAACCGTAAATTCCAAATGTAAAATGGGTGACTTATCCTTGTTGTAGCCAACAGTTCTTATGGCTAAATTATAGGTTCCGTCGGCAAGATTTGAAAACTCCAATACGCCATTTTTGGATTCAGTCCAGGGCGGATTTAAATGCAAGCTTGAAAGTTTGTACTCAAAACTATGGTCTTTAGAAAAAGGAGAACTTACAATTATCGTAATTTTATTGTTTCGAAACGGGAGTGAAATATTACTTGTGTCAAGCGCAATGGCTTTGTTGTTTATTGTTATTTTAGAAAGCGTTGGTGTTTTTAAGGTTTCTTTCGCTGAAAATTTAGCCACATCAATAAACATAAACCCGTCATATAAATTAAGTGCAAAAGTTGAATCGTTTATTTTTGAAATGTTTTCATAACCAGTTATGAGTCTCTTTTTAAAATACCTATCGGGAATCAGGATATTTTTCGAATCATTGAATAACGAACTAAATGACAAAGAGTTTTCAGTTTTGTAGGCGATTTCAGCACTGTTGTCTTCAGAAATGATATAACCGCCTTTCGAAATTTTTTCATTTAATAAATTATAAGGAACTATGCTGTCAATTAAGGTTTCATATTTTTGCCAGCCTTTTAGTGTGTGAAAAGCAATGGTGTTTTTGAGTTTGTAGATTCTTACAAAATAATCTGACCAAAGTCCTTTTTTATTGTAGTCTGTAAGTTCTGTAATATTTTCATAGTTTTTATCAAACTTAACCCGATACAAACCTTTGTTCGCATGGGAGATCCAGGCAGTATATTCATCTTCAAAAACAAGAAATCGGGCTGGGATGGTAGTTTTCCCCAAGTGTTTTACTTGCCATTCGCCATTTACTTTTTTGAAACTGACTAAACCGGCATAAGTTCCTTGAACATAGGTATTTTTTTGCTCCGGAACTTTATTGATAACCCAGCCACCCGTATAAGCCGATATGAGTTTTAAGGTACTGTTATTAACCAAATAAGTGCCATTATTATGTCCGCAAAACAAGTCGCCGTCAATTTCTTGTAAGTCCCAAACCTGACCTTGAGAACCTTCTATAAACTGTAATTTATTGGAAGCATCAATAAAATACAAACCGGTATTGCTGCCAATATAAATGGTATTTTTATAGCTGATGATGTCATACACCGCACCAAGTTTGCCTGAAATGTCGTTGTAAAAATAATTTGGCGTATTCAAATCAATAAAGGCAATTCCGTTATCCAGTCCCAGCCAAAGTTCATTGTTTTTGGTTACACATTGACCCAATACGGTATTGTTTATGAGCCCTATTTCTTTGTTGATGTTAAACAGGATATTGCCTGAATTATTGGTGATGTAAATTCCGTTTTTTATGGTTCCGAAAAGCATATTGCCATTAGGCAATTGTGAAAATTTATTGAGTTGGTGGATTTTTATGACAGAATTTATGGGGGTTTCCCAAGGAGTAATGGCATTATTATTTAACAAATAGGAACCCCCAAGTGCGGTATTAATTAAAAATTGATTGTCGTTTTTTGCTGTTACCGATATGATCTTCGCATTTATTAATTTTTCAGAATTAAAAAAAGGTTTTAATTGTTCATTTTCTAAAACAAAGATTCCTTTATCTAAAGTTGAAACATATAATTTGCCGTTCACCACATCACAAGACATAATGGTAGAAGACAAATTATGGGAGGTAATTTTGCCTTTTTTATAAATATGGATGTTTAAAAATGACCGAAAAACAACAGCATCTCCAAATAAGGCAATTTGCCAGTATTCTTCATCTTTAGAAACGTCTATTTTCTTGTTGGTATTAAGAAGTGTGGTATAGACTAAAGCACCTTTGTTGTTTCTTGAAAAATAACCAAATTCCTCATAAGAACCAACATATATTTTATTTTGATAAACCAATAAGGAACGAATTGTTGTTTTATTGGGCATTTCCCAAACGTTCCAGTTTAAACCATCAAACTCCAGAAGTCCGTTGTTATTTGCCACATATAACTTGCCATCCGAAGATTTGGCAATATCCCAATTTTGATTGCTTGCCTTGTAATCATTAAGGGTGTAATTATTTATGTAATGGGAATATTGCGCATTGATAAATTGAGACATAAAAACCGCAAGCAGAAAACAAAAAGCATATTTTATGTTATTGGCTAATCTCATAAATAATTTTAAATGTCATTATTTTGTACAAAAACAAATTTAGCTAAATCTAACAAAAAATAAAAAGACCCGAGCAAAATACAACTTATTCCTGAATAATTGCTTCTAGTATTTTACTAAATTATTTTTTACGTGAATGTAAAATGGGTTTTTTAAGGCCACAAAATGAATGCGACAAAGCGATTAATTAAGAAAAGTTTAACAGTCTGAAATAAGGGAAAAATGATTATAAAACGACATACTGATTAATATTGTTTATTTTTGAAAATTCTTATAAAAGAAACCAGACTTTTAATATGAAAAAAATATTTTTTCTTTTGGCGTTTTTCGCGCTAGTCAATTCAAGTTTTGCCCAAATTCATGACCCAGTTAAGTGGTCAACTTCCGTAGAAAAAATTTCAGATTCAGAATACGATTTAATTGTAACGGCAACTATTGAAGCAAAATGGCATTTGTATTCGCAGAATGTTCCTGCCGATGGGCCAATACCAACTTCTTTTTCGTTTAAAAAAAGTGCTGATTTTAAAATAGTTGGAAAAACTTCTGAAGAAAAAGGCCACACGGTGCACGACCCTGTTTTTGACATGGAAATTAAGTACTTTGAAAATAAAGCCACATTTAAACAACGCATTAAAATAAACAATTCAAATGCTTTTAAAATTTTAGGGGAAGTGGAGTTTATGGTTTGTGACGATTCCAGTTGTTTGCCTCCAACCGTAATAGATTTGACATTTTTAATTCCTGGAAATAAAGCAAATGCTACAATTGCAACTACAGATGACAGCAAAGAAGCTGTTGAAGTTACAGTTGAAAATAACATCGAAATTCCGTCAATAACAGTTGATAAAAGCAAAGATGCTGTTGCGGTAGTTGCTGCAACAAACAGCAATAAAACATCAAACAAAAGCTTATTAACCATTTTCATCATTGCCTTTTTTTCCGGATTTGCGGCATTGTTAACGCCGTGTGTTTTTCCAATGATTCCTATGACGGTCAGTTTTTTTACAAAACAAAGTAAAAGTAAGGCCGAAGGAGTTAAAAATGCGGTTATTTATGGACTTTCCATTGTCATTATTTATGTACTTTTAGGATTGCTGGTTAGTGCTGTTTTTGGTGCAGATGCATTGAACGCGTTGTCTACAAATGTTTGGTTTAACGTTATTTTCTTCTTTTTGTTGGTCATTTTTGCTGTGTCGTTTTTAGGCGCTTTTGAAATCGTTTTGCCAAGTTCTTGGGGAACAACCGTAGATGCCCAAGCTGATAAAGGAGGAATAATCGGCATATTTTTTATGGCATTGGCGTTGGCCATTGTCTCATTTTCCTGTACTGGTCCCATTGTAGGAACCTTATTGGTTGAGGCTGCCGCCGGCGGAAATCAAATCGGTCCAATTGTAGGAATGTTAGGATTTTCATTGGCTTTGGCAATTCCATTTGCTTTGTTTGCAGCTTTTCCTGGTTGGTTAAATTCATTGCCAAAATCAGGCGGCTGGTTAAATACCATCAAAGTAGTGTTAGGATTTTTGGAATTGGCGTTGGCATTTAAGTTTTTGTCGAATGCCGATTTGGTCTTGCAGCTTCATTGGCTGGAAAGAGAGGTTTTCTTATCAATTTGGATCACCATATTTTTGGTATTGGCATTTTATCTCTTCGGAAAAATACAATTGCCGCACGATTCTCCACTAACACATATTTCAGTAGGAAGGCTAAGTCTGGGAATTGTTTCGTTGGCTTTCGCCATTTATATGATTCCGGGTTTGTGGGGCGCTCCTTTAAATTTAATAAGTGCTTTTCCGCCCGCGCAACATTACAGTGAATCGCCTTATGGAGTTGGTTTTTCGAAAATGAATAGTGGCATGCCTTCCGGGGAAAATTCAGAAATTCCGGATGGTGCACATTTAATGCCACCGCACAATATTTTGGCGTTTAACGATTACGACAAAGGTTTGGCTTATGCCAAAAAAGTTAACAAACCGGTGATGATTGATTTTACGGGTTATGCTTGCGTTAATTGCCGAAAAATGGAACAACAGGTTTGGGCAAAAGATGAAATTCTTCCAATTTTGAAAAACGAAGTGGTTTTAATTTCCTTGTATGTGGACGATAAAAGAGCGCTTGCCAATGGGGAAGAAATTGATTCTAAATTATATCCCGGGAAAAAGTTAAAATATATCGGACAAAAATGGAGTGAATTCCAAATTATAAAATATGGGGCCAACGCACAGCCATTTTATGTTTTAATGGATCATAATGGAGAAAATTTGATAGAACCGGTAGCCTATACGCCAGATGTGGAGCAGTATCACAATTGGTTAAAAAAAGGAATCGCAAATTTTAAATAATCATTTATTTCTAATATCGAATCAAGGAATTTATAAATCAATATTTTTTCAATAGGGATGTCAACAAAAATGTCAAGTGAAACTCAAAGCCAGCCAATTTCTGAATTAGAAAACTATTTTGATCAATTCAGAAAGCATATTGTTGGCGTTGACCAAACTTTTGAGTCGCCTTACGGGGAAAAGAAAATTATTTATACAGATTGGACCGCAAGCGGAAGGCTGTATCGTCCCATAGAAGAAAAATTACTCAATGATTTTGGCCCGTTTGTAGCCAATACGCATACAGAAACTTCCATTACAGGCTCGGCAATGACAATGGCGTACAACAAAGCACGAGCCATTATTAAAAATCATGTACACGCCACGAATGAAGATGTTTTAATCACTTCCGGAACTGGCATGACAGGGGTTGTCAATAAGTTTCAACGTATTTTGGGATTGCGGGTTTCAGAAAATATAAAAAAATACGTTGCAATTCCTGCAGATTTGAAACCCATAGTTTTTATAACACATATGGAACACCATTCCAATCAAACTTCTTGGCTGGAAACCATTGCCGATGTTGAAATTATTCCTTGCCAGGAATCGGGTTTAATTTGTTTTGACAGTTTAGAAAAATTATTGATTCAACATAAAGACAGGCCAATAAAAATCGCTTCAGTAACCGCTTGTTCCAATGTAACGGGCATTATAACCGATTATCATAAAATCGCAAAAATGATTCATAACTATGGCGGATTGTGTTTTGTGGATTTTGCTTGCTCCGCTCCCTATGTTGAAATAGATATGCATCCAAAAGATGAAGAGGCATATTTAGATGCCATTTTCTTTTCTCCGCACAAATTTTTAGGAGGTCCGGGGTCTTTGGGTGTGTTGATTTTCAATAAAAAATTGTATAAAAATATGGTTCCCGACAATCCGGGCGGAGGCACAGTAAATTACACAAATCCTTGGGGAAATCACGATTATATTGATGACATAGAAACCCGTGAAGATGGCGGAACACCAGGTTTTTTGCAAACCATTAAAATAGCTTTGGCCATTCAGCTGAAAGAAAAAATGGGCGTTAAAAATATTTTGGCGCGCGAGCATGAACTCATTGAACTGGTATTTAAAAAACTGACCAAAATTCCGAACCTTCAACTATTGGCAGGGCAACATAAAGACAGATTGGGTGTTTTTTCATTTTTTATTGAAAATGCGCATTTTAATTTAGTCGTTAAGTTGTTGAATGACCGATTTGGCATTCAAACCCGAGGAGGTTGCTCATGTGCCGGAACCTACGGCCACTTTTTGTTGCATGTAGATCAGCAAACTTCAAAAAATATTGAAGAAAAAATTAGTGAAGGATGTTTGGTTGAAAGACCGGGATGGATCAGAATGTCCATTCATCCAACAATAACAAACAAAGAAATTCTTTATGTTTGTGAAAGCATAAAACAAGTTGCCGAAAATGTTACCGAATGGGGCAAGGATTATGAATATGATGCCGTGAAAAATGAGTTTATTCATAAAACCGCCAAACCAGTAGAAATTGACTTGGTAAATAATTGGTTTAAGTAGTATTTATTGGGTAACAATTTTTTCTATATTTGAGTTTTAAAAACAGATAAATTAATGGATAACTTTATGTTCTTTCTTAAAGAGGGACTTTTTCACGTGCTTGATTGGAATGCCTACGATCACGTGTTATTTTTAATTGCTTTGGTGGTTGTTTACGATTTTAAAAATTGGCAAAAAATCTTGTGGCTCATTACATTGTTTACCATTGGACACACGCTTTCCCTTATTTTATCGGCCTATAAAATAGTGTCGATAAGTCAAAACTGGATTGAATTTTTAATTCCCGTTACCATTTTGATTACGGCTTTGGTGAATGTGTTTTTTGCAAAAAACGCAACAAAATTGGCAAAAACGAATACTAATTTATTTTTCGCCCTGTTTTTTGGGTTAATTCACGGATTGGGATTTTCGGGGTATTTTAAAATATTGATCGGCAGTTCAACACAAAAATTAATTCCCTTGCTCGAATTTGCGCTTGGAATTGAAATTGCACAGCTCACAGTTGTGCTTGCCATTCTCATTATCGGACTTATTTTTCAAACCATTTTCCGATTTCCAAAACGCGACTGGATTCTTATAATTTCATCCATAGTCATTGGACTCGTATTGCCAATGCTTAAAGAGGCAATATTTTGGTAAAAAATTAACGTTGAGTTTATTAGAATCTTAGTACTTTTGAAACCTCTTAAAAATTTATGAATAAGAAACAATTAAAATACGACCAAGCTTATATGCGAATGGCATTTGAGTGGGCTAAATTATCTTATTGCGAAAGAAAACAAGTGGGTGCAATCATTGTAAAAGACCGAATGATTATTTCCGATGGTTTTAACGGAACACCAACAGGTTTTGAAAATCCTTGTGAAGATAAAGAAGGAAATACAAAGTGGTATGTGTTGCATGCAGAAGCAAATGCCATATTAAAAGTGGCAAGTTCTACACAATCATGTAAAGATTCCACGTTATACATTACCATGTCACCTTGCAAAGAATGCAGTAAATTAATACATCAATCGGGTATAAAAAGAGTGGTTTATGCCAATGCTTATAAAGATGAAACGGGCTTGGAGTTTTTAGAAAAAGCAGGCGTTGAACTTACCCATCTTAAAAATTTATAATGACAAAAAGAAAAGCATATTTACCTTTATATATAGGAATCGCAATTGCCTTAGGAATATTTATTGGCAGCACATTTAACTTTAATAACAATGCGGTTTTATTCAGTTCCAATTCTAAGGAAGCAAAAATAAAACGTTTAATTAACTTCATTCAGTATGATTATGTAGACAAGGTAAATACCGATAGTCTGCTCGATGATGCGATAACTACCATGTTGGCAAAGTTAGATCCGCATTCGGTATATATTCCAAAAGATGAATTGCAGAGCGTTACTGAAAGTATGCAGGGAAAATTTGCAGGTATTGGCGTATCGTTTCTAATCCATGAAGATTCTGTTGCTGTGAGCAGTGTTATTAAAGGCGGGCCAAGTGAAAAAGCCGGGATAAAGGCTGGAGACAGAATTCTTGTCGCAAATACCGACACCTTATTTGGCAAAAGTTTTATAAAAAAAGCAGGTGTTGCTAAAATTGAACGAGGAACAATTGATGGCAACAGAAAAATGAGTGATGCGGTCATGAAAGCGCTTAAAGGCGAGCCTAATACCAAGGTTAATGTGTTGGCTTATAGACGTTCAGTAAATAAAAAATTAAACTTTGCAATCACAAGAGGCGACGTTTCAATTAAAAGTGTATCGGCACATTATATGATCAATAATACTTTGGGATATATTAAAGTTGACCGATTTGCACGAACCACTTATGATGAGTTTAAGCAGGATTTGGATGAACTGATATCAAAAGGAATGACCTCGTTAGCTTTAGATTTACGAGGAAATCCTGGTGGTTATATGGATATTTCAAATAAAATTGTGGATGAGTTTTTATCGGAAGGGAAACTCATCGTTTTTACCAAAAGTAAAAATGGTGCAATTGACAAATCATTTGCAACCGACAAAGGCGATTTTGAACATGGAAAAATTTATGTGTTAATCGACCAAAATTCTGCTTCTGCAAGTGAAATTGTTGCAGGTGCGCTTCAGGATAACGATAAAGGCACCATTGTGGGCCGCCGTTCTTTTGGAAAAGGATTGGTGCAACAGGAAATGGAATTGGGTGATGGATCAGCGGTAAGGCTTACAACGGCGAGGTATTATACGCCAACAGGAAGGTCAATTCAAAAGCCATACACCAAAAACCATACAGACCAGTACAACAACGACTATTTGGAAAGAATTCACAATGGAGAACTTGTTTCAAGAGACAGCATTAAAGTGGATGATTCCCTAAAATACAAAACGCCTAAAGGAAAAATTGTATACGGCGGCGGAGGAATTATTCCTGATGTTTTTGTTTCCATAGATACCACAGGTACTTTCAGCAATGAGTTGTACAGCGAATTAAGTCCGTTTATTTTTAAATACATCGACAACAATCGAACTGAAATGAACAAATGGGAATTGTATGATTTTGTTAAAAATTTCGATAAAAACGACAAAATTTTCAATGAGTATATTAGTGAACTCAATTTAAATTACACCATTGCCCCAAGAGTTAAAGAAGATTTGGAAAGATATTTTAATGCCATTATGGCTCGAAATTTATTCGATGAAACGGGCTATTTTATAATTACCCAGAAAAAGGACAATATGATTTTAAAAGTAATTGAATTGGACAGCAAAAAATAGTGGTCATTTATCAATTACAACTAACAGGTAACTTTAGTCATTTAACGAGTTTAAATTTTGACAATCAATAAAAAAATATATTTTGCTTCCGATCAACATTTTGGGGCGCCCACTGTTGATGAAAGTAAAATTCGGGAGCAAAAGTTTGTAAATTGGTTGGATTTCATAAAAAAAGATGCCGATGTACTTTTTCTTTTAGGCGATTTATTCGATTTTTGGTTTGAATATGCCGAAGCCGTTCCAAAAGGTTTTGTGCGCGTTTTGGGGAAACTCGCCGAATTAAGCGACCAAGGAATAGAAATCCATTTTTTTGTTGGCAACCACGACCTTTGGATGCACGATTATTTTGAAAAAGAATTAAACATTCCCGTATATCACAAACCAAAAGAATTCACACTTAACGGAAAATCATTTTTTATAGGTCACGGCGATGGCTTGGGACCTGAAGACAAAGGCTATAAAAGAATGAAAAAAGTGTTTACCAACCCAGTTTCAAAATGGTTTTTTAAATGGCTGCACCCAGATATCGGAATTAGGATTGCGCACTATTTATCGGTAAAAAACAAACTTATTTCAGGCATTGAAGATGTAAAGTTTTTGGGAGAAGAAAATGAATGGCTGGTGCAATACGCCAAAATGAAATTAGCTGAAAAGCACTACGATTATTTTGTGTTCGGACACCGGCATTTACCGCTTGAAATAGCAGTTTCAGAAAACTCAAAATACATCAATACCGGTGATTGGATTGTCCATTTCACATATGGTGAATTTGATGGAGGCCAAATGGTGTTAAAATCTTACTAAACCTGGCTTGTGGCTTTTATTTTTAACCAATTTTTAACAAGTTTTAAGAAAATATTTATGCTATTTGCATAGCCTTACGGCGCATATAAAATTCATACGTTTAAAAACAAAAAATATGATTGAAGAAAATAACGTTTCTGTAGATATTAGGGCTATAAATGAAAAAATTGAAAGGGAAAGCGCCTTTGTGGATTTGTTGATGATGGAGATGAACAAAGTGATTGTTGGCCAAAAACATATGGTTGAACGATTGCTTATCGGGTTGTTGGGAAACGGACATATTTTGTTGGAAGGTGTTCCTGGCTTGGCGAAAACATTGGCGATAAATACCTTGGCCAAAGCGGTTCAGGGCAAGTTCAGCAGAATTCAGTTTACGCCCGATTTGTTACCGGCCGATGTTATCGGAACAATGATTTACAATATTAAAGTCAATGACTTTTCCATAAAAAAAGGACCTATTTTCGCAAATTTTGTGTTGGCGGATGAGATTAACCGTGCGCCGGCAAAAGTGCAGTCCGCTTTATTGGAAGCCATGCAAGAACGCCAAATCACCATCGGAGACACTACTTTTAAATTGGAAGAACCATTTTTAGTGATGGCAACCCAAAACCCAATAGAACAAGAAGGAACGTATCCGCTGCCTGAAGCACAAATTGACCGATTTATGCTAAAAACGGTTATTAACTATCCAAAATTAGATGAAGAGCAATTAATTATGCGTCAACATTTAAACGACAGTTATGGAAATGTGAATGCCGTGGCTTCCATTGATCAGATTATTAGGGCAAGAAAAGCGGTACGTGAAGTATATATGGATGAGAAAATTGAAAAATACATACTCGATATTATTTTCGCAACACGTTTTCCTGAAAAATATAATTTATCAGATTTAAAAGGTTTGATAAGTTTTGGCGCTTCGCCCCGCGGAAGCATTAACTTAGCGCTTGCGGCCAAATGCTACGCTTTTATTAAACGCAGAGGTTATGTGATCCCGGAAGATGTGCGCGCAGTTGTGCACGATGTTTTGCGTCACAGAATCGGAGTTACCTATGAGGCTGAGGCAGAAAATATCACTTCAGAAGACATCATCAACAAAATTGTAAACGAAGTTGAAGTACCATAAAGGGTTTAATTGTTGAATCGTGTAATCGTTTATTTGATTTTTTTTTAATTTTTCAAATTCAACCAAAAAAATGCCCAGCAAATAAAAGTTAAATCGTGTAATTGTTGTTTTGTTTATTTTCAAAACTTTTCAACTTTTAACTTTAAACTTTCAACTTTAATTAAATGGATACTAAAGAAATACTTAAAAAAGTTCGTAAAATTGAGATTAAGACACGTCGCTTGTCTAATCATATATTTTCTGGCGAATACCACAGTTCGTTCAAGGGACGCGGTATGACTTTTTCTGAAGTACGACAATACCAATACGGCGATGACATCAGGGCAATTGACTGGAATGTAACTGCACGTTACAACGAACCTTTTGTAAAAGTTTTTGAAGAGGAAAGAGAATTAACGGTGGTTTTAATGGTTGATGTAAGCGGCTCTGAATATTTTGGAACCACGCAACAATTTAAGCGCGATACCATTACCGAAATTGCGGCAACATTGGCTTTTTCGGCCATTCAAAATAACGATAAAGTTGGTTTACTTTTATTCTCAGACCAAATGGAATTGTATGTTCCTCCTAAAAAAGGAAAAAGCCATGTGTTAAGAATTATTAGGGAACTGATAGAATTTAAGCCGAAAAGTAAAAAAACAAACTTGAATGAAGCGCTTAAGTTTTTTTCAAGTGTTATGAAGAAAAAAGCGATTGTTTTTATTTTGTCCGATTTTATGGATTCCGAATATGAACAAACTTTAAAAATAGTTGGCAGAAAGCATGATGTAACCGGAATCAGGGTTTACGATATTCATGACAGCGCAATTCCAAATTTGGGAATGGTGCCAATGCGCGACGCCGAAACAGGAAAAACAATGTTGGTAAATACAGCATCACAAAGTGTGAGAAATGGCTACAAGGCACATTATTTGAAAACGGTGGATTATTTTGAAAAATCCTTTACCCGTTGCGGTTCTGGAACCATCAGTTCTCAAATAGATGAAAGTTATGTTAAAAAATTGCTGGGTTACTTTAAGCGAAAAGGCGCTAAATAGCAAATGAATTTGAATGGAAAATAAATGAAAAAACAGATATTTTATATATTATTTTTAATTGGTTTTATAGGTTTTACTCAGGAAAATCCTGTTTCGCTTGCTATAGATACCGCTAACATAAAAATTGGCGAACATATTCAATATAAAATATCGGTTACAAAAAAAGGCATGGTAATTTTTCCAAAATTGCAGTTAGATCGTTTAGGAAAAGTGGAGGTTGTGGAATCATTGCCTGTTGATACTTTAAAAGACACCTATGAAAAAAAATATGTGCTGACAAGTTTTGACAGCGGGCGTTATACAATCCCAAAACAACAGGTGCTTATTAACAACAAAGCTTTTTTCACCGATTCATTGCTGGTGAGTGTGGCAACTGTTAAAGTGGATACGTTAAAACAACAAATGTTTCCCATAAAAGCAATTAAAAGCGAACCAAAAACATTTGATGATTACAAACCAATGTTGTGGTGGATTATTCTGATTTTAGTGCTGATAGCCACCGCATTGTATTTCATTTTCAGAAAGAAAGAGAAAATAGAAGTGCCAATAGTTGTTGTCGCCCCAATACAAGAAGCATTGCAGCGTCTTAAAGAATTGGACGAAAAACAATTGCTTCAGCAAAACAAAATAAAAATATATTATACGGAACTTACCGATATTGTAAGAACCTATATTGAAAAAGACATTTATATACCTGCCTTGGAATCTACCACAAATGAATTGATAGAAACAATCAACGATTTTAATGAGTCGAGCAAATTGGGAATATCTAAAGAAACCATACAACAATTAAAAGAAGTTTTACAAAGTGCCGATATGGTGAAATTTGCAAAATCAAAACCAATTGTTGATGAAATAAAAGTGCACAGAACCTTAGCCGAGCGCATTTTACAAAATTTAAAACCGGTAAAAGAAACAAGAAATGAAGTGGAATAATTTTGAGTTTTTACATCCGCAGTTTTTATGGCTATTGGTGCTGATACCTTTGCTGGCAATCTGGTATTTTTTAGTGCGAAAAGAGGACAGTGCCGCATTAATTATTTCAAGCACTAAAGGATTTGAAGCCAAAACTTCAATTTGGGCAAAATTAAAACTCTTGCTCTATATTTTAAGACTGTTTGCAATTGCTTTATTAATTGTTGCTTTGGCGCGTCCCAGAACTGTCTCGATGAGTCAAAATACCAAAACAAACAAAGGAATTGATATTGTGATGGCCATTGACGTTTCGGCGAGCATGTTGGCGCGCGATTTAAAACCAAACCGATTGGAAGCTTTAAAAGTAGTGGCCATTGAATTTGTAAATCAGCGTCCGAATGACAGGATAGGAATTGTTGTTTATGCAGGCGAAAGCTTTACACAAACGCCAATTACCAGTGATAAAAGAATTGTTATGAGTACCCTTTCTGAAATTAAATGGGGCGGATTGGATGGAGGTACCGCCATTGGAATGGGTTTAGGCTCGGCTGTGAACAGGTTAAAAGAAAGTAAGGCCAAAGGAAAAGTGATTATTTTATTGACTGATGGCGTTAACAATACTGGATTTGTTGATCCAAAAACAGCCGCTGAATTGGCGGTTGGACTGGGGATTAAAGTGTATACCATCGGAATCGGCACAAACGGAACTGCGCCGTTTCCTTATGCAAAAGATCCAACATCAGGCGAGTTATTGTTCAAGAACGCACTTGTTGAAATTGACGAACCATTATTGCAATACATTGCGCGACAAACTGGAGGAATTTATTTTAGGGCAACAGACAATACAAAACTAAAAGCGATTTATAACGAAATTAATAAGCTGGAAAAAACAGAGGTTGAAGAGTTTAAATATTACAATTATCAGGAAAAATACAGATTTCTGGTTTTATTGGCCGGATTGCTTTTGTTAATTGAACTGGCTTTGAAGAATACCATTTTTAGAAGTTTTATTTAGATTGTTGAATTGTTGAGCCGTTGAGAAGTGGAAGCGTTGAATAGTTTATTTGTTTAAAGATAAAAAATGTATTTATATTCATTTGAAAAATTAGAAGTTTGGAAATGTTCGGTTGATTTTACAAAATCAATATATGAGCTCACAACTTATTTTCCTGAAAATGAAAAATTTGGATTGACAAGCCAGTTAAGAAGAGCTTCTATTTCAATTGCATCTAATCTAGCTGAAGGAACATCAAGAAGCACAAATAAAGATAAAGCCCATTTCACAACTATGGCTTTTAGTTCATTAATGGAAGTTTTAAATCAATTAATTCTGTCAAAGGAACTTAATTTTATTGCTGAAAAAGATTATGAAAAGTTAAGAGAAGACATTAATAAAATCTCAAATATGTTAAACGCATTAAGAAAATCACAATTAAACAGTTAAAGGACACAACAAAAATTAAATCAATTAAACGTTTAAACGATTAAACATTAAAAAAGATGTATCAAATAGAAGAACCGACATATTTTTATTACTTGGCAATTATTCCGGCAATAGTTGTGGTGTTTCTATTGGTGCTTTGGTGGAAAAAACGCATTCAAAAGCAATTTGCTGACCATAAATTAATTCAAAAATTAAGTCCGGAAAAATCGACGTTTAAATCGTTTTTAAAAATTACGGTCTTTTGTTTGGCATTGGCTTTTTTAATTATTTCATTGACAAACCCTAAAATGGGAACAAAATTGGAAACGGTAAAACGTGAAGGCGTTGACATTGTTTTCGCTTTGGATGTTTCAAAAAGTATGGTGGCGGAAGATATTGCACCAAATCGTTTAGAAAAAGCCAAACAAATTATCACTAAAATTGTTGAAAATCTTGGCAGCGACCGGGTGGGAATTATCATTTACGCAGGAAATTCATATCCATTGCTTCCAATTACAACGGATTATGCTGCAGCAAAAATGTTCCTTCAAAATGCAAATACCGATATGGTCTCAAGTCAGGGAACTGCCATAAATGACGCCATAGAAAGAGCACTCACTTATTATGATGACAACGAGCAAACCAACCGATTTTTAGTGATTGTTTCCGACGGGGAAGATCATGAGGAAAACACGTTGGAGTTGGCTAAACAAGCTGCTGAAAAAGGCATAAAAATCTATACTGTGGGCATTGGAACCGCAAAAGGAGGCCCAATTCCCCTTAAAGATAACGGACGGGTTATGGGCTATAAAAAAGACAGTAAAGGCATGGTGGTTGTGACCCAAATGAACGAACAGATTTTAAGAGACATCGCCAATGCAGGAAACGGAAAATACATAAACGGAAATAAAACACAGGAAACCATTGCCAGTATTAAAGAGGTTTTGGAAAAAGCAGAAAAAAACGAATTTGAGACCAAGCAATTTTCAGATTATGAAGATCAGTTTCAGTGGTTTATTGGCATCGGATTGTTGTTGTTAATTGTTGATGTAACATTGCTTGAAAAGAAAACAAAATGGATTCAAAAATTAAATTTATTTAATGAGAAATAGCATAGTCATCTTATTTTTATGTGTTACATCTTTGATGTTTTCTCAGCAAAAAGATCCAAAAGTTTTGGAACGTGAAGCAAGAAAAGATGTAAGGGAAGGAAACGAATTATACAATCAGCTAAAATTCGAAGAAGCTGAAATTGCCTATAAAAAAGCGTTGGATAAAAATCCGAATTACGCAAAAGCATCCTATAATTTAGCAAATACCATCTATCAGAAAAACAAAAATAAAGAGGCGGTTTTTCAATATGATTTGGCTGAAAAAATAGCGCCCGACAAAATGAGCAAAGCGGAAACTTTTCACAATATGGGAAATGCCTTTATGAAAGAAAAGCAATATGACAAAGCTGTTGAAGCCTATAAAAATGCGATGCGTAATAATTCCAAAGACGATGAAACGCGTTATAATTTGGCAATGGCCCAGAAATTATTGAAAAATCAACAGAATAAAGACAACAAGGACAATAAAGATAATAAGGACGACAAAAAAGACGGTAAAAATAAAGATCAAAAAGACAAGGAAGGCGGAGACAAGGATAAAAAAGACCAAAAGGATAAAAATCAGGACAAGGGAAAAGACAAAGAAGATGACAAAAGCGATCCGAAGAAAGATAAAGACGATCAGCAAAATAAAGATCAAAAACCAAGACCAAATCAGTTGTCGCCTGAACAGATGAAACAACTGTTAGAGGCCATGAATAATGAAGAAAATAAAACGCAAAAAAAATTAAATGCCCAAAAATCACGAGGTCAAAAAATTAAACAAGAAAAAGACTGGTAAAAAATGAAAAGTGTAAGGTTTTACATATTAATTATTTCAGTGTTTGCTTCGCAAGTGCTTTTTGCACAGGTTGCGTTTAAAACTGCCGTGAGCAAAAGTAATTTAGGGGTAAATCAGCGTTTTAGAATAGAGTTTTCGGTAGACAAGCAAGGCGCCGACAATTTTAAGCCACCTTCATTTTCAGATTTTAAAGTGGTTGGCGGCCCAAGTTCATCGGTGAGTCAATCCTGGATCAATGGAAAAGCAAGCTATTCTCAAACTTATATTTATATTCTTGAGCCAAAAAGAGAAGGTGAATTCACCATTGAACCGGCTTCCATAGAATATAATAATGAAATTGTAAAATCGAATGCTGTTAAAATAACGGTTTCAAAATCAGTAGAAATTCCAAAAGACCCTAATAATCCTGAATATGTTGCGCAGCAAAACATTCATTTGGTGGCTGAAGTGTCAAATTTAAATCCGTATGTAGGTGAAGGAATTTATGTGGTTTATAAATTATTTGTAAGTCAAAATATAGGAGTGAACGATTGGCGCGTAACTGAATCTCCCCAGTACAATGGCTTTTGGAATCAAGATATTGAAGTGACAGAATTGAATGCTCAAAATGGGAAATATAATGGAGAGGATTATCGATTTTTAGTCCTTAAAAGAGCCGTTCTGATTCCTCAAAGAGCTGGAGAATTAATTATTGAACCCATGAAAATGGATTTTTCAGTGGGTATTCCAACCGGAAGAGGAGATTTTTTCGGAAATATGATTACCAGAAATATTAGCTATGCAACGCAATCGGCTGTAAGAAAAGTAAGAGTAAAAGCCTTGCCTGAATTAGGAAAACCTATAGATTTTTCTGGTGCTGTGGGTGAGTTTGAGTTTCAAGTTTCCGCAGATAAAAACGTGTTAAATGCGAATGAAGCGGCTCAAATAAAGGTTGAAGTAAAAGGAAGCGGCAATTTAAAATTGTTCGAAATCCCTAAAATAGTAACTCCAGCCGAACTGGAAGCTTTCACACCCGAACATAAGGAAGAAGTAACGACTACTTTAAACGGTTTAAAAGGATCAATTTCAGATGCGTATACGGTTGTTCCGCAGTATAAAGGAAAATATAAAATTCCGGAAGTCACTTTTTCCTACTTTAATCCGAAAGAGGAAAAATACCATACCATATTGGCTGAAGCCGTTTTTGTGGAAGTTACCGAAGGCAAAGATCTGCCTTCATCCGCCAATGACACAGCCGGCTCATTTAAAAAAAATGTAGTTGCCAATGGAAATAATTTTAGATTTATAGCGCTGGAAACTAAGTTTGAACCCGCTTCAAAAAAAGAATTTTTACATTCAGTTGAATTTTATTTATTGCTGTTGTTGCCGTTTTTAGTGATTCCTATTGGGATACTTATTGGAAAAAAACGCGCAAAACGCGCTGGAGATATTTTTGGAAATAAAATTAGAAACGCCAACAAATTAGCACGTAAATATTTGTCGGAAGCCAAAAAGCAATTGGGTAAAAAAGAAGCTTTTTATGTGGCGCTGGAAAAAGCGCTTCATAACTTTTTAAAAGCAAAACTTCAGATTGAAACTTCGGAAATTTCCAAAGAAAAAATTGCCGAATTGCTTCAAAATAAAGGGATAGATGCAGTAACTATTAATGAATTTATTACCGTTTTAAACGATTGCGATTTTGCGCGTTACACGCCAACAACAGATGTTATGATGAAGAATGAGTATGAAAAAACAGTGGAAATATTAACCGAAATTGATAAACAGCTGTAAATATGAAAACGAGATTTATTTTTATTTTAGCGTTAATTATTGGTAGCTTTTCCTATGCGCAAACAACGGATGAATTGTTTTCGAAGGCAAATGATTTCTATAAAAACGGGCAATATTCCAAAGCCATTCAATCGTATTTAAAAATTGAAAAACAGGGATTTGAATCGGATGATTTGTTTTTTAATTTAGGCAATTGTTATTATAAATTGAACAAAGTGGCTCCTTCCATTTATTATTATGAGAAAGCACTAAAATTAAATCCAATCCACGAAGATGCTTCAAATAATTTGGCTTTTGCCAAACGTATGACAATTGATATTGTTGAAGATTTACCAAAATCATTTTTACAGCGATTTTCTTCAGCGGTTGTTCAAAAATTAACATATGACACTTGGGCTATTTTAGCGGTGGTTGCTTCCTTTTTAGCGGCATTTTTGTTTTTGATGTATTATTTTTCTTATTCGTCCAAACAGAAAATGTTTTATTTTAACACCACCATCTTTATTTTTTTTGTGATGATAGTCATGGTTATTTTTGCATTCAGCAATTATGATATCACCCAAAAAAGCAGGAGTGCCATTATTTTTTCGTTAAAAAGTGATATTAAAAATTCACCATCAATTGACGGTGAAGAAGTTTTTGAACTTCATGAAGGAACCAAAGTGTATATTTTGGATGAGCTTTCAAATTGGAAAAAAATTAAACTGGCAGATGGCAAAATTGGCTGGATAAACGCCGCAGACATTAAAGAGATTTAAAGTCTATTTTTGAAGAAACAATTCATCAATTTTTCCTTTTTTACCATCCTCAACTTTTACAAACTGCGGAAATATGGTTGGTGCCAAATTTTTAAGGGGTTTGTATAAAACGGCACTTTCTTGTTGTTCATTAGAAATAAACGGAAGTTTATTGTTCAATTTGCTGAAAATTATAAGAACAACGCTTAATATAAGTCCGACTTTTAAGACGCCGAAAATTCCGCCAAGCAATTTGTTTAAAATGCCCAAACTGGCGAAATCGGCAATTTTAGTAAACAGTTTTCCCAGCAATGAAATTGCTATAACAATTACAATAAAGCTTACGGCAAATGACATTAGGGTGATGTATTTTTCATCCCAAGAAACGCGGGTTGCCAAAAATTCCCTAATAAAATGGGAGAATTTAATTGCGCCATAAATTCCTGCAATTAGGGCAACAAACGAAGCAACTTCAACAAATAAGCCTTTAAATAAACCGCTTATAAAACCAAATAACAAAAGCGCAGTGATTATGATATCAAATGTATTCATCTCATGATTTTTGTAAATATACATGAATCGATTTGTATATTTGCCAACTAACTATAATTTCAAAATGTCAAGAGATAAAAATTTAAAAGAAGATTGGGAGCAAGTACTCAAAATATTATCGGCTACTTTTGGCGATGGAGAACTTCTTAATTTAGATGCCATTATTTATTTAATTGGTGTTCAGGAATTGGGACAGGGCGCCAAAGAATTTAAAAAAGATGATAAGGTAAATTTAATGCACATTGCAATTTGCCGATTGCTGGAGCCTTTTGGCTATTACGAATTTGACTTTTTTGACAATGACGGCTGGCCACATTATAAAGTTTTGGAAGAATTGCCGCCACTAAAATCGGGTGAACAAACGGTGTTGATGAAAGAAGCCATAGTTTTGTATTTTAAAGCAAACAAACTGATTTAGGTCACAGCCAGCTTCCTTATCATTTTTGAAAGTAATTCAGGAAAAAACCGTTTTACATAAACCGCCAATTTTTCTTTAAATCCGCCTATATAAACTTCCTGTTTTTCTTGGCGAACAGCTTTCAGCAATTTTTTGGCAAATACTTCAGGCGTTAATCCGTTTTTGGTGGCACCGTCCATCCTATTTTGAGGCGTTCCATCGGCTGTTAATGCATTTAGAGACACATTTGTTTGCACAAATCCCGGACAAGCAATGGTAACTTTAATGTTGTTGTGATAAACTTCGGCGCGTAAACTGTCAAAAAATCCGTGTAACGCGTGTTTTGAAGCAGCATAAGAGGAACGCAACGGCGTACCAATTTTCCCGACGATACTGGTAATTACCACAAAATGACCGCTATTTTTTTCAATAAAATGAGGCAGAAGCGTTTTCGTAAGTGCCACCGTTCCCAAATAATTAATGTCCATAATGCGTTTATCCACGGAAATTGCTGTGTCTTTAGCATACGACCGTTGGCTGATTCCGCCGTTGTTAAACAGCATATCAACACTGCCAAATAGCGACAAAGCCTTTTCAACTTTGCTGGACAAACTCATATAATCTTCCAAATCGAGCGGTAAAACTTTGATATTTTCAGGATGTTCACAGCTATTTTTCACAGCATTCAGTTCCTTTTCATTTCGGGAAGAGAGAATTAATTTTGTGTGTTGTTTTGAAAGCGCAATAGCCAAGGATTTTCCAATGCCCGATGATGCGCCGGTAATCCATATTATTTTATGGTCAAAATTCATACTATAAAGTTTCAGAAAAATAAAAATAGTTACTTTTGGCGTGATTTATGAATAAATAATACAAAAAAAAGGAAAATGCTAAAAAATTTGTTGTGTGCACTATTATTTATTTCTGCGGGCGTTCAAAGTCAGAATACAATTACAGGCACTTTAAGTCCGAAAAACAATTTGGTGACCCGAGTTGTTTTATACCAATTAAAAGGCGCCAAACAAGTGTATGTTTCAAATTCAAAAATGGACAACGACCAATTTAAAATGGAAATTCCGCAGGGAGCTTCAGCAGGAATGTATCGACTGTCTTTCAATCCGGGAGTTGTAGGATATATTGATTTTCTTTTTAGCCAAGCTGATGTTAAGTTAAAATTTGACCCATTAAATATTTCAAGCACTTTAGAATTTTCAAATTCAGAAGAAAATAAAACTTATGCCAATTATTTGAATGAAACTGCAATTGTGAAGCAAAGACTGGATTCGTTGCAAATAACATTTTTTGGGCTGAAGGATAAAAAACAAGATAAAATTACCATTGATTTATTTGCTGAAACCTTAAATATTTATGCCAAAACTCAAAGTGAATATGAAAAAAGAACTGAGGGTAAATTGGCGAATCATTTTATAAAATCGGCCCGTAATTATTTTGCGCCCACGCTTTTTACCTCACCGCAGGAATATTTAAACAGCGTAAAACAACATTATTTTGATTTCATAAATTTTGAGGACAATGCAATGAAAAACTCAAACTTTTTTGGTGAAAAAGCCATTGAATATGTGTTTTATTTGAATGTTTCGGATGATGTTCAGGTTCAAAATGCATTGTACAAAAATGCGATAAGTGAAGTGATGCAAAAAGTTGGCGGAAATAATGAAGTGAAAAGTGAGATTTTAACTTCTTTAATATACGCCTTTGAGCAGTTTGAAAATATGCCTTTGATTGACTTTGTACTTGATAATTTCTACAGCAAATTACCTGCGAATTTCAAAGATGAAGCGTTTGTTGACGAAATGCAATCAAAAATTAAATTGGCTATTGGAAACAAGGCGCCCGAAATTACTTGGGAAGAAAATGGCGTGCAAAAAAAATTAAGTGAATTGACTATTTCAGAAAATTACATCCTGGTTTTTTGGAGCACAACTTGTTCACATTGTTTGCAGGAAATCCCCAAGTTGTATGAATTTACGAACGGAAACAACAAAATGCACGTGATTGCCGTGGCTTTGGAAGACAATAATAAAGACTATGAGCAATTCACTTCAAAATTAACAACGTGGACGAATATTTTAGGCTTAAAAAAATGGGAAAATGAAATGGCTCATGAATACAAAATTAATTCAACGCCTACTTATTTTATACTCGACCAAGAAAAGAGAATTGTTGCAAAACCTGAACATTTTGATGATGTTAAGGCCTATTTTGAAAATTAAAAATGAAAAAAAGCATCTTCAAGATGCTCAAGTGTAAGTTTGTTTTCATTTTTTATGATGGCAATAATGTCGAAGCGGACTTCAACATCCAAATCTTTGGAAATTACATATTCATTTACGGCTTCCACCAACATTTTAATTTTTTTGGAATTCACAAAATCCTGCGGATCCCCAAAATAATCTGATGAACGGGTTTTTACTTCAACAATGGCCAAAACATCATTTTTTCGTGCAATAATGTCAATTTCCGCTTTTTTATAGCGCCAATTGCGTTCCACAATTTCATAGCCATTTTTTTTAAGTTCTTCTACGGCAAGTTCTTCGCCCAATTCTCCCAGTTCGTTGTGTGTTGCCATTATTGTAAAAATTTAAGCATTGCTTTTTCGGGCGTTACACTTAATTCAACTTTTCGTCCTAAAATCAATGCTCGGTTATCATCCAAATGTCCGGCAGGAAAATTAAAAACCACCGGAAAATCATATTCAGAAACGCAATCTAAAATAATTTCTTCCGGAGTTTTGCCAAAAGGAATTTCATTGTCGTGCATATCACTCATTCCGCCAACAACCAATCCTTTTAAATTATCGAAATAGCCGTTTCGTTTCAGGTTCATGCACATCCTGTCGATATGGTATAAATATTCATCCAAATCTTCCATAAAAAGAATTTTACCGGCGGTTTTTATGGCCGATTTACTTCCTAGTAAACTATATAAAACAGATAAATTTCCGCCCACAAGTTCACCTGAAGCATTTCCTGATTTATTTTTTTCA
Organism: Flavobacteria bacterium RIFCSPLOWO2_12_FULL_35_11; assembly: GCA_001800975.1. GTDB lineage: Bacteria > Bacteroidota > Bacteroidia > Flavobacteriales > Flavobacteriaceae > Lutibacter. The sequence goes on along the minus strand of MGWK01000060.1, from coordinate 61,430 downwards.
TCAGCAGGAATTTCATAAGACAAATTTTTTCCGAAGAGGCTTTTTTGTAAGGTTGCTAAGGCGTTTTTGCTGTTATTTTCTATATTAATTGGCATAGTTGCATGCAATGTTTCTACGCCTAATTTATGAATGTGGTTGTGTAAAACTGTGATGTCGGAATAGCCGACAATCCATTTTGGGTATTTTTTAAATGCTGAAAAATCAAGTTTGTCAACAATTCTTACAGTTCCATAACCGCCACGTGCGCACCAAATCGCCTTGACTTTTGGGTTGTCTAATAGTTGTTGAAAATCTGCAATTCTTTTTTCATCTGAAGCAGCAAATTGATTTTCTTCTGAACCAATAGTTTCTCCAATAATTACATTCAGTCCCCATTTTTCCAATAATTTAATGGCAGGAATTATTTTATCTGAAGAAATTTTCCGTGCTGTTGAAACAATGGCAACAGTATCTTCTTTTTGCAAATAGTTGGGATGAATCATAATAAAATTAATAAAACATAATGCAAATTACGAAAACCGAATCAACTATTCACTTTTCTAGGAAACAATCCTTATTTTTGTGGCACTTAAACAAATTTTGATGAGCAATTTAAAAAGATATACCATTACGGCAGCGCTGCCTTACACCAACGGCCCGGTTCATATTGGGCATTTGGCGGGCGTTTATGTTCCTGCCGATATTTACGCACGTTATTTGCGCATTACTGGAAACGATGTGATTTACATTTGCGGATCTGACGAACACGGCGTGCCAATTACCATTAAAGCAAAAAAAGAGGGCATTTCGCCACAGGATGTGGTGGATAAATACCATGCCATCATTAAAAAATCTTTTGAAGATTTCGGAATTTCTTTTGATAATTATTCGCGTACATCAGCAGAAATTCACCATAAAACAGCTTCTGAATTTTTTATGAAATTATATGATGAAGGAAAATTTATTGAAGAAACCAGCGAACAATTGTATGACGAGGAAGCGAACCAGTTTTTGGCGGACAGATTTGTGGTTGGCACTTGTCCGAAATGCGGCAATGAAGAAAGCTACGGCGACCAATGCGAAAAATGCGGAACAAGCCACAATGCAACCGATTTAATCAATCCGAAATCAGCAATTACAGGAAATGTACCCACCAAAAAAATGACAAAACATTGGTATTTGCCTTTGGAAAAGTATGAAAAATGGCTGCGCGAATGGATTGTGGAAGGCCATAAAAACGATTGGAAAGCGAATGTGTTAGGACAAGTTAAATCGTGGCTGGACGACGGACTGAAACCAAGAGCGGTAACGCGAGATTTGGATTGGGGAATTCCGGTACCGGTTGAAAATGCTGAAGGAAAAGTGTTGTACGTTTGGTTTGATGCACCTATCGGTTATATTTCTTCAACCAAAGAATGGGCGGCGCGCGAAGGAAAAGACTGGGAACCTTATTGGAAAGACAAAGACACAAAATTGATTCATTTTATTGGCAAAGACAATATTGTATTTCATTGCATTATTTTTCCGGCGATGCTAAAAGCTGAAGGCACTTATATTTTGCCTGAAAATGTGCCTGCAAATGAATTCTTAAACTTGGAAGGCAATAAAATCTCCACCTCAAAAAATTGGGCGGTTTGGCTACACGAATATTTGGAAGATTTTCCAAATAAACAAGATGTATTGCGCTATGCTTTAACGGCCAATGCGCCGGAAACAAAGGACAACGATTTTACCTGGAAAGATTTTCAGGCAAGAAACAACAACGAACTGGTGGCAATTTTTGGCAATTTTATCAATAGAGTGGTTGTTTTAACTGAAAAATATTATAACGGTAGTGTTCCTGAGCCCAATGAGTTTTCTGACATTGATAATGAAACTTTGGAAAAATTGCAAAAATTCCCTTCCATAATTGGCAATTCAATAGCTCGCTTCAGGTTTAGGGAAGCCTCGCAAGAGTTACTGAATTTGGCGCGATTGGGAAACAAATATTTGGCCGATGAAGAACCATGGAAAATGATCAAAGAAGATGAAGAACGTGTAAAAACAGTCATGTATGTTGCCTTGCAAATTGCCACTGCTTTGGCGGTTTTGAGCGAGCCTTTTTTGCCGTTTACTTCAGAAAAATTAAAAAAAATCCTCAATATTGGCACTAATGAATTGGCTTGGAATGATGTTGAAGAAAAAGAAGAATTACTGCATCCAAATCACCAAATTAGCAAAGGAGAATTGTTGTTTGCGAAAATTGAAGACAGTGAAATCCAAATTCAATTAGACAGGTTGGAAGCAACTAAATTGGCTAATATTTCAGAAAATAATGTTGTTGAACCCCAAAAGGAAACCATTGAATTCGATGATTTCACAAAATTGGACATTAGGGTTGGAACTATTATTGATGCGATTAAAGTTCCGAAAACTAAAAAGCTACTGCAACTTAAAGTTGATGTTGGTATTGATGTCCGCACCATAGTATCCGGTATCGCAGAAAGTTTTAACCCGGAAGATATCATCGGACAAAAAGTGACGGTTTTGGTTAATCTGGCACCAAGAAATTTAAAAGGCATCGAAAGTATGGGAATGATTTTAATGACCAATACGGCCGATGGCAAGCTGGCATTTATTGAACCTGAAAATGATTCGGTTAGCAATGGCGCGCAAATAAGTTAGTCTTTTTTTCAATTAATCTGCAGATGTCATGCTGAACTTGGTTCAGCATCTCATACTTATTTGGTGAGACCCTGAAACAAGTTCAGGGTGACGATTTTTTTGTCAAAATTAAATATTTTAAACAGTTTCTTTGACTGTAAACTGAAACTGCCATCTGTTAACTAAATTCAAAAATGCAACTACGCAATTATATAAAATCCTTTACCAACCTTCCCGATAAAGGCATTCAAAATACGGTACAATTGTTAAATGAGGATTGTACCATTCCATTTATTTCCCGATACAGAAAAGAATTGACAGGTGGTTTGGATGAAGTTCAAATTGGTGAAATTGTTAAGTATAAATTACAGTTTGAAGTGTTGGAAAAACGCAAAACTGCCATCATCAAAGAATTGGCCGCCCAAGAAGTTTTAACTGACGAATTGAAAGCGAAAATTATTGCCGCAAACGATTTAATCACCTTGGAAGATCTTTACCTTCCGTTTAAGAAAAAGCGAAAAACAAAAGCCGAAATTGCGCGTAACCAAGGTTTGGAACCTTTGGCAAAAATCATTATGAGTCAGCGAGCTGAGAATATTGCTGAGATTGCCCAAAAATACACCACAGCTGAAGTAAAAACGGTTACCGAAGCTTTTGAAGGTGCACAACATATTATTTCGGAATGGATTAATGAGCGAACCGATATCAGAAACAGCATTCGATATCAATTGGAAAAGTTTGCCGTTATTTCCTCCACTGTAATAAAAACAAAAGCTGCTGACGAGAAAGCCCAAAAATATCGTGATTATTTTAATTTTTCAGAATCGTTGAGCCGATGTCCATCGCATCGTTTATTGGCCATTTTACGCGCAGAAAATGAAGGGTTTATTCGCGTGAAAGTTGAAATAGATGACGAAAAGGCCATTTCTAAAATGGAAGAGCGGATTATCAATTCAAGAAATGAGTGCGCTGCCCATATTAAAATTGCGATTCAAGATGCCTATAAAAGGCTGCTTTTCCCGGCCTTGGCGAATGAAAGGTTAAATTTGGCGAAGGAAAAAGCCGATGATTCCGCCATTCAGGTTTTTGCAAAAAACTTAAAACAATTGTTGTTGGGTGCGCCGCTTGGAGAAAAAAACATTTTGGCCATTGATCCCGGATTTAAATCGGGCTGTAAAGTGGTTTGCCTGGGCGCTCAGGGCGATTTGGTCTATAATGAGACAATTTATCCCAATGCGCCACAAAATGACTTAAAAGGCGCCTCTGGCAAAATTAGTTCTTTGGTAAGCGCTTATAAAATTGAAGCAATCGCAATTGGCAATGGCACCGCTTCACGTGAAACAGAACAATTTATAAAGAACATCAAATTTTATACGGATATAGAGGTTTATGTAGTAAGTGAAGCCGGGGCCTCTATTTATTCCGCTTCAAAAATAGCGCGTGATGAGTTTCCCAATTGCGATGTAACTGTTCGAGGTGCTGTTTCTATTGGACGAAGGTTGTCTGATCCTTTGGCGGAATTGGTAAAAATTGATGCAAAATCTATTGGTGTTGGTCAATACCAGCATGATGTGGACCAAACTAAATTAAAAATTGCTTTGGACAGCACTGTTGAAAGCTGTGTAAATATGGTTGGGGTTAATATCAATACGGCAAGTGAATCTTTGTTGAGTTATGTGTCTGGGATCGGTCCAAAGTTGGCGGAAAATATCGTGGCGTTCAGAACTATGAATGGTGCGTTTTTATCAAGAAATGACATTAAAAAGGTGGCTAGACTTGGAGATAAGGCTTTTGAGCAAAGTGCTGGATTTTTACGAATTAAAAATGCTAAAAATTTACTGGATGATTCTGCCGTTCATCCCGAAAGCTATGAAATAGTTCACAAAATGGCAACGGACAATCATGTGGCTATTTCTGAACTTATTGGAAATAAGGCTATTTTGCATGCGATTCAATTGGAAAATTACGTGTCAGAATCCATAGGATTGCCTACTTTAAAAGATGTGCTCAAAGAGTTAGAAAAACCCGGATTGGATCCGCGCCAAAAAGCAAAGGTATTTTCTTTTAACCAAAATATCACTTCCATCAATGATTTGCGTGAAGGTATGTTATTGCCGGGAATTGTAAATAACATTACAAATTTCGGTTGTTTTGTTGATATAGGCATTAAAGAAGGTGGCTTGGTTCATATCTCCAATTTATCCGATACATTTGTGAGCGACGTTAATTCAATTGTCAGTTTGCAGCAACACGTGATTGTGAAAGTGTTGGAGGTAGATATTCCAAGAAAACGGATACAACTTTCTTTAAATGTGTAAGCGTTTAACTGTTTAATTGTTTAATCGTTGAAGCGTGTAAACGTTGAATTGTTTAACTGTTGAAGCTTGTAATCCCTAATGCCAGCGCGAGCGTGTCGCTCGTGATTGTGATATTATTTCAATACGCGTGTGCATTTATTATCCAACATACCAATTCCAACATACTAAAATACCAGTTGCTAGCGCGAGCGTGTCGCTCGTGACGGTGCTAGCATGGGTACGAGGTACGCGCGTGACGCTCGCACCAGCTAAGGGTCTTTTGAATAGATTTTTTAAACATAATTGAGTTGAACATTTGCAGATGCTGAAACAAGTTCAGCACAAAAAAGTTCAGCATAAAAAAAAGGGCTGCAAATGCAACCCTTCCTTATCAATTTATTAACCTACAAATTAAAATTTAAACCCAACTTTGAATGAAAATTGAGCAAAAAATGATAATGTATTTGTGTCAGCTTCAAGGTTGTATAACCCTGGGCCTGGCACTTTAACGCTATAAGCATAAGTATAAGAAACCGGTTTGATATCAAAACCAAAGAAAACATCTTTAGCAATGTAATAATCAACTCCTGCAACTGCCTGTATGCCGAAAGCGGTAATATCTACGTGGCGAGCACCTAAATCTGTAATCACAACATTCCCTACGTTATCAACTGTAATAGTTGGGTCGTATAATGATCTTCTTGCATAGTCAAAAGGTAGCGAAAATCCTATATAAGGAAATAAACGGTCGTTTTTGGTATTGAACAACCATTGTCCGCCTACTGAAATGCTTGCGTCGATACGTTCATCGGCCACAACTGCATCATATGCAGGAACATCAGTATTAGGTATACCAGGTATAGACAGTTTTGCAGGGGTATTTCGTAAAATAGCGCCGCCACTTAAAGTAAGGGCAAATCTATTTGTAACGTAATATCTTGTTTCTGCACCAACCATATTGGTAATGTCGTTGCTGTTGGCTTCTACATCATTTGCATACGGTGCGGCACCGCTTACAGGATCAAAAGAATCTGGTACAACTAAACCTTCACCTCCATTTAGATATGCTCCTCGTCCAAAAACCATAGCCGCTGTAAAGTCTCCTGCTTGAGGGGCAAATCTTGGCCCAACCTTGCAGGTATCTCCTATATAGTGGTGGTGGTTTGAATCTTTATATTGTGCATTTGCACTTGTTAGCGCAAAGACTAAAATAAAGCATAAAATTAAATATTTTTTCATATGTTTTAGTTCTTTAAGAGTTAAAATTTTGTTTTAAAAGGGCTGCTGTTTGGCAGCCCTTTAGTTAATTTTCTTAAAGAATTAAGATGCTAATGCAGCTTCCATTAAAGCTTTATATTTAGCGGCTAAGGCAAGAGCATTTTGATATCTTTGTTCCAATACATCAACTTTAGACTGTAAGTACGCAATATATGCAGCATCATCTGCGCTATCGGCCATAGCAGTAGCCAATGCTGTTTCAGCAGCTTCTAAAGCAAGTAAAGCCTCTTGGTAATCTCCTGTTATTGATGTTAGTGCAGTTGCAATTTGCAATGAAATATCGCTTAAATTATCATCATTTATATTATCCAATATATCATCTATAGCGTCATACTCAGCATCTAAAGCATTTAATTCTTGGTTTAATTTGAATATTTCAAAAGATAGTGTATCATATAGCACTTTCAAGTCAGCATCTAAATTATCATAGTCAATAGAAGATCCAGGGATATAAGTTTCCATATAGATATCATACTGTGCTTGCATTTGAGCCACAAGTGCAATCGCTAAATCTAAAGATGGTTGTATTAGATCAATTTCATGTTGTGCAGTATCAATAGCATCTTGTAAACAAACTGCATTACAGGCCACCAAATTAGCTTTTGCTATTTCAGCATTGTAAACTACCGCGTTTAAAGTTAGCGTATTAGATACTAATGGAGCTGTATAATCAGAATCATATCCTGAAGTTGCATCAATAACATAACCAGTTTTTGCTACCCACCATTTTGGTAAATCTCCAGCAAGACCAGCAGTATATTCTGTACCTAATGTAGCCCATGCGTTATCAACAGCTTTTTTGGCGGCAGTTTGTGCACCAGTTGCAACTGTTAAATCATCAGCAAGCAAAGCTAAGTTAGCAACGCCATTGTCAAATAATTCTTGTTGGTAATCAAAAGCATCTTGTGCAGCAACTAAAACATCATCACCTATTACGACATTCCAAGCAGCTTCACTTGCAGCTTTTTGAAGATTCCATAAAGTAGCGTAAGCTGTACCACTCATATTATCAGTAGCGTAAATTCTAGTTGTAGTTCCTGTGTAGAAAGCATCTGTAATCTCAGTTCCTAGAGCATTTGTAGCATTGTTAAACGTATCAAGGTTACCGCCATTTCCATTATTAAGAATAGGATCATTATGCGTATCATCAGCTTCTACTTCAACAAAGTATATATTTTTACCGTCAGCAGTTTCAGCCAATTGGGTATCCGCATAATCAGCAGCATTAATAGCAACAGTTACATCATCTACAAACTGTATGGTATTGGCTCCATTAGCAACCTCTAAAGCAGCTTTATAAGATGCTAATGTAGCAGCAGTATATGCAGTTGCAGCGAATGTAGCAGGAACATATGAACCTGGTATTGGTTGTGACCAAGTAGCGACTCTATAATAGGTTTGTGTAGTATTGGCAGCACCTGTTACACCATAAGGAGTATCTAAATTATCATCATCGGTATGTACACCAACTTTACCTAAATCCCATGAATCAACAGCTGTATCAGTATATACAGTACCATTTTTATTTGCATCCCAAGCAGCTAAAGTAGTTGTGTACAGCAATTGAGCAGCGGCGAAACCACCGGTTTGATAAGTAGACAAGGCCAAATTAGCCGCTGTTGAAGCGCCAACATAATCTTGTGCATCAAATGCAGCTTGTGCGGCAGACAATGCGTCAGCAGCATTGTTGTAAGAAAGTGTAAGATCATCAAAATCAGCTTGGTAAGCAGCTAAATCAGCTGTAGCGTCTAAAACGTCTATTCTTGCATTTACATAAACTTGTTGTAAGTTAGCAGGAGTAGCGTATTTTGTTGCACCAGCAGCAATTGCTTCAGGCGCACTTGTTTTAGCAGACCAAGTAAAATAGTTAGGATAAACAACATCAACACCTTGAGAATCTTTTTTACCTAAAGCAGTCCAAGCATTGTTATATGCAAGTTCAGCAGCTGTTAAAGCAGTACCGGCAGCTGTTAAATCAGCAGCATAAGTAGCTAAAGCTAAAGTTTTTGCATCGACAATATCTTGCTGAACTTCAATATCAGCTGATAAATCAATAACTTTTTGTGCTTGATCATCGTATTCTTGAACAAAATTATCTCTAACGTCATCTACACCGTCCCAACCTGCAATAAGGTTGTCTCTTTCAGCATATTTTGCTTCAATTTCAGCTTGTTTGGCATCTATTGCAATTTCTAATTCATCTAACTCAGCTTGCCAAGCAGTCACTTGTGCAGGCAAAGAAGTTGGATCATCAATAAGCGCTTGCAATTCAGCAATTTTAGCCTGTTCAAGTTCTACCTGTAATTTTGCATTGGCAACTTGCATTTGCAACCCTTCAAGAGCAAAAAGAGGAGCACTTGAATTCAATTGTGCTTGCGCCTCAGCTAAATCATAAACGGCATCTGCTTTATCATCAAGTAAATTAGTTGCTGCGTTTGCATACGTTCTGTACTTTATAGCATAGTCTAAGGCAATTTGCGCGCCGGCTTCTTCTAATTCAGCAAGAAGACCAACCATAGTAATGTTAAACTCGGCTTGAGCCTCGTCTAATTCTAATTGTGCTTTGGCATTTGCAATTCTTAATTCCTCAACCTCTTCAAGTGTGTAGGCAGCATTTGCATTTTCAAATGCGGCCAAAGCCAATTCATGAGCGGCTTCAGCTTCAAGCTTTGTAGCTTCAGCATTTTGTACTGCAGCTTGTGCAGCGATTAAATCAGCTTGAGCCCCATAAATGGCTTCAACTAGCGGGGAAACCTCATTGTCTATACAAGACGTGAAGGTTACACTAAATAGGGTAGTCATCATCAGGACTACCGACAATTTTTTTAAATGTTTCATTTTGTAACTTTTTAATTAATATTCTTTGAAATTTAAATAGGTCAATAAACTTATATTTTAATAAGTTATTAACAAATCTACATATATAATTTTTATTGTGCAATAATGATTTGTCAAAACCACTTATTTTTAACCATAAAACAATGATATTTTTTATGTTTACTGTTTAAAATATTAAATAATAAGCAGTTATGAAGGATAAAATACAGTATTTATTTTTTAAATTGAGGCTTAATTTGTTGAATTTACCTTTAATATGCCCTGTTTTAATGATTATTTTGCGCTTTTTTACCTTTTATAAACAAGTTTACAAGGATAAAAGCGGTTGTTAAGATATAAAAATATTGAAGAGGTGATATTTGTTACCTTTTGTGAAAATTTTTGATATAAATTCACGACTTTTTTTGAAATTTTGGGTTGCTATTTTATTTAGCCATAATGTATTAATTCTCAGCAATAAAACTGGTTTTAGGTTTGTTGCTGAGAATTATAAAATTTGAATTAAGTTTGAAAACTGGCTATTTTACGCATTTTATGGTTAAAATTGGCCCAAATATTGCCAAAAATCATTCAATCAACTTATTTGGAGATTTCCATACTTTGCAGAAGAAAAATGGCGTGTGAATGTTGTTCTTCGGCTTTTCTCAGGGAACCGGGATTGTGAATTTTCATTTAATTTGTCTCCCAGCCAATGTGAGCGTCTCGCTAGTGACTTCAAGATATGAAAAGAAATATTGGGTACGGGCAAGATGCTCGCACCTGCGAGTGGGATTGTTATAATATATAGGTAGGAGAATATCGTTCTCTATGTTAACTTTTAACATTTCAACCTATAACTTATAACTCCTTTTTCAATACCAACGTTTCTTATTTTTTTGGAGGCATCGGATTTTCGTCCTTTTTTGGGTTTAACGCCCAGTTTTCTGTAGATTTCAGGTTTGGCCCAGCTAGCGCGAGCGTCTCGCTCGTGACTGTCGAATCATTATGGGTACGAGCGAGACGCTCGCACCAGCCTACGGAAACTTCGGTCTTCCGTCTTCGGACTTCCAACCGCTTTTTCAATACCAACGTTTTTTATTTTTTTTGGAGGCATCGGATTTTCTTCCTTTTTTGGGTTTAACGCCCAGTTTTCTGTAGATTTCAGGTTTTGCGTTTGGATCCAAGGGATACGGATGGTCTTCCACAACAGGAATTGTGATGTTAATCAATTTTTGAATTCCCTGAATGTATATTTTTTCATCTGCGGCGCAAAATGAATGTGAGGTGCCTGTATTTCCGGCTCTTCCGGTTCTGCCAATGCGATGCACATAAGATTCAGGTATGTTTGGAATATCAAAATTAATAACGGCATCTAAATGGTCGATGTCAATGCCGCGAGAAGCGACATCGGTGGCGATTAAAATGGAAACCGCTTTGTTTTTGAATCTGTTTAAAGCTTCTTCTCTGGCATCTTGGGTTTTGTCGCCATGAATGCTGGCAACACTAAATTCGTTTTTGCGCAACATTTTCTCTAATTTGTCCACCCCAAATTTGGTCCGCCTAAAAATAAGAATATCTCCTTTTATGGTGTTTCTTAAAAGGTGAAGGCACAGCTCCATTTTTTTTGTTTTTGGAACATAATACAATACTTGGTTTACGCCTTGTGCGGTAGCATAGAGCGGAGTTACATCGACTTTTTCAGGCTTGTTTAAAATGGTTTTCGCTAATTCAACAACTTTATGTGGCATCGTAGCAGAAAACAAGGCTATTTGTTTGCTTTTCGGACATAAGCGTTCAATTTTTTTAACATCATCAATAAAACCCATATCCAACATTAGATCGGCTTCATCCAAAACCAATGTCTCAATAAATGACAAGTTAACAAGTTCCTGTTTGTGCAAATCCAATAACCTTCCCGGTGTGGCAATTAAAATGTCAACGCCATTTTTCAGCATCGCTATTTGTGGGTCAATGGCGGTTCCTCCAAAAACAACGGCAGTTTTTAAATTGGTGTATTTGCCATAACTCTTAAAACTTTCTTCAATTTGAATGGCCAATTCACGGGTTGGACTTACCACCAGCGCCCGTATTTTTTTACCTTTTTTTGAAGGATCTTGTTTATCGAATAACCCTTGTAAAATAGGCAATGCAAACGCAGCAGTTTTACCAGTTCCAGTTTGTGCAGAAGCAATCACATCCTTTTTTGCCAACATCAGCGGAATGGTTTGCACTTGAACTTGCGTTGGAAATTCATAGCCCTTTTCTGAGATTGCCCTTAAAATATGTTTGTTTAACTGTAAGTCTTTAAATTGCATAGGATTTGTTTAAAACAAGATTTTGGCAAAGGTACGCAAAAGCCGCCTAGCCCCCGAAGGGGGAATTTAAAAAAGTTTGAAAGATGGAAGACCGAAGACAGAAGTCTGAAGACCGAAGTCCCCCCTGCTAGCGCGAGCGTGCCGCTCGTGACTTTAGAATTATGTAGGTGTAGGTGAGCGTCACGCTCGCACCAGCATTTAGAAAATAGAGAATTAAAAATTCAACATATAACTTTTAACAAATAACCAATAACATTCTTCACGCAACATTATAAAGCTTTCGGCAATTCCTTAAAGCCCATATTGTATAAGGTAAAGCCAAAAATATCGGCATATTGTTCAATGGTTTTGGAAACAGGCGTTCCTGCTCCGTGTCCGGCTTTGGTTTCAATACGAATTAATGTTGGGTTCTTTCCTGTTTGCTTTTCTTGTAATTCTGCGGCAAATTTAAAAGAGTGCGCAGGGACTACTCTGTCATCGTGATCTCCCGTCGTTATTAAAGTTGCAGGATATTCAACTCCCGCTTTTACATTGTGAACGGGTGAATAACCTTTTAAATATTCAAACATTTCTTTTGAATCTTCAGAAGTGCCATAATCATAAGCCCAACCAGCACCCGCGGTAAAAGTATGATAGCGCAACATATCCATAACACCCACAGCCGGCAAAGCCACTTTCATTAAATATGGTCGCTGTGTCATTGTTGCGCCCACCAACAAACCACCATTTGAAGCGCCACTTATTGCCAAATAATTTGATGATGTGTATTTGTTTTCAATTAAATATTCAGCTGCCGCGATAAAATCGTCGAATACATTTTGTTTTTTCATTTTTGTTCCGGCATTGTGCCATGTTTCTCCATATTCACCGCCGCCTCTAATGTTTGGAACCGCATAAATTCCGCCTTGTTCCATCCAAACCGCGTTTGTAATGCTGAAACTTGGAGTAACACTGATGTTAAAGCCACCATAACCGTATAAAATCGTCGGATTTTTACTGTTTAAGATTGTTCCTTTTTTATAGGAAATTATCATCGGAATTTTAGTGCCGTCTTTTGAAGTATAGAAAACCTGTTTCGTTTCATAAAGATTTGGATTAAAATCAATCGCAGGTTTGTTGTACAATGTTGAAATTCCGGTTGAAGGAACAAATGCATAAATGGAACCCGGATTGATGTAATTCGAAAAGGAATAATAAATAACCGTTGCCTCTTTTTTATCACTAAATCCGCCAGCCGTTCCAACACCAGGCAATTCGATTTCGCGAATAAATTTTCCGCTGTAATCGTATTGTTTAACTTGCGAAACGGCATCAACCATATATTTCGCGAATAAATAGCCGCTTGCGGTTGAAGGCGTCAGTACATTTTTGGTTTCCGGAATAACGTCAACCCAATTTTTGGAAAGTGGATTTTTAGCGCTCACTTTAACAACACGCTTATTTGGGGCGTTTAAATTGGTGACGAAAAACAAAGTTTCATCTTGGTTGTCCAATAAAGTAGTTTCCGAATCGAAATTATTTAAAATAGTGACAATTGGACTATTTTGTTTTGATAAATCTTTAAGATACAATTCGTTTCCTGATGTTGATATAGAAGCGCGTATCAGCAAATATTTTCCATCTTCGGTTACTGTTCCTGTGAGATATCTTCGTTTTTGCGTGTCGCCAAAAATAATTGGATCGTTTTTTTGTGAAGTTCCCAGTTGGTGATAAAATAACCTGTGCTGGTCGGTTTTTGCCGAAAGTTCACTTCCTATAGGTTTTTCATAACTTGAATAATAAAATCCTTCATTTTCTTTCCAGGAAATGCCGCTAAATTTTACATCTATAATCGTGTCTTCTTTAATTTCTTTGGATAGGGCATCCATGATAATAATTTTTCGCCAGTCCGATCCGCCTTCAGAAATGGAATAGGCTACCATATTTCCGTCTTTTGAAAAGGATATTTCGCCCAATGAAGTGGTTCCGTCTTCAGAAAAAGTATTGGGATCTAAAAAAACCTCAGGAGTTTCGTCATTTTTTTGACGATACAGCACATACTGATTTTGCAACCCGTTATTTTTATAAAAATAGTGATAGTCACCTTCTTTAAATGGCGCGCCAATTTTTTCGTAATTCCATAATTTTTCCAAGCGGTTTTTTAAGGCTTCGCGGTAAGGAATTTTTGATAAATAATCAAAAGTCACTTTATTTTGGTCAATTACCCAAGCGGCAGTTTCAGCTGACATGTCATCTTCCAGCCAACGGTATGGATCTTTTATTGCTGTTCCGAAATAATTGGTTACGGTATCAACTTTTTTGGTTGCTGGATAATTCAAGGTTGGATTGTTTTTTTTGGATTCAGAATTTTTGCAGGAAATCATTAAAACGCAAATCAAAGTTAAAATAGAAAATGGTTTCATTATTTGTTGGATTTTAAGAGAAGTAACAAATATAATTAAAAAAGGCATAACCATTTGGCCATGCCTTTAAAAAGTTTATGTTTTAAATACTAAAACAATGTTTTAAATTTTTTCCAATTGGCATAAATTAGAACGGCATTTAAAACCGCAACCAGCGCTGCGGCAGCAATTCCTGCGGGTGCCAAAAACAAATGGAACAACACAATGTTTACTGAAATTGTGGCCGCAAGAATTAATGCCAATCCGGTCCATTTATTGGTTAATAACAACACGCCGGCAACAATTTCCGTTACGGCAATTAGGGGAATCATATAGCCGGTTGCAAATAATGCGCTGAAAAAATCAGCTGGTGGGCCTTCCATTGGAGGACTTGGCATAAATTGAAGAAATTTGTTTGCGCCAAACACAAGCAAAATTAATCCTAACAAAAGACGCAGGATCATTGTTAATTTTGAATTCATAGATCGTAAATTTAAGTTAATAGTTAATTATTAGGTCGTTAAAGTACAAATTTTCTTACACAAGTAACTTAAGTTACATCAAATTTGCCTATATTTATGTCACTTTGTACACAACAAAAAACGGCATAACAATTGCTGATTTACAACTATTAAATTTTAAAAAATGACAGAATTATTGACAAAAGAAACTTTTTTAAAAAAGGTTTTTAATTTCGAAAAAAATAAAGATTGGAAGTTTGAAGGTGAAGTGCCTTGTATCATAGACTTTTATGCAGATTGGTGTGGACCGTGCAAAATGGTGGCGCCGGTTTTAGAAGAATTAAGCAATGAATATAAAGGAAAATTAAACATTTATAAAGTGGATACCGAGGTTGAACAGGAATTGGCTGCAGCATTTGGCATCAGAAGTATTCCATCAATGTTGTTTGTTCCGAAAGATGAAGCACCTCAAATGGCACAGGGCGCAATGCCAAAACATGATTTAGTGAAAATTATTGAAGATGTTTTAAAGATTTCAAAATAAACCTCAAAAAACCCCAAAAAAGAAAAGCCGCAAATTTTGCGGCTTTTTTGTTTAATTGTTGAAAAGTTGAAAGGTAAAAAGTTTAAATTCCCCTTTTGAGAGGGGTTAGGGGCAATGTCATTAAGTTAAGGATATTTGTCATTCCGACAAAGGGGGAATCACATCAAACTAGCTAACCATTATGAGATTCCTCGTACCTCGGAAGGACAAAAAAAAGAGCGTCAAAGTCTTAACTTAATGACATTGGGGTTAGGGGCAATGTCATTAAGTTAAGGAAATATTTGTCATTCCGACAAAGGAGGAATCACATCAAACTACCATACCATATGAGATTCCTCGTGCCTCGGATGATAAAAAAAACGCATAAATGTCTTAACTTAATGACATTGGGGTTAGGGGGTGTGTTTTACAGAAACATAAGAGGAATCAGATTGCCTAGTAGGAAAGTTGAAAGTAAAAAATCCATTTTCTCTATTCCCTATTCTGTTTTTATTAACGTTACTTTAGCATTAAATTTGTATAAAAAGAGTACAAAACAAAACTAATTTTCATCATCGAAAAAAAACACAAATAAATATGAAAAAAGCATTTAAAATAATTGGAATTATCTTATTGGTTTTTGCCATTTCGGTTGTAGCGACGCCTTTTATTTTTAAAGGAAAAATCAAGGAATTGGTGCTAAAATCAATCAATAAAAATGTTGACGCAGTTGTTGCTTTTGAGGATGTTGATTTGAGTTTGTTCAAAAACTTTCCTAAAGTGACCGTTATAATTGATGATTTAAGCATTATAAACAAGGCGCCTTTTGAAAATGACACCTTATTTTATTCCAACACTTTCACCCTTAAAATGAGCGTTAAAGAACTTTTTAAAGGAAAAGGAGAACCCATGAGCATTGAGTCTTTTAGCAGCGAAAATGGAAAAGTGAATATTATTTATAATGAAGACGGTTTGTCTAATTATGACATTGCCTTAAAAGACAAGGATGAAAATGCCACTAAAAACGACGAATTTGCGCTAAATTTTCAGAATTACACCATTAAAAACCTTCGTTTTACGTATTTTGATGCAGCATCTAAAATGAGTGTGATTTTGGACAGCATCAACCATGAAGGAAGTGGCGACTTTAAGAATAAAATACTTGATTTAGACACCAAATCTACCGCAAAAATGGCTGTTACCATTGACAAAATAAACTATTTAAAAAATGTGGCATTGTCGCTTGATGCAGTTTTGGGATTGGATTTGGAAAATTTTAAATATACCTTTAAAGAAAATGAAGCTTTGGTGAATTTGCTTCCTATTGCGTTTGACGGATTTATCCAGATGAAAGACGACGGACAATTATATAATCTGAAATTTAAAACGCCTGTTTCATCATTTAAAAACTTTTTGGGACTGATTCCTAAAATGTATTCAGGAAAATTGGATGGCGTTAAAACTTCAGGCGATTTTAAAGTAAACGGCGTTGTGAAAGGAACTTATTCTGATACCACAATTCCAGCTTTTGATGTTGAAATTGCTTCAAACAATGCCTCATTTCAATACCCTAATTTACCGAAATCGGTAAAAAATATTGTGATAGATTCCCGTATTGTAAACAAAACCGGAATATTTAATGACACATACATAAACCTTGATAAGTTGTCTTTTACTATTGACCAGGATGTGTTTAACGCAAAAGCAACCATTCAAAATATTGCGGAAAATCCGTTGATCAATGCCGAAATAAAAGGAATTGTAAATTTGGAAAATGTTGCCAAAGCCTATCCCGTAAAATTGGAAAAACCGTTGACAGGTATTTTAAAAGCCGATGTGGTAACGCGTTTTGATATGAAATCGGTTGAAGAAAGCCGATACCAAAATATTCAAAATTCGGGAACCATTACGGTCACAGATTTTAATTATGAAAGCGAGGAAATGGCAAAACCATTTAAAATTAAACAAGCTGCCATTGCCTTCAATCCGACAGCCATTCGTTTGAATAAATTTGATGGGGAAACCGGAAATTCCGATTTTCAGGTGACAGGAAATTTGGATAATTTTTATGGGTTTATTTTTAAAAATCAGGTGTTGAAGGGAAATTTTAACTTGACTTCCAGACAATTTGAAGTGGCCGATTTTATGGAAACCAAAACCGATACCACCGCAACCAAAACCACCAAAGAAGCGTTAAAAATTCCTTCATTTTTAGATGTGACCATCGCTGCCAAAGCAACAACGGTTGTTTATGACAATCTGAACTTAAAAGAAGTTTCAGGAAATTTGGCCATTAAAGATGAAGCCGTGACATTGAACAATTTGAAAACGACTATTTTTGGCGGACAAATAGCCTTGAGCGGAATGGTTTCAACCAAAGAAAAAACACCAAAATTTGCCATGGATTTAGGATTAAATTCCTTGAACATTTCAGAATCTTTTACACAACTGGCCATGTTAAAAGCAATTGCGCCAATAGCAAATGCTGTTTTTGGGAAGTTAAATTCCACCATCAAATTATCGGGAAATTTATCCGATAATATGACGCCCGACCTTAAAACAATTACAGGAAATTTGATTGGCCAATTATTGGGTTCTAAATTAAGTCCGGCCAACTCACAGTTGCTGACTTCTTTGGCTTCAAACGTGAAATTTATAGATCTCGAAAAATTAAATTTGGATGCTTTGAAAATGGCGTTGACTTTTAAAGACGGCAAAGTAGAAATTAACCCGTTTACGCTTAAATATCAGGATATAAAAATTGAAGTGGCGGGTTCTCATGGCTTTGACCAAAGTATGGCTTATAAATTAAAATTTGATGTTCCCGCAAAATATTTAGGTACTGAAGTGAACAGTTTAATTTCAAAATTAACGCCTGCGGATGCGGCAAAAATTGAAAATTTCCCCATAAACGCAAATTTAACGGGCAGTTTTACAAATCCGAAAGTTTCAACAGACATGAAACAGGCCACAACCAATTTGGTAACACAATTGGTTAACATGCAAAAAGGAAAATTGATTAATCAGGCAACTGAGGCTTTAGGAAATTTAATACCTGGAAAAACGAAAGCTGATACTGCTAAAACCAAAAGCACTGATACCACAAAAACTGTAACGCCAAAACAAACAATTGAGAAAGCAAAAGACAGCATTGTTAAAAATGCCTTAAAAAATCTGTTTAAAAAGAAGCAATAAGAACAACCATCTTTTTTACAGGAACATCATATGGTTTCTAAACATAATGCAGAAAATATAATAATAATTTAAAAAAAAATCATACTTATTGTTAATTTTTCATAAAAAAATGTATATTTGAATTCAACCTTTAAATACTTTATAAATTATGAAAAAAACAAATTTTATGCGTTTTGCATTTTTTGGAACAGCAATTTTGCTGTTTGCAGCTTGTTCTAATGAAGAATCTGTTGATTTAAATAGTGCTTCAATTGATGAAAGCGATATTGTTTCGCAACAAAGTCAGGTTATTGAAGGCTCTTATATTGTTGTCTTTGACACAAAAATTACAGGAGACCTTGGTAAAAAATATGGGAATGATTACAAAGCGGCAAAACGCGCTGTTGTAAGTGAAGCCCAAAAAATGTTTTCTGATAACTCAATTGTAGATTTTGAAATTAAGCAAAGTTATGGTAAGGCATTAAATGGCGTTGCAGCTAAATTATCCAAAGCTGATGTTGAAAAATTATCAAAGGATAAAAGGGTAAAATACATTGAAAAAGACCAATTGGTAACATTAGCTCCTGGCGGAAAACCAGGTGGAGGAGGTTCTACAGTTCAAGAAACACCTTGGGGAATTACACGTGTTAATGGCGTATCAAGTTATGCAGGAAGCAATGTAGCCTGGGTTATTGACACTGGTATAGATTTAGATCACCCAGATTTAAATGTAGATGCAAGCAGAGGTTTTAATGCGTTTACTTCAGGTAGAGATTCAGGTTTGCCGGATGACGGCAACGGTCATGGTTCTCACGTATCAGGAACAATAGCTGCTAAAAACAACACTATTGGCGTTATTGGAATAGCTCCAGGAGCTACCGTAATCCCAATAAAAGTTTTAGACAGTCGTGGAAGCGGATCTTATTCTGGTGTTATAGCCGGCGTAGATTTCGTTGCAGCACATGGAAGTAACGGTGATGTTGCAAATATGAGTTTGGGAGGTCCAGTATCTCAAGCTTTAGATGATGCCGTTCTTGCCGCTTCAAGTAATGGAATTAAATTTGCCTTGGCCGCAGGAAACTCAAGTGAAGACGCTAATTTGTCTTCTCCTGCTAGAGTTAACGGAGCATATATCTATACAATATCAGCAATGAGTATTGGAGACAATTGGGCATCATTCTCTAATTTTGGAAATCCACCGGTTGATTATTGCGCGCCGGGAGTATCCATAAAATCTACTTGGAAAGACGGAGGTTATAATACCATTAGCGGCACTTCTATGGCTTCACCTCATGCAGCCGGTATTTTATTGCTTGGAAACGCTTCATTTAGCGGTACAGTTAGTGGAGATCCCGATGGAAATGCAGATAAAATTATTGTTCACTAAAATTCTTTAAAAAATAATAAAAAAGGGAGCTAATAGCTCCTTTTTTTTGTTCAAAAAAATAAAGTCTATATCACTATACTAATTTATTTGCAATCAAATATTCTGCAATTTGGATGGTGTTTGTTGCGGCGCCTTTGCGAAGGTTATCGGCCACAATCCACATATTTAAGGTATTTGGCTGCGATTCGTCTCTTCTGATTCTGCCTACAAAAACTTCATCTTTATTGTGCGCATAAATTGGCATCGGATAGGTATTGGTGTCTAAATTATCCTGCACAATAACACCTGGCGTTTCACTTAACAATTTGCGAACTTCGCCCAAGTCAAAATCATGTTCAAACTGAACATTTACGGCTTCAGAATGTCCGCCGGATGTTGGAATACGCACCGCTGTTGCGGTAACCGTAAAAGAATCGTCATTTAATATTTTCTTTGGTTCTTTAACCAATTTCATTTCTTCCTTGGTGTAACCATTATCTAAAAATACATCACACTGCGGAATGGCGTTTCTGTTAATTGGATAATGATAAGCCATTTCACCTTTGATGCCTTTCGATTCATTTTCAAGTTGTTGCACCGCTTTTACGCCGGTGCCGGAAACGGATTGATACGTGGAAATTACCACACGTTTCATTTTGTATTTTTTGTGCAAAGGTGCCAAAGCCATTACTAATTGAATGGTTGAACAGTTCGGATTTGCAATAATTTTGTCCGCTTTGGTCAATACATCTCCGTTAATTTCAGGAACCACCAATTTTTTTGTAGGATCCATTCTCCAGGCAGATGAGTTGTCAACAACCGTTGTTCCAACTTCAGCAAATTTTGGGGCCCACAATTCCGAAGTAGTTCCTCCTGCGGAAAACAACGCGATATCCGGACGCGCATCAACAGCATCCTGCATCCCAATAATGGTGTGTTTTTTTCCTTTATATTCAATTTGCTTCCCAACAGAACGTTCTGAAGCAACCAATAACAATTCCGTAATTGGGAAATTTCTTTCCGCCAACACTTGCAACATCACGTTTCCTACCATTCCGGTAGCGCCTACAACAGCTACTTTCATCTGTTTATTTTTTAATTTTTATAATGATGCAAATTTTAAAAAAAAATGTAAGAAACAAGCACTAAATTATTGAAAATTAACAGATAAATATTTTTCTGTTAAAAAAATGATAAAAGATTTGTAACCGAAATAGTTATTATAAAAAATGTAATTTTGCAAAAAATCAGAAACAATGACTACTACAGGAAAAATAGAATTAATGGCTCCCGCCGGAAGTTTTGAATCGTTGCAGGCCGCATTGGACAATGGCGCCGATTCAATTTACTTTGGTGTTGAGCAGTTAAATATGCGCGCAAGGGCTTCCATAAATTTTACGATGGATAATCTTAAGGAAATTTCGGCGAGATGTAAAGCAAAAAATGTCAGAACTTATCTCACGTTAAATACCATTATTTACGACCACGATTTATCTGTGGTAAAAACCTTGCTTCAAAAAGCAAAAGAGGCAGATATTACGGCGGTTATTGCAATGGACCAGGCGGTTATTGCAACGGCAAGGGCTATTGGAATGGAAGTTCATATTTCAACCCAAATAAATGTCACCAATATTGAAACGGTGAAATTTTATGCCATGTTCGCCGATACGATGGTGTTGAGCCGTGAATTGAGCTTGCGTCAGGTTAAAAAAATAACCGAGCAAATTGTGAAAGATGATGTGCGCGGACCATCAGGAAATTTATTGGAAATTGAAATTTTTGGTCATGGTGCATTGTGTATGGCGGTTTCAGGAAAATGTTATATGAGTTTGCATTCTTCAAATTCTTCAGCAAACAGAGGTGCCTGCAAACAAAATTGCCGGAAAAAATATACGGTAATCGATCAGGAAACCGGATTTGAAATGGAATTGGACAATGAGTATATTATGTCTCCAAAAGATTTGTGCACCATCGATTTTTTGGATCAAATTTTAGATGCCGGCGTAAAAGTATTAAAAATTGAAGGCCGGGGAAGAGCTCCTGAATACGTGGCGAATGTAATTAAATGTTACCGCGATGCCATTGACAGTATTGAAGCAGGAATTTACAGCAAGGAAAAAGTGATTTCCTGGATGTTGGATTTGGAAAAAGTATACAATCGCGGATTTTGGAGTGGCTATTATTTGGGACAAAAATTAGGGGAATGGAGTAACGGCTCCGGAAGCCACGCCACACAAAAAAAAGTTTATGTAGGCAAAGGGATGCATTATTTTCCCAAAACCAACATTGCCGAATTCAAGATTGAAGCGTATGAAATTGCCATTGGCGATACCATTTTAATTACGGGTCCAACCACTGGCGCCAAAGAAATGGAAGTCACCCAAATGTTTATAAATGACATCGTTGGAGAAAAAGCCCTAAAAGGCGATTCCTGCACTTTTAAAATCGATTTTAGAATTCGTCCGTCGGATAAATTGTATAAAATTGTCCCTATGAATGCGGAAGTTGGAAACGCGATTGTTGAAGTTGGGTAAATAAAGACCGAAGTCGGAAGTTGGAAGACAGAAGTAGGAAATAAATTCCCCTCTTGAGAGGGGTTAGGGGTGTGTAAAAAACATGAAAAGGAATAAAAATAATAAAAACCAGTCAACGTTCTTTAGGCATCAACATTTAATAAATCAAAAATCGTAATTCATAATTCGTAAATATAAAGGATGGTAATTATCACATTGCAAAGGGCCAAGTGCATTGGTTGTAATTACTGTGTTGAACAGGCTGCTGCCCAGTTTCAAATGTCAAAAAAAGACGGAAAGGCGGTATTGCTTCATTCAATAGAAAAAAGGGGTTTTTTCACTTTAAAATCGGCCGATATGGGCATTTTGGAAGCGGTCACAAAAGCGAAAGAAGCCTGTCCGGTAAAAATTATTGATGTAAAACAAACATAAATCGGTTTTTTGGCGTTTTACAGTTTACAATTTAAATGATATCTTTACAAATTGGTGAAGTCTGTAAAATTGATTTTCAGTTTTACAAAACAATATAAAAACATAGAAATATATGAGCTGTAATAGTTGCTCTTCAGATATAAATACCGTGCCGAAAGGCTGCAAAAGCAATGGAAATTGCGCCACCGGAGGTTGTGAGAAACTCTCAGTTTTCGACTGGTTATCCAACATGTCGCTTCCTACCGGACAAGAACCTTTAAATATTGTTGAGGTTCGGTTCAAAAACGGGCGAAAACATTTTTTCCGAAATCTAGACAATCTGCAAATTTGCATAGGCGATATTGTTGCCGTGGAAGGAAATCCGGGCCACGACATCGGAACGGTTTCGCTTACCGGCGAATTGATCAGAATCCAAATGAAGAAAAAAGGCGTTGCCTTTGACAGTGAAGAAGTAAAAAAAATATACAGAAAAGCAACCCAAAAAGATATTGATATTTGGAAAGCCGCCCGAGAAAAGGAATATGAAACCCAATATAAGGGTCGGGAAATTTTAAGTAGATTGGGCATAAAAATGAAACTTTCCGATGTTGAATACCAAGGCGACGGAAACAAAGCCACTTTTTATTATACTGCTGATGACCGTGTGGATTTTAGGCAACTCATCAGGGATTTGGCAAGCACTTTCAGCATTAGGGTAGAAATGAAACAAGTAGGTTTGCGCCAAGAAGCAGCCCGACTTGGAGGTGTGGGTTCTTGTGGCAGGGAGTTGTGCTGTTCAACCTGGTTAACAGATTTAAGAAAAGTGAACACCACTGCGGCGCGCTATCAGCAATTGTCCTTAAATCCGCAAAAATTGGCCGGCCAATGCGGAAAATTAAAATGCTGTTTAAATTATGAATTAGACACGTATTTAGATACTTTAACCGATTTTCCACGCCAAGATATTGTGTTGAAAACAAAAAAAGGAGAAGCTGTTTTTATTAAAATGGATATTTTCAAAAGAGTGTTATGGTACACGTATAAAGAAGACAGAAATAAGTGGTTTAAGCTTACGGTGGAAAACGCAAAGGAAATCATAGATTTAAATAAAAACAACAAACCTGTAACTTCTTTGGAAGATTATGAACTGGAATTGATAGAAGAAAATGTAGTTGAGTTTGAGGATGTTGTGGGGCAAGACAGTTTAACGCGTTTTGATGTTCCAAAAAGAAAAAACAAACATAAAAATAAACCTAAAAATTTACAAACCTCGGTTCAACCAACACAAAGCAGCGGAAGCGGCAGTCCAAAAAATAAAAAACAAAGACCTCCAAACAGAAGTGCAAACCCAAATAAAAACATATAAACAACTCAGTTTACTCGCCTTTACTTTATTGGTGTTGTCATGTAACTCAAATGCGGTTTTTGACCAATATATTCCGATTGAAAACCAGCAATGGCATTCAGAAAAGAGCGCTGATTTTACAATCAACAATCTGGACACCATTTCAAATAATAATGTGTTTATTAACGTTAGGAACAATAAGGATTATGAGTTTAGCTCCCTGTTTTTAATTGCAAAACTTGAAATGCCTAACGGCTTTAAGGTAATAGACACCTTAGAATACGAAATGGCAGATGCTTCCGGAAATTGGTTAGGTTCCGGATATACAGACCTTAAAGAAAATAAACTATTTTATAAGGAAAATATTGTTTTTTCTGAAATAGGCACTTATAAATTTAAAATTCAACACGCAACGCGCGGCATCAATGATATTGAAGGAAAAAATCCTTTAAAAGGCATAACTGATGTTGGGCTTAGAATTGAAAAAGTAATAAAATGACAAAAAAACAAACAAGCAACGATCAATTTTCAAAGTATATTAAATGGTTTTGGAAGACCATTTTTGCAGGAATTTCATTCGTAATACTGCTATTCATATTGGCCTCTTTTGGCGCTTTTGGAACCCTTCCTTCCTTCGAGGAATTAGAAAGTCCCGAAAGAAACACCGCTTCTGAAGTTATTTCTGTTGATGGAAAAACATTGGGAAAATACGCCTATGAAA
The DNA here is from genome assembly GCA_001800975.1 of Flavobacteria bacterium RIFCSPLOWO2_12_FULL_35_11. GTDB lineage: Bacteria > Bacteroidota > Bacteroidia > Flavobacteriales > Flavobacteriaceae > Lutibacter. The sequence goes on along the minus strand of MGWK01000060.1, from coordinate 37,206 downwards.
ATCGCACACCCGTAAAATATAAAGATTTACCCGAAAACTTAATCAATGCATTGATTGCTACTGAAGACGAACGTTTTTATGATCATTCTGGAATTGATTTTAGAGCTTCTGTGCGTGCTGTTGTGATGTTGGGAAGAGAAGGCGGCGGAAGTACCATTACCCAGCAATTGGCCAAATTGTTGTTTCACGGCGAAGGATCCAGAAATATAGTGGAAAGGATTTTGCAAAAAGTAAAAGAATATGTAATTGCCATCCGGTTAGAACGCCAGTATACCAAGCAGGAAATACTGACCATGTATTTAAACAAATACGATTATTTGAATTTGGCTGTGGGCATTCGTTCCGCTTCACGAATTTATTTTGGAAAAGAACCTATTGATTTAAAAATTCCGGAGTCGGCCATGTTGGTTGGAATGCTGAAAAACGCCTCTTATTTTAATCCGTTAAAAAGACCGGAATTGGTAAAAAATCGCCGAAATGTGGTATTGGGCCAAATGTATAAGAACGATTTTATCACGAAAGAACAAAGAGATGCTTTTCAGGCGACACCTTTAAATTTGAATGTGCATAGAGAAGGACATAGCGATGGTTCCGCAACGTATTTTAGGGAATACCTGCGCGATTTTATGAAAACATGGATAAAAAATAATCCAAAACCTGATGGTACAGAGTATAACTTGCAACGGGACGGACTTAAAATTTACGTAACCATAGATTCACGTATGCAAAAATATGCCGAAGATGCCATGAAAGAGCATATGGCCAACTTGCAACGGGTTTTTTATAAAGAACAAAAAAACAACAAAACAGCGCCGTTTTACGATTTGGATGAAGATCAGGTGGCAACTACCATGGAGCAGGCAATGAAACGTTCCGATCGTTGGATTCGTATGAGAAAAAATGGTGCTTCAGAAAGTGAAATTAAAGCTTCATTTAAAGAAAAAACAAGTATGAGCGTCTTTTCCTATAAAGGTGAAATAGACACCATCATGTCTCCTTATGATTCCATTAAATACTACAAACACATTTTACGCTCCGGATTATTATCTATTGAGCCACAAACAGGCCACGTAAAAGCTTGGGTTGGCGGCGTAAATTATAAACACTTTCAATTTGATGCGGTGAAACAGCAAAAACGTCAGGTAGGTTCTACCTTTAAGCCTTTTGTTTATGCAGCTGCCATCAACCAATTGAAATTATCGCCCTGTTATAAATTGCCAAATACGCCTTATACAATTCCGGCAGAAAAATATGGAATGGCGGCAGATTGGACACCAAAAAATTCGGACAATAAATATGGCGGGGAATTAACGTTGAAAAAAGCCTTGGCAAATTCAATAAACGTAATTACCGTAAAGTTAATTGATATGGTGCATCCTAAAACCGTGGTTAATTTGGCACAAAGTGTTGGAATAGAAAGTGAAATTCCCGAAGTGCCTTCAATAGCGCTTGGTTCTGTAGATTTATCGTTATATGAAATGGTTGGCGCCTATTCAACTTTTGCAAATAAAGGCCTAAGAATTGAGCCGATGGTATTAATGAGAATAGAAGATAAAAACGGATTGGTTTTAGAACAATTTATGCCAAATTCAAAAGAAGCGCTAAGCGAGGAATCGGCCTATGTAATTACCAATTTATTGGAAGGCGTAACAGAGTCGGGTTCAGGTATTCGTTTGCGCACTGGCGGAACAACCTATGCCGATAATATGGTCACCGGTTATCCGTACAAATTCACAAATCCGATTGCAGGAAAAACGGGAACTACCCAAAATCAGTCTGATGGTTGGTTTATGGGCATTGTACCTAACCTGGCAACCGGCGTTTGGGTTGGCGGTGAAGACAGAGCCATACATTTTGCAGGCCTAAGCAGAGGACAGGGCGCTACCATGGCATTGCCTATTTGGGGGTTGTATTATAAAAAAATGTATGCAGACAAAACTTTGAAAGTCAGCAAAGAAGCATTTGAAAGGCCAGAAGGAATTACTATTGAAACAGATTGCAGCAAACAAGCAAGTGACAACACTTCTGAAATAGAAATAGGAGAGGATCCTGAATTTTAAAAGTTAAAATTTTATGATAAATAAAGTAGTTAAAAACGTACATGAGGCTTTACAAGGGGTAGAAGACGGCATGGTTTTCATGCTCGGCGGTTTTGGTTTATGCGGAATTCCAGAAAATTGTATTTCAGAATTGGTGAGATTGGGTGTTAATAATTTGACCTGTATCTCTAACAATGCCGGAGTCGATGATTTTGGATTGGGACTTTTATTAAAAAAACGCCAAATTAAAAAAATGGTTTCTTCTTATGTTGGAGAAAATGAAGAATTTGAACGCCAAATGCTTTCGGGGGAATTGGATGTAGAATTAATTCCGCAGGGAACTTTAGCGGAGCGTTGTAGAGCTACAGGTGCGGGAATTCCGGCATTTTATACACCTGCCGGATACGGAACAGAAGTGGCGGAAGGAAAAGAAACCAGGGAGTTTAACGGCAAAATGTATGTTTTGGAACATGCCTTTAATCCAGAGTTTGCTTTTGTGAAAGCATGGAAAGGAGATACCGCAGGAAATCTTATTTTTAAAGGAACTGCACGTAATTTTAATCCGATGATGGCAATGGCCGGAAAAATTACGGTTGCTGAAGTTGAAGAATTGGTTGAGGCTGGAGAATTGGACCCAAATCAAATTCATACGCCTGGAATTTTTGTGCAACGAATTTTTCAAGGAAAAGATTATGAAAAGAGAATTGAACAACGCACAGTAACTCCAAAATCTTAAACTATGGCTTTATCTAAACAAGAAATAGCGCAAAGAATTGCACAAGAATTACAAGATAAATGGTATGTAAATTTAGGTATTGGAATTCCTACCTTGGTGGCCAATTATATACCTAAAAACATAGATGTAGTATTTCAGTCTGAAAATGGAATGCTTGGAATGGGCCCTTTTCCAATTGATGGGGAAGAAGATGCCGATTTAATTAACGCGGGAAAACAAACGGTCACTATTTTAAAGGGCGGTTCGTTATTTGATTCTGCCATGAGTTTTGCGATGATTCGCGGACAACACGTTCAGTTAACCGTTTTAGGGGCGATGGAAGTTTCTCATAACGGAGATATCGCCAACTGGAAAATTCCGGGAAAAATGGTCAAAGGAATGGGTGGCGCGATGGACTTGGTGGCATCAGCAGAAAATATTATTGTTGCCATGATGCACACCGATAAAGCAGGTGAATCGAAATTATTAAAAAAATGTTCATTGCCATTAACAGGGGTAAATTGTGTTAAAAAAGTGGTGACAAATTTGGCATATTTAGAAATAAAGAACAATGCGTTTTATCTTTTAGAAAGAGCTCCTGGTGTTTCTGTTGAAGAAATTATAGCCGCTACAGAGGGAACTTTAATTGTGGAAGGAGAAATTCCTGAAATGAAGTTTTAAAAAAATCCAAATGAAGATAATATCATACAATGTTAATGGAATAAGGGCCGCATTAAATAAAGGTTTTATTGAATGGTTGGTTGCCGCAAATCCAGATGTTATTTGTTTGCAGGAAATAAAAGCCCATAAAGAACAGTTGGATTTAAGTTTGTTTGACAATGCCGGTTATGCATATCACTATTGGTTTTCGGCAGAAAAGAAGGGTTATAGCGGCGTGGCTGTTTTATCAAAAACAAGGCCTGATCACGTTGTTTACGGCACAGGAATCGCAGCAATGGACTACGAAGGAAGAAATTTACGCATAGATTTTGCGAACGTATCAATAATGAGCTTATATTTACCTTCCGGAACCAATGATGACCGATTGGAGTTCAAATTCAATTACATGGCCCAATTTCAGGACTATGTAAGCAACCTCAAAAAAGAACTTCCCAATATTATTATTTGTGGAGATTATAACATTTGCCATACAGAAATTGACATTCATAATCCGGTCCAGAATAAAAATACCTCTGGGTTTTTGCCCGTCGAGCGTGACTGGCTGGGGAATTTTATAGACAGTGGTTTTACAGATTCATTTCGTCATTTAAACAAAGAACCACATCATTACAGTTGGTGGAGTTACAGGGCAAATTCAAGAAACAATAATAAAGGTTGGCGTATAGATTATCACATGGTAAGCAATGAAATGAAAGACAGAATTAAAAGAGCCTATATTTTACCGGAGGCAAATCATTCCGATCATTGCCCAGTGGTAGTTGAAATTGATTAAATTAAATTATTAAAAGCAGTACAATGTTAAAAAAAACAGCAATTCTATTCATTATAGCAATCACGTTAAATTCGTGTGTATCAAAAAAAGTATATCAGGAACTAGAAACAAAATTCAATAATTTACGTTCTTCAAATTCAGCATTGGTTGAAGAAAAAGATGATTTATTGGCTGCGAAAAAAGCATTGGAAGCCGATTTAGAAAAACTTAACAACGATTACGATGCGCTAAAAACCCAAAAAGAAATTTTGGACAATGAGTTCGTTTCACTTCAAAGTAAACATAAAAATTTAGACGAATCTTATAATGTGCTTTCAACCCAAAGTTCAAAAAAACTGGCCGAGCAATCTCAAAAAAATCAGGAATTATTGGTTCAACTGGAAGAAAAAGAAAGAAAATTGGCTATTGAAAGTGACCGATTGGCAAAACTTCAAAATGAATTGGCCGAACGCTCCAACCAAATTAATGAGCTTCAAGGTTTAATTGATGCAAAAGAAGCCCAAATGCAACAGTTGAAAAATGCTATTTCCAGCGCATTGCATAGTTTTGAAGGTAAAGGATTGACCGTAGTTCAAAAAAATGGAAAAATTTATGTGTCTATGGAAAATAAATTGCTGTTCGATTCAGGAAGCTGGGCGGTAGGAAGTGAAGGAAAAAATGCCGTAGAGCAGTTGGCAGGCGTGTTGTCAAAAAATCCGGACATCAACGTGCTTATTGAAGGCCATACAGACAACGTTCCATATGCCGGAGCAACCGTGATAGACAACTGGGATTTATCCGTTAAACGCGCAACAGCCATTGTTAGAATTTTACAAAATAAAGGCGTAAACCCAACGCAAATTACAGCGGCGGGAAGAAGTGAATATGTGATGGTTGGTTCCAATGCAACTTCAGAAGGGAAAGCAAAAAACAGAAGAATTGAAATTATTTTAGCGCCTAATTTAGACGAAATTTCAAAACTTTTAAACAACTAATCTCTTATGAAAAATTTAGTATACATTGCGTTTTTATTAACTTTTACTTTTGGGTTTTCACAAAAGAAAACAGAGAGCCTAAAAATTCAGAATAACGAAAATGCTAAAGTTCATTTTTCAGATGGCCCAGCATTGTTTTTTACAAATTCAGATTCATTAATACTTCAGGTTCACCCACAAGCTATGCTAATAGATAGTTTGTGGATGAATAAATTAATAAAATCTCCTTTGTACGACAAGGAACAATATATGTTGGGAGATGATGAAATTTTGGTTGCCGGTCTTGAAGAATTGCCAACAGATTTGTTAAAAGCGCGATTGAAATATTTGAACAGCAAAACACCTTTTAAAATTGAATACAATCCTCAGCTTGAACAAGTTATAAGAACCTACTTACAAAAAAGAAAATCGTCACTTTCCACAATTATGGAAAGGGCACGGTATTTTTTCCCCATGTTTGAGGAACATTTGGCAAAATATAACATTCCTATGGAATTAAAGTATTTGGCGGTTATTGAGTCGGCGTTAAATCCAAATGCACGTTCTCGCGTAGGAGCAACCGGTTTGTGGCAATTTATGTATCAGACAGGGAAATATTACGATTTGGAGGTTAGTTCTTATATAGATGAACGCTCAGATCCTTACAGGGCAACAGAAGCAGCCTGTATGTATTTGGAAAGTTTGTATAAAATGTATGGCGATTGGAGTATGGCATTGGCGGCCTACAATTCGGGTCCGGGAAATGTTTCCAAAGCCATCAGAAGATCTGGAGGAAGCACCAATTATTGGAATATCCGCAAGTATCTGCCTAATGAAACCGCCGCATATGTACCGGCTTTTTACGCGACTTTGTACATTTTTGAATATGCAAAGGAACACAACATAAAGTCTAAGGAAAGAGCAATTTCCTATTATGCAACAGATACCGTCCAAGTAAAAAGACAGTTGACTTTTGCACAAATTAATGAAACTTTAAATGTTGATATTGAAGTGCTTAAATTTTTAAATCCGCAATATAAACTGGAGATTATTCCTTATATAAAAAACAAAAACTATATTCTGACCTTACCCATAAAAGATATCGGAAATTTCGTGAGCAATGAACGATTGATTTATGCCTATGCCGATTTAGAAGATACAAAAGTAGAAAAGCCGTTGCTGGAACTCATAAAACTTGACGATAAGATTACACACAAGGTTAAAAGGGGTGAATATTTAGGTAAAATAGCCGCTAAACATGGTGTGGCCGAAAGCAATTTGAAAAAATGGAACAATTTAAAAAGCACAAAATTGCAAGTCGGACAAAAGCTGGTGGTTTACCCTAAAAATACCAACCCGATTGTTACCGCAAAAGTGACACCAATCAAAGAAGATAAAGATGAAACTACTTATTACATCGTGAAATTGGGAGATTCCTTGTGGTCCATTGCAAAAAAATTCACAAATGTTTCCGTACAAAATATTAAAGAATGGAACAATATTTGGAGTGTTAATAGCCTAAAACCCGGAATCAAATTAAAAATATTGAATTTATTAAATGATCAAAAAAAATAATGTTGTAAATCCCAATTTGATTTGCGAATTATTTTCGACAAATAAAAAAACAATAAATACCCACAAATGAAAAAGATTGGATTAGTATTAGGGCTAATTTCTTTGCTGATTTCCTGTGATACAGGAGGCGGTCAAAAAACATTGAAAGAGGCAAATGGCAGAATGAACAATTTGCTTATTGTTATGAAAAATAGCGAATGGCAAGGCGAAATTGGTGATGAATTGCGAAAATTTATTGCTGAACCCGTTTTGGGATTGCCGCAACCAGAAGCGCAATTTGAAGTAACACAAGTTCCGCCAGAAAGTTTCGGAACTATGTTTAAAGCCAGCCGAAGTATTTTAAATATTGGCATTGGAAATAAAAATTCTTTTACGACCAGTACAAATGTATATGCCGAACCTCAAAAAATAATTACCATTACGGGCACCAATAAAGAAGCGCTGATTCGTGAAATTCAAAAAAACGGAAAAGCACTGATTTCTGAATTTAAAAATGCCGATTTGCTTACTTTTCAACGGTCAATTAATAAAAATTATTGGGATCCTGCAAAAATGCCAACCTTTAGCAAACATGGATATTCCATAAAGATTCCGAAAACTTTTAGCATAGTTGAAGACAATGGGGATTTTATTTGGTATCGCATGCGTTTGGACGGTGGAAACAGTATGGAGTTATTTTCCTATACGGTTCCAATAAAATCAATTGATGACGAAAACGGAAACAACCTGGTTGCCATAAGAGATACCATTGGGAAAAAGTACATCCCAGGAGAAGTTGATGGATCTTATATGATTACAGAGGAAGCTTATACACCGCATATTTTTGAGGTAAAACTCGACGGTAAAAAAGCGCTTGAAGCCAAAGGAAAATGGGAAGTTAAAGGCGTTTATATGGCCGGACCATTTTTAAGTTATTCCATCATTGACAAGGCAAAAAACAGATTGGTGGTAGTTGAAGGCTTAACTTATGCGCCTTCGATGAACAAACGCGATTATATGTTTGAACTGGAAGCGATTATGAAAACCATCAAAATAAATTAGGGATAATACTTTATAATATACGCCAGTATATTTACAAAATCCACCAAACAAAAAGCGCCTTGAAAAAGGCGCTTTTTGTTTGGTGGATTTTGTAAACCTATTCTCCCATTTTCGTCCAGCTGTCTCTTAACGAAACCGTTCTGTTAAAAACCAAATGGAATTCAGTGGTATCTTTATCTACACAAAAATAACCCAAACGCTGAAACTGGAATCGGTCCAAAATGTTGGCCGATTTTAAACTTGGCTCCACAAAAGCTTCCAAAACTGTTAAAGAATCGGGATTTAAAAAGTCTTTAAAATCTTTGTCCTTTTGGCTGTCTGGCGCTTCTTCAGTAAACAATCGATCATAAACCCTCACTTCCGCTTTTAAGGCGTGTTTAATGGAAACCCAGTGCAACGTGCCTTTAACTTTGCGTTGGCTGGCTTCAGTGCCGCTTCCGCTTAAACTGTCGGTATCATAGGTGCAGTGAATTTCGGTAATTTCCCCGTTTTCGTCTTTTATCACCGATTCGCCTTTAATGATATAAGCGTTTTTCAAACGCACTTCTTTTCCAATAGAAAGCCTAAAGAATTTTTTATTGGCTTCTTCCTTAAAATCTTCCTTTTCAATAAATATTTCATTGCTGAAAGGCACTTCCCTAAAACCGGCGCCTTCATCTTCCTGGTTATTTTCGGCCGACAACCACTCTTCTTTTCCTTCAGGGTAATTGGTAATCACCAATTTAATCGGATTTAAAACTGCCATAACGCGTGGCGCTGTTTTGTTTAAATCGTCTTTTATGCAATATTCCAATAAAGCCACGTCAGTTACGTTATCGCGTTTCGAAATTCCAGCCGTTTCGCTAAAAGTTCTGATAGATTCTGGCGTATAGCCTCTTCTTCGTAAGCCCGAAATGGTTGGCATTCTTGGATCGTCCCAACCCGAAACTATTTTTTCTTCAACCAATTGCAGCAATTTGCGTTTGCTCATCACCGTATAACTCAAATTTCTTCGCGCAAATTCACGTTGTTTCGGACGTAATTTTGCCGGATCGTAAACCTGGTCAATATACCAATCGTACAAATCCCGGTGACTTTTAAACTCCAGCGTACAAATAGAATGCGAAATTTGCTCCAAATAATCGCTTTCGCCGTGCGTCCAGTCGTACATCGGATAAATACACCAATCATTTCCTGTTCTGTGGTGGTGTCTTTTTAAAATCCTGTACATAATTGGGTCGCGCATATGCATATTCACATGTTTCATGTCAATTTTTGCGCGCAAAACGTGAGAACCTTCTTCAAAATCGCCATTTTTCATTTTTAAAAACAGCGCCAGATTTTCTTCAATTGTTCTGTTTCGGTTCGGACTGTCGGTTCCCGGTTCGGTTGGCGTTCCTTTTTGCAAAGCCATTTGTTCCGATGATTGGTCATCAACATAGGCTTTTCCGTCTTTTATAATTTGTACAGCCCAATCGTACAATTGCTGAAAATAGTCCGATGAATACAATTCTTTGTCCCATTTAAAACCCAGCCATTGCACGTCATATTTTATGGAATCCACATATTCCTGTTCCTCTTTTGCCGGATTCGTATCGTCAAAACGCAGGTTAACCGGCGCATTGTAACGCAATCCCAAACCAAAATTCAAACAAATGGAAGCCGCGTGGCCAATATGCAAATAGCCGTTTGGCTCTGGCGGAAACCTAAATCGTAATTTATCTTTTGCCAAACCGTTTGCCAAATCATCTTCAATAATTTGCTCAATAAAATTCAGCGATTTTTTTTCTTCACTCATAATAACATCAACTTATAAGGTGCAAAATTATTGATTTTTTTCGGCAATGCAACTACAAAATCACATCACATATTCAGCAAAGGCGTAAAGGCGGCCTTTTATGGTGGGCGTTCCCGCCGAAAAGGCGGGTTGGGCTTTCACTACTCGCATTTTTTTTTGCGAAAAACAACAAAAAAGTGCTCAAACACGCCGTTCAATCCCTAACGCAGCTTGAATTAATAATGGATAATTAATATTTTTCTGGCGACCTTTGTAGTTTTCCTTTGCGTTCCTTGCGGTTAAAAATATTTGGATTCTATTTTGCTTTTTTAAAAACTTCTCAACTTCCGACTTCGGTCTTCTGTCTTCGGTCTTTTTTTCAACTTTAAAATTTCTGTCTCCCGACTTCGGTCTTCGGTCTTCAGTCTTCCAACTTTTCAACCTATCTTTGCCTAAAATTTTTTAAAATGGGAATTATAAAGTTAAAAAATATACGGGTTTACGCCTATCACGGCTGTTTGTTGGAAGAAGGTAAAATTGGTTCCGATTATCGTGTGGATGTTTCGGTAAATGCAAACTTAAACTTGTCGGCACAAAGCGACAACCTTGCAGATACGGTAGATTATGTTCATTTAAACAAAATAGTAAAACAGGAAATGGCCATTCGTTCCAAATTATTGGAAACGGTGGTAAAACGCATTTTGGACCGGATTTTTTTGGAAATTCCTATGGTAGAAAAAGCCGATGTTTCGGTTTCAAAAATAAATCCGCCAATCGGCGGCAATGTGGCGATGGTGACCGTTGAAATGAGTAAAGAAAGAAGTTGAGAAGTTAAGAAGTCGGAAGCCCGAAGACGGAAGTCCGAAGTTGAAATATTGCAAAAAAATTCGCGTTAGCAATTGCAGCCCTTCGGCTATGCTCAGGATAAACTAATCCTTTTTTGCAGCGAAGCGGAAAAAAAGATATAGCGGAAAGTGCGACCTGAAAGGGAACGCCCACCAAAAAAGCGGGGAGACCTAAAAAATAATTAAAAAGACTAAAGTATTAAAGACCAAAACTATAGCCAACAATTGCATAAATTCAACAATTACGCGACTAAACGATTAAACAATTAAAAAAAATTTGTAAATTTGCAATCCAATAATGGCGTTTTGGCCGAGTGGCTAGGCAGAGGTCTGCAAAACCTCGTACAGCGGTTCGAATCCGCTAGACGCCTCATTAAAACCCAAGCATTTTGCTTGGGTTTTTTGTTTTCTTTAACACCATGTTAAATATAAATTCTTGTATATTTGTGTTAAAGTTTTTTTTATGAAAATTTACCCTATTGAAACAGGAAACTTTAAGTTAGATGGTGGCGCCATGTTTGGCGTAGTGCCCAAAGTGATTTGGAATCGCACAAATCCAGCAGATGAAAATAACTTAATTGATATGGCGTTGCGCTGTTTGTTGATTGAAGATGGAGACCGTCTTATTTTAATAGACAACGGCACAGGAAACAAACAATCAGAAAAGTTTTTTAGCTACTATTATTTCTTCGGAGATTATTCTTTGGATGCCTCCTTGGCAAAATATGGTTTTCACAGAGATGACATCACCGATGTCTTTTTAACCCATTTGCATTTCGACCATTGCGGCGGAAGTATTCAGTGGAACAATACGCGAACCGGATATGAACCTGCGTTTAAAAATGCAAAATATTGGAGCAATAAAAATCATTGGAAATGGGCTGTAAAACCGAATCCGAGAGAAAAAGCCTCATTTTTAACTGAAAATATAAATCCGATTGAAGAGAGCGGGCAATTGAATTTAGTGAATATTCCAACTGGAGATTTTGCCAAAAACACACCGCTCGGTTTCGATATTTTATTCGCAAACGGCCATACCGATAAGTTGATGATTCCGCACATTCAATACCAGGAAAAAACCATTGTTTTTGTGTCGGATTTGTTGCCAACTGTTGGGCATATTCCTTTGCCGTATGTGATGGGATATGACACGCGACCGCTGTTAACCATGGTAGAAAAAGATAAATTTTTAAACAATGCCGCCGACAACAATTATTTTTTGTTTTTCGAGCATGATGCGGCCAACGAAATTTGTACCGTAAAACATACCGAAAAAGGTGTGCGATTAAACCAAACCTATACATTTAACGAAGTATTTAATTAAACAATAAACAAAAGTATGAGCATATTTAAATCTATGTATGTTGTTGCTGCATTAGCAACAATTTCATTAGCAAGTTGCAGTTCTGTAAAATCTATTGCAGACAAGCCGGTTCCAACCATGGAAACCATAGTTTCTTTACCACAAAAGAAAGGCGCCATCAGCGAAGAAAAATTTAACCATTGGGCACATGCCGATTTGGTTTCGGATACCATTCCTGGAATGAGCCTGGACAAAGCTTATAAATTTTTAGAAGGAAAAAAAGGCGTAACGGTAGTTGTAAGTGTTATTGATTCAGGAATTGATATTGAACACGAAGATTTAAAAGATGTGCTTTGGAGCAATTCCAATGAAATTGCAGCAAATGGAATTGATGATGACAAAAACGGGTATGTAGATGATATTTACGGATGGAACTTTTTGGGCGGAAACGGTGAAGCGGCTCCTGAACAATTAGAAATTACGCGTATTGTAGCCAAATTAAACCCACGTTTTGAAGGAAAAACCATCGAAAACATAAGCGAGGCTGATAAAGCAGACTTTAAAAAATATCTGGAATATGTGGAAGCTTACAAAGCTGCTTCTTCCAGACATTTTCAAACTTTGTCACGTATGGAACAAATAGGCGCAAATTTTGCTGCAGTGAAAAAATTCTTGGGTAAAGAAACCCTTACATTGGAAGATTTAAAAGCAATCAATACTGAAGATGAAACGCTAAAAGCACAAGTTGGCGATTTAATTGGCTTGTTTGGAAGAGGTCTTGATGAAGCTGCCTATTTAGATTATTATGCAACCCAAAAGAAAAATAAAAATTACGATTTCAATTTTAACGGACGCGCAATTGTAGGCGACAATCCGGAGGATTTTAACGACAGAAAATACGGAAACGGATTTGTGATCGGTGACAAAGAAAGTGAATCTCACGGTACCCATGTTGCCGGAATTATTTTAGCATCACGCAACAATAACATTGGGTTACAAGGGGTTGCACATAACGCAAAATTAATGACTGTAAGAGCGGTGCCGGATGGTGATGAGCGCGACAAAGATGTTGCATTGGCAATTAGGTATGCCGTAGACAATGGCGCAAAAGTAATCAACATGAGTTTTGGAAAAAGTTTTTCTCCAAACAAAGAATGGGTTTTAGACGCTATTAAATACGCTGCAGAAAAAGACGTTTTGTTGGTACACGCTGCAGGAAACGACAATAAAAATATTGACGTAAAAGACAATTGGCCAAATGATTCTGAAGATAAAGTAAACGAAATTTCAGACAATGTGATTACCATTGGCGCTTTGAGTTCTAATTTTAATGAAAATATGCCGGCTCCATTTTCTAATTACGGAAAACTAAATGTGGATGTATTTGGTCCTGGAGTTCAAATTTATTCAACCGTGCCTAAAAACGAATATGCAAAATACAGCGGTACATCTATGGCTTCTCCTGAAGTTGCAGGTATAGCAACGCTAATTCGTTCTTATTATCCACAATTATCTGCAAGTCAGGTAAAACACATTATCATGAATTCGGCAGTTAAAGTAAATTTACAAGTACTTATTCCTGGTGAAAAAGGAACAAAAGCAGCATTTTCTAATTTATCTAAATCAGGAAGTATTGCAAATGCATACAATGCATTGTTATTGGCCGACAAAATGGTTAATTAAATAACAAAACATATAATTTTCTGTTAAAAAAACACACGGCTCTCCATGTGTTTTTTTGTTTTATAAAGATATGATTATATTGCGCCGTCGAAATACCAATTAAAAAATGAAAAAATTAGGAAGCCTTCTTCTATTTACTCTTAGCGCAATAATTTCAACCGCCCAAAACAATACTTCATATTGGCAACAGCACGCGGATTACAAAATGGAAGTGGATGTTGATGCGGAAAATTATCAATACAAAGGAACGCAGGAATTGGAATACACAAACAATTCCCCAGATGTTTTAAACACGGTTTTTTATCATTTGTTTTTTAATGCATTTCAGCCGGGCAGTGAAATGGATGCCAGATTGCAGACTGTTCCGGATCCCGACAAAAGAATGGTAAAAAATATCGGCACCAAAGAAAATCCGATTTATGAAAGCCGAATAGCCAAGCTGAAACCCAATGAAATTGGCTATTTAAAAGTGTTGTCGCTAAAACAAAACGGAAAAGCAGCAACATACAGCATAGACGGAACAGTTTTAAAAGTCACTTTAAATGAAGGAATTCAACCTGGAGAAAAAGTAAAATTTGAGATGACTTTTGAAGGACAGGTTCCCGTTCATATTAGAAGAGCCGGCAGAAATAGCGTAGATGGCGTAGCGCTTTCTATGGCGCAATGGTATCCGAAAATGGCAGAATACGATTTTGAAGGCTGGCATGCTGATTCTTATATTGCCCGGGAATTTCATGGGGTTTGGTCAAATTTTGACGTCACGCTTCATATTGACAAAAATTATACTGTTGGCGGAACAGGCTATCTTCAAAATTCGCAAGAAGTTGGTCACGGTTATGAAGACAAATCGAAACCATTGAACCTTCCGAAAGGGAAAAAACTGAAATGGCATTTTATGGCACCAAATGTTCACGATTTTACTTGGGCTGCCGACCCAAATTACGTGCATGATATTCTAAAAATCGTCACCGGAACAGAACTTCACTTCTTCTATAAAAAAGATGAAAAATACGCGAAAGCATGGAAAGAAGTACAGCCGCTAACAGAGAAAGCCTTACACTTTTTTAATGAAAATGTTGGCGCATATCCGTGGAAACAATATTCAGTAATTCAAGGCGGTGATGGCGGTATGGAATACGCCATGTGCACTTTAATTGAAGGAGGAAAATCCTTAGATGAGATTGTGGGATCTGTTTTTCACGAATTGGCGCATAGCTGGTTTCAACACATTTTGGCAACCAATGAAAGCAAACACTCGTGGATGGATGAAGGTTTTACTTCTTATATTTCAACCTTGGCGTCTAGTTTAATTTTAGAAGGCGGAGACGGCAAACCCAATTCAAAAGATTACGGAGGCTATTTTTATGCGGTTAAAAACAATATTGAAGAACCATTGACCACACATGCCGACAGGTTTAACACCAACGCTGCTTTTAGTATTGGAAGTTACACCAAAGGAAGCATGTTTTTATACCAACTGAATTATATTATCGGAGAAGAAAATGTTCAAAAAACCATCAAAAAATATTTTGAGGATTTTAAATTCAAACATCCAACGCCTAATGATATTAAACGAACTGCCGAAAAAGTTTCGGGAATTCAGTTGGATTGGTTTTTAAATGAATGGACACAAACCACGCATACCATAGATTATGCTATTGCAAAAGTTGACGGAAAGACAGTTACTTTGGCAAGAGTCGGGCAAATGCCAATGCCTGTTGATGTTGCTGTCACTTATGTAGATGGAAGCACAGAGAATTTTTACATCCCGTTAAGTATGATGCGTGGCGAAAAAACCACCGATGCAACGCTTATTAAAAACTGGTCTTGGGCAAATCCGAAGTACGCTTTTTCAACTTCAAAAGAAGTGAAATCAGTGGAGATTGATCCTTCTCAATTGATGGCTGATATTGACCGGGAAAATAATGTGTTTGAAAATAATATAGGTAATTGACAAAAAAAGTCAAGAATTAAAATCGGAAATTAAAAGGCATAAAATATTGTTTTTTTGGGTTCTTTTAATACTAATATGATATCTTTTCATTCTAAAGACATCAACAAAAATGACATTGCTAAAATTTCAAAAACAGTCATTATTGCAGGAAATCAAAAGAAAGTCCGCCATATTAAAAGAAGTATATTTCTGTGAAATTATTTACCTTAGCCAATCAGTAAATAAAGTTTAAATGGCTGTAACCGACAAACAATTTTTAAATCCGGAAAAATGGGTCAGCTTGCATGCCGATTATCTTTTCAATTATACCATTGGCCGGTTAAACGATAGAGATTTGGCCAAAGATTTGGTGCAGGACACTTTTTTTTCGGCCCTAAAAGCGAAGGAAAATTTTAAAGGAGAATCAAGCGAACGTACCTGGCTTATCGCTATTCTGAAAAGAAAAATTGTTGATTATTACCGCAAAATTAATTCGACAAAAGGCAAGGCCGAAGTGCGCATGAATTTTTATGCCGATGGCGAACGAGAAGGAGAATGGCTGGAAGAACGCGTACCAACTGACTGGAGCGGTGAAATTGAAAAAAAGATTGAGAATGAGGAATTGGCCAATGTTTTGGAAAAATGCATTGGAAATTTACCCGAGAAATACGCCATAGTTTTTAGAATGAAAACCGTGCATCAAATTGAAACAGAAGATATTTGTAAAGAACTTGACATTACCACGTCAAACTTATGGGTCATCATTCACAGAGCGCGAACCCAGCTTAGGAAATGCATGGAAGATAATTGGTTTAAGAATTAAAATTTTGGTATATGAAATTAACCTGTGATGAAGCTAGTGCGATTTGCGACAAAAGCCAATACAATGAAGCCAGTTTATGGGAAAAAATAAAACTGAAAGCTCATTTATTTTTATGCAAAAAATGCGAACTTTACGCCAAACAAAACAAGATAATGAGCACTTGTTTAAAAAAATTAGAAGAAGTTGAGAGCCATAAAACGCAACATTTAAACCAAGAGGAAATAAATTGCATGGCGCAGGAATTGAAAACCAAAATAGAATTATAAGCCATAAAAAAGGGGTGTTAAAGATTGCTGTTGAGAACTAATTTAGCTAGAAAATATATTCTTACCACAAAGTCTTTTATTTCCTTTTAAAATATTAAAATAATGAATTTTTTACCCGAAAAAATAGACAATTACGTTGTAAATCATTCCCAAAAGGAACCTGAACTTTTACAGCAGTTAAATAAGGAAACCTGGCAAAAAATATTGAATCCACGGATGTTGAGCGGTGGTTATCAGGGCAGAATTTTGTCTATGATTTCTAAATTAATTCAGCCAAAAACTATTTTGGAGATTGGAACTTATACCGGTTATTCGGCTTTATGTCTGGCGGAAGGAATGCAAAAAAACGGAACGCTTTTCACCATTGATAAAAATGAAGAACTGGAAGATTTTGCCAAAAAATATTTTGAGCAATCGCTTTATAACACCCAAATAAAACAACTGGTAGGAAATGCGCTGGATATTATTCCAACATTAAATGAAAAGTTTGACATGGTTTTTATTGATGCCGATAAAGCAAACTACATTACCTATTATTACATGATTATTGGTAAAATGAATTCGGGCGGCATTATTTTATCGGACAATGTGTTGTGGAGCGGAAAGGTTGTTGCCGAAATTGAACCCAACGATAAAGACACCAAAACCTTGGTCGAATACAATGAATTGTTAAATTCGGATGATAGAATTGAAACTATTTTATTGCCAATCCGCGATGGATTGTCGATTAGCAGGGTAAAATAAGCCGATTTTTTTGAGAAAATTATTTTTCTCTTTTTACGGATCCATTTTGTTCTTCTATGGGATCTTTAACCTCTTTTTCCGGCGTTGGTGAATTCTCAGCAACATTTTTGGTTTCTTCAGTATCTTTAGCGACACTTTTAACGTCTAGGGTTGTAGTTGAGGAATCCGTGGTAATTTCAGTTGAGATGTCAGTTATTGTATTTTTAGCTTCTTTTGGTTTGTTAAAATAACTCACCAAATTTCCATCAGCATCTTTGATGGGATTTATGGAATTTTCTATGTTTTCTTTAACTTTTTTCAAAGGGTTCGTGAAATCGTCAAAATTATCTTTTACCCTATTTACTTCATTTCTGACTTTTGCGGCAATATCAATATCAATATCGTTTTTTTCTGCGCTATTTTGAATTTCTCGCTTAATATCATTGGTCGCATTTTTAATTTGTCGCATCCCTTTTCCAAGTTCTCGGGCAATTTCGGGAAGTTTATCCGCGCCAAAAACCATGACAACCACCAAAAGAATTACAAATATTTCGCCACCGCTGATAAATAAAAACATATTAAATATTTTTTAGGCTACAAAGATAATTAAAAATTGGCTCAATGAATAAATCTTAACAAACCCAACAAAATAATTAACATTTTAGAAACGAACTTCACCTGTTTTGTAATTAGTATAAAATAACAATCCGTTTTCAGAAAAACCGTTTATTATAAATTGAAATTCGTTTGAAAACTCATTTTTAGGAACTTTAAAAGTGATTTCTCCCTTTTCATTTGTTAGAAGATTGTTTTTCCAATCAATTTCTGACCAATTATAAGAATCTTCAGTATAAAAATTATATTGAGGTTTGTAATAATTAGTTGCTCTGTCAAAACCTGTAAGCAATATTAAATTTTCATATAAGTTTTTGCTCTCTTCTCCAAAATATTTGTGATCCCATTTTTTTAAGTAAATTTTTATGATTCCTCCTGTACCATCCATTCCACCGCCACCACCAGATCTATTAATTAATATATCATCAACAGTACTCATACTAAGTTGTCTTAACATATCAATATCTAAGTATCGACTGATTTGTTTATCATTTATATAAATTTGTGGGGGGAATGTACTATCAGGGTTTGCTTTAAGAAAAGGATTTATTAAAGTTGCAGGCGTATTTCTAAGTGAGAAAATATAAGATTCAACATTGTCAGAAATGACAGGTTTAATAAAACCTAAACTTCTAAAATAGTCAAATACTGTTTGATGCACTATTTCCATTTGCTTAGTAACTTTTTTATTTTTGTAGAATCCAGAGGCTATGACATTATGTTTTATTGCTAAATCCATTTCTATATCATATATTGTTTCTTTCGTTTTTGCTTTTATATTTTTTAACACTACTTCATCTAACTGTTCTATATTTGGATAATTCACATAGTTTAAAGAACTATTTTTACTGATTGTATATGATTTTTTTTCAAGAATAGGTTTTGAATTATCAATCTTTGTTAAGATATTGGGATTACTTATTTTTGGTTCACTAAAAGACACTCCATTAGGTTTTACTAAGGGTTTATTTTTTTTTATGAATGCGATTTTTATGTTATCATTTTTATAAGCAAATACATTCTCAAATGTAAACTCTTTATTTTCATTAAGTTTACTAAATGCAACCAACCTGTTTTTTTTAGATAAAATTCCAATATCGTAATCTTTTGGTGCTTTTTTTGAGTTGCCGTTTAGTGTAAAACCATTTTCAAAAGGAAATTTCTCTTTTGGATTAATTTCTTTAATTTTTTCTTCCAGAGAATAAGTGTTCCATCCTTGGTTGAGGAGTAATAAATCTAAATAATCCTTTTCTTTGGGGCTCGTTTTATTAAAATAAAATGAAGGATTTTCAACAATTCCCTTAATATAAGGAGTTAATAAAAAAGCACTTTTTATAGTTTGCGCTTCCTTAAACATTTTAGAATCTCTTGGAAGTATAGAAATACTTAATTGAGCTGAAATTGGTTCAAAATTTGAATTAATAGTTTTAATTTTAAAGCTTGTAGAATCATTTTCTGATTTAAGTAATTCAATTAAAAGCTCACTTTGTTCACTTTTCTTATCAACAAAAAACTTACGTTCAGCAACTGGCTGGTTACTTTTAAACAAAGTAACAATATTAACACCATGTTGCATTTCACTCTTATCAAAAACCAACTCTTGTGTTAGCTCTTCATTGTTAATGTTCGATAATGTAATTGCTTTACTAATAAAATTATTTCTATAAAAAAGAATTGCCAGTATTTCGTTTTTTAGAATTGGTAACGTTTCTTTATTCGTTCTAAGGGTGAGTACAATTTTATCATAATTTGTATTATCTACACTAAAATTAATTCCTGTTTTATGAGCCTTTGGCAAATCGATTTTTTTAATTGTGCCATTTATTGTAACTAATGCTTTGTAAGTCTCATTATTTTCATAAGTAAATTTACATTTGCTCATCCCAAACTGGTTTCCCTCAAAAGAGGTGATTTCTATTCCTCTAGAATTAATAATTTTACCTGAAAATGGGTATCCTTTTCCATTAATTAATGCTTTTATACCAAGTATGTTTTCTGTACTTTCCAATAAATAACCACTTTCAGGAAAAACTTGAATATCATAATTGTTAGCGTATTGTTCATTCTCAAATTCTTTTTTTTCAACAGGATTAATAATCTCAATTTCTTGCATAAATACATTTTCAGAACCAAAATTATGCATATAATTAGTGTTTGCCTGAATATAATATTTGCCTGAATTATGGCTCTCATCTATCAAAAAATCACCAATCCCAACACCTTTTTGGATAAATATATTTTTACTTTCAATTAAAGTTCCTTTATCATTTAATAAGCTAACATGCAAGTTTGTTGTATAATCTGAGGGTGTATTATTAAAGTCATTTGAAACATACGCTGTAAACCAAATATTTTCTTTAATAAAATAACGGGTTTTATTAATATGAATAAATACTTTTTCTCTAAATAAGGCGTCTTTTTGAAAAGGTTCAATTATTGAACTGTTAATGTCAAGTTCTTGAGAATAGATATAAAATGAATTGAAAACCAACATTAAAATTAGTGAAGATTTTAAATATTTCATAATTGTTCTTGATTCATGATTAATAAATAATTATTGATATTTAATTTCTCGTTTACCGTATTATTCCATTTGTACAAACTTTTAAAGTTCAAACCTGCATTTGTTTCATTTTTCATTTTTTCTACAGTTAAAGAAGCCTCTTCAAATTTTTCATCACATATTTTTTTAACTTCATCAAAAGTCATTTTATTATTTATTTGAGTTTCTAAACTTTGCCTGTAGTATTCATAGATATCAAAAATTAAGTTGATATAAACCAAGTTTATATTATTACGTTCGTTTCTGTAGAATGAGGAATTTCTATCAAAAATTGTTCGAGTTATAAATTGTTTTTCGCCACTCTCCCTTTTATATTGATCTAATAAAAAGCTGAAATTGAACTTTTTATAGTTATTTGAAAAGGTGTCTTGCTTATCCTTATCAATTTCAGTAGTTGTATGATAAACTTTATCAGCTTTCATGTTTTCACTTAAGCCTTGATATGAAAGTTTATTTACGTTACTATTACTTGCTAAAACTTCCTGAATACTTTGCCACTCCAATCGTTTATTTTTATTCCATATTATAAGAGAAGGTTTGACGTATTTTATATTATCCGAAGAGATTGTGTTTTCATAATTAATTAAATAGCCATATTTTTTTAAAAAATCTATTGATTTTTCTTCATTAAAACTTTTTGGGAATTGATAATTAGCATTCCAAAAATCATCCGTGGTTTGCAGCGCTATAATTTTATCATAATCATTATTGAATTGAATATTGCTAGAAAAATAGGGTTCTTCAAAAGATTTATTATAATCGTAAAAGTAGAGAAATGAATTGGACTGAATAATTTGGAGCGCTTCTTCAGATTTATAATACATCATAAAATTTAATTTTAAAGATTGAATTTTTTCATAATCAGCTGGATTAAAACTAATAACTAGCTTTATTTGTTTTGGTGTTATCTCATCATTTGTTATAATGGAAGATAAGCCATCTGTTATTGGATCATTTATTTCCAATTCAATTTTTTTTATTGTTAGCGTTTTTTTATTAAATATTATTTTGCCCAAAAAAAGACGTCCGTCAAATTTTTTTGGGACAAAAGAAATTTTTAAATCCTCATCACTACAAGAATTGCATTCATCAATTTTTACAATATATTTTCTTTTAATTTCATTAAACGTCATGTTTCCTGGGTAAAAGGGTAATATTTGGTTAGAATTTTTAAAAAATTGAAAATCCATTAAAACTTGAGTATTATTCAAACTATAAAATGGGAAGGATTTATTTTGACCAAATCGACCACTTTTTATTTTTAAATCTATAATTCCATCCGACAAACTTTGTTTGCTATTATAAAATCCTTCAATAATTTCTAGCGGAATACCTCTTGAAGATGAAGTTAATGTAAGAAACCCTTTACTCTCTGTAATCAATGTTTTGTGTCTATACTTTTGAATTAAGCTGTTTAGTAAATTATATGAGTTATTTTTATTTTTATTAGCCACAATAAATACTTCCTTTAATTGATTTATATTGGAGGCTAAATAGAGTTTAGTGTTTTTATTAAAAAAGGAAATTGGAACTTTTTTTGTTTGATATCCCAAAAATCGTACTTCCAAAGAATCAGTTGGTAGTTTGCTCCTAATTTCAAACTTACCGTCCTCATTAGTAATGGTATAACTATCGCTACTGCTTATAAGTTTTATAGTTGAATATGGCAGAGATTCATTTGTTGTTTTATCAATAATATAACCTTCAATGTAAGATTGTGAAAAACATGAGAATGAGGCAAAGGTGAAAAGGAGTATTATTTTTTTCATAGCTTATTTTTTTTGCAATAATTACTTGACTATAAGTAACTTTATAATTTAATAAGCATCAATAACTATTCCAACTTTAACAAAATTTTAACAATTTACTTTTTAGTAAGCATTCGTTTTATTTCATTCAATTTCATTAGGGCTTCAATAGGGGTGAGTGTGTCAATATTGGTGGAGAGAATTTCTTCTTTGATGTTTTCGAGCAAAGGATCATCCAACTTAAAAAAGCTTAATTGCATATCGTTTTCAGAAGCCGTTTTTAAGGTTTCTTTTACGGATGAATTGGTGTGATTTTTTTCCAGTTGCTTCAGCATTTTTGTTGCTCTGTGAATAACGGATGACGGCATTCCGGCCAATTTGGCCACGTAAATACCGAAACTGTGTTCGCTGCCACCGGGAACTAATTTTCTAAGGAAAACCACTTTGTCTTTCAATTCTTTTACGGAAACATTGAAGTTTTTGATATGCTCAAAAGTAGTGGTCATATCGTTTAATTCGTGGTAATGCGTGGCGAACAATGTTTTTGCTTTTGTCGGATGTTCATGCAAATATTCTGCAATGGCCCAGGCAATTGAAATTCCGTCGTACGTGCTTGTTCCCCTTCCAATTTCATCCAACAACACCAAACTTCTTTCTGAAATATTGTTCAAAATACTGGCGGTTTCATTCATTTCAACCATAAAAGTTGATTCGCCCATAGAAATATTGTCGCTTGCCCCAACACGGGTGAATATTTTATCGACCACCCCAATTCGGGCATTTTGTGCAGGCACGTAACTGCCCATTTGCGCCAACAACACAATTAAGGCAGT
The DNA here is from genome assembly GCA_001800975.1 of Flavobacteria bacterium RIFCSPLOWO2_12_FULL_35_11. Taxonomy (GTDB): domain Bacteria; phylum Bacteroidota; class Bacteroidia; order Flavobacteriales; family Flavobacteriaceae; genus Lutibacter. Next base: position 14,339 of record MGWK01000060.1, on the reverse strand, counting down.
TTGGCGTAAAATGGCCGATTTACCGCTCATATTCGGGCCGGTAATCATAATAATTTGTTGCTGATTTCTGTTTAAAACAACATCATTGGCAATATATTCTTCGCCAATTGGCAACTGCTTTTCAATAACGGGATGGCGTCCGTTTTTAATTTCCAAATCGGTGCTTTCATCTAATAATGGACGTACATAATTGTTTTGTTTGGCAACTTCGGCAAAAGAACTTAAACAATCAATCTGGCCAATCAATTGGGCGTTTAGCTGTATTGGCTGAATGGAATCCATCAGTGAACTGATGAGTTCCGCAAAAAGTTCATTTTCGAGTTTTCCAATTTTCTCTTCGGCGCCTAAAATTTTAGTTTCGTATTCTTTTAATTCTTCAGTAATATAGCGCTCGGCGCTTACCAAAGTCTGTTTCCGGATCCAGTCTTCCGGCACTTTGTCTTTGTGCGTATTTCGAACTTCAATATAATAGCCAAAAACATTGTTGAAGGAAATTTTTAGGGAAGAGATTCCGGTGCGTTCAATTTCACGCGCCTGCATATTGTCCAAATAGCCTTTTCCCAAGGTTGAAATGGCGCGCAGTTCATCCAGTTCCTCAGAAACACCACTGGCAATGGCATTTCCTTTTGAAATGCTTACCGGCGCTTCTTCATTTAATGTTTTGGTAATTTTCTCGCGAATGGTGGCGCAGCTTTGCAGTTGCTCGCCAATAATTTTTAGCGCCTCGTTATTGCTTTTTTCTGCAGCTTCTTTTATGGGAATGATGGCGTTCAGGGAATTTTTAAGCGCCACAACTTCACGCGGATTCACTTTTCCAACCGCCACTTTTGAAACCAACCTTTCAATATCGCTAATTTGCTTTATTTGATAGGTGGTCAACTCAAAAAAGTCGTCGTGGTCTATAAAATATTTCACAATATCGTGGCGTCTTTTTATGCGATTCAAATCTTTTAAAGGCAATGCAAGCCAGCGTTTCAGCAACCTGCCGCCCATTGGCGAAATGGTTTTGTCAATAACGTCCAATAGCGTAACTGCATTTGGTGAATTGGAATGATACAATTCTAAATTGCGAATGGTAAACCGATCCATCCAAACATAGTTTTCTTCGGAAATGCGATTGATGACCGAAATATGTTCTAATTTGTTGTGTTGCGTTTCAGAAAGATAATACAGCACCACGGCTGAAGCGATGATGCCTTCTTCCAATTCTTCAATCCCAAAACCTTTGAGGGTTTTCACTTTAAAATGGTTGGTCAATGCTTCGTTGGCATATTCAGGCTGAAAAATCCAGTCTTCTAAATAAAAATTATAAAACCGGTCGCCAAATAATTCGTTGAATTTTGTTTTGTGCTGTTTTTGGACCAAAACCTCACTCGGACTAAAATTTTGTAGCAGTTTGTCAATATATTCTGCATTTCCTTGTGCGGTTAAAAATTCGCCGGTGGAAACATCTAAAAACGAAATACCGAGCAATCTTTTTCCAAAATGTACCGCCGCCAAAAAGTTATTGGTTTTAGACTGTAAAACTTCATCGTTTAAGGAAACGCCGGGCGTTATTAATTCCGTAACACCGCGTTTTACAATGGTTTTCGTCATTTTCGGATCTTCCAACTGATCGCAAATTGCCACGCGCATTCCTGCTTTTACCAATTTTGGGAGATACGTATTCAGAGAGTGATGCGGAAATCCGGCCAAAGCGGTTTCGGATTCGCTGCCGGCGCCGCGTTTGGTTAAGACGATTCCTAATACGCGAGATGCTTTTTTGGCGTCTTCACCAAAGGTTTCGTAAAAATCGCCCACCCTAAATAACAACATGGCATCAGGATATTTGGTCTTGATTGCGTTGTATTGTTTCATTAAGGGAGATACTTTCTCGATTTTTGGCGCCAATTTTTTAAGAATTTACGTTAGTTTTGCGAAGTTACATTTTAATTGAAAGATTCAACGTTTCAACAAATAAAAAATACTATGAGAAAATTAAAAAACAGTGAATTGGAACGTTTGGATGTTGAAGCGTTTAAGCAAATTGAGAAAATTCCGCTGATTGTTATTCTTGACAATATTAGAAGTTTGAACAATATTGGATCGGTTTTTAGGACAAGCGACGCTTTTTTAATTGAGAAAATTTATTTGTGCGGCATTACGGCAAAACCGCCGCATAAGGACATCCACAAAACAGCCTTGGGCGCCACCGAATCTGTTGATTGGGAATATGCAGAAGACACACTTGCGCTGATTGAAAAATTAAAGGCGTTAAAAATTAAAATATTGTCGATTGAGCAAGCTGAAAACAGCACGATGCTTCAAGATTTTGCGATTGAATCAAATCAAAAATATGCAGTTGTGTTTGGAAATGAGGTAAAAGGCGTGCAGCAAAAAGTGGTTTCCGCCTCAGATTATTGCATTGAAATTCCGCAATTTGGCACCAAACATTCGCTGAACATTTCTGTAAGTGTGGGTGTGGTTCTTTGGGATTTGTTTAAGAAATTTAGGTTTTAGTGGTATCTGTTATTTTTGATTTGGGTTAATAAGCCAAAAACTTAACCGCAACGAACGCGAAGAAAAAATGCAAGGCGCGCAATTTTGTTTGGTCAATGTTTGATTGCGCAATTTTCAAAACGTAAATTGTACATCCGTCACCCTGAGCGGAGACGAAGGGCGTAAATCAATTTGCATTAAGGATTGAAGCGATTGTTTGAGCTCTCCCGATTTTTCGGGAAGCGAGTGTGAAAAGCCTGACACGAAGTGTAATGCCCAAAAAATTAAAATCCCAATATTATTTTAGCGATCCAAAAATAAATTAATATTCCGAAGATATCGTTGCTTGTAGTTATAAACGGACCTGTGGCCAAAGCGGGATCTATGCCTCTTTTGTCTAAAATTATTGGGACAAAAGTTCCAATTATAGACGCAATAATGATTACTGAAACCAAAGATACGGCAACGGTAAGTCCCACTTTAATGTCGAAACCTAAAAAATACATGCCAGCTGACATTAATAGTGCCGCAAGCACCAACCCATTTAATAAACTTAAAGAAATTTCTTTTATCAATCTTTTCCACCAAGAACCTTTTAAACTGTCATTTGCCAAACCTTGAAGGATAATTGCGGAAGATTGTACACCAACGTTACCGGCCATTGCTGCAATTAATGGGGTAAAGAAGAATAATGAAGGATATTTTGTCATGGCGTTTGAAAATCCGCCTAAAATGGAGACACTTACAAATCCGCCAAAAAGCGCTAAAATTAACCAAGGCAAACGCGCTCTTGTCAATTCCCAAATAGTATCATCAGCTTCAACATCCTGAGAAATCCCCGCAGCCATTTGGTAATCTTTTTCAGCTTCGTCCTTTATAACGTCAATAATATCGTCAATGGTGATTCTTCCCACCAAACGACCGGCTTTATCAACAACGGGAATGGCTTCCAAATCGTATTTTTGCATGATTCGCGCAACATCTTCCGCTTTGTCGTCAACATGCACAAAATCCACTTTTTTTATAAAAACATCTTTAATTGCGGTTCTTGTTGAGGTTGTCAATAAATCTTTTAGCGACAGCCGACCTTTTAAAAGGTCATTGTCATCGACTACATAAATAGAATGTACGCGTGAAACTTCCTCTGCCTGGGCACGCATTTCTTTAACACAGGTAAGCACATTCCAATTTTCGTTTACTTTTATCAACTCTTTTGCCATTAAACCACCTGCAGAATTTTCGTCGTACCGTAAAAGATCCCGAATGTCCTTGGCATGCTCTTCATCTTCAATATGGGAAATTACTTCCTCTTGTTGCTGGTCGGTAAGTTCAGAAATAATATCGGCAGCATCATCGGTGTCCAATTCCGAAATTTCTTCTGCAATTTCTTTGGATGAAAGTCCGCCCAAGATTTTTTCACGGGTATCTTCATCCAATTCGGTAATTACATCAGCAGTTACATCGCTATCCAGTAATTTTATTAAATAGATGCCTTCTTCAACCGTTAAGTCTTCAATAATTTCGGCAATATCGGCATAATGCACTTCTTCCAGAAGCTTTAAAATCGCCTCATTGTTACCATCAGCAATTAATTGCTGAATTTCATCAATGTACCTTGTAGTTACTTCAAACGACATCATTTTCTATTTTAGCGGTCAGACTTATAAATTCTTGCACAGATAATTGTTCCGGACGTTTGGCAAAGATAGGGTCTTCTCTTAAATTATCGGATAAATTGAGCGTTTTTAAACTGTTGCGCATGGTTTTTCTGCGTTGGTTAAAAGCGGTTTTAACAACGGTATAGAACAATTTTTCGTTAACTGGCAAGGTGTAATTTTCTTTTCTGGTAAGCCGAATTACGCCAGATTCCACTTTTGGCGGCGGATTAAAAACCGTGGGCGGAACCGTAAATAAATACTCAACATCATAAAATGCCTGGGTTAACACGGATAAAATGCCATATACTTTGCTGCCTTCTTTTTCTGCGATGCGCTGGGCAACTTCTTTTTGAAACATTCCGGAAAATTCAGGGATTTGATGCCTGTTCTCCAGTGTTTTGAATACAATTTGCGTGGAAATGTTATAGGGAAAATTGCCTATAATCGCCACTTGTTCCTCCCCAAAATAATCGGAAAGGTTAATTTTTAAAAAGTCTTTTGAAATAATTCTGTCGGCCAGGTTTAAATAGTGGGTTTTTAAATATTCCACCGATTCCGTGTCGATTTCAATGACGTGCACAACCAAGTTTTTTTTAAGAATATACTTGGTTAAAACACCCATTCCCGGACCAATTTCCAACACGTTTTTATAGCCTTTTTCTGTTAGGCTGTCGGCAATATTTTGCGCAATCTGCTCGTCTTTCAGAAAATGTTGTCCCAGGTGTTTTTTTGCTCTGACACTCATTATAGTTAGTTTTTAACGCTCATGCTAAATTGTTCGCTGATTATTTTTAATTCGGTTCTGAACGATACAAATTTACCATTAAAGAGTTTGGTTGCTTCATCACGCAATCTAGCGGCATCTTCTTTGTAATAATCCTGCAAAGTTGCCAAACTTTCGGTGGTGTATTGCACAGAATAGGTGGTGCCTCCCATTTCTTCCTCAATAATTACCTGACTCATTTTAGCGTAAATGAATTTTCCTGTTGAAAGCATATCGGGGATGTGTTTTTCCTTCATCCATTTCAACCATTCGTCGTGAACGGATTCATCTATATTTGTGGTAACGTTGTAGATATACATATTAAAAGTTAAAAGTTAAAAGTTAAAAGTTAAAAGTTAAAAGTTAAAAGTTAAAAGTTAAAAAAATGAGTTGCTAAAGGTAATAAATAACTTCCTCTGGCAGTTAAATCAAACTCCCTTTCCTTTGGAAAGGGTTGGGGATAGGATTTGCTTTTTCCCATTCCCTAATTCACCTCATCGCCTCGTAGTTTCCTGAATTTTTTACGGGCATCCACTACATAAATACTTGAGGGATAATTAAATATAATTTTTTGATAGTATTCTTTGGCTTTTTCAACGGCGTTTAATTTGTTTAAATACAATTCCCCCAAATAATAATGGGCGTCATCGGCTAAAATATCATCTTTATTCAGATTAATGACTTGTAAGTAGTTGTTTTCTGCATTTGTGAACTGATTTATTTTTTCAAACAGCTGCGCTTGCTTAAAAAGAGCTTCATCTTCAATGGGATGTCCTTTATATTGCTTAAGCACAAAGGCTAAAGTATCAATGGCCTGCATATTTTTGTTTTGATAGGAAAGCAAATCGGCAACGGCATATTTTTTCAGGGCAATTTTTAAACTGTCTTTTACCGCATTGTCGGTAATGAGCAAATTTAAAGCCAGCGCATCGTTGGCGATGAGTTGTGAAGTGGATTTTTTCAGTACGCTCAACTGCGACTGTGCCCATTCAAAATCTCCTTTGAAATAGGAAGTTTGTGCAATTTTAAACCGCGCTGTTTGCCCGATTGTGTGATTTTTTAAATCGTTTTGCACCTGCGTGTAATAAATTAAAGCGCTGCTGAATTTGTTGGTAAACACCAAAATATCGGCTAGTTTTGTTTTTAAATATCCTTTTTGAAATTCGTTGATGGGCAATTTCAGTGCATCCTTTAAAACCGAAATTGCTTGTTCGGCTTCATTTTTTTTGAAGGCCAGAAATTCCGCATAAATGGCTTGGATATTCAGGGTGGCGCTATTTTTTCCATATTGGTTAAACAATTGCTGAAATTGGGTCTCAACAGTTTCATTTGCGGCGTTGGTTTTAATGGCAACCTGAAGCAAATACAATTTGGCAATTAATTCGGTTTCTAAATTTACCGCATTTTCCAGCACATAGCTGAAGCAGTTTTTTGTGGCTTCAAAATCATTGTTCTCAAAGGTGATTTTTCCAAGTTCTACAATGCCGTTTATATTTTCCAAATTTCTTTTATGAAGCGCTTTTTCCTGAACAAGCGCTTTGTCATAATCTTTTTGTTGAATAAAAAGCCAGCTCAAAAGCATATTCCAATTATTATTTGGATTGTTTTGGGAGCGTTTCAGCAAGAGTTTTTTCAGTAAAATATTGGGTTCACTAAAGGCATCGTCGGTAATAAATTTTCCAATATAACTTTTTGCAATAGATTCGTAATTTTCATTTGTTTCAATAAGGTCTAAATAGGTGTTAAACATATTTTCCAATTCTCCTTTTTCACTGTAAATTGAAGCAATTTGAAAGTTGTAATCGGCATTCGGATTTACATCCATGGTTTTTTTGTAGGCAAGCAGCGCATAATCAAGAAGGTAATTGTCCTGAAAAGTTTTCCCGATTAAATAGCCAGAATTTGGCAATTTTTCAATGGTGAGCAAGGCTTTTTCATAATAAGGAACCGCTTTTTCCTGAAGGTTTTGCAATTGGTAATTGTAGCCCATTTCAACGTACAAATACTCCTGATTGGGATAACTTTTTAATTGTTTGGCGACAATTTTATCGATTTCTTCAAATTTTTCCAATTGCTGATAGCAGTCGATTAAAGAATTTATATAATTATTGTTTAACGGATTTTTCTCATACAAAATTTTATAAATGGATGCCGCTTTTTCATACTCTCCATTCCTAAAATATTGGGACGCCAATTGAGGTTCCTGTGCATAAATTTGCAGGGAAAAACAACAGATAAATAGGATTAAAGTGTAGCGCATGAAGTACTTTTTACATTTCAAAGATAATTAAACAAGTGTTAAAGTTTTTATAATTAAAGTAATTTTCTGAGTCGCCCTGTTACAAATTTACGCGTAAAAAGTCTTTTTAGAAAGAACCCTTTAATATCAGGTCATGAAAGCATTGGTTGAAAATTACGAAACAAAAAGAAATAGCGCATTAGATTTTATGAAAAACGGACAATTGAATGCTTATTTTGAAGCATTGATTGAAATGAACAGTTACAAAAAATTAATGTATACTATTTGCGCTAATTAATGAATTCAAATCCGCAATATGGCACCAAAGCATCGGGAATTTTAATTCCTTCGGGCGTTTGGCAATTTTCCAATAAGCCGGCCAAAACACGCGGCAACGCCAATGAACTTCCGTTGAGCGTATGCGCCAGTTCGGTTTTTCCTTCTTTGTTTTTAAATCGAAGTTTCAGTCGGTTTGCCTGAAATGTTTCGAAATTTGATACTGAACTTATTTCCAACCAACGGTCTTGCGCTGTTGAAAATACCTCGAAATCATAGGTTAACGCTGAGGTAAATCCCATATCTCCACCACACAAACGCAATATTCTGTAAGGCAATTTCAATTCCTGCAAAATTCCTTTTACGTGATTTACCATCAACTCTAAAGCCGCATAAGAATTTGACGGATGTTCAATTCTCACGATTTCAACTTTGTCAAATTGATGCAATCTGTTCAGCCCGCGAACGTGTGCGCCATAAGAACCTGCTTCACGCCTAAAACAAGGCGTATAGGCAGTTTTGCGAATGGGAAAATCTTCTTCTTTTAAAATAACATCCCTGTAAAGATTGGTAACAGGTACTTCCGCAGTGGGAATTAAATATAAATTATCTGTGGCGTCATGATACATTTGCCCTTCTTTATCGGGCAATTGTCCGGTTCCAAATCCCGATGCTTCATTCACCAAATGAGGAACCTGAACCTCATCATAACCGGCAGCGGTATTTTTATCCAAAAAATAATTGATCAATGCGCGTTGCAATTTTGCCCCTTTTCCTTTGTAAACGGGAAAACCTGCGCCAGCGATTTTATTGCCCAGTTCAAAATCGATAATGTCGTATTTTTTTGCCAATTCCCAATGCGGCATGGCGCCTTCGTGCAATTTCGGAATTTCACCTTCCTGAAAAATGTTTAGGTTGTCTTCTGCGGAAGTTCCTTCGGGCACAATTTCATTTGGGATATTAGGAATTAAGTATAATAATTCCTGCAACTCGGTTGCTTTTTGCTGAAGATTTTCGGTTAATTCTTTCGATTTATCTTTTAACTGAATGGTTTTTTGCTTTAAAATAGCGGCTTTTTGGGTTTCGCCCGATTTAAACAAGTCGCCAATATCTTTTGAAAGTTTGTTCGATTCGGCTAAAATAGCATCCAGTTCTGTTTGAATGGCCCTTCTTTCTTCATCAGCCAAAATGGTTTTATCAACCATTTCTTCGGCATTTTTAAAATTTCTTTTGTTCAAACCTTTTAAAACAGTTTCCCTGTTTTCTCTAATAAACGCTACTTGTAACATGGGTTTTATCCTTTGATTAAAAGGCAAATTTAAGAAATTGAAGTGAAAAGAAACTATTTAGTTTCATTTGATTTAACACAAACGGTTTCATTTATTTTTGAAACAAGTTGGGGAACTTCATCAATCTTAAAATTGAAGTCTATTTTAAAGGCTTTTTTAGAAGCTTTTGAGATTTTAAAATTGCCATTTTTTATGGGATAATAACCTGTTTGGCCTTTGCAAAAGCACAAACGGCCAAAGTGTAATTTTATGTCTTGAAGCGCTTCGTTGGTCAATTTTTTTGCTGAAATGGTTGAATCCAATTCGGCAAAAACGAGTTCCGTATAATTGCTGTCTTGGGTATTTGGAAGGGGATTTTTAGCATAAACATATTTAAAAATGGTTTTATTTCCTTCAGAAATTACGGGATAAGAATTGCCAAATTCATCCTTTTTAAATTCCAAAGATTTGTTGGGCAGCAACTCAATGGTGCAAGTGCCATTTTCGGGACAATTTGTCGCATTTATCAAAAAAGCTTCCTTGGCCTCAAAAGCTGCGTTTGTATTTTTAGTTGATTTGCACGAAACAATTAGTAAAAGGAGTAATGGCAGCAGTTTTTTCATTAGTAGAAATTAAGGTTTTTAAACTTCAAAAAGATTGTCTTGTATAATTTTTAAGGATTTTTGTTTGTCTTTCTCCAACTGATTTTTAAGGTCTTCAACAGAATCAAATTTTTGTTCATCCCGTAAAAATTTCAGCACATCAATTTGAATTTTTTTGCCGTATAAATCTTTGTTGAAGTTAAAAAAATGAATTTCGATGGTTTGGGTTTTTCCCTTTACCGTTGGGTTGAATCCAATATTCATCATCCCATAAACAGTTTCATTTTCAAGTTCCGATTTAACAATATAAGAACCGGTTTTCGGCAACAATTTATAGGTTTCCTTGATGGCTAAATTTGCGGTTGGGAATCCAATTTTTTCTCCAAGATTGTTTCCTTTTACAATTTCTCCCGTAAGCATAAAAGCATATCCCAAATTGCGGTTTGCTTCCTCAATGTTGCCAAGTTCAATGGCTTTTCTGATTTTCGTGGAACTAATGGTGATATGGTCAATTTCCTGCTGGGGGATTTTGCTCACTTCAAAACCAAAAGTTTTTCCGAAGGCGGTTAATTGTTCAAAATTACCTTCCCTGTTTTTTCCGAAGCGATGGTCGTAACCAATGATTAATTTTGATATTTTCAGGTTGTCGACTAAGACATTTTTTACAAAATCTAAAGCGGTTTTTTCGGCAAAATCTTTTGTAAATTCATGAATCACCAAGGCGTCTAAGCCTGTTTTTTCCAACAATTTAATGCGTTCATCAATCGTATTGATCAATTTGATACTCGTATCTTTCTGCAAAACCATTCGGGGATGCGGAAAAAAAGTTAACAATACCGCTGTGGCATTGTCCTTTTTTGCGCTATTGATAAGGTTCGACAAAACTTTTTGATGTCCAACATGCACGCCGTCAAATGTACCAATGGTAACAAAAGTTTTGTTTTTTGAAGTGTAGTTAGATAAATCGGTATAAATTTTCAATTTGAAAATAGGTTTGGTTATTTATGGGTTACAAAATTACTTTAATTAATTAAAACGAGATTGATGTGTGAGATTAATTTGGCATTTAAATTGCGCACAAAAGAATATCATTCTATATTTGTGATTTCGACACTTTCCAACAGCAAATGATTTATGAAACAACATTATAAAAAACAGTTCCTCTTAACACTTTCCCTGTGTCTTCTATTTTTTGCTGTTTCAGCCCAAAATTCGGATGAATTGTGGACTAAAAAAACTGATTTTGAGAAAAGCACTTCAAAAAAATTAGCCAGAAAATCCATCCCAAATAAATTTGAAACCTATCAGCTAAATATAAATCTGTTCAAAAGCAGGTTAAATAATGCGCCAAAACGAAAGGGTAATATAGAAAAATCGAATGCGGTGATAAGCTTCCCCAATGAAAAAGGGAATTTAGAAAAATACCAAATTTTTGAGGCTTCAATTCTCGATGAAAGTCTGCAAAAACAATATCCAAATATCAGGTCTTATGTTGGTAAAGGAATTGACAATCCGGGTTCTGTAATAAGATTCAGCTTAACGACACAAGGCTTGCATGCCATGGTTTTACGAAATGCCGAAGGAACCGTTTATATTGATCCTTATACCGAAAGCAACGATTCCTACATCGTTTATTCGAATAAAAATTTGCCTTCCATAGAACCATTCGAATGTAAGTTTGATGAGGCAAACACTTCCCAAAAATCGAGCACAGCAACATCTTCGGCTAAAGAAGATAATGCCAATGACGGAAAATTAAGAACTTTTAGACTGGCTGTTGCCACAACCGGTGAATATTCGCAGTTTCATTTAACCAGGCAAAATATTAGCCCTTCAGCTACAGACGCCGAAAAAAAAGCAGCAGTTTTATCGGCAATTGTCACAACAATGACAAGAGTGAACGGGATTTTTGAAAGAGAAGTTGCCTTAACTATGGTTTTGGTGGCCAGCAATACGGCTGTAATATTTTTGGATGCAGTCACAGATCCTTTTACAAATAATGATTCCAATACATTAATAGATGAAAGTCAAACGGTTATAGATTTTAATATAGGAACAGCAAATTATGATATTGGGCACACTTTTAGCACCGGAGGCGGTGGTTTGGCGCAGCTAAATTCCCCTTGTGACGTGAATTATAAAGCAAGAGGAATTACAGGTTTACCAAGCCCAATTGGAGATGCTTATGACATAGATTACGTTACGCACGAAATGGGACATCAATATGGTGCCCATCACACTTTTAACGGAGATGCAGGGAATTGTGCCGGTGCCAATAGAAACTTAGGGACTGCAGTAGAGCCGGGAAGCGGGTCAACTATTATGGCTTATGCCGGACTTTGTGCCCCACAAAATGTGCAGGCTGATGCAGATTTTTATTTTCATCTGGTGAGCATTAGAGAAATGTGGGCAAATATTTCAACGGGAAACAGTAAATGCGGGGCAATTTCCGTAACTGGAAATAATGTACCAATAATAAATGACTTGCCAAATTATACGATTCCAATTTCTACGCCTTTTATATTAAATGCCAATGCATCAGACAGTAATGGCGATAATTTAACGTATACATGGGAACAGTTGGACACGGAAATTACGGCATATCCATTGGTGTCAACCGCTACTGGAGGTCCGGCATTTAGATCAATTCCTCCAATTGTTACTTCAAAGCGTTATTTTCCAAATCAGGCAACGATTATAAGCGGATTTTTATCAAATCCTTGGGAAGTATTGCCTTCTGTTGGCAGAACCATGAGATTTGGGGTAAATGTTAGGGACAATAACAGTATCGGCGGACAATCGGCAAGCAAGGAAACTGTGGTCACTTTTGTTGCAGGTTCTGGACCGTTTAAAGTTACTTCTCAATCTACCGATGTAATTTGGGGCGCAGGAACAGCCCAAACAATAACATGGGATGTTGCCAATAGCAATTTGGCTCCGGTAAATTGTTCTTTTGTCAATATTCTTCTGTCTACTGATGCAGGTTTAACTTTTCCGATCACGTTAGCTTCAAATGTGGCAAATGACGGGTCGCATGAAATTGTTGTTCCGAATAATGCAACCAATAAGGCGCGTATTAAAGTTGAAAGCGCAGAAAATATTTTTTATTCGATAAACGCCAAAAACATTACAATTCAAACTTCTGAATTTATTATGAATTTTGCCGCTTATTCTAAAAATGTGTGTATTCCAAACAATGCGGTTTATACATTTACTTATAATACTTTTTTGGGATTTAATGAATTGACAACTTTTTCTGCCACCGGAAATCCGGCAGGCTCAACAGTTACCTTTAACCCTGCGACTGCAACCGCCAACAACACAAGTGTTCAGGTCACCATTAGCGGAATTGCCATTGCGGGAATTTATGATGTGTCAATAAAAGGGACATCGGCTTCGGTAACAAAAACAACAGTTGTAAATTTAGGTGTTTATAGCGCAACGGTTTTAGCACCAACATTGGTTTCACCTGCTAATAATGAGATTGATGTTTTGAAACCCTTTTATTTAAATTGGAATGACGATTTTAATGCAACAAGTTATGATGTTCAAATAGCTGAAGATGCTGGTTTTGGCAACATATTAGAATCTGCCAATGTAAATGTAAGTACCTATATTCCTCAAAATTTACAGCCTAAAACAACCTATTTTTGGCGAGTTAAATCAATTAATGAGTGCGGTGAGAGTGCCTTTTCTAACATATTTAAATTCACTACTGAAAATGACGTGTGCGATACCAGTAATTCTGCGGATGTTCCCCAAAATATTCCCGACAACAATGCTGCAGGAGTTTCTTCAAAAATCCTTATCGCAACCAACAAGATAATAAGAGACGTAAATGTTACCGTAAATATTACCCATCCTTGGATAGGCGATTTGGATTTGATGCTGATTAGTCCTAGCGGCAAATCGGTACTTTTAGTGGCAAGCCGACAAGATGATGGCGCTAATTACACAAATACAGTTTTTGACGATAGCGCTTTAAACACAATTAGTTTGGGAACTGCTCCTTATACCGGTACTTTCACGCCTGAAGGATCATTGTCTATATTCAATAATGAGGAATCAGTAGGAGAATGGATTTTAAAAGCGGTAGATTCTGGTCCTGAGGATATTGGAACAATCAATAGTTGGAGTCTTGAAATTTGTGGAGTTCCAATTATAAATGTTAATGATGATGACAATGATGGGGTTATGAATAATGTAGACCAATGTCTTAACACAACTCCGGGTTCCTTGGTAGATGCTTTGGGTTGTTTTACCTTGCCGTCAAATAATTTTACGGTAGAAGTAATTAGCGAAACCTGCCCTGGTAAAAACAACGGACAGGTTAAAATTACGGCAGTAGCTGCACTAAATTATACCACCACAATAAATGGAGTAAGTTATAATTTTACAAATGCAACCACTGTTTCAACCCCAACAAATTTGGCTCCCGGAACATATAATTTCTGTATTGGGGTAATTGGGCAAACCTATCAGCAATGTTACACCGTTCAGGTGGCTGCAGGAACAACGGTTTCAGCAAAATCGAACATTGTATCAGGCAAGGCTTCCGTTGAAATTGAAAAAGGAACTGCGCCATTTACGGTTTTTGTAAACGGACAGGAACAATTTGAAACAAGTGCACCAATATTTTCTGTTGAAGTAAAAAGCGGCGATGTTTTGGAAGTGAAAACAGCAGTTTCCTGCGAAGGAATCTATTCAAAAACAATAGATAGCATTGACGGTGTTTTTGCTTATCCGAATCCAACCCGAGGCGCTTTTGAAATCACGGTTCCAACTTCACAAACAGAAGTGGTGATAGAATTGTATTCCATCCTTTCACAATTGATTTCGGTAAAAACCTATCAGGTTGTTTATGGAAGAGTACAGTTAAGCTTGGAGAACAAACCAACCGGATTGTATTTCGCAAAAGTGAATTTAGACAAGCCTGTAACCCTGAAAATTATTAAACAATAACCCGTTGGGTGTAATTAAATTATTTGAATTTTAATATTATTTATTGGTCTGTCAAATATAAATTTATTGATATATTGAACCAATGTTAAAGCT
>MGWK01000059.1 GCA_001800975.1 Flavobacteria bacterium RIFCSPLOWO2_12_FULL_35_11 | reverse complement strand
TTGTCCCCAAAGGTCGCATCGGTTACCGCAACTGATGCCGTACATAAACCAGCCGCTGTATTCGCAGTTTGATTCGTGCCTGCAGTGAGAGTTGGGGCTGTGTTGTCAGCAACAGTTACCGTAAAACTACAGGTAGCAACCACAATGTTTCCACTATCCCTTTCTTCAAAAATATTGGTTGTTAGCCCAACAGGAAAAATTGATCCTGAAGCTAAACCTGAAGTTTGTGCAACTGTATTGCCAGAAACACTTGTAGTTGGTGTCGTATAAGATACAACTGCAGAACAAAGTCCTGCATCATTGAATACGGAAATATTTATAGGACAAGGAAGATCAAATAAAACCTCCTCCTTCAAAAGCAACACCTCAACTTTTTGAAAGACCTTTTTAAATCCGGCTTGTGCGGTTTGGTTATCCGCCCATAAATAATTTACAAAGGATAGATTGTTTGAAAAAATAATGTTTTCTCCGTATATATTCGAAGTATTGTTGGCAGCATTAACAACAATATTGGTATTTAATTTTGAAAATGAAGTATTTACAGCGGCTACACTATTGGCATAAATAGTAAATCCGCCCAAGAGAATCAGTGCAAAAATAAAGAACCGAATTTTCAGTTTAAGTAATTTTTTAACCATAGCATACAGTTTTTTTAGCAATTTAAACTTTCCGAACTAGTTTTAAATGCGTCTGGTTTATAATATAAATATACAATAAAATTTCAATTAACGAACTTTAAAACGCTAACCCTTAATTATTTCTACACAAATATATAATATAATTGTATAGAAATATGATAAATGTCATTTAAATATTGATCTAAAGCTTCAAAAACTGCCACAAAAAACGGGCGTTTAAAGCAGTATCTTAATCAAATAAATGCAATTTGGTCGATAACTGTTTCATGTTATGGGGATTGGGAAAATAAAATTACAAAATAATTTTTAAATAAAATCACATTTTAATAAAAATATTATTTTTAACTGATTAGTTTTTAGGCATTTCCTGTTGAGATTCGACTTTTATTCGCATTTTGAACTATCAAAAGATGGATATTTAGGATTTGGGGGTTAGCTTTCAGCCTTTTGACATTATTCTGTCCCCAGCCCATTCCGAAGGAAATGGCGCTTACTTTAGTTATAGAAATAACTTGAACATTCAAATTAAAATCGGTCTTCGGACTTCGGTCTGTTTTTTAACTTTAAAAAGTGACTCCATCAGGATTATCTAAGATTTTCCTGAATAAGTCCACTTTGAAAATCAACAAAAGAAAACTCAGCAAGCCAAAAAATAAAGCAAGCTTTATTTTTTGGCTTGCTTTATTTTCAAATTTTTGTTGATTTATTCGTGACTCCACCAGGATTCGAACCTGAATTTAAAGTTTAGGAAACTTTCGTTCTATCCCTTGAACTATGGAGCCGAAAAATAAATTATGTTTGTTTTCCGAAAAGGGCAGTCAATTGTTCCCTGCTTAAAGAAGTGCTTGTTCCTGCAATTTTGCTGTTCAAATTATTGTGATTGATATTCAACCGCATCACGCCCTTAATCTTTTTATATTCAAATTTTACCACGGTATCCTGATCTGTTTGAACAATTATTTGGTGGTTGTTCTTTTTTTCAAATCCTTCTATAATGATGTTATAAATGGTTTCTTTATTGGGGAAATTAAATGATTTCTCCATGTGTTTTGTTCCTGAATTTACATCAGAATAAACCCATGAAAATAAATTATCCGATTTTAATAGTTTTACCGAATATTTCCCATTTTTAACGCTTCCTATTTCCTGTCCGAAAATTGAAGCCGTTATTAAAATTAAAAACAGTGACAGTTTTATCTGCATAACAGCGCTTAAAATAAAAGTCCAAATATAGGCAAAAAAACTAGAAACCATAGCCACATCACTGTTTTTGCTTTCACCTATTCAAAGTTGCCAACAGAACTGGTTCTGTTTTAGGTTGAAAAAATCCTTTCTTGTTTTCATAATTATTGAATTTTTTTAGAAACCTGCTATTTATAAAATTCTAAAAATCTATAGACTTATTTTGAATTTTAGCCAAAGGAATCTATTTAATTTGGAATTTTAGCCGACTTAAATAAACATCATAGATAAATTTTTAAATAGTATATTTACCCAAATAAACTACTGACTATATGCCAAAACAAACATTGTGGGGACACCCGAAGGGATTGTACATTTTATTTTTTACCGAAATGTGGGAACGTTTTTCATACTATGGAATGCGCGCCATCTTTATACTTTATTTAACCGCCAAAACATCGGAAGTAAACGCAGGATTGGGTTGGGACAAAGTTTCAGCGTTGGAATTGTATGGATGGTATACGATGATGGTTTATGTCATGTCGGTTCCAGGAGGCTTGTTGGCCGATAGGTGGTTAGGACAGAAAAAAACAGTGATGCTCGGCGGTTTCTTGTTGTGCATAGGGCATTTTATTTTGGCTTTTGATGCTATTTGGGCATTTTATACGGGTATTGTTTTTATTATTTTTGGTGTTGGCGCTTTAAAACCCAACATTTCAACCATGGTTGGCGGCTTGTATCAACAAGGTGATTTTAAAAGAGATTCCGCTTTTACCATATTTTATATCGGAATTAATATAGGTGCATTTGCGGCTCCAATTTTGGTTGGCTATGTAGGTGAAGTCATTAATTGGCATTATGGTTTTGGTTTGGCCGGAATTGGCATGGCTTTGGGACAAATAGTCTATGTTTGGGGACAAAAATATTTGTCCTCAGTAGGAAATTTTGTGCCTATTCAAAGAGAAAGTGGCACAAACAAAAAAATACCGCTTACTTCCATAGAAAAAGACAGATTGATTGTATTGGTGTTATCATTTGTCATCGTAATTGTTTTTTGGGGTGCCTACGAGCAAGCTGGCGGATTAATGAATTTATACGCCCGGGATAAGATTAACAGAGTTATGTTTGGTTTTGAAGTTCCTGCAAGTTTTTTACAGGCCTTGCATGCTTTTTATGTGATTTTATTTGGTGTACCCGTTGCTTATTTATGGACAAAGTGGCGGAAAAAAGGAAGAGAAAGTTCTTCCCTGTTTAAAATGGGAATTGGAACTATCATCACAGGTTTTGGCTTTTTGCTGTTGGCAGGAGCAGCGATTGAAACCGCTTCTTCTTTAGATGGAAAAGCTTCCATTTACTGGCTGTTTGGCGCCTATCTTCTTCACGTTATTGGTGAATTAAGCATCTCGCCCGTTGCCTTGTCATTCATTACCAAATTGGCGCCTTTAAAATATGCTTCGTTAACAATGGGTGCCTATTTTATGGTTTCCGGAGTGGGAAACAAAGTAGCCGGTTATGTGGGAGAAGCCGCTCAAGATGCCGGTGAATACACTATTTTTATGGGCGTGTTGATTTTTTGCGTTTCCTTCGGATTGCTGTTAGTCCTGTTTGTTAAGAAATTGAAAAAACTCACCCACGGTGCCGATGATATTGATCCTAAAGTGGTGATTGTTGAAGCTGAATAATTTTTTTTGAGCAATAAAATAAAAAAGAGACATGCTATGTCTCTTTTTTATTGCATTTATATGATTCCTGTTTTTATTTTACTTGAGTTTGCGCATACAAGCGACTTACTTCATCCCAATTAATAACGCTCCAAATTGATTGTAAATAATCTCCTCGTTTGTTTTGGTATTTTAAATAATAAGCATGCTCCCAAACATCAATAGCAAAAATAGGAGTTCCTTTTACAGGCGCATCATCCATCAACGGATTGTCCTGATTTGGCGTTGAACAAATAACCAGTTTATTTTCTGGGGTCACCACCAACCAAGCCCATCCCGATCCAAAACGCGTTGCGGCTGCTTGTACCATCTGCGTTTTAAAAGCCTCCATACTGCCAAATGTTGTTTCAATGGCAGCAGCTAAATCGGCCGATAGTTTTGTGTCTTTGTTTGGCGTAAGCACGTTCCAGAATAATGTATGGTTGTAATGGCCTCCAGCGTTGTTTCTAACAGCCGTTGAATACTTGGAAATATTTCCCAAAATGGCATTCAAATCGGTATTTCCTTCTAATCCCACTTCTTTTAACGCTTTATTAAGGTTATTTACATAGCCGGCGTGGTGTTTGGAATAATGAATTTCCATAGTTTGGGCATCAACAAAAGGTTCCAAGGCGTCATAAGCATAAGGCAATGGTGCTTGCGTAAATTGCGCAAACGCACTGCTGGAAATTAAGGCAAAAACCATAAATTTAAGTGCTGTTTTCATTTTTTTTGTATTTTTTAGTGTTTGGACAAATCTAACATGCTAAAAAGGAAAGGGCAAATTAGAAACCTTAAAATAATGCTAAAAAGCAGGTTTATTCTTTAATTTTAAGGCAAATTTTTATTGAATTGGATAAACGGTTGGATAAAAAATTATAACAAAAAAGATTTACAATTATTTAGTTTTTCTTGGTTACCATTATTTTATCAATCCGTTGTCCGTCCTTGTCAACAATTTCAATTTCGTAGTTGTCAAATTCGAATCTATCTCCAACATTGGGCAAAGAATTCTTTGTATATATAAGCAGTCCTGCAATAGTGGTAAATTTATACTGTTGCCTTACATCAATGTTTAAATCGAAATGTTTAAGAAACTCAATAATTGAATATTGTCCATCAACCAGCCAACTATTTTCATCTCTTTGCGTTATTTGAAACTCATATTGGTCGTTTTCGGTTACATCACCCACCAAAGCATCAACCACATCATCCATGGTAACCATACCTATTGTCGAACCATATTCGTCCACAACAATTCCGTAGTGCATTCTTTCCTTTTTAAAAATCTCAAGCACTTTATAGGCATAGGAACTTTCATTTAAAAACACTGGTTTTTTAATGAAATTTTTAATGTCGAAGTTGTCGTTTGTGGTAGGCGTAAACAAGTCCTTTAATAACACAACACCAATAATATCGTCCAAGTTGTTATTTTCGCAAACTGGATAAGCAGAATGTTTTTCTTCATTAATTTTACTTTTAATAGTGTCCCAGGAATCGGTTGTGTCAATAAAAACAATTTGGCTTCGATGGGTATAAAGTGAGTTTACTTTTCGGTCACCCAATTCAAACACACGTTCCACAATATCCTGTTCAATATCCTGTATTTCTCCCCCGGCGGCACTTTCTTTTATGATGGATTTAATCTCTTCTTCAGATACTTTGCTGTCGGTTGTTTTCCTAATTCCCATGATGTTTAATAGCAAATTGTTGGTTGTTGTCAGCAGCCAAACGAATGGTGAAGTGATCACGGATAAAATTTTCATTGGTTTTGCCAACACAATAGCAATTGGTTCCGGGAAAGTCATCCCCAATCTCTTTGGCAGCAATTCACCTAAAACAATCGTTAAATAAGTGACGAAAACAACAATGACACCTACTGCAATATTGTGTGAAAAGGGTTCTGTAAATTCAAATTTAGAGAAGAAACCCGCAACGTCATTGGTTAAATTTTCACCGCTGTATACGCCCAATAAAATTCCGATGAGCGTAATTCCAATTTGAACGGTTGACAGAAATTTAGTGGGGTTTTCAGAAAGTTCCAAAGCAATTTTAGCGCCTTTACTTCCTTTTTTCCTGGCGCTTTCCAATTTGAATTTTCTAGAAGAAACCAACGACATTTCCGACATTGAAAAAACTCCGTTAATTAAGACAAGTCCTATAATTATTAATATTTCCATAATATCTTTTCAATTTTAACTTGTTTTGCCCAGTTTATAAACTTTTGGCTGCTGTTTTGTGACTTAAACAGCTTGCTGTAAATTTATTAATTAATTTCAAGCGAAAATACCATAAAAAATCTAAAAAAAATTCAGCAACAGAACAAGCCCAGCATTTCTTTTGTGGGTATTTTGATTTAAAAGCCGACTTTTTTGAAGCAGAGCAAATTATAAAATAACCCTATAAAAAAACATCGCATATAAAAAAGGTTCCAATGCGTTATAAGCATAAGGCAATGGTGCTTGCGTAAATTGCGCAAACGCACTGCTGGAAATTAAGGCAAAAACCATTAAATTTAAGTACTGTTTTCATCTGTTTAAATTTTTATTTTTTAGCGGTAACAGCTGCTGTTCGCCATTAATCATTCGTCTGTGTGTCAAAATTTGAAATGCTCGTTTCATTTTTGTATTTTTTTAGTGTTTGGGTAAATCTAACATACTAAAAAAGGAAGGGGTAAATTAGAAACCTTAAAATAATGCTAAAAAAGTAAAGTTATTTTTTAGTTCTGTCGCATTATTTTAAGAAAGTTGAATTAATCGTTGTTCAAAGAATTAAAAAACAACACTACATTTCATATATTTTATCAACTTTTAATCCTTCCGGAAACCCTTCATCAATAAAAATAATGGTCTTTTTTTCTTTCCAATCCAATATTGTTTGAAGTAAATGTTTCTTCAAATTTTCATTGATATAATCGAATGGAAAATGCAATATCCAAGTAGGTTTGTTGGTAAGAAGCGCGCGGCACCATAACAATAACTGTTTTTGGGAATCGTTTAAATAATTACTTTGTTCCCCTATTTTAGAACTTAAAGTTAACTGTTGCGATTTTGGGACGAATTGCTGCAGCTCATTAAGCACCTTTTCACATTGCAGTCTTTTTTCAGGGTTTCTGCTATAAGAAATAGCCTCAAAAACAGTATTCCCGTCTAATGGTATTTTACCTGAAACCACTGTTATTTGTTTTCGAATTGCCCTTTCCGACAATTTATCGGCAGCATATTTACCAAAATAAATTACACCTTCTGAAGGACTGTATATTTTCAATAATAATTTGATAAAAGTTAAAGATTTTCCGCTGCCTGCGGACGATTTTATAAATGAAATTGAATGGGGTTCAATTTTAAGGTTAAACGGACTTTCATTATTGCTAATTTCAGTATTATAAACAACATTCTTAAATACAATAACTTCATTATAAATTTTAATTTTCCTTTTATATGAAGTGCTTTCCGTCTTCAGCATAAAAACGGCAATCAATTTTTCAAAAGAAATATTCCCAAGTTTCCAAACGATGTTTACAGTAAGAATACGTCGGAAAATTGACAAAAATGAAATTATTAAAAGTATCAATATCAAAAAAGAGCTTTTGTCAAAGTCAACGCCCGAGTTTTTTAACCTGTAAATATAAAACATCGTAATTCCTACCATTAAATAGGTGATGAAAGGAATAATCGCGTTAATAAGCGCCGTTATATGCTGATATTTAACACCTATATCAAGTAATTTTAACGATCTGTTATTATATCTATGCTCAAATGGCACGTTTTTGTTGAAAACCTTAATTGACAGGATTGAGCGCAATGAATTGTTCACAAATGACAACATCCCTGAACGCCGGTTTCTTCGTTCCACAGAAATCCGATATAAAACCAAATTCATAAAAAAAATAAATCCGAAAGCACAAACTATAAATGTTAAAATGATAAGCGCCATAATGATGCTGTAATAACCAATGACCGCCAGCAAAATTGCAATAAGAAAAATATCCTGCGCAAACCTAAAGATACCCTGTGTGAGGTAATTTTGAACGCTTTTTAAATCACCGCTGTATCGCAAGAGGTATCTTCCAATGCCCTTTTCATCATAAATTGGTATATATACCCTTAATTGATGCGCAAAAAGTTGCTCTCTCAAAGATTGTGAAAATCGCTCTCCCAGAATCCCAATAGCATAACGATTGGTATATTCAAAAAGAAAACGAATTAAAATAATTCCTATAAAAAAAATCAAAAAAGCATGGAAACTATCTGTATTGATAAAGGGAAATCCGGAAAAAAACAATTTTAACCTAACTGATGAAAACCCAAAATTAAACTCATAAAATCGACCGATTGCTATTGGCACCAGTACCGTAAAAATATTATAGCAGAAACCCGATATAACAGCAAGTCCTGCTAAACCGGGATTTTCCTTAATCGACTCCTTAATAAATTTCCACTTTGTCACTATTGTTTAAAATATTTTTTTTATCAATTATATGAATTATTTTTTCTGACATTAAATCTTCCATTAAAAGTACACTATATTTAGAATTCTGTCTAATTTCTTCTACCAATAAAGGACTAGTTGTTACCAATCCAGATATTCCAATAATATTAATGCCTAAATCTTCTATTTGTTTTGCGCCTGCAATTCCGCTCAAGCTTCCTGACGCAGAAAATATTGCTCCCTGAAATTGACTTTTAAACGCTGAATGTTTCAATAAAGCATTCGTTTCTCGTTCTAATAATCCATCCGCAATTTCCACAATAACATAATCTGGATTTACTGAATTTACCATTTTAGTTAAAAGTGATTGGTACAAATTTAAAAGCACTTCCGTATCACACATATATGTTGATGGAAAGCCAAAATCACTAAAATCTATAGTATCATGGGCGCCATAATCTTGAACAAAATTCTTGTCTTTGGTATAAGTTGTGCCTGTTAATTTAATAAATGCGACAGTTTTGCCGGCCTTTTTTAAACCATGTGCCAAAAAAGCTGCGCTTGATGTTTTTCCGCTATCCATACTTGTTCCTAACGATAGGATCGCTTTTGGTGAATCAAGAAAAGAAACTGGGTCAAAAGACTGAAGTGGCTCAAAGTTTTTAATTGTATTTACAACTTGTCCATCTGTATTTACAACATAACCTATAAGTTCAACCGTTGTGGTTCCAATAAGATCAAAATTCAAGTGCCACGATTTGGCCTGACCTATTACGCATCCTTGCCCTAATATGTCATAACTTTCCAAATAAGACTTAGGCACATAGCCTTCTATTTGACTTGTTGCATAGCGGTTGCCAAAAGCACCCATAATTAAATCACCCGGCAAAATAACCGTATTTCTGCCACTTTCTGTTTGAATACGGGTATGCTTGCCCAGCGTCATTACTCTAAATACCGCTACATCGCCTGCTATAGGTATATATTTTTCATTTATATCTACTCTGATTTTTTGTTCTTTCACACTTTTGCAGATGATACCTATCTTAATGTCTAAATTATTTATATCTTTTAATTCCATGATATGGGATTTATTTTTAATTAGTTAGTTAGTTAATACTGAATGTTAAACTTATGCCAAGTGCCGTATAGTCATTTTCACTAAGCGGACTGGTATTAAATTCATTTTGATACAAATAGTATAAAGATGTTGATAAAGGGAAATCATTAATTGGTTTAAATTGAATTCCTGATACTAAACGGTAACGTTTAATTCCTCCGGAAATATCTCCTCCTGCATAATAATAAACCTGATTTTCAATGTATGGGGTGATACTGGATTTTTTTATATTGTAAGCTAATTTATTAGAATATATATAGCGCGACTTATATTTTTGGACTGCTGGCATGGAAAGCTGGGCCTCTAATTCATGCTTAAGCGACAATCGATTTATTAAATCATGTTTAAATGAAAAACTGGTGTAAATTCTGTCAAACTCAAGCTTGTTAAACAAACCTGGCGTCATATTATACAAATCACGTTTTTTTTGTGAATCATTCAAAAGTTCTTTTACATAGCCAACTTCAACAAAGGTATTTTTTATGATTTTGTATGAAAGCCCTAATTTACCTTGTGCAAAACTAAAGCTCGAAGGAGCCGTGTTTTCAGCTAATAGTGCTCCGAATTTCAGCTTTAAATTTTTGTTAATCTTAGTGTTGAGGTTTATGCCATACCAAGTTTTAAATTCATTTGTTAAATCTTGGCTTTTGGCGCCTTGCGAAATAAAAATGCTGAATATCATTAAATACATCAGTCTTTTAGTGTAAGTTTTATTCATCTAAGGTTTTTTTTGTTTAATTATTATAGTATAACAGTTGAAAATAGAAATACCCCACCTCATTGGTCGAAATTTTATTATTTTTATTTTTAATCTTACTCTATATGCTCCCTTGAGCCATGGGCCAAAAAAAACAGCGCCACAATTACTTGTAACGCCTTGTTTATTCCTCCACTTTTAAGCCAATAAAAAATAAGGCTTTGGTGAATACTCCATCAACTGAAAGTATGCAAATAATTTCTATTGATAATCATCTTTTTCTTAAATACCCAGATATTAAGAATTTAATTTATGTAGATTTGGGTGAGTTGTGCAACTGGTGGAAAATATATAAATAATTGATAAATGAAAAAACATTTAATGTTGCTTGTACTTTTAGTTTCTATTTCATGTTCAACTTTAAAAAAAGAAGTAAAAACATATCAAGTAGGGCAAATAATAACTTCAAAAGGAGAAATGCTATTTTGGTTGTCAGATAAAACTCCGCTTCACAAGGCAAATTTTATTAAATTGGCAAATGCTAAATATTGGGATTCTTTAACTTTTAACCGAGTGATTAAGAACTTTGTTATTCAAGGAGGCTGTCCTGATACACCCGAAGGATTTGGTGATTCTCAATATTTGCTAAAGCCCGAATTCAATAATGGCCTTAAGCATATATATGGTGCCGTTGGAGCCGGGCGCGATGACAACCCAGAAAAATTATCAGCCAGTTGTCAGTTTTATATAGTTAATCACAAAAATGGCATCCCTCGATTAGATGGAGATTATACAATTTTTGGACAAATATTTAAAGGATTGGCTATTTTAGATGCAATTTCCTCAGTTGAAACGGATTCTCTAAACACCCCTTTAACAACTTTAACTCTCGATGTTAACATAATTTTGTTGACAGAAAAAGAACTCAAGAAATATGGGTACGACTTTAAAACTCCCATAAATTTAGATGAAAAACAAAAATAAAACATACTTATGAAAAAACTTATTCTAATTTTATTGCTTATTGCCTCAAGTTGTTACTGTCAAGAAATTTCAATTGAACAAATACGATGGAAAGAACATGCCGCAAATACCGAAATTATTAGAGATGATTTTGGCGTACCTCATATCTATGGAATAACTGACGCGAATGCCGTATTTGGATTACTTTACGCACAATGTGAAGATGATTTTAACCGTATAGAACAAAATTATATTTGGGCAATTGGGCGTCTTGCTGAGGTTGAAGGTGAGCAGGCAATTTATAGTGATCTTAGGGCCAGACTATTTATGACCAAAGAAGAGGCTATCGCCAATTATGAAAAAAGTCCAGATTGGTTAAAAAAGTTATGTGATGCTTTTGCTGATGGAATAAATTATTATTTATACACACATCCTGAAGTGAAACCTAAATTACTGACCCATTTTGAACCTTGGATGCCAATGTATTTTAGTGAAGGCTCTATTGGAGGAGATATTGAAAACATATCTACTAAAAACATCAAATCCTTTTATGAAGATAAATCAGGGAAAATTTCAAATACTGCACAAGTTTATGATGGTTTAATTAGTCTCAATGATGATGAACCAAGAGGATCAAATGGATTTGCAATTTCGGGCAAGTTAACAAAATCCGGTAAGGCGATGCTGCTTATAAATCCTCATACTTCCTTTTATTTCCGAGGAGAAGTTCATGTTATTAGCGAAGAAGGACTAAATGCATATGGTGCCGTAACTTGGGGGCAATTTTTTGTATATCAGGGATTTAACGAAAAAACAGGTTGGATGCACACTTCTTCCGATACTGATTTTATGGATGAATTTAAAGAAAAAATTGTAAAAACAGAAAATGGCTATAACTATATTTATGGTGATAAACAAAGACCTGTTAAAACCATTGAAGTTGCTTTGAAATATTCTGATGGTGAAGTTCAAAAAGAGAAAAAATTCACCATGTTTAGAACTCATCATGGCCCCATAACAAATGCCATTGACAGCACTTGGGTTGCTTCAGCAATGATGTGGGATCCTGTTAATGCTTTAATTCAATCTTTTACCCGAACAAAACTGAATAACACTAAAGAATTTAGAGAAATGATGAACATGCGAACCAATTCATCAAATAATACAGTATATGCTGATGCTGATGGAAATATCGCCTATTATCAAGGCGATTTTATTCCTAAACGAGACACTTTATTCGACTATTCAAAACCAGTAGATGGAAGCAACCCAGCTACTGATTGGAAAGAATTACATACTGTTGATGAGATTATTACAGTATTGAATCCAGCTAATGGTTGGATTCAAAATTGCAATTCTACCCCTTTTACAAGTGCGGGAGAAAATAGCCCAAAAGCTAGTGACTATCCAAAATACATGTCTGTAAATGAAGAGAATTTCCGTGGTGTTCATGCCATTCGATTATTAAAAAAAGCAAAGAATTTAACCCTGGATAAACTCATCAAGACTGCTTATGATCCTTATTTGCCAGCATTTGAGATTTTAATACCAGGTTTAATTGCCGCATATGATAAATCATCAAACCCTAATCAACAGTTAAAAGAAGCTATAAATGTTTTAAAAAATTGGAATTTTGCGGTTTCAAAAAAATCAGTGGCGATGTCATTAGCCCACTTTTATGCCTTACTATATTTAAAAGAAGGTGCAACTCCAAACGGATTAACATTTATGGAAAAAATCACTTATTATGGAACTGATTCGCCTTTAAAAGAGCGCCTTGAAATTTTCGAAAAAACAATTGCTCAACTATCGAAAGATTTTGGATCGTGGAATACTCCTTGGGGTGAGATTAACCGTTACCAAAGAATTAATGGAGAAATAATTCAGCCTTTTAATGATAAAATGGAAAGTATTCCTGTTGGCATGGCCTCTGGACAGTGGGGAGCATTGGCTTCTTTTGGTGCCAAATCTTATGAAGGCACCAAAAGGATTTATGGCACTTCTGGCAATAGTTTCGTTGCTGTTGTTGAATTTGGCGATAAGGTTAAAGCTAAATCTCTTTTAGCCGGTGGCCAAAGTGGTCATCCTGATTCTCCACATTTCGCTGATCAATCACAACGTTATGCCGATTTTCAATTTAAAGACGTTGCTTATTATCGTAAAGATGTTGAAAAAAGAGCTGAAAAAAAATATCATCCCGGAGATAAAAAATAACTCAACTTGAATAAAAACTTAATGGCGACAATTTATTACAAGTATTATTAAAATGCAAATTATTAATAGTTCATAAACCACAAGGTAACAAAAAAGCGCTACAATTACTTGTAACGCTTTGTTTGCTCAATTTTTTGACAGAAGGCCCAATCATTCTCCAAGTTGAAATATAATTATTTGATAATTAAGATGTTATTTTTTAAATAAAATTACTTATTGTATAACGACTTTAATTTTCCTCAAAATAAAAAATAGCTTCAATGGGTAATTTAAAGAGTTTTGATATTCTGAAAGCTGTTGGCAAACTGGGATCAAATTTTTCCTTTTCAATGGCGTTAATCGTTTGTCGAGATACGCCTATAATATCAGCCAAATCTTCTTGGGTATAGCTATTTTCAGCCCTCAGCACTTTTAGCCTGTTTTTCATGAATATCTTCTTGTATTTACTATGATACAAACCAAGTAAGTTACGCCAATAAACATCACCAAGTGGCTTATTTCTGCCGTAAAAGCGATGAGTTTGGTGCTGTCAAGCAAAGAAAATGACAATCCCACAACAACTGCTAATCCCAATGTTAAAGCCAAAGACTCTAAGTGAATTTTGCGTTCAAGCTCGTCGAAATTATTGTATAAGTTTCTGTTTGCGATGATCATTAAAATTCCATTGGCAAAGTTTACTGAAACTGCAAAAACAGTTAAAAAATAGTGGTCATCCCAAATGTACTTAGGCCCAAGCGTGGCAATTGCCAATGTAGCCACCCAACTCCACGTCCACGCGGCAAGTTGGTAAAGATTTTTTTTTCGTTCTTTTTTCATTATAATGTAAATAGCAGTTGACTTTATGTAATGTTTACTTTACAAAAGTAGGTAAAATAAATTAAATGTCAAGTCTTATTTACAAAATAATTAAATAATTAAAAAAGGCGGTCCAGATATAGACCACCTTTTTTAAATAATATATGTGTTAAAGAATTCATTTATAAGATCTTATGGCCTAACAAACGAAACTTAAATTATGCCAAATCAAAACGATCCAGGTTCATTACTTTGTTCCATGCCGCAACAAAATCGTGCACAAATTTCTCTTTTGAGTCTGCACTGGCATAAGCTTCCGCAACGGCGCGTAATTCAGAATTCGATCCAAAAATAAGGTCGAAACGCGTTGCTGTCCACTTAATATCTCCGGTTACACGATCGCGGCCCACAAATGCGTCAGCAGATTCTGAGGATGCTTCCCACTTGGTGCCCATGTCAAGTAAATTGACAAAGAAATCATTGCTCAACGTTTCTGGATTCTTGGTGAAAACTCCGTTTTGACTGCCGTATGTATTTGCATTAAGCACACGCATACCGGCAACTAAAACAGCCATTTCTGGAGCAGTTAAAGTCAGCAATTGCGCTTTGTCCAAAAGAAACTCTTCCGCATAACGGTCAATTTTTGTCTTTAAATGATTGCGGAATCCGTCTGCCTTAGGTTCTAAATAGGCGAATGAATCTACATCCGTTTGCTCCTGAGTAGCATCGGTGCGACCCGGCGAGAAAGGAACAGTCACATTGTGTCCTGCTTTCTTCGCAGCAGACTCAACACCTGCACAACCGCCCAATACAATCAAGTCGGCAAGAGAAACTTTCTTGCCACCAGACTGTTGGCTGTTAAACGCTGCCTGAATGCTTTCCAAAGTTACCAACACTTTCGCCAACTTGGCCGGCTGGTTTACTTCCCAATCCTTTTGGGGAGCCAATCTAATTCGTGCACCATTTGCGCCACCGCGCTTGTCGGAGCCGCGGAAAGTTGAAGCAGAAGCCCAAGCTGTTGTAACCAATTGAGGAATAGTCAAGCCTGAATTTAATATGTTGGATTTTAGTGCAGCGATGTCCTTATCGTCAATCAGTATATGGTCAACTGCAGGTACCGGATCTTGCCAAACAAGCGTTTCTGATGGCACTTCTTTACCCAAATAACGGGAAATCGGTCCCATATCTCTATGCGTTAATTTGAACCAGGCTTTTGAAAATGCTGCTGCCAATTCATTCGGATTTTTATGAAAATGTCTTGAAATAGTTTCATAAACAGGATCCATTCTCATGGCCATATCCGCAGTTGACATCATAGGCGCATGTCTTTTCGACGGATCGTGGGCATCTGGCACGGCATCCGCAGCGGCGCCATCTTTTGGTGCCCATTGATGTGCTCCTGCCGGACTTTTTACCAGTTCCCATTCATAACCAAATAACGTATCAAAATAACTGTTGTCCCACGTAATTGGCGTAGGCGTCCAAGCACCTTCCAAGCCGCTGGTAATTGTGTCACCACCTTTACCGCTCCTAAAACTGCTTATCCAGCCCAATCCTTGATCTTGTATACTTGCGCCTTCTGGGGCAGGACCAAGATGCGAAGGATCTCCAGCGCCATGGGTTTTACCAAAAGTGTGTCCACCGGCAACAAGCGCCACAGTTTCTTCATCGTTCATTGCCATTCTTGCGAAAGTTTCGCGAACATCAATGGCTGATGCAAGCGGATCTGGCTTGCCGTTTGGCCCTTCCGGATTTACGTAAATAAGTCCCATTTGAACAGCGCCAAGCGGATTTTCCAACTGACGGTTGGCTGTATAGCGTTCGTCTCCCAGCCATTCAGACTCTGGTCCCCAGTAAATGTCTGCTTCAGGTTCCCACACATCTTCACGACCACCGGCGAAACCGAAAGTTTCAAAACCCATGGATTCCAAAGCAACATTTCCCGTAAGAACCATCAAGTCGGCCCAGGAGATTTTTCGTCCATATTTT
>MGWK01000058.1 GCA_001800975.1 Flavobacteria bacterium RIFCSPLOWO2_12_FULL_35_11 | reverse complement strand
ATTTATTTAAGGCAAGTTTGAATTTTGGTTCATTAATACGTTTTAGCATATGAATCATGCTTTTACCTATTTCATCTCCTTTTATATGCGCTTTTTGCTTATTTTTGATTAAATATATACATAAAATTACCAATGGTTTCGTATTGCGACATAACACCCAATCTCCATTTTTGACATCTTTGTAACTCGCTATAGATACTTTTCCTTCCTTAGCAGTGTCAGAATATTCTATATGACTTACGATCTTTTGTGCTTCTTGAACAACTCTTTTAGAACATCTATACGAAACGCTGAGAGGAAGTTGTTTTATTCCTTTGATTTGAGAGAATTTATAGAAACTTTCAGCATCTGCCCCTGCGAATCCATAGATAGAATTGTGTGTTAGAATGCCATCAGCTACATAATTTTCGTATTTATCTACTTTAAGAGAATACACATATTCTCTTGTGTGTTTAATGGATATTTCATCTATTTGTTTCCAATCTCCTTTCCTTTCGTTTTTATAATGGCATAATGAAAAATATTTTGCTTGCAAATTACATGCTTCTACTTCAAAAGATCCAGTAGACGAAATTCTTCTTTTTATGTTTCTAGAAATTAGTGGATATTCTAATCTCATATTTAAATTTCTCAACAATACATTAGCTTTAGCTAATAATCTATTTCCTAAACTATTATAGAATTCTTCTAATATTCCATTATCCCAAAATCTATTTTCTGGCTCTCTAAACACTAATTGCGGAATTGAATATCTATGCGATAAATAGGCTTCTTGAAAAGCGGATTCTTGTGCAGATTCACAATATTTTAGTATCCATAAACAATCTGCATTCTCTTGCGACATTCTTATTGAAAAACCATTACCATATTTATTCTTATTTTGCGTTCTTCCTATTCTGAACCAATTCCCCTTTCTCATCAAATACACTATATGTGTAAAATTATTATTTAATCTAGCAATACACTTATGAGAATAAGTGTAAGATGTTTTTCTTCCGTCGCTTTTTATAGTATATAATAGGTCATTATATAATCTCATTTTTATATCTAAAATTTTCGTTCCAATAATTCCACCTGTTGGATTAATAGAATGTCCATAGAAAGTATTTTCATAACTTGTTATTACTCTATCTCCAATATTCAAATCTTCTATCTTTTTTACTTCTTCTAAAGGCATTGAAACTAATGTTCCTTTTGGTTGACATTGGTGTTGGTCACCAATGCAAATCATTCTACCATTCTTCTTTACAATTTTATTGACAATTGTAAATTGAGCTACATTCAAATCTTGAACTTCATCTACAAAAACTACATCAAACTTTTCTAATTCCATAGAATCGTTCATAGCTGGAACGTAAACCATATCAGTAAAATCAAATTGGCCAGTGTCGTCAAGAGCTACGTTAAATACATTCATAGAATCGTCTAACATCTTTTCGATATCAAATCCCATCATGTCTATATTGTGTTTAATCGCAATTAGGAGTAAATCTTCTCTTGTCTGCGCTAAGTCTTGGCGAAATAAATCTACTAATTTTTGTATCTGGTAGAAATATTGCCACTTTACTTTAGGAGATATTCCATCTATTATCCTTACACAAATATCTATTATCTTGTTAGGATTAATAGTATATTTGCCGTAATATTTGTACATAGAATTACAGCCGAATGAGTGTAATGTTGTTGCTCTAACATGGTCAGGGACTTTTGATTTAAGTTCTTTAGCTATATGTGTGTTGAAAGCAAGGAATATACATTTCTTATATGGTGGTATGAAGTCAAGAGACTTTAAAATCGTAAAGGTTTTGCCTGATCCAGCTACGCTATTGATTAAAAGACTGCATTTTTCCTTTTCTATAGTGTTAAATATAACTTTCTGATACTTTGATGGTTTGAAAATCATTTCTTCAATATCCTCTCTAAACAATTTTCAGCTTCAATAATAAAGTCTGATTTTAATAGCTTCTCTCTTGGTAAATCTATTTCAATATAGTTTAATTCTCCTACATATTCCATAGAACTCCTGAATTCCTTAATCATCTTTTCTCTAACAGATAATTCACAAAATACAATATAATTACACCATTCTAAATCTTTTAATGTTAAAAAGTGTGTATCGCTTGTTGATTCATTAAAAGCGTCTATAACTCCTGATTTGTAATCGTTATTGATATATTTATTAGTGAAATGCTTTTCTAACAGAGAACTTCTGTTCTTTTTACCTGAACATATGATTAGAATATTCATAACATTAATTGGATTTGATTTTCTTTAGGATTAATTATCTCAGATTTCAAACGATACGCATATTTGCCATTATAGGTTTTCTTTTGTTTGCCATTGAAATATATCCTTTTTGCTGATGTTCTATCGAGATAACCTTTTTCATATAATGTTTTAAGCAATGTAGAAACGCTGAATTTGTTCTGGATGATTACTCTCTCAGACATTCTATAATAGAGTTGTTCTGATGTAATCCAAACTCCATCTATAAGTATTGGCTTAACAATATCATAGAACTTCTTTGCTTTTGTATCTATAGATAACGCTTCCATATGTCTAATAAGTATTTGCCTGTTGCTTCAAACGAATGTTTGTCTATAATCCATTGTCTTGATTTCTTTTTCATTTCATAAACATCATCTATGCTTGTCCAATTAACTAAGTTATAAACAATATCACGAAATGATTCTTCTGTATTAGCTAAATGTAACGGATGATCTCCATAAGCCTTTTTATATACTTCTGGATATATATTTTGAGTAATTACGACACAGCCTAATGCTGCCGCTTCAAAAGCAGTTACTCCGTGTACTCCATATGGTTTTCCATTGAGTTCTGGTTTGAATAATTCGATATAAATATCACAATCGGACATTCTTTGTATTTGCTCTTGATGAGAAACTAATCCTTTACACCAATAGAAATCAAACCAGTTTGCATCATTTCTTCCGCAAATTTCTTCCATCATGTCAACTATTTCTTCTGTCCCCTTTATACTAGAATCAGAAGGATAATGTCTAACCCTCAATATAGGCTCTGGTCTTGTGATATTGTTATTGAATTTATCTATATCTATTGCAGTTGCAATATAGTTAAGATTTTTTGCTCCAAGATTCATAAACTCACATTGGTCTGTAAAACTTACATCAACAATCAAATTAAAAATTTGATTATGTTCTTCTGGTTTGTTTCGATATGATGTACCTGTGTAGATTACAGATATTTTCTTTCCTTCTAAAAACGGCAATAGTTTTTCAAATAATTTTATGTCTCCGTGTACAAACTGTACTACGTCAGAATTTTTAATCATTCTCAGCATTTCTAAATCTCCAACAACTTCCGCTTGTTCTTCATAGCCAAAACGGTGTTTTACCATTTTGATTGCTCTTGATTCTATTCCTATAGAACGTAAAGACATCGCATTGTTGTAACTGAAGTTAGCCCAGTCATTTATACATACATTTAGAACTTTTATACGTGACTCCATAACATCCTGATTTTATCTTTTGTATTTTCTAAAACTTTATCTGTATCTTTTAGACGTTCTATATGCATAGAATCATCTTTAATATTGTAGTTCCATGTTGGCACTGGATTGTATATGAATACATTACCTTCCTTTTCATAAACTCTTAGCCAAAAATCCCAGAATGCAAAATTCTTGAACCTTAGTTTGAACGGTGTGTTATCCTTCAAGATATCTACACTCATTGTTGCACAATCACTAACAAAATTACCAATCAAATGCTTATTATAATCATAATCGTGGAATCTCATTAAATCTTTTGTATTGTTTGGATTACATCTGAAAAAGGCAGAATAACATACTTTCTTTTTTGTTGAAACTAACTGACTAATTTCAACCGAGAACTTGTTTTGTTCAGCAATATCATTACTTGATGCGAATGCAAACCACTTCCCCTTAATCATTTTTATTGCGCTGTTTAACTGTCTATACGAATTTGTTGGACATTTTTCATGTCTTTCTATTAAATTCAATTCAACTGTTGCTGTTGGAGTATTGTAATTAACAACACATTCCATCAATAGACTTAAATTTTTATCATCTTGAGGAGCGGATATTATTAGTTGCATGTTTACACCTTCCTGAGTTACATAACTCTTTATAGCATAAGCTAAAGATATTGGGTCTTCGTCATATGTGTTCATTATGACTGATACTTTTGGTTTCATATAGATATTATTGATTAGAATTGATAAAATCTTTTAGATATTGTAATAATATTTCAGAAAATGCTTTATCTGGGTTCTTATCAGCAACAACAGCAGCATCAGCAGCATAAGCAGCAGCATAAGCAGCAGCAACAACAGCAGCATCAGCAGCATAAGCAGCAGCAGCAGCATAAGCAGCAGCATAAGCAGCAGCAGCATAAGCAGCAGCAACAACAGCAGCATCAGCAGCATTTCTTTTTATCCTCAGTGTTTTTATATCAATAGTACCTGCAAGATAATCTTTAGCTGCTTGGATTGCTTCTCTTGGCGCTTTGTTATCAGGATATTTTTCTTCATAAATAACAAGGACTATTTCTGCTACACTGATTGCAATATCCTGTTTTTGTCTGATAGTTAAATCACACTTATTAATAACAAACCAGTACTTGTCCTTTAAAGGAATTTCGCTATCTACTATATCTTCAAGGGTAAGTAACAGTTCTTCATCATACCTTTTCATGAAAGAACAGAAATTTAATTCTTCTAATGAATAACAACCTTTGTTATCTATCATTTCTTGTTTTGTGAATATCTTTTTCATGTTTTTACAATATTAGTTTAAATATTATTGTCCATAGAATTATTGTTATAGCTACAATAGTAAAACAACCGATTCTGGCGTATCTGTGTTCTTTATCTGTTTGTTTTCTATCGTGTTGCATAATACATATAAACTTTAGATTAATTCATATGTAGTTTTAACATCTGTTTACAATCTATTATGTTCTCTCCTTCCTTTTCTATCAATGCTATAATAGTTTCGTATTCAAAATCTGTTATTTCATCAGCTGGAGTAGTTTCTAATACTCGATAATGTCTTGTTTGTCTAACTATTGCATCTCTTTGAAGTTTCAATAAGTTAAACAATCTAACCTCTGTTTTTTGAAGAGGCATTAATCCGATTGTAGTTGATTGATTTGTCATAGCTTTATTTGATTAAGGTTAATTCTAAATATGTCATTACTGGTCTTGTTAGAGATAATTTTCCAATTCCATCAGGCTTCACTCTATAATTACCGTCTGGATTGACTGATTCTATTGTTCCAGTGTATTTTACGACAGCAAAAGTGAATTCTACTCTATCTCCAATGTTGAATTGTTTACCTTTAATGGTTTTTATTCTAGTTTGTAGGAATTGTATGTCTGATTTTATCATATCAATCAGATTATGCTTTTGTTCTATTACTTTCTCAATTTGCTCTATTTCTTCTGAAACAGATAGCTTTTGTATTGCTTTAGTTTTCATGGTCTTTATGGTTTTTATGTTGTTAATTTACAATTTTTACATCATCTTTACATAAACGAAATTTCATAATTCCATAACCCTCTACTCTGGGGAATATTCCATATGAATTGTCAGTATATTTTACTAATCTTCCAATCATTTCTCTTCTTCCTTCATGTATCGGGAACAATTCCCATGCTTCTAATATGTGATTATGATTGTCTTCCTGTGTTGTTGGGATCCTACGTCCTAAGAACGGATTGATACCTGCTATAATGTTATCCATTATCTTAGTTTATTAGCAATTATATTGTTGATATCTGTTCCTCTTACGATGTCTCCACCATTTCTAATGGATATTCTCTTTTGCACTTTTTCTATTTCCTTAACCAGCTTAGCATATCTGGTTGGTTTCAAATTCTTCTTCCAGAATTTTAGGTCGTCTGTTTGCACTTGTTTGCCTTCTTCGACAGTAAAGTAATCCATGTAGTGGCTCATTTTTGTT
The DNA here is from genome assembly GCA_001800975.1 of Flavobacteria bacterium RIFCSPLOWO2_12_FULL_35_11. GTDB lineage: Bacteria > Bacteroidota > Bacteroidia > Flavobacteriales > Flavobacteriaceae > Lutibacter. Next base: position 2,552 of record MGWK01000058.1, on the reverse strand, counting down.
TTGGTTTTAGTTAGGACTGGATTCATACAAACGAATCCAGTTTCGTCCTACTCGGACTCATCAGCTAACAGACTAAGCAATCTTCTTTAGGTCAGCTATTATCCACCCCTTAGGACTTTCTTTAGCTATATTCAATGTAACCAATCTCTTGAGCATACATTTAAGATATAGGTTCTTTCCTGCTTCTTTAACATTAGAAGTCATAATAGTACCTTTCTTGGTAAAATTCTTTTCTATGAACTTTTTATCAGCATCTGATAAGCCACTGTCATTTTTAACCTTATTTACAACTTTATTCACGATCTTCGTTTTTTCGCCATTTTTCAGTAACGGTTGTACATTAGATTTTTCCGATTTTACGATCTTATTTATGAGCTGATTTGAAACAGATCCAATCTTCTTTGTTGTTACATTGGTAGTTACTCCTTTAATATCTTTATGTATTACAACTGTCGGTTTTGGATCTGGTTTGAAATAGTCTGCTTCAGGCAATCCGAAGTACTCTTGTCTCAAAATCATGTGTCCTTTAAGAACTGCAGTAGGTTCGTTTACAGTTCCGCCATATTTCTTATTAAGCATTGTTGATATTTTGATGAATTCCTGCGCTCTATCAAATGGAATGAAGCATTTAGAATTGTCGTCAAAATCTCTTCTAGTTAATTCCCTCCATTCTGTTTTGAATGCTTCTATGCTTGTTGGCTCGATGGAATCAGGTTTGTTTTTGTTGCTGCTTTTTGTTTTTAGAACTGTTACATCAACTTTGGTTGATGGGTTCATAGAATTGGATGTTGGAATGATCCTTGATTTTGCGACAGTTGGTGAATTGTTGACATCTTCGAGTATTCTTTTAACAATCTTTGCGCTCTCTCGGTCTTTCGCTGTGATAACGACTTTTTCTACTGGCTTAACTTCAAGAGTCAATTGAACATCATCATCTTCGTCAATAATTTTGCTTATTAGATTCTTCTTAACTAAGCTGGATACGAATATTCCGATTACTTTAGGATGGATTTTAGTTGATTCTATAACCTCTTTCAAAGTTACAGCAAGGAACTTACCTCTTTTAACATATACGCTGTATAGATAATTCAATATTTCACTCTCTTTAGCCGAAATAACTGTTTTTCCCACTAATTCCTTTAGTGATTTAAGTTTTTCTGTTGTTTTGGCTTTAGATTCAACTTTCGCTGATTTCTTAACTGTTTTTGCTTCGTTAACCGCAGGCTTTGCTGTTGGTTTAACTGTTTTGGTTGCTGTTTTCATTGGTTCTTTGGTTTTTGGGTTAGATTCTGATTGTTGATTATTTGTAGGTTGTATTCCTTTGCAAGCATTGTTCCATGATTCTGCGAAGGTTGGAGTGATTGGTATTCTTGCTGATTTTTTCTTGGTTTTGTACATCTGTTTGTTTTATAGGTTAGAATAATATGGATTTTTGATTTCTTCTTTCAAACCAGCTAATGCTTTGAATGAATCTTCATCATATCTTAACATTAATTGCTGGTAGATTAAGTGTGTTCGCTGGTTATTTGATAACTTTCTTATTGCTTTGAATATTTCGTCATCAATATCGATTGTGGTTACTTTAGATTTTGCCATTGCTTTATGTTTTTATTGGTTTATAATGCACACTCTTTATCAAGCCAGTTGTTGAAATCTGTATAACGCTTTTGTCCAACAATAGAAAGAAGGTCTTTGTGTGCTGCAGTTGTTGCAGCGTTGATTCTCATTCCTTCTTCTTGATAAGTATCTCTCATTGCGTCAACATAATCAAGACATTTATCATTTGAATTAGTTAATTCAAATTTCATTATCTTTCTGTCTTTATCAGGATCATTGGTGGCTAAATATCTGCGATATTCGCTGTATTCTTTCTTCCATTCCTTCTTGGTTAGCTGTCTTCCTCTTATTACATCAATAGTGATATGGTCGTAGTCCCACCCAAAACCTTCAGTCTGGTATTAGCAACTATAGCAGCCTTTTTAGGATCATTTGTAAATACTGGATTACCGTATATATCCTCATCAATTTGTTCACCAGCCATAATGTTTATTGCAGTGTGTAGAGAGGTTGAGTTGTTGAATTTGAAGTTTTTCATGGTCTTTATGGTTTTAATGGTTAGTATTATGATTAAATATTAGTTTAAATATCAATTACCAATATCTATCTGACATTGTTTTATCCCAAGCAGATTTTACGTCAAAATCTGTTGTTGATATACAGGTAACATACTTCTTTGCTTCTTCTAAGGACAATATTGCATCTAACACTCCTCTCTTCTTCTCTGAAGGAGCAAATATTAACACATCACCATCATCCATTAAATGGACATATACTTGTTCTCCAACTTCTCTTTTGTTGATGCGTGATAAGGAATAGTTATCGGAACAATCTCTTATTATCTTGCCGATAAAGTTTTTCGGTGTAACTTTAGTATTTGTTGGCTTTTCCATGGTTTCTTGGTTTTTGGTTCGTTAATTATACGACGAATTTCGGGCTACTTTTCCGTATATTAAAATATTTAAGCAATTATTTTTCGACTTTTCGTATAATAT